>CAZMUA010000001.1:0-163922 GCA_964569695.1 uncultured Woeseiaceae bacterium
TGAGAAATAAAAGTCTTGCTCTTCGAATCGAGCAACATATTCACCTGGCCCGAGGAACTATGCAGCGGCCTGTTCAGCGGCACTCACGATCTCAGCTGCAGGAATTCGTCCGGCATCAATTTGTTGGTTCACTAACGCTTCTGGAATCGGAATAGCGCCATGGTCAGCCGACAAGGACACAACATAACCTCCCTGACCAACTGTGGCATCTAAGTGGTCAAAAAGATGGCCGAGCGTTTCGTCGAGTCGAATTAAGACGTCTTGCACTTCGTGGCTGCGGGGCCCGAAGCGATGACCGGCGTGGTCCAGCGCCGAAAACGAAATGCCGAGGTAGTCGATAGCCGACTGCTGACCTAAGTCCAACGCGTCAATGAAAGTAGTTGCCATCCGCACAAGGTAATCATCGGAACGTGGGCTTGCAGCCCATTGGGTATAAAAGAGGGAGTCTGGGGACTCGCCACGCCCTACCAAGTCGTGTGGCAATGATGTGTCCCACCCTTCAAATGGTCGACTATGTTCAGTAATTGGGTCGTACAAATACGTATCAACCGGAAACGCCCGCGTCCAAGTTGTACCGAAGTCTTGAGCGATAGGGTTGTCACTGATGAATTGCTTAACTAGAGAAACAGGCTGCTTCGAGTACACACCAGAAGTCACTAACGACGTGTCATCACGCCAGACGACAACGTCAGCACTTTGACCGGCTAGCATGATAGCCGCCCGCGGCTTCATAGAAAGGCTAACCACTCGTGTTGCGCCTTCGCCTTGAACCCTTAGTTCATCACTTAAAGTCGGCGCACGCAGACTGGCAGGACCTAGCCCTCCTGCAATTGGAGCACCATAGCTCACAATGAGAGATCTCTCGTCATCAGCGCATCGTCGCAACATCGCAGATGCTCGATCGTGCCACGCGTTACCAATGATGCCGTGTGTTTCAGGAAGCGCCCCTGTAGAGATCGTCGCATGTCCGACGCACGTGTTTGTCTGAAAATAAGGATAAGCGGCTTGACGAAACCAGGCCCCTTCGTCGATCAGGCGCCGTAAACCTTTAGTCCATTGATCTTGGAATCGCTCCACATAATCTGCCCGCATCTGATCAACAACGAGAACCACGAGAAGTTTCGGAACTGACGGAGTTTGTGCTGCACTCGTACCAACTAGAGTGAAGAGGAGGGCGCAGGTGACGTAAAAACTTCGGTGTGCAAACATAATTCGCCAGCATCCGCCATACCGGTCACTTGGGTCAAGTAAAAGTACGAAATTCGTAGTATTGTAGCCCCAGAGGCTTGGCTAGTCCGTTCGATAACTTGAGGACACTCATGACTGTTATTGATAGCAAATACCCTTATTCCGTTTCCGTTCTACTTGTAACCCTCTTGGCAATCCTAGTGCCGAGCCAGTCTGCTTCCGGTCAATGGACGCCTGACAAACCTGGCAGCGACAACATAACTCTGCTTGCTCATCTCCCTCTCGGGCCACGGTTAAACGTTTCGGATACAGACCTTGAACAAGAGATGCACAGACCCTACGCTTACGTCGGTCGAATGGTCTACGGCTTTGAGGGAGACAAGGGGCTTGACATTATCGACCTGCACGATCCGAGCCAACCAAAGCGAATCTATAAGTGGCGTATCGAGAATCAAGATCTTCACTTAGGAACGGGTGGCATGGACGTCAAACATTTTAAATGGAATGAGCGTTATTACGTCGTCCAGTCACTGCAGTTCCGTCAGGGTGGGCCTAATCCAGATTTAGGGGCGGTTATTCTTGATGTGACTGGATTACCAGACCCGTCAACGGTCAAGGAAGTAGCTCGGTTGCGGGCTCCGGACCATCCAGGCGGCTTTCACAATATCTTCATTTACAAACATAGTACTGGACGCGTTCTACTGATAACGACTGTGGCTGGTCCTTATGCACATGTGTACGACATGGGCTACGCGGTCGAAGGATTCCTAGATGACGTGCTCGTCGCCAAGATTCCGGTCCCGGATACCAGCAGTCAACGTCGTGGGTACCACGATTTCTACGCCGGCTATCATCCGGACACCGCTGAGGATCGATTCTATGGAGGCGGCACTGGTGGCTACTATGTATACAACATCACCGAACTTGAAGAGCCTGAACTAGTCATCACCTTGACTGGCATCAGTGGTGTGAAATCAGGACATACATTTACGCCCACACCAGATGGGCGTTATGTCGTCGCTGAAACCGAATACCAGTACGCACCACTGCGCATATTCGATCTCCAACCTGCCCTGAATGGGGAAACAACGAACATCCGACAACCAATCTCAGCTTGGACCGCAGATTGGCGTCACCTTGTGCATAATCATGAGGTCAGGTGGCCCTATGTATTCGTCTCAGGTTACTTAGACGGGTTGCAAATTTTCAGCCTCATGGATCCAGAGAACCCGGTTACCGTGGGATACTACGACACCTACACCGGCCCACCGAATAAGATTCGATATTCACAGTTCAACGGCGCCTTCGGGGTAGACGTGCGTAACGCTGACGGATTAATTATCGTCAGCGACATGACAACAGGTTTTTGGACTTTCCGTATGGAAGGGTTTTCTGGTTGGAACGGTGAGGATTGGGGTATGCCGAATATCTCAAGCGCGCAGGACTGGGAGTCAGTGCCTGGTCAGAACTGAATCGCTGAAAGAGAAAATAGTTACATGATGATCATGGTCCGTCACACGCTATTCGGTTTGATGTTGCTGTTTGTCTTCACTAGTCCAACCAAGAGTGCAGGCGTCCCTGCCAACATACCATCATCGCCAAGTGTATTGGCCCCATGCTCTGCGGTGATCACGGCACCCCTTTCAGTGTCAGACTATTACGCGATCGAGATGGTTCCTACCAAGCGCGTCCATGGCACCGGGTTAGCAACTGGTAAAGGTTCCGTAAGGTTCGCCCGCTCTCCGTTTGGTGTTGCTGTATCTACACGGGGCAGTTATGTCTATGATCTTTCTCTTTCTATCGACCGAATCAAACCACCACGGTCAGGTGTCTACACCGCTTGGGCATCCTCGCCTAATCTTGATGAAATCGTTCGGCTTGGCGTGTTGGATGCTGATACAACCACGTCCGGTCGTGTCGATTGGAACAAATTCTTAGTTCTGGTCACACTCGAACCAAGCACCGAGGTCACGAATCGCTGGTTTGGGCCTGTGGTCATGCGTGGAATGTCGCGCAGCGGCATGATGCACACACTTGCCGGCCACGGCCCGTACGAGAACGAGCCGTGCCTAAAATACGGCTTCAAGTGATCAAATTTTCTACCAAAAGGTGTGGTGAAGAACCTAACACCATATCCACCAAGCATTTACTAAAAGTCTTGTTCGCTATTCTAATTGGATTGTGGGTCGCAACAGGCCCTCTCGCATCAGCTCAAACACAGAGTAGCGAGGACCCCTCTACCCGCCCAATGCCAACTCAAATGCCTCATCACATGGGGATGAACGCGACAGATGTGATTGGTGACGGCAACGTTTCCTGGCGCATGCCACCGATGGATGCTCCAATGCCCCCGCTACCAGGAATAGAAACTGCTGTACCGATTGTTGGACCATTTCTCGCCATGCACGATATGGATCCGAGTCACTTCGCGGAAGCGGTGCCAAGTGAAATCATCGAGATGAAGGACGGCGACATATTCAACCTAAGCGCATCACTCGTGCGTCGCACGATTAACGACAAGACATTGCTCATGTATGGGTACAACGGGCAATATCCAGGCCCGCTCATTAAAGCCGAGCACGGGTCAACCATAATAGTGAACTTCACCAACAATATTGAGCTTCCGACCACCGTCCATTGGCACGGACTCAGATTAGACAATCGCTTCGATGGTGTAGCCAATGTAACGCAACCAGCTGTGGAACAAGGCAAGTCGTTCACGTACGAACTCTTTTTTCGCGACACAGGAATTTATTGGTATCACCCTCATATGCGTGAGGATATCCAACAGGATCTCGGTTTATACGGCAACATGCTCGTCACACCGCCTGACCCGAATTACTACGGATCCGTAAATCATGAAGAAATACTAATCCTCGATGACATCCTCATGGACGAACAAGGTTTGATCCCTTGGGGTTATGAATCTCCAAGCCATGCCTTGATGGGTCGCTTTGGAAACGTAATGCTAGTGAACGGTGCCACTGACTACCGGCTGCACGTTAACCGAGGTGAGGTCGTGCGCTTCTACCTCACGAATGTCGCCAACACACGCACGTTCAACATTGTGTTCGGTAATGCCCCCGTTAAAATCGTAGCCTCCGACATTAGCAAGTTTGAGCGGGAAGAGTGGGTGACCAGTGTTGTTATCGCCCCAGCAGAGCGTTATGTGGTCGAGGTGCGATTCGACCAAGTTGGGGAAATCAAACTCACCAACGCAATCCAAGCCATTGATGACTTCATGGGAGAATTCTACGATCAGATTCTGGACCTCGGCACGGTTATCGTGAGTGACAGGCCGGTCGTGAAGAACCTCGGGAAAGATTTCGAAACACTGCGTGAGCATAATGACGTCATCCAAGACATTAATAAGTACCGCGATGCATTTAACCGACCTGCGGATCGACAACTTGAGTTAACTCTCAGGCTAACAAACCTCCCCCTGCCTATAATGCGATCATTGGAATTTGAGGCGGGACTGTACTCGCCGCCACTTGAATGGAACGACGCAATGCCAATGATGAACTGGTTGTCGACGGGAAACCAAGTGGAATGGATCTTACGCGAGCCCGATACGGGCCATGAAAACATGGAAATTGACTGGCGTTTCACGGTTGGTGATGTGGTTAAAATTAGGATTTTTAATGACCCAGAAACGCTTCATCCGATGAATCACCCAATCCACCTGCATGGTCAGCGTTACCTGGTGCTCTCCATCGACGATGTTCCCAACAATAATTTGGTTTGGAAAGACACTGCGATTGTGCCGTCTGGTTCAACTGTGGATATCCTGGCTGATATGACTAATCCGGGTAAATGGATGTTGCACTGTCACATTGCTGAGCATCTCCAAGCCGGCATGATGACGATGTTCACAGTGAGCGACACTTCCTCAAGTCAGTAAATATTAAAGCCGTCACTGATGTTAGCTTGTGGGATTTATGCTTGACACCAAGTCTGAGGCACAATCCTTAAGACCGGCGTTCCAGCTTATTGACTATGCTCGATTCGTTATTCCGTCAGTGCTTGGTGTGACGGCCTTGCTACTCCCGGTCCCGTTCCGTGACTCCATCAATATTGGAATGGGAATTCTCTCAACACTCATCCAAGAAAAACTTAACGCGAGTCTCCCACTTCTCGCAACAGTGGTCATCTTTATCTCAATGCAGGCGACGGTGGTCATGCAAGTTTTGGCCAAGCGAGGTGGCTTTTTGACGATCAGAAGCAAATTGGCGGAACAGCCAGTGTGGTCTCTGTTTGTAGTCGGTCGATTAACGCTGGTGAGCCGTATAACGGCGGCGCTCGCCTCTGGAGCAGTTCTGTTGCAGATTGGACCAGCGTGGCTAGTTTCTGACACCACGGGCGGTGTAATTCTAAATGATCTGATTCCGGTGTTATTAGTTATTTTCTTGATTGCACCTTTTTTGCTTCCGCTTCTTACCGACTTTGGATTAATGGAGCTTATTGGTACATTGCTCCGTAAGATTTTTCGGCCGCTTTTTAGGCTTCCAGGTCGTGCTGCCATCGATGCACTTGCCTCGTGGATGGGATCAGCCCCGGTCGGCGTCGTTATCACAACGCAACAGTATGAGCAGGGGTACTACACGGATCGCGAAGCCGCGACGATTGCAACAACCTTTTCTGTGGTATCGGTAGCGTTCGCCTTTGTCATAATTGAATTCATTGGACTGGTGCATCTTTTCCTTCCCTATTACGGCACTGTACTAATCGCAGGAGCGATGGCGGCAATTATTATGCCGCGCATTCCACCGCTCTCTCGCAAAAGCGACAATTACTACGCACCAATAGGAAGACAGCTCGCTGAGGAATCACCAAGGACCCGAAGCCTTCTATCCTGGGGTCTCGAATTAGCGATCTTGCGAGCGCGTCGCGCACCCGCCTGGCCGATCATCGTGCGCCGTGCATCGATTAATGTGCTCGACATCTGGTTCACATTACTCCCGCTCATCATGACGATCGGCACACTTGCACTCGTGTTGACCGAACACACGCCCATCTTTCGCTGGGCCGCTCTACCATTTGTTCCATTTCTAGACCTGCTTGGCGTTCCTGACGCCAGCGCAGCAGCTACCGCCTTACTCGTAGGCTTTGCGGATCAATTTCTACCAGCAATCCTTGGTCAGTCGATCGTCAGCGAGCACACCCGATTTGTAATTGCGTGCGCATCGGTGACACAGCTCGTCTATATTTCTGAACTTGGTGCGCTGATTTTAAATTCAAAGATTCCAATCACATTCGGCGAACTGTTTTTAATTTTCTTACTTCGAACCATTATTACTGTGCCAGTGATTGCACTAGTCGCCCACCTATTGTTCTAAGAGTCGGCCGTTGATTCCTTATTCGATCGAATGAATCCCTTGAACCAAGGCGTTACAATCCGTAAATAACTCGCAATAAACCATCATGGTTCTTCTCGATCCATTCCTCCAACATCGCTGCCAAAATAACTGACGGTGATAGCACGATGCTGTTTCGACGCCGACCGAACAGCCTCATTGAGAAATCATTATTGCGAACCGACACTTCAGCGACTATCACTCGTTCTTGTCGGTGATGTCCAACGCGGGACCCAGAAACTCCAAGCCAGCCTGATGACCCGAAGGCAGAGCCACGGCTTACGGCACTCTCGGCCGAGAAAGTGTAGGTACGATTTGTGGCGACGATCTCAACAAACAAGTCTGCTTGGGATCGAGAGGGTACAACCATCATTAATTGCTGACGGTTCTCATTCTTTTGGAGTTGCATTTCGAGGGTCCGAACAGCTTGGCGCCCATGATTAAGGTTAAACGCATAGCTGTTCGTCCTAGTCGAGCCAGAACCCAACTGTGTCAATGCGGTTGGCACATCGCTGCGTTCATCATCAACAAAAACGAAGACTCGAATTGGTTCTGTGATCTCGACTTCAGGCGGTTCGCCCTTCGGCCTCAACGAATCTTGTACCGTGTACGCACGAACCGGTCCTACACCACCGACCAACACAAGACAGACAACAAAAATGAAACAGCGATAAACCATGGTCTTTTGCCAATAAAGCAATAAACGCTTATGAGGGGGAGGTCACCCTGCCAGGCGGCCTAATATTGCGACCCTCACGTCCAGTGAGAGCATCTCCGAGGTCGTCTCGGGCCTGCTCAATTAATGCCAGGAGTCTCGTGACCACTTCGGGATTCTCGTGGGCCAAGTTAGTGGTTTCACCAACGTCGTTTTCTAGATCGAAAAGCGATAAGCCAATCTTGCCCTGCCCGTAAATCCCCTGAAAAGTTCGGGTAGCCAACTTGCCACCGTCAACGGTACGATAACTATGCGGCACGTGGAGTTTCCAACGTCCCGAGCGGACCGCATGCAGTTGATCTGGCCAGTAGTAGAAAAACGCGTCGTGGGGAGTAACGGCTCCTGACCTCCCAGCCATAAGTGGCCATATATCCTTCCCGTCGAGTATTCGGTCACGTGGAAGCTCGGCACCCACCAGTGCAGCAACCGTTGGAAATAGATCCATCGCGGTAACAAGTTCCTCAACGACCAAGCTGGGTGGAATATGCCCTGGCCAGCGCATGATTGCTGGGACGCGCTGACCGCCCTCGAACGTAGTGCCTTTTCCCTCACGAAGACGTCCTGCCGAACCGCTATGCGAGCCTTTGATTAGCCAAGGACCATTGTCAGACGTAAAGACCACAAGCGTCTGTTGATCAATCTCAAGGCGTTCCAGTGTTGCTAAGACCTCACCAACTGACCAATCGAGTTCCATCATCACGTCACCATAAAGACCGCGAATCGAAGCACCTGCGAATCGTTCAGACACAAATAATGGGAGATGAGGCATCGAGTGAGGCAAATACAAGAAGAACGGGCGGTCCGCATTACGCTCAATAAAATCAACTGCGCGTTCTGTGTAACGCCTAGTCAGTTGCGACTGATCTGGTTCGATCTCAACGACCTCTGATTGAACGAGCAATGGCAATGGTGGCCACCGTCGTGCTGGCGGGTTAGGGTTCTTCGTTGGGTCAGGCGTCATGTCATTCGAGTACGGCAGACCAAAGTACTCATCAAATCCCTGAGCTAAAGGTAAATGCTCAGGATGGTCACCCAAGTGCCATTTGCCAACGGCTGCTGTAGCATATCCAAGTGGTTTCAATAGATCAGCGATCGTGATTTCATCAGGGTGGAGCCCGACATTCTCTTGAGGTGATAACACCCGTGGCATGCTCACACGTTGTGGATATGACCCTGTGAGTAACGCGGCTCGAGATGGAGAGCATCCGGACGACGCCACATAAAAACTCGTGAATGTCGCCCCTTCAGCAGCCATACGATCAAGGTGTGGCGTTTCAAATCCCTCAGCACCAAATCGGCCAATGTCCGCATAGCCCTGGTCATCGGTAAAGATGATTATGATATTTGGAGGACGATCGGTCAGCAGGGAATCAGGTGCCTGGTTTTGACAACCCAAGAAAATGGAAAGTAACCCCGCAGCCACATAGTAACTCCAGCCAAGACGCCGCCAGTGAATCTGAGGCATTACAGCGAGGGAACCTGCAGCTCCATTTTCAAGCGAACTAACTCTTCGAGCAATGCCTGTTGTACTGCAGCGTGCGCTACCGTGCCATAAACACTACGTATCTCATTTGGATCTGCCATCAAATCGTACATTTCCCATTCGTCAGTCCCGTAGAAATGTATCAACTTATGTGTAGGTGTCCGGACACCTTCATGTGGCGCAACGTTATGTATGCCCTCTTCATAATAGTGATAGTAGAAACTCGTTCGCCAATCCTCGACTGTCTTGCCTTCAAGCAATGGAACAAGGCTGCGCCCCTGCATGTCACCAGGGACTTCAACACCTGCCATCTGGAGTAATGTTTCTGGAATATCAAGATTTGAAACCATGTCGCCGTTGACACTGCCTGGCTTAACCTGACCAGGCCACCGGACGATAAGCGGCGTCTTGAGCGACTCTTCGTACATCCATCGCTTGTCATACCACCCGTGCTCGCCCAAATAAAAACCTTGGTCAGAGCTGTAAATGACAATTGTGTTGTCCGCAAGGCCAGTCTCATCCAAGTAACGAAGGACTCGTCCGACATTGTCATCAACCGATGCAATTGTCCGCAAATAATCCTTGATGTAGCGTTGGTATTTCCAACGAACTAACTCACGACCTTCAAGATTAGCAGCCTCAAACTTCGCGTTTTTGGGATCGTATATCGCATCCCAGACACGGCGTTGGGAATCGTCGAGTCGACCATAACTATCAAGCCACCACTGCATTTCCCGATTAGAGTCTGTTGTACCAGTCGGTGGTCCAAGCTTCAGGTCGTATCTGTCGATCAGGTGACGTCCTATCTCCATCTCCTGAAGTCGTGCCGGACTGGCCCGATTAGCATAGTCATCAAAGAGCGTCGGTGGCTCCCGAAGTGTCATACCGTCATAGAGTGTGAGGTGCTCTGGGCCAGGCATCCAGTTCCGGTGAGGCGCCTTATGCTGATACATGACCATGAACGGGCGGTCAGGATCCCTTTTATCCTGGAGCCATTCCAATGTTAGATCTGTAATGATATCGGTGACGTACCCGTGATGCTGACGCTCATCGCCTTCGATTCGCATATCAGGGTTGTAGTACTCGCCCTGACCAGGTAGCACTTCCCAGTAATCAAATCCGGTGGGATCGCTCTTTAAATGCCATTTACCGATTACTGCAGTCTCGTACCCAGCTTGCTGCAACAACTTCGGAAAGGTTTCCTGCGTTCCATCGAATATTTGGCCATTGTCACGCACGCTATTTAGGTGACTATATTTACCCGTTAGGATGACGGCCCGACTTGGTGCACAGATCGAATTGGTCACCAGGGCGTTCTCGAACCGCATACCTTCACGAGCGAGCCGGTCAATATTTGGGGTGTGATTAATCTTGGAACCGTAGGCGCTGATCGCTTGATAGGCATGGTCATCCGTAAAAATAAAAACAATGTTTGGACGAGTCGATTCCTGTGCAACTACAATCGCCGGCCAGATTGTCGTTACAAATATGGCTATCGCCATTGTCTGTCCCCAACGTTGGATGCCGCCCATAACGATTTTCTCCTTCACGAATGTCAGGTTTCCGTTCTTTAGTGAAGCAGCATAAGTTACCACGATGTTCACAAAAGTTAGTTATTGCAGTAAATAAAAGGTCAACTCCAGTCTCGTCGAGTAGCCTAGCAAACGAGTATATTCTTAGATAGTAACTGGGTGTAGTATCGCTATCCTGATTGAACTCAGAAGGAACAAGGATGCAAATTTCGCGTCAGTGGTTAGTTTTGCCAGTGTTGATTGGACTCGTAGGAGCGCTCGTTGCTGGGTGTACAGGAAAGTCCGAAAGCGAAAGATCGACTGCACCATTCTGGAACATCGTACTGGTACTTGTAGACGATTTAGGCTGGACCGATCTAGGCATCATGGGTAGCAGTTTCTATCAAACACCAAATATTGACCGGCTCGCTCACGAGGGTATGCGCTTCACGAATGCGTATGCTGCTGCTACCGTATGTTCACCCACGCGAGCCAGCATTCTCACTGGACAATATCCAGCACGTCTGCACGTTACGGACTGGATTCACGGACATTCTAGGCCTTGGGCGAAATTGCAAGTGCCAACATGGACCCATAAACTCCCGGCTGAGGTTACGACATTGGCTGAAGCTCTCGCCACCGGTGGCTATGTATCAGCCAGCATCGGCAAGTGGCACCTTGGAGATGATTCCCCTGAAGCACATGGTTTTGACTTGAATGTGGCAGGCGACCATCGGGGACAACCACCAAGTTATTACGCACCCTACAATATTCCAACATTGCAAGAACCCGAGACCGACGACGAATACCTTACTGATCGTTTGACTGACGAGGCGATTGCCTTCATAACGGAAAATCGTACAAACCCATTTTTTTTATACTTACCGTTCTACACGGTTCATACGCCGATCGAACCTCCACTCGAGAAACTCACCAAGTATGAGGCAAAAGCCGAAACACTCAACGCGGACACTTCAAGTCAGCGTAATCCAGGCTATGCGGGCATGATCGAAAGTCTGGACGATGGCGTTGGACGGTTACTTGAAACCTTGAACGACCTAGATATTACGGATCGGACTGTTGTTATTTTTGCGTCAGACAATGGTGGACTTGTACGGGATGCCTCTCCATGGGGACCTGTCACGTCTAACCTTGAACTCCGTGCTGGGAAAGGCTCAAGTTATGAAGGCGGCATCCGTGTGCCGTTCATCGTAAGGTGGCCTGGCACCACCGAACCTGGCGCAGTGGAAAACACTCCTGTAGTTAGCCCAGATATTTATTCAACGATTTTAGACATTGCCGGCTTAGCTACCAATTCACGGGAATTACAGGATGGCATAAGCCTCGTCCCTTTGTTAAATGCTACAGGCCCAATTGATCGTGAAGCCCTTTACTGGCATTACCCCCATTACCATCCAGGAGGTGCAACGCCACATGGCGCCGTTCGTGTCGGCGACCTGAAGTTAATTGAATTCTACGAAGATGCGCGAGTTGAGCTTTACGACCTAGGCCTTGATGTCACTGAAAGCCAGAATCTCGCTACACGCTACCCATCTCAAGCTAAACACTTGACCGACATGCTGCATGCTTGGCGTCAAAATGTCGGCGCACAGATGCCTTTAGAGAATCCAGAGTTCGATGCTGAACGTGCCCAAGAGTTCACACGTTAATAGAAGAAGAGAAAGTTGACTTGAGTTAAAACTAGACGAGTACCAATCACTTAAACAAATCGTCAAAGGCTGTCTTGGCATTCTGTGGTCCGACTGAGCCAGTCTCCCGCTCGACTGTGCGCTGTAACTCGAAATAAGTGCAATCATTTTGACCGTCCTTTGGACTGATACGCTCAGGAATTGGCTGACTACACTCAAATCGAGCCCCGGTATCAAACCAGGTGCACTGGCCACAACTGTGCAGCGGACTACCGCATTTCGTGCATAGTTGCGTGTTATCGACAGCTGAGTCGAGCAATTGGCCGCAACGCATACAGCGACTAACCTCGCGGAATTTCGGTAAGTTCGCTTTCCGAAATTCACGTGGAGTACGGTCTTCGCTGGTGCTTGATCGTTGTTCGCCTCGTGGCTGACGTTTCGATTGATCGTCGTCTTGGTAGCCACGTTGTCGATACTTCCGATCACTCATATACACGCCCCCTATTAATGACCCTACAACGCGCCTATAACAATAAGGTGTTTTTAAAAGGTAATTTTAATCAAACACGACTTGCTCAACTTCGACACGCTATCGTTCTACGCAGTATAATGCCCGTCGCTATATAAATCTGTAGTTCAGACAGGCAATAGAGGTATCTCATGGCAGCTAGGCTTCCGATTATCCTAATTGGCTTCTTCCTTTTCATCGTCATACCAGCACTTGTAGATTTTTATGCTGAGTGGTTATGGTTCGGGGAAGTGGACTATCGACAGATTTTTGTCACGAGCCTAACGACAAAAATACTACTTGGGGCTGCGGTTTTTGTGGGAACGCTCGTATTGTTGGGCGGTAATCTTCGATTGGCGTTACAAGAACTCAAGAAGCCATATCTCGTTGGTGCGCTTGGTGCCGAAACACCGCCATTGGTTCTTGACAAAAAGAGTCTACGCACAATCGTCACTGCCGTGGCTAGCCTTGTAGCACTGTTCATGGCCTTATTCGCTTCTAGCCAGTGGCTTACCTTTCTGCAGTATCAACACGCGACCGCCTTTGGCACTGTCGATCCTTTACTTAGTCGAGATGTGGGGTTCTATGTTTTTGAATTGCCATTTCTAGACTTCCTTCGCAACATGCTTCTTGCTATCACTGTGCTCTCGCTTATTGGTTGTTCAGCAATTTATTTAATTGCCGGAGCACTTGGCTATCAACCGGAGGCCGGCTTACAGATTAATCGTCGAACCCGGCAACATCTTGGCCTTCTTATAGCTGCGCTCTTGCTGATAATGGCGTGGGGTGCCTCCCTGGATATGCCACGCTTACTGCTCACGCCCAGTGGCGTCATTCAAGGGGCATCATACGTTGATGTAGAAGTTAAATTGCCAATGTTAAAGCTGCTGATGCTTGTGCTGCTACTCGGCTCAGGGCTTGCAGCTTATCAAGCCTTCAGCGCAAAAAACTGGCCGATTCCATTAGCAATGGCATTGTACTTTCTCGTGTCGGCGGGTGGAACGGGATACGCGGCCGTAATCCAGCGGATTGTTGTTACGCCGAACGAACAAGAGAAGGAAGCTCCGTTCATTACGTACAACATTGAATCAACACGAAAAGCATTTGCGCTCGACAACGTGGAAGAACGCGAACTGTCAGGCGACGCGACTCTGACGCTAGCCGACATTAATAACAACTCGGAGACAATCAACAACGTTCGCCTCTGGGATCATCAACCACTCCTTGATACGTTCGGACAAATACAGGAAATCCGAACCTACTATGATTTCGCGTCGGTTGATAACGACCGTTACGTTATTGATGGCCAGTACCGTCAGATCATGCTTTCAAGTCGTGAGTTGAATTCCGAGAGTCTCCCAAACCGAACTTGGCCAAACGAACGTCTCACTTTTACGCACGGTTACGGCGTCGCACTCGGCCCAGTCAACGAAGTGACGCCGGAAGGTCTGCCCGTGTTGTTTATCAAAGATTTGCCACCAGCTTCGTCGGTGGATCTTAATGTCGACCAGCCAGGTTTGTACTTTAGCGATCTCTCAAGCGATTACGTCCTCGTCAATACAAACACCCGCGAGTTCCATTACCCAAAGGGTGACGACAACGTTTTCAGTCAATACGAGGGTGCTGGAGGAGTTCCACTGGGTGGGCTGATTCGCAAGGCGTTGTTCGCATTATATTTTCGAGACTTTAACATTCTAATAAGCGAGCAGTTGACTCCAGAAAGTCGAGTGATCTTCCATCGCAATATCACCGACCGCGTGAATGCCATCGCGCCATTCTTGGTCTACGACGGAGATCCGTATCTAGTAATCTCTGAGGGTCGGATGTTTTGGATGCGCGATGCTTACACTGTCAGCAAGCGGTATCCCTATTCGACACAAGTGGTCAACGAGGTCAACTATATTCGTAACTCCGTCAAGATTGTGATCGATGCCTACCATGGCACCACAACTTATTACCTCGCAGATCCCAACGATCCAATAGCGCTCACCTTGCAGCGTGTGTTCCCGGATTTATTCACGCCACTGGATGAAATGTCAGCAGATCTACGTTCTCACATCCGCTACCCTGAAGATATTTTCCGATTACAAACGGCAATGTTTTCGATCTACCACATGACTAATCCAGCCGTCTTTTACAACAAGGAGGACCAGTGGGAAGTGCCGGCTATCGATGCCGACGGTCGCGCCGCACAGATGGAACCGTATTACACCATCATGAAGCTCCCTGGAGAAAACGAGGCTGAATTTATTCAAATGCTGCCATTTACACCGGCGCGAAAGGACAATCTGGCAGCTTGGATGGTCGCACGAAGCGACGGGCCGCATTACGGCAAACTAATCGCATTTGCATTTCCAAAGCAAACAGTCGTTTTTGGTCCACGCCAAATTGTGGCGCGGATCAATCAAGACGAGACGATCTCTCCACAAATTACACTGTGGAATCAACAAGGATCTCAAGTAATCCAAGGCACACTGCTAGTTATTCCGATCGAAGAATCATTACTGTATATCCGACCTCTGTACCTGCGTGCAGCCGGGGGTAGGATTCCGGAACTAAAACGGGTCATCGTGGCGTATCAGAACCAGATCGTCATGGAAGAAACGTTGTCGTTGGCATTAGGCCGCTTATTCGGGCGCGTTACAGAGAACCTACAACTCGCATCAACCGAACAGGGTGAGCCAACCGCAGCCATTTCCATGACGTCAGGTCAGATGGACGCACTAGAAGTGCCAACTCAAGGACTAGCACTTGCGGAACAAGCACGGGAACACTATGAACGGGCCATTCAAGCCCAGCGTGATGGCAATTGGCGCCTCTATGGCGACGAGGTCACCCGCCTCGGCCAAATTCTCGAACGCCTGACGGCATCACAATGAGTGTGGACAGTATCTGCATAACCTACCTGTGTTATGGAGCAAACAAATGAAACTCAGACGAACCGCTCTCGCAGCTATTAGTTTTATTGTTCTTGGCTTTGGAGGATGTGATAGTGCGCCTTCTGAGTCCGTAACACCCACAACACCAGGCTTGAAAGCGTTTATCGGCGCTCGGATTATTATCGATGGTAGCCGCGTTGTTGATCCAGGAGTGATCATCGTCCAGGACGGCCGCATCACTGAAGTCGGAGAAGCTGAAACTGTAACCGTGCCGGCCGATGCGGAGCGGGTTGATCTTACGGGTCGAGTCGTCGTTCCAGGATTTATTAATACCCACGGACATGTTGGTGCCACCCGCGGATTAGAGTCGAGCCAGGATTTGTACACACGAGATAATCTCTTACGACAACTCGATCTATACGCGCGTTACGGGATAACGACCGTATTCAGCCTCGGCAACGACGATAAAATCGGTTTGGATCTGCGAGACGAACAGGGCGTCAGCCCCCTGAACCGCGCACGGCTATTTGTAGCTGGGCCGGTGCTAAATCCATCAACTCCAGAGCAGGCGCGAATCGCGGTCGACGAGGTTGCCGATATGGGCGTTGACATCGTTAAGATTCGGGTCGATGACAACCTTGGCAGTACGACAAAAATGCCTGAAGCAGTGTACCGTGCTGTTATTGATCAGGCCCACGAACGTGGCTTGCGGGTGGCAGCTCATCTTTTTTATCTAGACGATGCCAAAGCACTCGTCAAAGCCGGCGTCGACTTTTTGGCACACAGTATCCGTGACGTTGATGTTGACCAAGAATTGATCAACTTGATGGTTGAACAGAACATTTGCCTGACACCAACACTCTTACGAGAAGTCTCTACGTTCGTTTATGAATCACGACCGAATTTCTTTGACGATCCATTCTTTCTTCAACATATCGATCCGGACGTGCTGACACAACTGGAGGATCCAGAAAGGCAAGTCCAAGTACAAAATAGTTCAAGCGCCCAACAGTATAAGGCGTCACTCGACATAGCAATGCGGAACGTTAAGGCGCTGGCCGACGGAGGTGTCCGAATTGCATTTGGCACCGACACCGGACCAGTTGGTCGATTTCAAGGTTACTTTGAACAACTCGAGTTGGAGCGAATGGTTGACGCTGGACTGACAGCCGAACAAGTGCTTGTGACAGCAACCCGCGATGCAGCAGCTTGCATGCAAACAGAAGATGTCGGCACCCTTGAGACGGGCAAGTGGGCGGACCTTTTAGTTCTCTCGGCTGATCCGCTAGACGACATCCTACACACCCGCGCCATTGAATCCGTATGGATCGCTGGAAATCAGATTCCAGCCTTAAACTAGGTATTTCCGTGTGTCGTTAGTTTCTGGTTCCAACTAACGTGCGCCCACCGGGTGCGTGCACTTTAATTCTCAGCCTCAATTTGTTTCTTCCAGTACCGAAACAGGCCAAGCCAACACATGTCAAGTGGTGCCGCCTCCAAGTAACGCTGGGCGTCATCGGGCGGCAAGTGTTGTCGCAAGTGCTTTTCCATATCCACTACAAAAGAGGCCATGTAATCCTCTTCGCTAGTGTTTTGCTGGATAACGCGACGAGCAATTTCCGTCATTTCATCGAGATGTTGAATCAACAATCGCAAATGCACGGACGACGCATTGTGCGGTCCGAAATGGGTTAAGAATAAAGTCTCGGCGTGCCACGAGTCGACGAGGGCAACGGATTCCTTCCAGGCGCGGATATCAATGTCTGGCGGTGGTGTGGGAGGGAACACGTAAGGAGTCGGCCCAACCCGGATACCAGCCACGTCACCTACAAATGCGATGCTGCTGGCACGATCAAAATAGCTAACATGGTGTCGGGCATGACCGGGCGTGTAAGCCACTTCCAGTTCCCGCTCTCCAAAGGTAATCCTCTCACCCCCTTTTAGTACCCGAAGATTAGCCTGCGGCACAGGTAGAACCTCGCCCCACAAACGATCCATGGCATCACCCCATACTTGCTTGGCGCTGTCTAGGAGTCGGGTCGGGTCAACCATGTGGCGAGCACCCCGTTCGTGGACGTACACCTTGATACCAGGGTTCTCTCGAACGAGGGCACCAGTTGCACCAGCGTGGTCAAGGTGGATGTGGGTAAGCAGGACGGCGTCCAGATCACGAATCCCTATACCACGTTGCGCCAGTGTCTCGCGTAACGTCGTGAGGCAAGTCGTTGGCCCAGGATCAACGAGCACTGTACCAGCTAACCGGTGAATCACAGCCGTCGCAATAACCTGTCGATTGCCTTGAAAACAAAGGTCAATATAGCCAAGATCACGGGATAAATTCGTGAACGAAGATTCAGTCATTAATTTGTCTCTATTCATCTTACTATCTCTAGGAGAAGGCTTGACGTTGGTCAAATGCTTTTCTATCTTGTAAACATTGCGTTATGTCAGCTTTAACACTTCCAGAGTTTCGCCGGCGTTTTCCATTGCTCCAACAGCGAACGTATTTGAATAACTGCTCAAAAGGGGCGTTGTCGACAGATGTCGAGGCTGCAATTCATTCGTTCGTCGAATCCTGGCATGCCCACGGCTCTCCATGGGAGCCCTGGCTTGACCAAATGGAGCAACTTCGATCAACGTTTGCGCGATCCATCGGCGCTGACTCGGATGAGGTTGCCATTCTCCCAAGTGCGTCGGTGGGTATTAGCGCCCTTGCCAGCGCCATGTCTTATAAGGACCCACGAAATCACGTTGCGATAGGAGAATTCGAGTTTCCAACCATGACACAGATTTGGTTGGCGCAGCAGTCCCGCGGGGCCACGATCGACTGGGTTCGAGCCCAGGGGAATGAACTTCCGTTAGAAAGTTATGCAACGACCATCAATGCACGCACCTTGATCGTTCCCACAACTGACGTGTGCTACAAAAACGGTCACCGAACTGACATTGCGGGCTTGGTCGCCTTGTGTCAAGGCCGGGGTGCCTTAATCTTGTTGGACGACTACCAACGTACTGGTACCGGACCTATTGATGTGCATGCACTTGGTGTCGATTTCATGATTACCGGCTGCCAAAAATATCTGCTTGGACCGCCAGGCTTGGCTTTTCTGTATGTTCGACGTGACCTACTTCCAAAGTTTAAGCCGACACTAACCGGTTGGTTCGGTCGTGCAAACCCGTTTGACTTTGATATCCAGACTGTCACCTGGTCGTCTAGTGCTAGACGCTTCGAAGCCGGCACACCACCCATCCTAGACATCTACGCCGCCCAAGCTGGATTGGATCTATTGGAGGCCGTTGGTTACGCAGCCATCGAAGAGCAAATTGCTGCTTTAACAAAACGGTTTACTGCCTGGGCGCGACAGGAAGGCTTCGCGGTAGCGACGCCACCCACTACCCGTAAACACAGCCCTTTAGTTGTTTTACGATCAACCGACGCGCCTTTACTAGTGAGTCGTCTCGCGGCGCGCGGAGTCATCGTTTCGAGCCGTGACAATGGGTTGCGAGTATCCTTCCACGGATATAACACAGAAGAGGATATCCTAGCGGTAATTGAGGCGCTGGAAACCGAAGTGTCGCTGCTCGAACGGGAAGAGGCTAACGTTCAAAGTTGAAAGGTGAGGGCGTGCTGTCAACATGGGTCAACTAGGTGGTAGCTGTCGTGTAATTGGTGTGAACGATGGCAAGCTCTACCAAGAAGGAACCCGGACTCGTCGTCGCACAATTGGGTCTACTATTAATGCGCGTGACATTGAACAATCAGTTAGCCATTTCGATCAGGGTTTGTCTCCCGGTCAAGTGAATCCCACAAGCGAAGAAGTGCATTTTACCGTGGCAGGATCGGGCGCTTGCTACATCAATGGTCATCGTTACGAACTTGAAGCCGGTTCAGCCGCTTATGTCCCTCCAGAAGCTGAGTGCTGTTTTGACGCACCGTTCGGTGATTTGGAAATCGTCAGCGTTTGTTGTCCCCAAATCGCTAACTCCGTGTTTGATCTGCCACCCCGTACAACACCGATTGATAAACAAAGTGTGAGCCCGACGCGGTGCCTTCACGAGCGTGACCGAGAATCACTCATGACTGGCATTCGATCGTTTAAACTCCTCGCTGATAAAAGTGTAGGCTGTCAGCGCGTCACACAATTTATCGGACTGATCCCGACCTCTGAAGCACCACCGCATTACCACACCTATGAAGAAGCACTCTATGTTGTTGAGGGAAGGGGTGTAATGTGGGCCGATGGCAAGGAAGAACCGGTGGAACCTGGCACATGTATCTACCTTCCACGTCAAGTCAGTCACTCGCTGAAAAATTTCGAGGCTACACCAATCCGTTTGCTCGGCGTTTTCCACCCGTCTGGCAGCCCAGCCGTTCGATACGGCGATGAGTGATAACCCTTGCCAGAACTTTCTCTGCTTCAGCGTTCTGTAGTTTTGTCGTAAATCCTGTATCCTGTACAGATGCTAAACCTAATTCTTATCCTCCATTCTCTGCTCCGTTGGGTTTCTATCGCTTTCGGGCTCGTAGCGATTGGACGTGCCGCAGTGGGCTTAACCAAAACACCAGCTACATGGATTGAAAGCGACTCGAAATTCTCTAGACTGTTCGCTATTTCGCTTGATGTCCAGATGCTGCTGGGTATCCTAATGTATTTATTCTTCAGCACTATAACGACCTCGGCGTTTCAGAACATGGGTGAGGCAATGGGTAACTCCGTGGTCCGTTTCTGGATTGTCGAACACCCGACCATCATGGTCGTGGCGCTTGTGTTTGCGCATATTGGCGTCGCACGAGCACGTAAGATGGTCAATCCAAAGGCTAAACATCGAACAACGCTGATCTTCCTGGGTATTTCCTTAGCCTTGATCTTTATCGGAACGCCTTGGCCTTGGTCACCTGCTGAACGGCCGTTGCTGCCATTCTGACAAAGCCATCTCAAATTCATGCTTACCGGTAGATGTTGTACTCCAGGGGAGACAAAACGCGGCTGGACTCACTCCGAGGTGAGTAACACAACATTAATTCAAGCAAGCTATTAGGAAAGCTGCTCAAGCTGTTGTTTCACGCTCGCGAGATACTGAAACGCCAGCATGCCATCGACTGCGCGATGATCGAAGGCAAGTGAGAGCATCATGATTGGCCTGATTGTAATACTGTCATCCACCACGACCGGACGGTTTACAACAGCGCCCAGACCGAGAATGGCTACTTGGGGCTGATTGATAATTGGTGTTCCCGTGAGCCCGCCAAACACTCCCGGGTTGGTCAATGTAAACGTTCCTCCTTGCACATCCTCAGGCTTAAGCTGCCGTGATCGCGCCCGAATTGCCAAATCTTTAATTGCGGTAGCGAGTTCGGCACGAGAGAGCACGTTAGCACCGTGAATCACTGGCACAATTAGTTCTCCTGTATCGGGTAACGCAACGGCTACACTCAAATTCACGGCTGGCTTGAGAACAATGTCATCTCCCACTACTGAAGCATTCAACGCTGGAAACTCTCCAAGAGCCTTGACCACTGCTTCACCCACCAGCACCGTATAGGTCAGCGGGGCACCGACTGTGGCCGCAAACTGCTCACCGTCGCGTTCAATAAGTGCTTTTACCTGAGACATGTCGCATTCACTCATTGCCGTAGCGTGAGGACTGATTTTGGTAGACCAACTCATGTGATCTGCGATTTTCCGACGTACTGGAGTCATCGGGACACGTTCGTCTTCAGGCTTTGGTTGATAGATATACTCGGCAGGTGGACTCGCCAGACTGTCTCGCGAAATCACTGGACCTGTGGAATCATCAGCGTGGTTCTTGAGATACTGCTCAACATCTCGTTTCGTTAAGCGACCACCACGGCCAGAACCTGGTATATCACTCAAGGTCTCAAGCGTGACGTTCTCGCGCCGGGCCAACTCAAGCACGGCAGGGCTGAAAGACCGATCGGTTTCACTGGAAGCCGACATCCCAGCTGTTCTTTGTGTTCGCTTAAATGACACCAATTCAACAGGTTGTTTGTTACGAAAATGTCCCGAGGCATTGACATCTCCCTCATTCGAATCAGTGTCAGCGTGTGAGGTGTTTGATGGTAGAGCATCGGACTGCGCCGCTTCCACCGCGGCATCCGAATCCGCCACCTCGACTTCTGCCACTGTTGCCCCCACATCAACTGTTTCACCTTCAGCCACAAGAATTGTCTTCAGCACACCAGATGCTGGTGAAGGCACCTCCGTATCAACTTTATCGGTGGTAATTTCAAAAAGAGGCTCGTCCCGATCCACCTGATCCCCAGCGGCTTTCAGCCACTTAATAATGGTTCCTTCGGCGATGGATTCACCCATTTGAGGCATTACAACTTTAATCATGGCTTAGTATTTAGTCTCCGTTACTAGTTTAGTATCCAAGGACCTTACAAGCAGCATTGTAAATCTTCTCTGGGTTCGGAAGCATTGCATCTTCAAGTGGTGCAGAAAATGGCGCCGGCACATCGAGGGCGGCAACGCGAGTGACCGGGGCATCAAGAACATCAAATGCGTCCTGCGCAATGATCGCCGCGACCTCACCACCAAAACCACCTGTCAGCTGAGCTTCGTGCACCACAAGGGCTCTTGAGGTCTTCCGAACACTCTCAAGAAAAGTATTCCGGTCGAGTGGACTCAAACTACGTAGATCAATTACTTCACATTCAGCCCCTTCTTTTGATAACCGTTCAGCGACGTCCAGCGATGCATGCACCATGGCACCATAAGTGATGATCGTTAAGTCCGAACCTTTTCGTTTAATATCGGCCACGCCCAGTGGCACGATGTAGTCTTCATCGGGCACGTCTTCCTTGATTCGTCTGTACAGATGTTTGTGTTCGAAATAGATGACTGGGTTATTGTCACGTATGGCCGCTTTAAGAAGGCCTTTCGCGTCGTAGGGCGTTGATGGCTGCACTACCTTTAATCCAGGGACGTGCGTAAACCAAGCTTCGGGGTTTTGCGAATGATACGGCCCGCCCCTGAAACCTCCACCTGATGGACCTCGAAAAACTACGGGCATAGGAATACCCCAGCGGTAATAGTTCTTTGCGGCGTAGTTTACGATTTGATCGAATGCACACGCTATGAAATCAGCGAATTGAAACTCTACAACCGGACGAAGTCCCTCAACCGCTGCTCCACAGGCTGCGCCAGTGAAGCCACTTTCACTTATTGGAGTATCGATCACTCGATCAGCCCCAAACTCTTCCAAGAAACCTCGAGTTACCTTGAACGCACCACCAAAGACAGCAATATCCTCACCCAAAACAATGACGTCTGAATCGCGCTGCATTTCTTCGCGAAGACCTTGGCTAATTGCCTCTAAGTAAGTGATGACCGCCATAGAATCAGCTCGTCGCGCTCAAGGGGCAAAAATCCTCTGGTCGACTGACTCAGGAACCGGTTCGGGTTGTGCTTCTGCCCATACCACAGCAGCTTCAATCACTTCTGTGCACTCGTCATCTAGCGTCTGCACCGCAGTCTCGCCAAAGCCGTCGGCCCCGCACAGATACTCTCGAAACAAGCGAAGAGGGTCTCGCCGCTCCCAGAATGTCCGTAAATCAGCATCCACATAACCCATGTCATCGTGCTCACCGTGACCATGCGTACGAAAGGTCTTAAATTCCACCAGGTACGGACCCTTACCGGCACGTGCATGGTCAATGGCGCGTTTCGCCACTCGGCGAACCTCAAAGATATCGTTCCCGAAAGCAATTTCAGAAGGAATGTTAAATGCCGGCGCTCGATCAGCTACGTTCGCAACTGGCATCTGTTTATCAACAGTCGTGGAGTAAGCAAAGCAGTTGTTTTCAACAATGACGACCAGTGGGAGTTTATGGATAGCGGCGAAATTCAACCCTTCATAAAAATCACCGGGACTGGTCGCCCCATCCCCAGTAAAGGCGACATAGACACGAGGCTGTTTCTTGATCTTAAAAGCCAACGCAAAGCCAGCACCGGAAGGAATCCATGAGGCCATCGATCCATTGTGATAGGGCGCTATTCCATATCGTTCTACATCGGCGAAAAACAAACCTAGCTCGCGACCATGGGACGGAGGAACATCACGACCAAGCCAACGAGCCATTACGTGTTTCGGTTCAACCCCACGTAGAAACCAGCCGGCCAGTCCCCGTGCCACTGTTGAAAAATAGTCATTTGGTTGGAGCAGACTCACGGCGCCAGTACAGATCGCCTCCTGACCGATACCCAGGTAAACGGCACCAACAATTTTTCCTTGCCGATAGAGCGCTGCCAGCTTTTGGTCACACTTCCGGGCTAACGTCATTGCCCGGTACCATGCGGTCAGCTGATCTGGTGCAAGGATTTCGTCAGGTTGGATGGTAGTGCGGTCGAGTGTCGAATCAAGGAAAGACGTGTCCATTAGTAATATTCACTCAGCGACTGACACCGATTGTCTCTACAAAAACACCTTGGTCGTCGTACACCTCAACCGCACCAAAAGATTGCAGCATGCTTGTAATCTCTTCACCATTACCAACCGCAATCACGTGTAAGCGGTCGGAGTCAAGATAGCGTGCCGCAACATCTTGCACCTGCTTCGGTGTCACTGACATGATTCGCTCAGGGTAGCGATCCCAGTAATCTATCGGTAGATCGTACAAATAGCGAACCACTGAATTATTCAGCAAGGTCGCGGGAGATTCCAATGAGAGAGCGAAACTCGCCACAATTGAGCGCTGCGCAGCCTGAAACTCAGGTCCGGGCACTGGTTCGTCACGAATTCTTTTCAGTTCGCGCAGGAGTTCTAGTAGTGCGTCCTTTGTCACCTCGGTACGGACCTCAGTCGAAGCATCCCAGTCACCACGATAACGCAGGGCTGTAAAAGAACTGTATGCCCCGTATGTATAGCCCTTGTCTTCGCGGAGGTTGTTAAACAGTCGTCCAGTAGCACCACCACCGACGATATGATTCATCACGGTCAAAGCATCGTAGTCAGCGCTGACCCGGTTGATTGCTTGCGTTCCAATAACAAGATTTGTCTGTACTGAATTTGTACGGTTGATTAGATAAAGTTTTGAAAGACCAATCGGTTCGGGGTCGGATACAGCGGGAGCTTGTGAGCCCGCTCGCTTCCATCCATTAAAATGCTGTTCGACTTTTGAGCGTGCTTCGATCATCGAAATATCACCCGCTATAGCAAAAATTGCATGGTCTGGAACGTAATGTAACTTGTGAAACCGTAACAGGTCGTCACGAGTTGTTTTGTCTAAAGACTCAGAGGTTGGGGCGACTCGTCCAGCTGGATGATCACCATAAATGACCCTGGCTAGTCGTTCAATTGCCAAAAATCTTGGTTGGGTCCGCTGCTGTACAAGACGTGCTTGTTCACGCTCTTTGAAGCGAGTTAGCTCCTCAGTCGGAAATGTTGGTCTGAGCAAAACGTCAGCCGCTAGACCAAGTACTTCATCGAAGTTTTCACTCAAGCTCGACCCACGAACACTCGCTGCCTGTAGTGACATGTCGGTTGAAACAGTGAGACGCGCTGCAAGTGTCTCGAGTGCTTGAGCATTCTCTACGGAGGTACGCGTGGTTGTTCCTTCGCTCAACAAGGACGCAGTGAAATTGGCCAGTCCAGGATGGTCTGGCGGATCGTAATAACCACCTGCGCCGATTAGAATTATCTGAAAAGAAACGAGCGGGACTCGATGATCTTCAAGGACCATTAAACGCAAACCGTTATCTAGCTGTATTTCGGCTGCTTTCGGCAACTCTACTTGCAGAATCTCCTGCGACACCGGAGCCAGTCCTTTAATCTCTGCGCCAACAACCGCCTGCTCCTCCTGTGCTGACACCTGAACTGCCAGCACCACGCTGGCCAGAGGCAACCAAACTAGAATCCAAATGATCGAGCAGAATTTTCTCTGCAACATTAAAACTGTTCCTCTCTAGTTGACTTTTGTGTTTGCTCGTCTGCCGGTGCTGGATGCGTAACAACCACCGTCCTATTGTTCTTAACCAAATACTGGCGAGCTACACGCTGCAAATCTTCAAACGACACGTCAGCCACACGTTCTGCTCGCGAATTAATCAGCCCCGGGTCGTTATAGAACAAGGCATAACGAGACAAGGCTATGGCCCGTTGTAATGAACTGCCTAAGCTTGAGACGAACGAGCGACGTGCCCCATTACGCGCCTTTTCTAGCTCCCACGCCTCAACCGGCTTTTGTTTAATCCGTTCGATCTGTTCGTAGATGGTGGTTTCAAGCTGGAAAACATCAGCACCAGGCGCGGCAATACCAACCACTCGAAAAAGAGTTGGGCCGCGATTGTCGCCTGCAAAAGCACCAACGTTCACGCCCAATTGGGTCTCGCGAACGATTGACTGATACAGTCGCGAACTCCGACCCGACGACAAGACGGTGGCGAGAACGCTCAGGGCATCGTGGTCAGGGCTCAGGCTTTCAGGAATGTGATAAGCAATATCGACTCGAGCCAGCCGAGCCAGCGGATCATCGTAACTCGCCCGACGTTCATTAGCCTGCACTGGTTCGGTTAGGTCAACTCTTGGCGGATCGGGCTGTCGAGGAATCGACCCAAAACGCTGTCGGGCTTTCTCAATAGCCGTCTCGGCATCAACATCACCGACAATTGCCAACACTGCATTGTTTGGGGCGTAGTACGTCCGAAAAAATGATGCAACGTCAGTGATCGTTGCCGCTGACAAGTCGGTCATCGACCCGATCACCGAGTGAGCGTACGCGAAATTTGTGTAGGCCAGTTCGTCAACGACCTCAAAGACGTGACCATACGGTTGATTATCAATTCTGAGACGGCGCTCTTCTTGCACTGCTTGGCGTTGATTATCTAGATTCTCTTGAGTTATATCGAGAGAGGCCATCCGATCGGCTTCAAGAAAGAGTGCCAAGTCAAGTTGGTTTGAAGGCATTCGTTCGAAATAAATGGTACGGTCTTTATTGGTCGTACCATTAAGATCGCCACCGTTATTGCCGATTAGCAGTACGTGTTCGCCGTCACCAACGTTCTCCGATCCCTCGAACATCATATGCTCGAATAAATGTGCAAAGCCGGTGCGCCCCCGGCGCTCATCTCGAGATCCAACTTCGTAGTTGACTGCAATCGACACAACCGGTGCAACGTGGTCTTCGGCAACGACGATCCGTAAGCCGTTATCAAGGGTTGTCTCAATGAATTCGATAGACTGGGAAGTCGCCTGAAGCTCGATCTGATGACATGCAAGAAGGACGAGACAAGTCGTCACAAGTCTAGAGATAAATTTCATGCCTGCTCTCCGTTTCACTCCGGTATTTCAAATTAGTCCCGTCAAAATAGCAATTCATTCGAGCATCCAAATTTAAGTCGCGACCAAAGATTAATATTCACTTTCCAAACTGATCATACCGTGTTGGGGAAGAAACGGACATGTCGCTATTTGTTAGCGATAACTACTAGTAAGACAAGGACATCTGGATTGGACGTCTTGTATCTCACAAGATAGTTTAACCTCCTCCTTAACCTGAGAGTTGGCTTGGCGCTCATCGGATGGGCTAAAATCATAAGTATGAATCCTCAGACGACGTCAGCTATCCAAGTCGCCAGCCGAGTACATGGCTTTAGTTATGCGATTCGAAACATTGTGGCCGAAGCCTTGAAGGTGGAGGCAGCCGGCACACGTGTTCGTTACCTAAACATTGGAGACCCTATTCCATTCGGTTTTAAAACACCACCACATCTTATTGAAGCGGTGGAGCGAGCAATGCGCGATGATCAGAACGGTTACACTCCATCGACGGGCATTCAATCTGCTCGCGAAGCAGTTGCTGCCGATTTCGTAGCGCGGGGACTTAACATTGATGCCGACAGAGTACTCCTAACAGCAGGAACTTCTGAAGGGATCGAATTAGCCTTAAGTGCTCTCGTTGATGCTGAAGACGAAGTACTCATACCATTACCAACCTATCCCTTATACACTGCCGTGCTCGCTAAGTTGGGGGCTCGGGCCGTCTTCTATAAAACCGATCCAACAAACGGGTGGCTGCCAGATCTAGATCATATTCGCAGCCTAGTCAGCTCGAAGACCCGAGCGTTAGTAGCCATCAACCCAAACAATCCAACCGGCGCCATCTATCCGGAAGCGACCCAACGAGCCATGCTAGAGCTAGCGTCGAGTCATGGATTCGTGCTGCTAGCTGATGAAGTCTATGGCGACCTGGGATACGACGGACCGGTGCCACCCATGGGTTTGCTGGATCCAGAAGCGCCGTTTATTTCGTTTTCATCGCTGTCGAAGGCTTACTTGGCACCAGGCTGGCGAGCGGGATGGATGGCCGTCGGGGCCAATCCACGAATGGATGACGTGCTGGCAGCGATCAAGAAGTTGGCGGATGGACGCGTTTGCAGTAATGGCCCTATGCAAGCTGCTATTCTTGCTGCGCTCTCTGATGACCGATCACACCTCCAGGTATTTACCAAGGCCCTCCGCCAACGAGCTGAGCTAACGAGCTCCTCTCTTAATGCTATTGACGGTATTCAATGCGTAACCCCAAGCGCAGCATTCTACGCTATGCCGCAGGTGTCGTTACCGGCCGGCAAAACTGACGAAGACTATGTACTGGGCTTGTTACGATCGACCGGCGTGCTCTGTGTCTATGGATCCGGGTTTGGCCTACCTGCCGAGGGTGGATTTTTTAGAGTTGTCTTCCTGGCCGATCCGAAAGAGTTGACTGAAATCTACGAATTGATATCTACATTTACGAATCAGTTTTTAGATTAGTGCTTCACGTTTCAACTGGATATTAAAAACGTCTTGCACTGATTTTAATCGAAGACAGCCTCCATTTAGAACAACCGCTAACTCTTGTCTTCGTTCTCAGTCCACGATTAACGCTAAAGCTGCGTAATCCCGATTCACCTCCACGCGACGAAGAACTCCTGCCAGTGGAACGCGCGTTTCAGTTAAGCGATCTGCAATATTAATAACGATGTCCTGTGAATTGCCTCCCGCGTATTGCAACGTAACCGTCACAGGAACTTCGTATAAAAGGTTGGTCAACTGCTCGAAACGAAGATGAACGTCCGAATTTTCTAGAGTTTGAGTATCGTCTCCTTCTTGAGTCGACCAAGAAGACGTCTCATAACTGAAGCGTAGTTCGGGCAGGCCGGCTTCGTGAACCCAGCGCTCAAAAAATTGCTGAAGCGAAATGTTGCCGACCTCTTCGAAAGCGAGCCGTAGGTCTTCAGTGCCAGCTTTTTGAAATTTCCGGCTTTGATAAAAGCGTCGTAATCCTGAAAAAAAAGTTTCGTCACCTAGAAGGCGATGGAGCATGTGCAGCACCATAGCGGCTTTGTTGTAGACGAGTGCACGAAAAATTCTAGTATCCTGCTGGATGTGACCGAGCCGATAACCAAGATACACTGGACCCTGGTCTGACTGCTGTATCGCCCAATCGTGCATCTGGCGCGTGACGCGCCTGAAAACGCGGTCACCCGCTGCGTACCGCGCGTATAGTGCACTAAAGTAGTGCGCCAGTCCTTCGCTCAACCACTGCTCATGATAATTGCTCCACCCCACGGCTTGACCCCACCATTGATGTGCCAGTTCGTGAGCGAGAAAGAAGTCTTGGAAGTCTCTGAAATAGACGGGATCCCGTCGCCACATCAAGTCGCTGTTTTGAAGTGGCTCATTTAAAAGTGATGCATAGGCCGGACTATGACCTCCGGGGAGGTCGCTTTCAATGAGTCCTATGGTCAGACTCGGGTATGGCATCTCGCCCATAAGCGATCCATAAAATTTGAGAATATCCTCGGCACGCGTTGACAGTCCTCGAGCTCGCCGCCGTTGCCTAAAACTGGACGATACGGACAGAGACACGTCGTTGACGGTCACCTCGTCCACATTTGATTGCGTTTGATCCTGCTTGACAGCACTATCTAGTGAGACAACCATCGACTCAACTGTCTGAAAGTCACTGATAATCGCTGCAAGATACCGAAGAGGTTCTCTGGCTTCAAACTCAAAGCGACGGCTCCCATCTTCGAGTTCGTCTCCATTACTAACAGTGGCGGAGGCTCCAACTGGCACGCCGCTTCCCAAACAGGAAAAACCTGGTGGAATCGTGAAACGCATCGTTGCAGTAGCGAAGTCTGTGACCATGGACTGTGGATACCAGTAGCTGAGACTGCTGTACAGATAATGCGGCTCAGGTTCAGTCCTAATCGTAGGAAGCCCAGCTCGGGAGGAATCCAATAGTGCGAGGGTGCGAGGCACAACTGCTTGATGATCAGCTTGCTCAGCAACCAACTCACCCTCGTACTCAACCGTTAAGGTGAATTGAGTTCCGGCATCGACTCGCTCCGGTAAATTCATAATCATCGAATCTTGACCTGGCGTCCGCAGGGGCATGAGTGGGCCATAGGGCGTGCTGGTCACTGAACGGACGGTCAGTTCGTCAGCGAGTCGCACCGACAGCATCGTCAGATCGGACACTGCTTGAATGGTTAAGGTGGCTGTTCCGGATACCCAATCACGCTTCGGTAAAAAACTTACATCAAGGTCATAGTCAAGGATGTCGAAATCGACAAGGTCGTCTTCATTGTAAAAGAAGCCACGGGTAGCCAATTTCTCTTTCGATGCGTATAAGGCAATATTCCGACCGCCTTCTCGATCGAACAACTGAACGTCTTCGGCTCTACGGCTTCCTTGTACATAGGTGAGGTTGTCAAAATTTGTTGTCTGAATTTCTGCGAGCAGATCACCCTCATTCGGTAGCACCCACCAAGAATCATCACTTAAATGTCCCAGGTCGACCACATACGATTCGAAGGCGTAATCATCAAACACCTCCTGAGCAGCACGAAAGTCGCGTGTTCCAACCGTGCGTTCGATCAGCGCCTCTTGTGGCACCATTGCGTCGAAGTCATTCGGATTCATCCGAAGAAATGCGCTTGTAAATCTTGTATTTAAAACTTCTGCTCCTGAAAAAATCTTGATCTGTTCGCGTTCGACTAATGGAACTGGGCTGAATTCCATCTGGCCTTGCCCAAGCAAGATCATGGCCGTAACTCCCGAACCGGTATCGGACACGAACGCCATACCCTCAGGGAGTGTCAAAGAAAAGTCGGTCGAACTGATTGTGAGATCGCGAACGATGTACTGGCGTTCTGGATGCAACTCAAGACGATAGATTCCACCAATCGAAGTTAAGCGTTCCTGCCCAACTATGCGCCACTCTGGCCCCTGACCAAAGGGACGGTTGGTAACGGGATCAATATCCCGGCGGATGTTCAACAACCAGGTGGCCATCTCGCCAGCGCCACGTTGTTCTTTAAAAATTTCCAGCAAGATACCGTAACCGGCGCTCGGCGGCGCTTCTTTGAGTGGAAGCCTTCCTATTTCATTTAAAACGACCTTCGTGACGCCAGCTACCACGTTGGTGCTGACAAACTGGCGTGTCGACGGCCTAGCAACAAGAGAAGGCGCAAGCATTGCCAGATAGGTCGCGGGACGTCCGGAGCGCAAGGTTAATTCGAGCTGTCGGTAAAAATCTGACAGGTCGACTTCTGAATCCACCGGTCTGGATTCCTGCGCAGATACGGCGACTGGACAAACACAATTCACAAACACCAAAAACAGCAGGATATATACGCTGCTTCGGATGATGGTCCTAATGAGCCGATTCACTTTCCGTAACCCACAAGCTTAAATGTCAACCTGAAAACTCCATTAAATAACTGAGCGCCGAACCAGAAAAGGATCTATTACTTTCAGGATAACGTCGGAATTGATATATCCCAAGCGTGAAATGTCGCATCATAGATTAAGATGGAAGGTATGTCTTTGCGAGCCTGGACTCTTCTCTTCGGCATTTTTGCGCTAACTTGGCCAGCCGAGGTAGGCGGACAGTTTGGTGTCGTCGAAATTGAAACCCACAGCCTTGTGGAGTCTGATGCAGTGCACGCAGGCACAGTCGTCAAGGTAGCGTTAGAAGTTGGTCTACAAGAAGGATTTCACGTCAACTCCAACAACCCTCTCGATGAGGCGCTAATCCCAACAGTGCTAATGATCGATCCTCCCGATGGCGTTACTGTTCGAGAGGTTGTGTATCCCGAAGCGGGACTCCTCGACCAAGTTGGAGTTGATGAGCCGTTGGCGGTCTTTGAACAAACCTTCGTAGTCGGCGTTGTCTTAGGGCTTCCACCCAATGTAGATCCGGGTAGCCTGTCGGTGCCGGGTGCCCTGAGGTATCAAGCGTGTGATGAAACAATGTGCTACATGCCAGCCACTGTTGACGTGGCCTGGAACCTTGAAGTGGTTCCCAGTAGTCGGGCACTAGCACCACAGCATGCGGCATTGTTCGACACCATCGCTTTTTTGGGGACTAACGCTGAGGTTCCGTCGATTGCGATGCCGGTAGCTAAACCAGCAGCCATCTCCGTCGAACCTAGGAATATAGCCTTACTCCTCAATGATTTTGAGATTCTTGGAACAACCGGAGGATATCTAAACTCTGATGATTTTCTGAGTTTTATGAATGCTTCCGAATCTGGTGAAAATCAAAAGGGGTGGTTCGAGGGGCAAGGGCCGTTGGCGATCCTTTTACTAATCTTGATTGGTGGCCTTGCGCTCAACCTGACACCCTGTGTGCTGCCGATGATTCCGATCAATCTCGCAATCATAGGAGCAGGCACGCAGTCTGGTTCAAAAACGCGAGGATTTGCCCTCGGCGGCATGTACGGATTCGCCATGGCAATTATCTACGGCATCTTGGGTCTTGTGGTTATCTTGACATCAGGCACCTTTGGAACCATCAATTCATCAGCCTGGTTCAATACAGGTATCGCAGTGCTGTTTGTGGGGCTGGGGTTGGCCATGTTTGACGTGTTTGCGGTCGATTTCTCGCGTTTTCAGGCCCTATTCTTAAAGGACGCGCGCGCGAACGGGTCCTTTTTGGCAGCCTTTGGAATGGGTGCGGTGTCGGCATTACTAGCGGGCGCCTGTGTTGCACCAGTTGTAATCCAAGTTATTCTCTTTTCCAGCAACCTTTACGCAACCGGAACTAAACTGGCGCTTGCGCTACCGTTTTTTCTGGGTGTCGGTATGGCGTTACCCTGGCCGTTTGCCGGTGCAGGATTATCATTTTTGCCAAAACCCGGAGCATGGACGGTCCGGGTCAAACAAGCATTTGGTGTCTTTATTTTGGCGACGGCTGCCTATTACGGTTACGTCGCTTACAGCATTATTGCCAATCGATGGGTCGACGGTGCTGAAGTAGCGAGCAGCGTCGAAGAAAAGCTGGAAGAAGGTTGGCACTCATCGTTGAGTCAAGGCTTGGCAGCTGCACAAGCCGAGGATAAATTTGTGCTGGTCGACCTGTGGGCCACTTGGTGCAAGAACTGCCTAACAATGGACAAAACAACTTTAAAGGATTCAGCCGTTGCGGCTAAGCTGGCGCCTTACGTCAAAATAAAGTTTCAGGCCGAAGACCCAAGCGCCTCTCCAGCCAAGGAAGTGATGAAGCAATTCGAAAGCATCGGACTACCAACTTACGCAATCCTCAAGCCTCGCGTTGAACCGTCAGCGGATCCTTCCTCGTAAAGATTATTTATTAGTCCCTGTTCTCGTTCCGTTCACTTGCTAACAAAAATGCCTTCCCGGGCCCAGACACTCCGTTGGCTTCTGCAGAACGTCAAACCCACTAAAGTGCAAAATGTAGAGCTTTCTTAGCACAATTAGCATAATAGTTGCTTAGTATGATTTAATAGGTATTGTTTTTTGCATTCATGACACATTTTTATGTGCATTATGCAAAAGTGTGATTCTCGCGCCTCATCTAGGAAGGACTTTTATTTATGCCAGCGCCTCGAAAAAAATCCGCCCGTCGCAAAACCGGACGGCGTTCTAGTCGGTCTTCCAGCCTGAGCGAGAGCAAGAAGATTCAAATTTTGAAGAAAGTCGAAGACCAGAACGTTAAATTTATGCGGCTGCAGTTTACTGACATCTTCGGTATAACCAAGAATGTCGAGGTCCCCAGTTCACAATTTCGTCATGCCCTAGATGGTGGTGTGATGTTCGATGGATCGTCCATTGACGGGTTCGCACGAATTGAAGAATCAGATATGTACTTGCGACCCGATCTGGATACGTTTCAAGTATTCCCATGGTTAAACAATTCTGGCGAAACCGTGGCTCGGTTGATTTGTGACGTCTACAATCCTGATGGCACGCCCTTCGCCGGCTGTCCCCGCATGACCCTGAAACGAGCGATCGAGCATGCTGAATCGCACGGCTTCGTCATGAATGTCGGACCGGAACCAGAGTTTTTCTTGTTCCAAACGCGGAATGGTATCGCTACAACGGAAACCCATGATGCTGGAGGTTATTTCGACTTAACACCTGTCGACTTAGGAGAAGATGTAAGACGCCAGATCGTCCTAGCGCTTGAAGCCATGGGCTTCCACGTTGAGGCAGCGCACCACGAAGTGGCGACTGGACAGCACGAAATCGATTTTCGATATGACGACGCTCTAACAACAGCAGATAAAATCAGCACGTTTCGATTGGTCGTAAAACACATTGCAATGCAAAACGGCCTGCATGCGACTTTTATGCCCAAGCCTCTCGTTGGGATTAACGGATCGGGAATGCATACCCATCAATCATTATTTTCGGGTGAAAGAAACGTGTTTTACGATCCAAAGAAACCATGGGAACTTAGCAAACTATGTTTGCACTATATCGGAGGGCTGCTCGCACACGCCAAAGGCTTCTGTGCTATCACAAACCCGCTTGTCAACTCCTACAAACGACTCGTGCCCGGTTATGAAGCGCCAACCAATATTGCATGGTCTGAAAAAAACAGAAGTCCATTAATCCGCGTACCGGCGGCAAGAAAATTGGCAACTCGTGTTGAATTGCGCATGCCCGACCCGGCGTGTAACCCGTACCTGGCCCTAGCCACAACGCTCAGAGCTGGTCTAGACGGAATTGAACGCAAGATGGACCCTGGTTCACCTGTAAACAAAAACATCTACACGATGAGCTACAGAGAGCGTCGCCGTCACAAAATTAACGAACTGCCTAGCAACCTCAAAGAAGCGGTAGATTGCCTGGAAAAAGATGCGCTTATGACAGCTACTTTAGGGGGACACATCTGCGAGTACTTCTTAAAGGCGAAACGCGACGAATGGTTCGATTACATCAAGCAGGTTAGTCCTTGGGAAGTGGATCGCTACTTAACGCTTTATTAAACTGGGGCGATTGTTAATCAAGGCTCAGCTGATCACATTCATTGGTTATCTGGATTATAATGGGCTTGCGTAGAAAGCTTGGTGGGTACAGCAATCGCGATCCAGATAACCATGGGAACTCTTACTTCACCGTTATCCTATACCGATATTGAACGGATACTTCCACATAGATATCCGTTCTTGCTGGTCGATAGAATTGTTGAGCTGATTCCTGACACACGCATCGTCGGAATTAAGAACGTATCACTCAATGAACGTTACCTAGCCCACCGTCGTGGTCAGCGTCCGGTGCTACCGCCAACCATTCTCACCGAATCAGTTGCGCAGGTCGGCGCCTGTTTGATTTTGGCTAAACCAGAAAACCGTGAACGGCTTATCTACTTCATGGGAATCGAGCGTGTGCGGTACCGTCATCCAGTACATCCTGGAGATGCCGTACGTGTCGAAGCTAGCGTTGTTAAACTTCGAGGCCGCGTAGGTTGGCTTCACGGTTTGGCCCGCGTCGATGGCCGCGTAGTCATCGAGGGACGAATGACGTTCGCCCTCGGACCCCGGCAAGCATAACTGACCGAACTATTTGGTCAAATATTTTCGGTCTAGTAATAATGATAGGATGGGTATATGGGTTCAAGAAAACATAAGAAAAGTCCTTCGCGACAAGTTAGCAGAAGCGTTGGGCCAGCTCCTGTTGCAAATTCATCTCGCGGGTTGTTCCTCTTTCTGGTTGCATTTGCAAGTGTCGCGATAGTCTTTACTCTCTACACCACTAACGACACCCAGTCGGCGAACTCAGTAACAAGCGTCAACGCTAAAGCCAGAACGTCAGTGGGCCTGCAAACGTCTATACCACGCGCCGTAACCCAGCAACAACCAGCGACTGGAGAGAATCGAGGTCCTGTTGCTTCCCGTGGGTCGGTCAGCGGGTTGCCTCCATTGCCCCTAGTGAGGTTTCCGGCAGCTCGCCCACCGGAAGTCCTTCGATCGGTATATGAGTTTGCAGCTAATAATCCTGAGGTTTTGAATTACGTACCATGTTTTTGTGGTTGTGAGAATTTTGGTCATGTGTCGAGTCACGATTGTTTTGTTGACCATCGCAATCAAGACGGGCAGGTGGCGGCGTGGGAAGCCCACGGCATGGGTTGAGCGATTTGCGTAGACGTCGCGCGTGACGCGGCGCACATGCATAATTCAGGTGCTTCAGTTAAGCAAATTCGCTCGGCAATTGAAACATCGTTCGGGCCACATTACGCAACACAGACGCCCACACCTCTTCCGTAAGAATTACACCGTCGCGGACTGAGAATGGGTCGTCCCGATCCAGTGGACCGATAAACGCATCGTTCAATAGTAGCTAACGCTATAATTCAGCTGTACGTGTCTCCAATAAAATCTCGCGCAAAAAAGCCACGTTCTCGTGCTAAACAGTCGTCTAAGGCGTCTCGCGCGGAGGTGTTTGCTCGTTTAGTCGAGAAAGCGCAGGAAGGCATCTACATTGGCACGATTTCCACGACGACCACAACAGTTGCAGCAAATTCACATCTAAAAGTAATGTTTGGCTACACAGCCGGCACACCTCTCAGAAACGTAAGACCGTTTGAAACAGAACGATTCGTCAATCCGGAAGCACGTTACTCATTCTTGGAGGAGCTCAAGCGAAATGAACTGGTAACGGATTATCTGTTGCGACTACGACGAGTCGACGCTACGCCAATGTGGGTAGAGGTAACCGCACGAGCAGAACTGGCAAAAACTAGTAGGTCGCTTCGAATAGAAGCTTTAATCAGAAATGTTACTGAAAGAAAAAAACTTGAAGATCAAACACGTGAAGAACTCGTACAAGATAAGAAGCTCGCTGCCCTCGGTCAAACCGTTTCTAGCGTGGCTCACGAGTTAAACAATCCCCTCGCTACGATCCTCAATTGGTCGGAACGTCTCGCGGAACATCAACTCGACAACGTAACTCGCCAAGGCATAGAAATAATCCTGGGAGAGACGGAACGTGCTGCCAAGATTGTTCGTAATCTATTGACCTTCGCCAGGAAACCTCACACAACTCGTGCAATGGTCGATTTGAGTGAAATCATTCGAGATACTCTATCCTTACGTTCCGATGAGCAACGCCTTACAAACATTGCCATTATCGATAAACTAGAAGAAAATCTTCCGAAAGTATTTGCAGACCCACATCAAGTCCAACAGGTCTTACTCAATCTCGTTGAAAATGCTGAACAAGCAATGATGACCGCCCATGGGCGCGGAACGATCGTGCTCCGCACCTGGCATGACCGAGATGCGGAGTCCGTCTTACTCGAAATCCAAGACGATGGGCCAGGAATTCCAGAAGGTGCCCAACCGCGAATCTTCGAACCATTCTTCACCACGAAGGATACTGGAAAAGGCACTGGTCTGGGCTTGACTGTCGCTTATGCCATCATGCAGGAACATGGTGGACAAATCCGATTGGTCTCAAATTCTAGCGGTGGCACTAACTTTCACATCGGATTTCCTTGCCGCACCGTACCAATACGTGATCCGCGACCACTGTCTCCTAGTCCATTACGGACGGATATCGGTGGCGGCGCGTCGGCTCTTCTTGTGGAAGATGAACAGGCTCTAGCCACCGCCGTGGCCGCCGCGTTGACCGATGCCGACTTTAAAGTGGATTTAGCGTGCGATGGGAAAGAAGCGCTGAACCTTGTACGCGAGGCAAACTACGATCTCGTTATTTGTGACTTAAAAATGCCTCGATTGGATGGAACAGAGTTTTATAAAGCTGTTGCCAAGATAAGACCGTCGCTGCTGAAGCACATTGTGTTCGTAACCGGAAACGTTGTCGATAAGAAAGCTAAAACATTTCTGAATGAAACTGGCTCTCCCTGGCTAGCCAAGCCCTTTCATTTGGCGGATTTGCTCCAAGTTGCACGCGAAGTTCTCGACTGAATGCTCAAACCGTCTGAGTTGCCAACTAATTCGTAGGTCTGGACGTTCGAGTCTTACCTAAAGTGCTCGTCTCGTTTAGACCACAAGATCTAGCAGACTTAGCTAAGAATGCATTGTATCTGCCCCTGCGGTATATTCATTTTCGGCTTGAGACATATTGGCCAGTGCGGAACCCAATGCAGAGGCAGCTGCGGCCTCTGATCCAAAATCCTGCACTAGCGCCTTCCGTAAGCGCTGAATTGCCCTGGCGTGAAGCTGTGATACGCGTGACTCGTTTACGCCGATTTCTGCTCCGATTCGCTTCATTGTCACATCACCGTAGTAATACATTCCGATCAATTTTCGCTCACGCAACGGCAGCGACCCTATAGCTTCCCTTATACGTTTCTTAATCTCCACACTCTCAAAAACTTGATCTGGCGCTTCTGGTTTTGATGGGAGCAACACTGGCGGCAGACCTGTACCATTAACGGTGTCAAGCGTGGCAAGTGGTGAAGTCGACTCTATCGTGTGTATGCGTACGATAGTGCGCCCAAGCCGTGTTTCGTCTGAGCCCATGTGTTGAGCAAGTTCAGCTAGAGATGGCTCGCTACCTAACTCACGACGAAGAGTCGTTCGAGCAGACTCTAGTTCCCGGCGAATACGTCGGATACCACGTGGCCAAGCGTCACGGCGTAAGGCGTCGATCATTGCTCCACGCACACGTCGTTGGGCGAACGTCTCAAACTTGATCCCACGATGTGCATCAAATCTTCGAGCCGCATCGATAAGACCGATCATGCCATCTTGTACCAGATCTCCAATGTCGATACTGTTCGGCATCGAGGCCGCCATTCGTCTCGCGAGCCCCTCGACAAACGGCAATCCAGCTTCAATCAGATCATTCGGTGCAACACTCGTTCTCTCCTGCTGCATGAAGCCCTCCATTGGCTACACTGCCAACTCAAACCCGGTTATCAAACATGGACAGACACCTGCCCCCATACATAAAGAAAGCAACTGCTGTACCAACTTTTAGGAGAAGATAAAACGAATGTATTTGAAGAACCTATTTCTTTAATAAATTTAAGATTCTAAAGAATTTATTGGATTGTCATACTAGGAAGTAATGCAAAATCTTATGAACCTAAAAATTTAATCGTCATAAAAATGACCATTTGTTTCTCTTATTAGTCAAAAAAATGACTAACAGTTGACTTAAATTAAGAAGAGGTGCCTGAAGATTGATTCTTTGAGCGCATTTCCCTGATCGTGCCCATCGCCTCAACCACACTTGTCACGATTTGTGCGGCACGTGAACGGTTCGTCTCGTCGCTCGATCTTGCTTCCACCAGCAACTCAGCGTTCGCTAGGATAATACCAAGCTGGTTGTTCAAACGGTGGAACAGGCGCTCAAGATCAGATAACTCACTCACATACTTCCTTTCTCGATCCGATGTGATAAGGAAACCTCTCAAGCCTCTTTGTTAGCACTTTTTGACCAAACGTCAGCGCTACTGCCGGCCTGGGAGGGCTCTCGCCACAGAGTATCGACAAAGATGCGAATCGAGCCACCTGCTGTGCGAACGTACTCAACTTTCCCGCTGGCAAGCCAATTGTAGATGGTGCGACGACTAACGCCAACGAGTTCGCAGGCCTTCATAATCGAAGTGGTTTGTCTATCTACTATCATGGTTAGGCTTCTTAAATATCACCTGGCTGCTAGATCCGGAGCATTTTATCTAATTATCTAAAGTTATCCGTTTCACCACTTTAGGTGTTGTGTATAGGCTATCGGTAAGTACCCCCCAAGCCTTTAACGGGTGTCTGATGTTCAGCCTTGACGATTTATTTCTGAAGCGTCAAAATATTGGCGGATCTGTAAATGAGCGATAGTGAAAAACACCTGCTTATCGTGGAAGACGAAGCTGCTCTCCGAGTGCCAACTGCGGAACGCTTAGCCGATCACGGTTTCACCGTGGTTCAGGCTGAGAGCGGAGAAGAGGCTTTGAAGCATTTATCGAGCTTCGCTTTCGACATCGTACTGACTGACCTACGACTACCCGGAATTACCGGAATGGAGGTCATCACTGAAGCCATCGAACGTTATCCAGAGATTACTGCTATCGTCATAACGGCTTTTGGTACCGTGGAAACCGCGGTTGACGCTCTCAAACTTGGTGCGGCGGATTATGTTAGTAAACCATTCCGCTTCGACGCATTACTTCACTCCCTATCGACAGCGCTTGAGCGGAAGCGCTTGAAGTCGGAAAACGCTTACCTAAAAGCACAACTGCAAGAGCGTTATCGTTTTAACAATTTAATAGGCGCCAGTCGTCCAATGCGTGACCTGTTTGAATTACTGGCGACCGTGGCTCCCACAAACACGACTGTTCTTATTACAGGTGAGACTGGCACCGGCAAAGAACTAGTGGCGCGCGCTATTCATCATGGTAGTTCTCGACGTACGCACCGCTTTGTCGCTTTGAGTTGCAGCGCTATACCCGAAACATTACTCGAAGCGGAATTGTTCGGCCACGTAAGGGGTGCCTTCACGGGAGCCGTGGATTCTCGACCGGGTCGTCTAGAACAGGCCCACAAGGGCACCTTATTTCTTGACGAAGTCGGCACTATGAGTCCAGCGCTTCAAGCCAAACTCCTACGGGTAATACAAGAGCGAGAATTTGAACGCCTCGGCGGCGCTAAGACAATTGGTATTGACGTCAGGATTCTCGCAGCTACCAATTCCGATCTTGTTGCCTTGATTGCTGAAGGCAAGTTTCGAGAAGATCTATATTACCGTCTTAATGTGATACCAGTTCATCTGCCTCCGCTACGTGAGCGCCAGGAAGATATTCCATTGTTGGCACAACACTTATTACAGCGCCTCGGACGCGATCTCACACCGCCACGTCAAGGCATGGTGCTATCCCAAGATGTGGTGCGTCAACTAATGACATACCCTTGGCCTGGCAACATCCGTGAACTTGAAAACGTTGTGGAACGCGCCCTCACGTTTAGTCAGGGGCGCTCACAAATTGAGTTGGCACATCTCCCATCACACATTCAAGCGGTCTCTGATTCTGTGACAGCGAAAGGGTCTAGCACTTTACCAGACCAGGGACTCAGCTTGGAAACGTATGTCAAGGATATCGAACGGCAATTCATCAAGCTTTCTCTAGATAAAACTAAAGGGAACAAGCGGCAGGCGGCTGATCTGCTCGGATTAAAGCGAACAACCTTGGTGGAAAAAATGAAACGCTTGGGGTTTAGGTAACCTGTGCCACCACGTTACAACTACTGGACGATTATTCTCAATGAAAAGCCGACGGCTTTTCGCGCCTACAAGCGAGAGGATTTGATGCCAACTTATAGACGCCTAATAGCGAAGCATCCAAGCGCTGCCCTTGTGTGGTTTTCCAAGGGGCGCTTTTGGTCATCACCGGAAGAAGAACAGTCATCGGGTAGGAATGAAGTTCACAAAAACAGAGCATCTCGGCGACAGCGAGAGGGTAGCCATAAAGGTCCTCGTGGGCGGCGAGTTCCAAATCCAAGGAAAGAGTCACGTCTGCCAGTAACCAAACGTAACCACTAGACCTAATCCGACACACCAACAGAAGTTGAGAAGGAACTAGTTGAGCACTCGGCTTTTAGAAAAAACCGAGAGATAAAGTCACGGATCTCTTCGGGCGAGGTTGCAGAATTGATTGCTTGGCGTAAAACCGTACCGCGATTGAGACCTTTTGTATACCAAGAAGCTAATGCTCTCAACTTGTTCACCACCCATCGTTCACGACTAATAGGGTTGCGTGGTACCGGCTGAACAAGACGGTGCACACCTCGATCATCATCGCTGGGATTAGCCATTAACAGCTCCAAGTAATCCAAAAGAAACTGACCGCGAACGTGAAGAGGAATGTGCCGCGCTGGTTTACCATTTGCTAAATCTAATGCCTGCGCAAAAACCCATGGATTCCGCAAAGCGCCTCGCCCAACGAGTACGCCTGCTGCCCCACTCTGTGTCATACGATCAACCAACTGGTCGGGCTCTACGCAATCACCACTACCCCACACCGGAATACTCACCGCATTCGCTACTTGCCCAATGAGGTCCCAGTTTGACGTTCCCTTGTAGGCTTGTTTCGCAGTTCGACCATGAACTGCCACTGCAGCTGCGCCAGCATTTTCGACCATTTGAGCAACCTGGACGGCATTAATTTCTTCATCGCTCCATCCTGAACGCATTTTGACAGTCACCGGAATTTGCACAGCATCGGTCATTGCCCGAACAATCCGCGCGGCGTGTTGGGGTTGTCGCATGAGACTGCAGCCAGCATTGTGCTTAGCAATTTTCTGCACTGGACAACCCATATTTACATCGACGATGTCGGCACCAAGGCCTTCTAAGATTTGTGCGGCGTCTGCCATCTTTTCTGGGTCACCGCCAAATGTCTGAATTGAAACCGGTCGCTCTTCTTCTCTGTATTCAGCGTATTCAAGAGTGCGATCGATTCCACGAACAAGTCCTTCTGAACTTACCATTTCGGTCACAACTAAACCGCAGCCACCACGACGTTTAACCAAACGCCGAAACGCAGAATCAGTCAATCCAGCCATTGGGGCCAGCGCGAAAGGGGCATCGAGTTTAATGTGAGCGATTTTCATAGAACTCTTTTCGCGTAACTATCTTAAGTTAATATGGACGTGCATCTGCGGCATCGATTTCCACACTGACAGCCTGACCAATTAGATCTACCGAGAGCACTAGTCGTGCGTGAGAGCCCTTACGAGTCAATCGACCAATCACGCCGCTCAGAGGTCCGTGCATCACCTCAACCATCATACCTTCATGAATTAATGGGCAAGGATCATATTGCAAGTCGCTGTCGACTAATTGACGAATTCCCTCAATTTCACGTTCCGGAATTGGAGCCAACACTCCATCAAAAGAAACAATGCTGACGACCCCAAAACACTTAAGAATCGACAATCTGGCAGTAACATCAAAACGGGCAAAACAGTAACCGGGGAATAATGGCCAGTCAATTCTCTTTTTTCGATCCTTCCAGCGGCTCCAGCGCGTTATTGTCGGAAGGAAGGCCTCAAACTTCTTTTGTTCCAGCTCCACACGAACTCGTTGCTCATGACGTGACCGCGTCCAAACAGCGTACCACTGCGGCTCGTGTGTCACCTTGGTCTCAGTTTTGCTATCTATTTTTTCGGAAGGCACCAGCTCAACCATAATGCTAGTTACTTTGAAGTGCGGCGAACCAGGGTGTTAGCTACTTGTCAGCCTTGTCAGCCAAATTTTGAGCGATGTGTTCATCGTAAGCTTCGTGCAGTGCTTCGTTTTTCCACTCAATAATCGCTTCTTCCCGCAATGTACCCATATACGATTCGTACTCGGCATCACGACGCTCGTTGAACATACGATTTTGGATCTCGTCTTTTACTTCCTCAAACGGCACAAAGCCAGCCTCTGTTAACGTGTCCAGCTGAAGAATCTGGTAACCAAGCGTTGTCTTAAATGGTTGGCTCATGTCACCAGGCTCCATATCAATAAGCAGATCTTGAATAGCCGGTGCTAAATCATCCTCATTGATTGGCCCAATGAGTCCTCCATTAGACCGAGATTGCGAATCTGAGATCTCAGCAGCAACAGAAGCAAATGATTCACCCGCTAGGATGCGTTGCCGTGCCGCTTCAGCTTTTTCTATTAGCATGCGATCCGTTTCTAGACTCGTCTCGCCTTCTAACGACTCAATCAGAATTTCACGGAGGGTCACACGGCCCGGAACACCATAATCATCCAAGTGGTTATCGTAGTACTCTCGAGTTTCGAACTGCGTCATGCGAACTTTACTCATGATAGCAACCTGTCTGACTCTGGAGAGCATTACTTGGCGCTCCATAGATCGACGAAGGTCATCCATCGTCATGCCTTCTGCAGATAGTGCTGCCTCAAACTGCTCGTCTGTTTCAAGATCGTTTTGCTCCTTAATGTTATTGATAATGTCCGCAAATTGACCTTCCTCCATTGTCAAATTCATTTCCTTCGCTTTTTGCACTAGTAGTAACTCATCGACCGCGGTCACGATCATCTGCGGTGTGGCTTCATATAGCGCATCGCTTAACGCTTCATCGGAGGTGTCGCTAAGCTCACCGCTCATACGTAGCTGTCGCAGCAGTTGGATCTGTCGTTCTTCAAACTCGGTTTTTGCAATAATCTCGCCGTTGACCTTAACCAACACTGCCTCAATCACGTCTGCGGTCAAAGGAGCCGCTACAAACAGCGCCAATAACAAACTCAGCAGCTTAGTCGCATCTCTCACTAGAGCGAGATAGGCCTCACCAACTGAATTACACTTATTTCGCGGGATTTGATTACGCTGTTGCATCAAGACAAGCTCCGCAGAATCAATAGCTTAACTTATTCAATCATAGCTGATTCGAGCGCTGTCCCTCAACTCAGTCAAGAGGCTAACGATGTTATGAAATAACCCCCCTGAAACAAGTGGATCGACCTCTACCGGCTTACGATGGTCTTTGTGAATAAATCCGGATTTTAATGATCCTGTCAACGCTTGCGCAGTCCACCAAGAACCCTTGCCTGAATCAATCATGGAATCCAAAGGCATGCCTTCAACACGCTGGGGTGTGCTGTGATCCCGCAAATCAACCTTGAGGATTCCTGGAGGAACAAGGGTGACATTCGGTCGATGGTGGACCCACTCAGCAAATCTACCTAAATCTAGTGAAGCCTGACTTTGAAACTTGATTGTAAGTGTTCGTTTTTCTCGCTCTATCGATGTAATGCCAATCTCTTCCGCCATCATTCTGATTTTTGCATACTCGAATAAGTTGAGCAGGGACGAAGTTGGTGGACCGTAACGATCCCGAAGCTCATCAACCAGCTGCGTAAGCTCCGTATCACTGCAGACACTAGCTATTCGCCGGTATACGCTTAGTCTTTGATTCGTGTCTGAAATGTAATCCTCATCGATTCGTACGTCTATTCCGATGTTGACTGTAGCGCGAATCTCATCTTCAACTTGAACCCCTTTCAGTTCGCGCACTGTGGACTCAAGTAGTTTCACATACATCTCAAATCCAATAGCATTAATGTGTCCGCTCTGTTCACCGCCAAGTAGATTACCGGCGCCACGAATTTCTAGATCAAGTGCAGCGATTCTAAAACCGCTACCCAACTCGCTAAATTCTCTTATTGCAGCGAGACGTTTTCTCGCCACGCTCGTCAAGGTATTTCTAGTCGGCACGAGCAGGTAGGCGTAAGCCCGGCGGTCGGATCGTCCGACCCGCCCTCGCAACTGATAGAGTTGTGCCAAGCCGAATTGGTGCGCCTCGTTAACAATGATTGTGTTTGCATTCGGAATATCGAGACCATTTTCGATTATCGTAGTAGCTATTAACACGTCAAACCGGTGGGTGACAAACCCCATCATGCAGTGCTCAAGCATTTCCTCGTTCATCTGTCCATGTGCCACGGCGACTCGTGCCTCTGGGACCAAGCGCTTTACTAAATCCACAATGGCATAAATTGATTCGACTCGGTTGTGCACCACATAGACTTGGCCACCGCGCGCCAACTCAGTTTTAATAGCACGTTCGATTGTTCGCCCGTCGAACTGAACGACATGTGTTTGAATTGCTAGGCGATCTTTTGGTGGAGTTTCAATTATCGACATGTCTCGTATGCCAGCGAGCGACATGTTGAGTGTCCGTGGAATCGGTGTGGCCGTCATTGTCAACACATCGACATGCTGACGAATCTGTTTGATGCGCTCCTTGTGAACGACGCCGAAGCGCTGCTCTTCATCCACGACTAGTAGTCCCAGATTTCGAAAATCGACATCTTTCGATAAGAGTCGATGTGTTCCAACTACAATTTCAAGCGTGCCTTGTCTAATATCAGATAAGGTTTTTTCTTGCTCGTTTTTATTGTTAAACCTGCTGAGTAAGCCTACTCGCACTGGAAACGCCGCAAATCGTTCCTTGAGGGTCTGGGCGTGTTGAAATGCGAGTACAGTTGTCGGCGCTAGAAGCGCTACCTGTTTGCCGTCGATAACTGCCTTAAAGGCAGCTCGGGCTGCCAGCTCGGTTTTGCCATAACCGACGTCGCCACACAATAGACGGTCCATCGGCATGACTTGCTCCATGTCTTTCTTAATCTGTTTCATCGCCGTTTGCTGATCAGGGGTTAACTCGTGCTGGAAACCGTCTTCAAATTCCTGTTGCCAATTCGAATCAGAACCGAAGCTATATCCAGTAATAGCCTTACGTGCTGCGTACAATTTCAAGAGCTCTTCGGCCATGTCACGCATTGCGGCCTTGACCTTATTTTTCGCGCGCTCCCACGTCGCCCCCCCTAGTCGATCGAGCGACGGCGTGGAACCGCCCACGTACTTTTGCACCAGATCAAGATGCTTAACTGGAACGAAAAGTTTCGCGTTGTCCGCATACTGTAGTTCCATGAACTCCTGCAGTTCCAAACCGACCGCCAACTGACGCAAACCGACAAACATCCCCACACCATGATTGATATGCACGACGAAATCGCCTGCTTTCAGATCTCGAAAAGCGTTGACAAATGTGCGAGATAGAGAACGGCGTCGATCCGTCCTCGGCTGGTGGTCTTCAAACACATCAGCCTCTGTGTAAATTTGTAGTCTTCCCAGAGGCAGGCGAAACCCTTGGGTTAGTTGACCTATGACTACCCATACGGCGGTGGTCGGCTGGTCGTCATTGGTGGATTCGGGTGCGTTGGCCTCTACCCCGTAATCATTGAGTAATTCAATTGCTCTCTGGGCAGTCCCGGCAGTACTTACCACAAACAAAACGTCGTCTTTCCGTTTCTGCGCTTGACGAATGTCGGCTATCCATTCAGCCAAGCGTCCTCGAAATTTAACAACCGATTGGCAGGCCTCGTGGACCGAATTGCCGTTAGCCAGACGCTCTCTTGAGTTATTTTTCTTGCTCGCCTTTCTGGCTTTTGGTGTCGGAAGCGCCAAGTCCAATTCACTAAAACCAACTCCGTCTTCAAAAAAATCGTCGAGTCTCTCTCTTGGCGTGATCAAAGTTTCAGGACTAGGACTGCTCAAGTTTTCTGTAAGTGAGGTTTTGTAGCTAATCGTGATTTGATCAAACGTTTGGTTTAATTGCGCCATTATTTCGTCTTGCTCGGACAAGAAAACTGACGAACTTCTAATGTTTAAGTAATCTAAGACTGATGCACTTTCGTTTAATGAATGGTCATTAACCCCAGCTACGAGTCTGTCCTGTAACGGGACAACCTCGACATGGTCCTCTGGTCCAGTCGACCGTTGCGTTGCTGGATCAAAGCGTCGAATCGACTCCACCATATCTCCGATAAACTCAATACGAACGGGTTTCGATTCATTCGCTGGAAAGAAATCAACCACACCGCCTCGGATACAGCATTCACCGTGTTTATCAACTGGGTCCTCTCTAACAAATCCGGCGACTTGCAGTACATCGCCAAGTGCGGTTGGTGTAATCTCATATCCCAGCGTCAGGTCGACGGAACTAGCGGTGATTTGTTCTGGTAAGCTCACGCGCATTACCAAAGCAGAAGCGGACGCGACAATGATTCTGACTCTATTGGTAACCAAACTATGCAAGACCCGAGCGCGCGCTGAGGCAATTTCAAAGTGTGGAGGCAAACCGCGATATGGATCAACTTCGTGAGAAGGAAAGGGTAGAACAACCTGGTGAGCGAAAGATTCGGACAGGCCTTCGAGAGCGGTCAAAAAGAATCTGACATCAGCGGTCATCGAAGCCACACTGGCATCTGATGGCACCACCAGAATCGAAACTAAATTCTTGTGACGACCGGCCTTCGCTACAAAGAGTGCCTGCGCAGAAGGGCTGAGACCAGTTATCGCCTTGGCCTCGCCCTCGAAGCCAGCTCGTTTCACTGCTGTCTTAAGTAATGTCTGCAAGCCGAAGGAAGTCGACGTCGGCATGATTACATCAACGTCTAGTGGATCCATTTGAATCCACGATCTTAACATTTCCAACTGAGCGAGAGGAGGCTACAAGAAAAGTTACCGGGCCACACGCTTTATCCGCTCGATGAGTGCTGTGGTTGAGTAGCCAGTTTCTACAGAGACACGGACAACGCGACCACCGGCACTCTCTACTGTATCGCGTCCAACAATCTGGTCAGCCGGCCAATCAGCACCTTTAACGAGCACATCCGGTACGATTTCTCGAATAATTAAATTAGGCTTGTTTTCATTGAAAATGATAACGGCATCCACGCAATCTAAAGCTAGCAGCACTTCGGCGCGTTCACTCTCGGTAACAACCGGACGAGTAACACCTTTAATGCTGTTAGCGGACGCGTCCGAATTGATGCCCACTATAAGAAGGTCGCCCTCGCGAGCCGCCGCCTGAAGAAACCGTACATGCCCTGGGTGGAGTAAATCAAAAACACCGTTGGTAAAAACTACACGCTGTCCAGCCATGCGAGCCTTGACCGCCATTGCCGCAGCAGCAGAGCCCTCTGGAAGAAGCATCAATAATTCACCAACAAAAGTTCAATTGAGTGGTCCATTATTCCACCGGCCCGGTAAAACGAACGTTTGAGGGAAACTTCCATTTATGGTGTGGCCGGTAAATGCCTACGTCATTCGTTCGCGACTTCACACGAAATGTGTATAGCAACCGGTGGTAATCGTAGGGATACCCGTCACGTTTATGAACTGCGACGTCTAGCTTGTACGTCCCTGCAACGAGGTCAAGGCTCTCTATCGTAAAGTCGACCGTGCCCTCACCAACTATTTCCTTAGATACCAGTTGTTCGAGATCAGTGTTTGTCCCATAACAACAAACGCCATCCGCATTAAAGAGCCCGACTCCGAAGACAAAGTCTGACACTGGTTTTTCCGCATTTGTGTGCACGCGCACAGACATTCGATCGCCCGAATGAAAGACATGTGCAGACTTACCATCATCACCGACCAGTGTAACGTCCAATATTTCAACTTCGCGAGAGCCCCATCTACCCTCTGCAACTTGAAACATGTCATCCATTGAAGCTTCACCGGTTGTCGGTGGCTCGGACCTCGTTTCACTCATCTTACGAGTTTTTATATCGTCAGCTTTGAGTTGCTGTTCCTCTTGGTTTTCTACGTGCGACAGATAGGCGTCGACAACACGTTTCGGGTCGCCAACCGACTTAATAAGACCAGAATCTAACCAAACTGCATCATCACAAAAACGTTCGACAAGAGAAAGCGAGTGTGTCACTAGAAGAATTGTCTTGCCACGCCGACGGAACTCTGCGAATTTATCTAGACACTTGTGTGTAAATCCTTGGTCGCCAACCGCTAAGATTTCGTCCACCAAGAGCACGTCCGGATTGACGTGAATCGCGACTGCAAAACCGAGTCGCGCGTACATGCCTGATGAATAAGTCTTGACCGGCGCGTCAATAAATTCTTCCAACTCGGCGAACTCAACAATCTCTTCAAACTTTTGCACAACTTCTCGCTTGGATAGACCAAGCATAATGCCGTTAATAAAGATGTTTTCCCGGCCTGAAATCTCAGGATGAAATCCAGCGCCCAATTCAATTAAGGCAGAAATACGGCCTCTTACACTCACCGTCCCGCTAGTAGGCTTTGTGATGCCTGCCACCAGTTTGAGTAAGGTGCTCTTTCCTGAACCATTTGGACCAATTACACCAACGGTCTCTCCTGCCTCCACCCGTAGGGAAACATCTTGTAAAGCCGTGAAGGTTTCAGCCGGTTTGAGATCTGTAATTAAACTTCCAGACAATAGAGCGCTCTTGAGTGTGGCGAATTGTCGTCGGCGACCATACCGGCGGTAGGTTTTGGTGGCATGATCTATGTCAATTGCGTGCATGGTAATAGGCCTTGCTTTAAACTTCTTCCGCAAAAGAGTCACGCAGCCGATCGAACAAGAAATAACCAACTAAGAACAACACAATGGATGCAGCGCCAAGCGTCAGCAGCCATTTTAAGTGTCCGAATGGACCGTCATAAAATAAAATTTCTTGATAAGAAACAGCAAGGTGAGTAAACGGGTTCATGTCTAGATATCGCTTGCCGCCAGCCGGAGCCATCGACATCGGATAGATGATAGGCGTCGCAAAAAACCAAAAAGTCAGAAGGTTGGAAAGGATATCTTTGATGTCGCGAAAGTGTACTGTGAGCGCAGAAACGATCAGACTTAGGCCGAGCGTTAATATTAGCTGTACCAAAATCACAAACGGAAACCAAATCAGTTCGTTGAGCTGAAGCGGAATAGAATAGTAAATTAGAAATCCGACTAGTATCGGCAATCCTAAAAAGAAGTGCACCATGTTCGCTAAGACTGTTACGATCGGCAACACCTCAGCCGGAAATAACACCTTCTTAATGAGATTCCCGCCAGCAATCAAGACACCGGACGACTCAATTAATGACGCGGAAAACCAAGTCCACGGAAGAATCCCACAAAACATGAACAACGCGTACGGCTCGACCGACGCAGGTCGAATTCCTGGGAGCACGGTATTAAACACAAACGAGTAGATTAAGAGGAGGAGCAGGGGATTAATGAATGACCAAAAAAACCCAAGCACCGAACCTCGGTAACGCGCCTTTAGCTCGCGTGCCACCAAGCTTTGAATTAACCCTCGATACCGAGGTAATTGAAGAAGGTTATGGATCATCGATCTGAAGGACAAGTGTAGTTATATTATCAGGCCCGCCACCTGCGTTCGCTGCCTCAACTAGATTGTTACATACTGTTTCAAGCGTGACCGATTGACTTAGCAATTCCTTAATTCGTTCGTCAGAAACGACCGCAAATAGACCATCCGAGCAAATCAAGAAGCGGTCCCCTATTTCTAACTCGTATTCATTAAGATCGACATTTGGATCTTCAGCCCCAGAAAGTGCGCGGGTTACAATATTCCGCCAAGGATGCTTCCGCGCGGCGCTCGGTGTCAGTTCACCGGCTTGCACCTGCTCTTGGACCCACGAGTGGTCGGTCGTTAGTTGTTTAAGCTGACCGCACCGAAGGCGATAGATCCGGCTATCGCCGACGTGCGCAATCGCTGCCAGACGATCACTAACCACTATTGCTGAGGCAGTTGTGGCCATACCATTCAAATGCTCCGCCCCTGCAATCTTAGAAGCAAGCGCGCGATTCGCTAACCGAAACGCAAACTGGGCTCGATTGGCAGTTACACTAATTTTCGCGTTAAGCGGAAATGGCCAATTATCCTCCATACGAGTGGTCTTGGTTTCTTGCATAAAGTTTTCAATCGTTTTTACGACGAGTCGCGAAGCCACCTCGCCAGCAACATGACCACCCATGCCATCTGCTACCAAAAAGAGGCCGAGGTCTGGCCGCGCACATTCGCTGTCCTCGTTCGAAGAACGTAGCAATCCTCTATCGGAGGTTACGGCACAAGAAACACGCATTCCAACACCTGCAGTTTGATCTTTCATGCAACAGCGCCAAATACAAGTCAGCGCCGTCGTGGTTACTGTGTTTGGGACTATGATAGCTGACTTCGGTGTTCGTAGTTTGAATGACGGTGTTAGGGTGCGCTCGCCTGTGCTTTTAATGAAACTTGCAGCCTGACCAAAGACCTGCGCAACGCAAGCTGTGCCCGTGTAAAATCGACTTCGGCAGAGCGTCGTCTTAACTGGCTTTCTGCTCTTTCACGAGCTTCAGTGGCTCTATCACGGTCAATCTCTTCGGCCAGCTCGGCTACTGTGGCTAGAATCGTTACCTTGTCTGGTAAAACCTCCACATAACCAAGCGAAACAGCCAAGTAGGACTGCTTTGAACCAATGCGGTACCAAATATGGCCAATATTGAGATTGGCAAGAAGCGGTGTGTGGCCAGGTAACACTCCCAAGTATCCATCTGAGCCGGGGACCTGCACTTCGTCCACGTTTAGTTCGACGAGTGATCGCTCAGGAGTAGTGATATGTAGTGCTAACTGAGAAGGTAGTGCCATTGTCTGTCTTACGTCGCTAGATGAACCAACAAGAACTACGCCGCTTTTATTTTTTCCGCTTTCTCGATAGCTTCCGCAACCGTACCAACAAGATAAAATGCTTGCTCTGGTAGATCGTCGTGTTTTCCTTCAACAATTTCCTTAAAATCGCGAACCGTATCAGCAATCGGGACATACTTCCCAGGAATTCCAGTGAATTGCTCTGCCACAAAGAATGGCTGCGATAGGAATCTTTGCAGTTTTCTAGCGCGGCTTACGGTGAGCTTGTCTTCCTCGGAAAGCTCGTCAATGCCTAGAATAGCAATAATGTCTTGCAGATCCTTATATCGCTGCAGTACTTGTTTCACCTGACGGGCTACCTCATAATGCTCGTCACCGATGACTCGGGGATCGAGAATGCGTGAAGAGGAAGCCAGTGGATCGACTGCCGGATAGATGCCCAACTCAGCGATTGATCGTGACAGGTTTGTTGTTGCGTCCAGGTGTGCGAACGTCGTCGCAGGTGCAGGATCAGTATAGTCATCAGCTGGGACGTAAATCGCTTGCACTGATGTGATCGATCCTTGTTTTGTGGAGGTAATCCGCTCCTGCAACTCTCCCATCTCTGTAAGGAGTGTCGGCTGGTAACCTACAGCGGATGGCATGCGGCCCAACAGTGCCGATACTTCGGAACCCGCTTGTGTGAATCGAAAAATATTATCAATAAACAACAACACGTCTTTGTTCTCTGCATCACGGAAGTACTCGGCGACCGTCAAGGCGCTCAAGCCCACTCGCAGCCGCGCGCCTGGTGGCTCCGTCATTTGACCATACACGAGTGCGGCACGAGATTTTTCCTGGTCTTCTGTGTTAATAACCCCGCTTTCTTGCATCTCAAGCCACAGGTCATTTCCTTCACGGGTACGCTCTCCCACCCCTCCAAAAACCGACACTCCGCCGTGTTTTAAAGCGATATTATGGATTAATTCCATAATAATGACTGTCTTGCCGACACCCGCACCACCAAATAGTCCAATCTTGCCACCACGAAGGTACGGTTCAAGTAAATCAATAACCTTGATACCGGTCTCGAACATCTGTAATTCAGTAGATTGGTCTTCAAGCAATGGTGCAGGACGGTGGATTGGCCAACGCTCAGCTGTGTCAATTTTACGGTCAGGAAAATCAACGGGCTCACCTAGTACATTCAGCACGCGCCCGAGTGTTTGGGGGCCAACTGGTACAGTAATCTGTTCGCCCAAGTCGATAGCTCGCATCCCCCGCTGCATTCCTTCAGTCGGTTTCATCGCGACTGCTCGCACACGGTTCTCTCCAAGATGTTGCTCCACTTCTGCAATGACGTCGATCTCAACATCTGTCCCTGATGTGTCGTCGGACACGATACGCAAGGCATTGTAAATAGCAGGGAGGTGGCCGCCTTGGAATTCGACATCCAAAACTGGTCCAATAATTTGAATTACTTTTCCGATTTTTTGCTCTGTGGTTGCTCCGTTTGACATGCTCATTATTCCTCGTGTCCTACGTTAGTTACCGCAAGCTCTTAGCTAGCGGTGTTCGAAACTATGAGGCTTCCGCGCCCGAGACCACTTCAATAATCTCTCTGGTAATAGCCGCTTGGCGCACCTTGTTCATATGCAACGTCAGTTGTTCAATTAACTCTCCCGAGTTTTTAGTGGCTGCATCCATGGCTGTCATCCGTGCCGCATGTTCGGCTGCTGCTGACTCCAGCAGAGCGCGAAACGTTTGCACCTCGACGTGGTGTGGTAGCAGGTCCTCAAGAATTCCTTCTGGGGTCGGCTCATAAAGGTAGTCAATACTTGCAGTTCCATCGCCAGGTATCTCGGCCGCCAGTGCCTCCTTCTCTAACTCTGCAATTGGAAGAAGCCGTTCGACCACAACTCTTTGCTGCAAAATAGACTTGAATTCGTTATAGACCAAATACACTGAATTAACCGCTTGTTTCGTAAATTTTTTAATCGCAACTTCCGTGATCGCTTGAGCGTGGCCAAAACTTAAGCTAGAAAATAGGTTGACGTTCTCATAACAAACTTCAAAGCCTTTCGGTGTAAAAAAGTCTCGGCCTTTTCGACCAATGAGCCCCAAGGCAACTTCATTGGTTGAGTGCTTATCAACAAAACCAGTAGCAGACCTTACGATGTTCGTATTGAAACCGCCACATAGTCCTTTATCAGCTGTGATAACAAAAAGCAGGGTCCGGCTATCAGCGTGTGACTCTGGCCTCTGAAGCAAAGGATGTAGCGATGTGTCAACCCGCATTGCCAACCTGTTGAGCATTCGGAGCATCTCGTTCGCAAAGGGGCGAGCTCCCAGAATGCGATCTTGCGCGCGGCGTAATTTGGAAGCCGCGATCATTTTCATTGCCTTCGTGATTTGCTGCGTCGACTTGACCGCACGTACACGACGTCGCATGTCTAAAAGGGATGGCATCGTTCTAACTTTAGGTCCTTGGATTATGCCGCGCTGTTCTCTCGTGATGTCGCAAACTGTGCCACAAACTCCTTCAAGGCTGCGCCAAGGTCAGCTTTGATTTGATCATCTAGAGATTTCTTCTCACGGATGGCCGCAAGCACAGCCTGATAACGAGTTTCAAGGAATTGGTACAGTTCACGCTCATAAGACTGGACGCTCTCTGCGGGAACGTCATCGAGGAACCCGTTCGTTCCAGCAAAAATCAATGCAATCTGTCGCTCGACAGCCAGTGGAACATACTGTGGTTGCTTGAGAATTTCCACGAGGCGTTCTCCGCGGTTGAGCTGAGCCTGTGTCGCCTTATCGAGCTCGCTGCCGAATTGGGCGAAGGCCGCTAATTCTCTGTATTGAGCCAAATCAAGCCGCAATGTTCCTGCAACCTGACGCATTGCTTTTACCTGAGCCGATCCTCCAACACGTGAAACTGAGTTGCCGACATTAATAGCCGGGCGCACACCTTGATGAAACAAATCCGATTCCAAAAAAATCTGACCGTCGGTTATAGAAATTACGTTGGTCGGAATATACGCAGAAAGATCTCCTGCCTGCGTCTCGATAATTGGCAAGGCTGTCAGCGAACCAGCACCCTTTTCTTGGTTCAGCTTCGCAGCACGTTCAAGCAACCTTGAATGTAAATAAAAAACATCGCCAGGAAACGCTTCGCGCCCGGGTGGACGCCTAAGAAGCAATGAAATTTCACGATAGGCCTGCGCGTGCTTTGAAAGATCATCGTAGACGCAAAGCACATGCTGACCGTTATCTCGAAAATGTTCTCCCATTGAACAGGCCGAGTACGGACTAATAAATAAGAGTGGCGCAGGGTCGGAAGCGGCAGCTGCTACCACTATCGTGTACGCTAATGCGTTTTCTGCCTCAAGTGTTTTAACCACTTGAGCAATTGTCGATTGTTTTTGCCCAATAGCGTTATAGATGCACACAACGCCCGTATCGCGCTGGTTGATAATTGCATCCACAGCAACTGCAGTCTTGCCGGTCTGGCGATCACCTATGATTAACTCGCGTTGACCTCGACCAATCGGAATCATGGCATCAATAGCCTTTAGGCCCGTCTGTAAAGGCTCGCGAACGGGTTGCCTGTCGACGACACTCGGTGCGATTCGTTCGATAGGTAACTGGTGTTGGGTGGCGATTGGCCCCTTACCATCAATAGGTTGACCGAGCGCATTAACGACTCTTCCCAGCATTTCTTCGCCAACTGGCACCGACATAATTTTCCCGGTGCGCTTAACCACATCGCCCTCGCGGATACTTGCATATTCGCCAAGCAAGACCGCTCCAACACTTGATTCCTCTAGGTTTAACGCGATACCAAAGATGCCATGCGGGAATTCCAGCATCTCACCAGCCATAGCCCGCTCAACGCCGTGAAGTCGCGCGATGCCATCGCCAAGAGCTACGACCGTGCCAACTTCAGACACATCGATGTCGACGGCATAACTACCAATTTGATCGCGGATAATCTTAGAGATTTCTTCAGCTTTAATGTCCATCCTTCTTATCCTCGTAATTCCATTAGTCCCTCAATCCGATGTATCCCGTAGAGGGAAAACCTAGCGCTTCCACTGCTAGAGGCTATTTTCAAACTGTTGTCTCATTCGTTCTAATTGCCGCACAATACTGCCGTCATAAATTGTGCTGCCGAGCTTAACGATTGCGCCTCCCACAATGCTCGGATCAACATGCGTTTCGAGCTCAACCTTGCAATTAGTCGCACCGCCCAATCGCTTAGCGAGGGCCTGATGTCGATCGCTGGGAAGCGGCAATGCCGTTGTCACCTTTGCTTGAAGAACGTGCATATGCTCGCGGACCCGCGCCTGATACGCTGTCACGATTTCTGGAAGCAGCAATAATCGATCTCTCGCGATCAATAATTCCAATAATCGGACAACGACTGGCGACACCTTTTTCACCCTGTCACTAATAGCAGATAGAACTGCCTGTTTGCGTTCTACCGGCACCGCTGGGCTAGAAAGCACCTGCCTAAGTGAAGTTTGTGTTGTGATCAACTCAACGAATCCCCCCAAGTCGACTTCAACGACCTGTGGGTCGGCTTCGTTAAGAGCAACATCAAACAACGCTTTAGCGTAACGGTTCGCAGCAGTCTGGTTTGTCACTAATCTGTCTATTTCCTAAAACTTGTGTGGTTGAAAACAGTTCATTGGGGATTAATTTGGTTTAAGTATCTGTCGATTAGTCGTAATTGATCGGCGTCGGTCATCTGCTCCCTAATACGCCCAGCCGCCACGCCCACAACTAACTCGGACGCGTATTGCACAAGCTCGCGCTTCGCAACGCGAACCTGTAAGTCAATCTCCCGTCGTTTTTGCTCGACCAATCGATCGCGCTCCGTTTCGGTGCTTTCACGCAGACGCTGCGCTTCGACTTCGATTTCTTTCTTGCCTTGAGAACGCATTGATTCGAGTTCTGCAGGAAACGCTTGGGCCCTTTCTTCAATATCTTTTAGTTGTTGTCTAGCGACCGCATTCGTTTTCTTCGCGTCAGCAAGATCGTTTCGTACTTCGGAGCCTCTGTTACGCACGTAGGCGCCAATCGGACTTCGCAGGAAGAAAAACAATGTACCAACCAAGATGGAGAAATTAAACAGACGAGCATAAGCGTCTGTCGAGGAGCCGTGTTCCTCCTGGCTGTGGGATGTCGCTTCGGGTTCGTGATTATCTGTTTGAACAGTCTCGGCTAGAACAGCTGTTGGGTCAGCGGCGAGCAACCGTTCGGCTTCGAACACAGGCGCGACACTTACCAACGCCTGTAAGGCGCTTCCAATAAAAAACAATACTAGGGCAAGCCCCACGCACCGGTGGCATTGATGGACAAGCTTCCTCATGAAGCCACGGACGAACGAAAGCCAAATAAGTATCAACGGTCTCCTGAGCTTGCGCCTCGCGCGCTTGCCATCAGTTTGACAATATCTTGCGATCCAGCATTTGTTCCGCAACAGCAATGCCGAGCGCTTGAGCATCATGCTCAAGTTGCGCTCGTGCGTCTTCGGTTTGTGCGCTTAGCCTCGTCGACGCCTCTTTAAACGCAGCGTCTGCTTCCATTCTGGCCTTTTGCAAAGTGTCTTCTCGATGAACCAACAAGTCTTGCCTCATCTTGTCCATCTGTTTGAAAATATCAGCACGAGCCTCGGCTCTTTTTTCTTCAAACTCCCTCGCTGCAGCAGCAGCTCGCTGGGTTGCCGATTCAGCCAGTTCTCGGGCCGAAGCAATGGCCTGCTCGCGTTCTTGCATGACCCGCGTCAGTGGTTTGATGAGTGTGCGATCAAGCGTCCAAGCCAAAACCAATACAAGGGCAATCACCCAGAAGAGCGATAGGTCCGGTATCACAATGTTTCTCCGCTTGGCATCAGGTTACGTTCGAAATAAGGACCGTACAAATTCGTGATTTTAGCATCTGCTAGGCGCAACGGCAAGGCTTTGAGTGTTCATCTTTTCGTGTTTTTCCTTACGAACCTACACTTAATTGCGAATCAGTCTTGCTTAAGGTTTGGAAACGGCCGTCGATTAACTAATGGAAACGAGCGCGCCACTCTGAGAAGCTACTTCGCCGATCTTAGTTGCGCTAACACCAGCATTTTTTAATTTCTGGGTTAGTTCTGAACTCTGGTCATGATTGACTGCCACCAGTAACCCGCCTGAGGTCTGAGGATCATAAAGCAAAGCAAGCAAATCCTCCTCGATGCGGTCGTCAACCGTAGAACTAAAATGATCCTGATTCGCACTCCCTCCCGCCGTTCGGTTCCGTTCCACTAGTCCTCTGACACCCTCGATTAATGGAACCGCGGCGCTGTCGATATGTATCGTTACGTTGCTTGCGGCGGCCATTTCACTAGCGTGACCAATGAGGCCAAAACCGGTTACGTCCGTGCAGGCATGCACATCGGTCGTCGAGCATGCTCGTAAGGTTTCGGCTGCAAGTCGGTTGAGTGTGGTCATTAATTCAGTTGTCGAGGCAATTACACTTTCAGGCGCTCGTCCATACTTGATAGCTGTTGCCACAATACCGGTGCCAATTGGTTTGGTTAGCAGCAAGTTGTCACCGGGCTGAGCCTTGGTATTTGTTAGAACCCGCTCGACGTCAATCGAACCGGTAATGGAGTACCCGAATTTAATCTCAGGGTCCTGCACAGTGTGCCCACCAAGAAGCGCTACGTTCGCTTCGCGCAACTTCGTCAGGCCACCTTCAAAAATTGCCTGTTGGACCTCAGAATCCAGACCTTTCTTGGGAAATCCCGCAATGGTTAAGGCTGTGAGTGGCTGACCGCCCATCGCATATACGTCGCTGAGCGCGTTCGCTGCCGCGATCTGACCGTAGAGGAGCGGATCATCAACAATGGGTGTAATGAAATCAACCGTCTGAACCAGCGCGGATTTGTCGTCCCACCGATACACACCTGCATCGTCCGAGGTTCTGAAGTCCACTAGAACTCGGTCATTGTCGGGTATTTGCAGGCCGCTCAACACGTGAGCGAGCTCGCTCGCAGCGAGCTTACTCGCTCAACCGGCGCAGGATGCGAACTCGGTCAACCGCTTCTTGCCGAATCTCATCTTGTATCGCCTCCTCTACTTCGTGAAAATTCCGATTTCACTGATTCGTCAACTTTTCGTAAAGACGCTGCAGTTCGTTCTCTGACGTGAAGTCAATCTCAATCCTCCCGGCCTTTTTCTTTTTTACGATTCGCACTCGAGTGCCTAGAACAAATCGAAGCCGTTCTTCCGCTGCGCGTACGTGCACGTCCTGGGTGGGAGGTGTTTCGGGCGTCGGCTCTTCAGCTCTACTAAGTTTCCGGATTAGAACTTCGACCTCGCGAACCGATAGACCGCGTGCCACGACTTCACGTGCGGCTTGTCGTTGTGTTTTCTCATCATGCAAGCCCAACAGCGCACGTGCGTGTCCCACACTTAAAAGACCCGCGGCTAAATCAGCCTTAAGATCGTCGGGAAGTCGCAGGAGTCGCAATGCGTTTGCGATGGTCGACCGATCTTTACCCACCGCTACCGCCACCTCTTCCTGGCTAAGTTTCAATTCGTCAATTAGGCGACGGTAGGCGGATGCTTCCTCAACTGGATTCAGGTTTTCGCGTTGAATGTTTTCGATCAGCGCTAACTGTAAGAGCTTGTCATCCTCGACGTTACGAATAACCACGGGCACACGCAATAACCCAGCGCGCTGGGCGGCTCGCCATCGGCGCTCTCCCGCGACAATTTCAAAACCGCTGTCGGTTTTCCGAACAACGATCGGCTGAATTACGCCGTGTACTCGGATTGACTGAGTCAATTCATCAAGGTTTGCGGCCTCGACTTCCATTCTTGGCTGATGCCGATTTGGTGTTAATTGGTCAATGTCTACTTCATTATTCGTAACAGTCGTCGTCGGTTCTGTCTCGGGAATCAGCGCACTTAATCCTCTCCCGAGCGCGAAACGCTTGTCAGCCATGGTCATCCTCCGTTTTATTAACTTGTAACTCGCGCGAGAGTATTTCCTTCGCTACAGATAGGTACGCTAGGGCGCCGCGGGAGTTTTTATCGTACAAAATAGCCGGGATGCCATGACTTGGCGCTTCCCCCAGTTTGATATTTCTAGGAATGACAGTTTCGAAGACTTTCTCTTTAAAAAATTCTCGAACCTCTCGCGCAACTTGTTGTCCAAGATTGGTGCGTTCATCGTGCATTGTGAGCAAGACGCCCTCAATCTCCAACTGTGGGTTAAGGGACGCCCGCACCCTACGCACAGTCGCAACCAGGTCGGCTAGACCTTCAAGTGCGAAGTACTCACTATGCAACGGGATAATTACCGTGTCGGCCGCGACAAGACCGTTCAATGTTAACAATCCGAGTGAGGGTGGCGTGTCAATAAAGATGTAGTCGTAACTATCTCGAAGTTGCCGGACAAGTGTTCGTAGGCGCGTTTCACGGGCTATCATCGACACCATTTCCAGTTCCGCACCAGTTAGATTCCTATCTGCCATAACGAGACTTAATCCCTTTACCTCCGTACCAACAACAAACTGCCCGAATTCAAGCGCAGACTCAGCGGTAAGCGCCTCGTACACTGTCCGACCTTGCGAAGCTTGGCCTTTCCGGCCAAGTCCACTCGTTAGATTGCCTTGAGGATCAAGATCGATCACCAAGACTCGTCGGTCGTCTAGCGCAAGCGCGGTAGCAAGGTTGAGCGTGGTGGTCGTTTTGCCAACACCACCTTTCTGGTTGGCTACGGCAATGATGCGAGGCGGGCCTTGTGTCACCATAAAATTAGGTCAAACAACATAAAACATATTCTACTGTCAAGATACACGTCATTCTGGTCGCAGTCAAGTGTTTCACGTGAAACTTATTCAAACCATTTGATTATTCTTGCATATGGCGCGCGGTTACTCTTTCGTTTCTCACCTTATTTCTAAGGGATCCTTTCTAATTACCACGAGGTGGCTCTTTAACGACTCAACCAATGGAAATGTGGCTTCTTGTGAAAAGGGTTGCCCTAGCATTTTGCGAACCCCTGAAAACTCTTTACTGGCAAAAAGGAAAATCTTCCCACCAGGTCGAATAAAATTCCCAAGGTGTTTTAAAACAGCTGGGCTAAGCTTGAGCGATCTAATTGTCAGCAGGCAGGCTGAATCTTGGGTCGCCTGCCGCGGCAACAGCTCTTCGTAACGACAATTCTCAACGCGAGCGTTGGAAAGGGAAAGCTCACGAATGGCTTCACTCAGAAAGGCGGCCTTTCGAGATCGTGATTCAACCATACACATTTTCATATTCGGGTGTACAAGATTTATAGGAATTGCTGGTGAGCCTGAACCTGAACCTATATCGATAAAGGATCGGGTATCATTTCCAATCTGATTTGCAGCAATCAATGGTTCGACTATCAATCTATCTATGGCTTTGTCTTCGTTTGCAAGCGAAGTCAGATTGATACGCTTGTTCCAGTGATGCAGGAGGTTTAAGTATTTCTTGAGCTTGTTAGCTAAGTCAGGATGCAGCTCAATTTGAGATCGATCTGCTCGCTCTAGGAGCTTTGCATGCAATTCAATCGGGTCAGGCATCGCGAATTGCGATTTTAGATTACCTGAGCCTTGGTGTCCATTTTTCGATCGTAATATCGACCGCTGCAAACAAATGCCAAGATTATGGAGACTGCTGCTGGCGTTACGCCTGGGATCCTTGATGCCTGACCAAGCGTTTCTGGTCTCACTCGCGTCAAACGTTCAACAACTTCAAGTGAAAGCCCAGGCAGTGAGGCAAAATCAACATTCTCTGGAATGCGTTGCTCTTCGTTACGCTTTGATTTTTCCACCTGCTGAGTTTGTCTTTTTAAATAACCTTCGTACTTAAATTCAGTCTCAACACTTATCAGGTCTATATGTTTCGCTTTTTCTTCGATAGCTAGGCTTATCTGGCCATCTCGCACAAACTGAGCCACGTGAATTGATGGCTGTTTAAGTGCCCTCGAAGCCCTTACGCGCCTTCCTCCTGTGAGAGTTACCGTTGTTTTCTTCAGAACTTGTAAATTCTTTTCGTAACGCTGCTGACGTGCTTTAAAAGTTGACCAGCGGGTCTTGCTAACCAACCCGATCTCCCGACCGCGCGAGGTGAGACGCAAGTCTGCGTTATCGATACGCATGAGTAGTCGGTGCTCGGCACGTGAAGTAAACATTCGGTACGGCTCTAAGCATCCCGTCGTTGTTAAGTCGTCGATCATTACACCGATGTACGCTTCGCTACGACTTAAGACGAACGGTGGTTGGGAGGCAACCTTCAGGGCAGCGTTAATTCCAGCAAGAAGACCCTGGCCCGCGGCTTCTTCGTAGCCTGATGTGCCATTAACCTGTCCCGCGAAATATAAACCACTAACGCGTTGACTCTCCAACGTCTGCCGCAGCTCGGTCGGTTGAATAAAGTCGTACTCAACCGCGTACCCAGGACGGATGATTTCCGCTCGTTCAAGTCCTGGCATACTGTGAACGATCTCGGCCTGGACTTCACGTGGCAAGCTCATTGAAAATCCGTTTACGTACACTTCGTCTACATCGATTCCCTCTGGCTCTAGAAAAATCTGATGTCGTTCTTTCTTTGGAAAACGTACGATTTTATCTTCCAAAGAAGGACAATAGCGTGGGCCGATTCCTTGAATTTGGCCGTTAAATAGTGGGGATTTATTGAGATTTTGCCTTACTAATGAGTGAACTCGTTCGTTCGTGTGGGCAAGGTAACAATCAATCTGATTGCCTTTTAAGCTATTGGTCATAAATGAAAAAGGCACTGGATCTTGATCACCGCGTTCGATCGAAAGCTGAGTGAAGTCGATACTGGATCGGTGAACTCGTGGAGGCGTACCGGTTTTAAGTCGTCCCCACCGAAAGTTGAGCGCCTTTAGAGATTCAGCCAGTGCGCGCGCTGGTGGCTCTCCGACGCGCCCTGCGGCGTGTTGCTCGGGACCTATGTGGATTACTCCATTTAGGAACGTGCCCGTTGTTACAACGAGCGCCTTGCAATAGTAGCAAGCACCGGTAGACAAACTGACGCCGTTGATTTTGCTGTCCTTCACAAGAATCGAGTCGACTCGTCCCCTAATCCAACTAATTCCTTTTTCGCGTTTCAGTGCATCTCTAACCCAGTTTGAATACCTGTGTTTGTCAGCCTGTGCACGAGGAGACCAGACAGCTGGCCCACGACTTCTATTAAGCAACTTAAATTGGATTCCCGTCGCGTCAATCGCTTCGCCCATGAGTCCGCCCAAAGCATCGATTTCCCTCACTAGATGCCCCTTGGCGGTTCCGCCAATCGCCGGGTTACAAGGCATATGCGCCACGCTACTTTCATCGAGCACACAGAGCCCAACAGTCTGGCCCATGCGGGCCGCCGCACGGGCGGCTTCGCATCCAGCGTGTCCTGCACCAATGACGATAATGTCAAAGTCGGTCATAGGTATATACACTCAAATTGGTGCCCCAGTGTAACGCCTATTGTACTGAGGCTACTTCCCGATGCAGAAATGTTGAAAGATGTGGTGGAGCAGGTCGTCGGGTGCGCGAGCACCCGTGATTTCCTCAAGAGCCGTTCTGGCCCCTCGCAGATCGGCAAGAATGAATTCCTCCGATACGCCTTCAGCAACAGATTGTGCGCCTTGGTTCAAAGACTTTAGTGCGAGCTTTAAAAGTTCAAGGTGGCGGACATTGGAAATCGAGCCTGAATCGCGTTGTAATTCGTCACCGTCTAGGGCTTGGACCATCGCCGTGCGAAGCTCGTCCATTCCTACTTGTTTGCTCATTGAGGTCTCCACCACACCTCGCCCCTTCTCAGAATTTAAGCGGTCAGCCGGCCAAAACGAAGGTAGGTCAGTCTTGTTGAGCACAAAGAGTCGCCGACTGTTCGCAGTTTCTTGTAAGAGTGATTCATCGGCTTGCTCAATTGGCCGTGATCGATCGAAAACCAGCACTAGTAAATCCGCGACCTCGCCAGCTTTTCGTGATCGCGCCATGCCTTCCACTTCAACCAAGTTGTCCGATGGGTGAATACCTGCGGTATCGACTAGACGCACTGGGATTCCACTAAGATCGATAGTTTCGGTTACAAGATCTCGAGTAGTGCCAGCTATTGTTGTCACGATCGCCCGATCTACTCCAATAAGTCGATTAAAAAGACTAGATTTTCCGGTATTCGGTTTCCCGAGAATCACCACCTGGCGACCCTCTCGAAGTACTCGGTTGCGGCTACCATCAGCTAGGAGTGCTTCGACACGCTCCGTAATAGACTGTATTTTAGCTGTCGTGGTCGAACGACTAACGAAGTGATACCTCTCTTCAGGAAAGTCCAGCGAGGCTTCTAAACGAGAAACCAGATCAAAAAGGTCAGTGTCGAGTTCAGTGATGGCTGTCGTCAGTGTGCCTTCAAGCTGATCGAATGCGACGCGCGCTTGGGCCGGCGTGACCGCATCTACCAAATCCGCGACAGCCTCCGCTTGCACTAAGTCAAACCTGCCGCTTAGAAAAGCTCGAAGCGTAAATTCTCCTGGCTCCGCTAGGCGCGCGCCCGCATCGATGGCAGCGGTCACGATGCGCTCAAGAACAATTGGACTCCCGTGAGCACTAAACTCGACGACGTCTTCCCCAGTGTAAGAAGCAGGAGATTTAAAATATGTCGCTAGCACCTGATCTATGGCCGAGTTATCTGAGTCGCGCGATTGAAACGCACGTGCTAGCGTGGCATGGCGAACTTGTAGTGGCTTTTTTCGGTGGAGGAGCCAACAAGCAATTTCCAATGCTTGCAATCCACTTAAGCGAACAATGCCGATGCCGCCATGCCCGATCGGCGTCGCAATGGCGACGATCGTGTCATCGGTGGAGTACATATTGAATCGTAGTCAGGTTTCGTTTCGACTAGATGCTCGGCTCTGGGTGTTAGCTTGCCGTTGATTTCACAGAAATTAAGACTGTTTTGAGTCGAGCATCGCCCTGGCTTTCAGACGACATTTCCGGGTCTTCGGCAACGGCTAAATGTACCATACGCCGGGCATAAGCATTTAGCGGTCCAATTTCCTGGGGCTGGCCGGTCTTTTTTGCTTGCTCGATCAAGAAGTTAATTGTTTGAAACAATTCGGCGTCCTTGCTTGCTCGAAAATCTTGGTGGTCAACAACAATTCTGTGGTGTTCCGGTAGCTCTCTGCGGAACTTACTGTTAAGAATGTGTTGTAAGGCGTCGAGCGCTGCACCCTTGCGCTGTAGCAAAACTTCGCCGCCTGTGCCATCTAATCTGACCTGAACACAGTCGGGTTTCTCAGTGATTGCAACCGTTAGTTGTAATCCCATTGCCGAAAGCACATCTTGGACAAAGATCGCCATACGCGCTTCTAAATTATTGCTGGCTTCAGTCATGACGAGTTTCGGGAACGCGACCCCTTTTTCCCTCCACCGCGTTTCTTAATCAAACGTTCAGCAGGTGGCCGAACATTATGGACCGGTGGCGGGCCGATCACTCGATTGGTAATAATTTGCTGACCAACGCCCCATACGTTGCTCATAAGCCAGTAAAGGACGAGGCCACTTGGAGCCCAGAGAAACATAAATGTGAAGACGACCGGCATTACCATCATGATTTTCTGCTGCATTGGATCTGCAGTTGAAGGCGTCATTTTCTGTTGGGCCACCATCGTCACGCCCATTAAAAGCGGCGTCACATACAGAGGATCGTGTTGAGAAAGATCTTGAATCCAAAGGATGAAAGGTGCGTCACGAATCTCTATGGCGACTGACAGCAATGAGTAAAAAGCGAAGAGAACTGGCATCGTTAGAAGCATTGGCAAACAACCACTTGCGGGGTTTACGCCCCGTTCCCGATACAGACTCATTAATTCCTGGTTCATCTTTTGCTTCCCAGGATCTGTCGCTTTTAGATTCGAGTACCGGTCCTGAATGGCTTTCATTTCCGGTTGAATCTCCTGCATCTTTCGCATAGAAACAACGCTTTTATGCCGCAGTGGAAACATTAACGCGTTAATCATTATCGTGATGATAATGATTGACCATCCGTAGTTTCCAACAAACCCGTAGACCCATTTCAACGAACGGTGCAGAGGCACAACTAGCCACGAGAATATTCCGAAGTGAACCGCTCGCACGAACTCGGAATTCACGTTGCCCAGAACATCAAAGTCTTTCGGCCCCACGTAGAATGTTGCCGCTGATGCCGTTGTCGGAAGCTGAATATCGTAAGCAACTAGGTTTCGTTCTGAGGCGGCGGTTGCGGCAAGCGGTTCGTAATGAACCTCTACGAGATCGTCATTAGGAATTACAGCGGAAATAAAATAGTGGTCATCGATACCCACAAAGTCAAAGGGTCCATCATAGTCGGCTTGTTCAAGAAGATCTGAACCATCAAGGCGGGACACTTCTCCTGCCTGGGAAAAGATTCCCTGTGGGCCTTGACGACGAAATGCTGAGCTTTCGCCATTATCTCCTCCTGCCAACCCGGCACCCCACTGCAGAATGACATCTTCTGGACCTTCAAGCGTCTCCACTTCTACCTCAAGATGCACAACAAACGGCTGGTCAGGATCAAAACGGAAAGTCTTGAACGCACGAAGCCCGGAGGTGTCCCGGTACTCAAACTCGAGTGACGCGATGCTATTAGTAACTAGTAATTCGGAACGACTCGGTCGAAATAATGCTTTTTGAAGAGTCGCCGTAAGCTCAGGCCGTGTTTCAAATAATAACGAAAAAGGTCGCACGCCCTCTAGCTCTTGCGGAATCAATTCCAGGGGTTCCTTTTGACCATCTCGGTGTCCTTTAAGGCGCCAGCTTGTTAGAACCGCTCCTTCGTTCGAAAATACCGCCCTGACAAATTCCGTCTCAACAATTACGTCCCTTGCAGTTTCGTCGGCCACAAGCGCTTCAGCGGCCGAAAGTTGCGCAGATTCGTTAATTGGAGCGGGTGGTGTCACGGGAGTTGTTGCCGCGCGCCCAATTGGCTGTTGAGCGACTTGGTCATCAGCGGAACTCAAGGGTTCAATGGTTTGGTTACGCTCGGGAGAAGGCCCCAGAAGGCTCTGGTATATAAATAAGACCAGAAACGAAAGAAAGACGGCAAGTAAGACCCTTTTTTCCATAAATGCTAGGTCTGCCGAGTGTGAGTTGCCTCAAACGTAGAAATTTTTGGTACCGGGTCGTACCCACTGCGACCAAAAGGCCTGCATTGCGCCATGCGACGTATAGTCAGCCAACCACCACGAATCGCGCCATGCGTGTCGACCGCTTCGGCTGCATAACTAGAACAGGACGGAGAAAAGCGACAGGAGCCAAGCAATAGAGGCGACAGGGTCAGCTTGTAGACACGAATGATGGCCAATAGGCCTTTTACAATTGCGCGATTCATGAGTGGGCAATCAGCGGCACCGCTTCGCCGCTTTGTTTAGGACTGATTTGTAATCAACGATAAGAGTCGGTAGATCAATATCTGGCATTTCTCTGCGGGCTAATACAACCACGTCCAGGCCGAGCGAGATCTTGTTTTTTCTGAACAGTTCACGAACCAGTCGTTTTGCCCGATTACGTCGTGTGGCGTTACCTACTCGTCGTGATGCGACTATGCCCAAACGGTTAAAGGTTTGTTGATTGGGATGAACGAGCAGCGTCATGAATCGACCATGTGTCCGTACACCGAATTTTTGTATTTTCTTAAATTCAGGACGACGGGTAATCCGCTCGGCTGGCCTCAACCGTTGAAGCAATAAGTAACCTCATTCTGAAGTCAGGTTAATGAAACAACTTCGTTGTGAATTTCTAATTCTCTAGACTATCAGGACGCGGCGAGGCGCTTCCTGCCCTTGGCACGACGGTTTTTCAAGATTCGGCGTCCTGCCTTCGTGCTCATCCGGACCAGAAATCCATGTGTGCGACGACGGTGACGGCGGTTTGGTTGGAATGTGCGCTTCATGGCCTTTATCTTTCAGTAACAGCTCGTCGTGCTAAGCGAAACCACTAATGGTACCTAAGCTGGTTTAATGGTGTCAATGGCTTGTGAGCAGCTTTGTGGGTAAATATTGTTTATTGTGAATTGTTTCACTTGTTGGTCACTTGTGCAAACCTGTGTATTTTTGTATTTGAGCTTATTGTTTGAAGGTTGGGTTCTTGGTTAATTGTGTCTCGGCTGTTGCTGTGTTAAAGTCCTTTTTTCTATATAGTTTGTGGGGGGCCGCCCTTCAAGTTTTCCACAGTTGTGGAAAAATTTGTGGAAAAAAATAAGGCTTTTTGGGCATCGTTTCTGGCGGCAGCGCCTCTCGTTTGGGTTGCGTGACCTGATGCTCTACCTAGAAAGACCCGGGCTCAACCCAAAAAGGTAAACCCAAGCGGGAAACTTGTAATGAATGACAGTATTTGGGGTCAAATCCTCTCAAGAATCGAAACAAAGATTAATCGACACAGTTTTTATACATGGTTTAAACCAACTGTTTTTGTTTCCGACGCCAAAGATACAGTCAATGTTCGCGTTCCCAATTCACTTTTTCGTGAGTGGCTTACAAAACACTATTCTGGTGTTGTTTCTGAGGCCCTTAAAGAGGTTGACCGCGCGGAGGCGTCTGTTGTTTTTACGGTTGGTGATGATGCTCCGAACAATATTGAACAAAACGTTCTAGTAGAACCCCCTGAAGAATCTTCGCGGGCCACCCCAAACAACACGCAGCCTGGTGGACTTAATGCGCGATACTCTTTCAACACTTTTATTGTTGGCTCTTCTAATCAGTTCGCTCATGCCGCTTGTCGAGCTGTTGCAGAAGCCCCGTCACGTTCATATAACCCATTATTTATTTATGGTGGTGTGGGTTTAGGTAAAACACACCTAATGCACGCAATTGGTCAGTACGTTCTGCAACACAATCCTTCATGTGTGTTGACCTATATTTCATCAGAGCGTTTCATGAACGAAATGATCAATGCAATTCGCCACGATGGTGTGTTGGATTTTCGCGAGCGTTATCGAAGCGTTGATGTTTTACTGGTTGATGACATCCAGTTTTTGGCGGGCAAGGAAGGCACGCAAACCGAGTTTTTTCATACATTTAACTCCCTATACGACCTACAAAAACAAATTGTTCTTAGTGGTGACTGCCCCCCTCGTGAAATTCCAGCTCTTGAAGAGCGCCTTCGATCAAGGTTTGAGTGGGGTTTAATCGCAGACATCCAGCCGCCGGATTTAGAAACAAAGGTTGCTATCCTTAAAAGGAAGGCCGAGGCAGAAGCCGTGCCCCTTCCCGACAATGTTGCGATGTATATTGCTGGAAAAATTAAGTCAAATATTAGAGAACTTGAGGGTTCTTTAATTCGATTGATTGCTTATGCTTCGCTTACTGGTCGGGAAATATCACTTCCTTTAGCACAAGACGTGCTAAAGAACGTCCTCGCTCAAGATGAACGGGCTGTTACTATTGAAGTGGTACAAAAATTTGTCTCTGACTACTATCAGCTCCAGCCTGGTGTTCTTAAGTCACGCAACAACTCGAAGTCGGTTTCTGGGCCGCGTCAGATTGCCATGTACTTGTGCAAGTCGCTTACAGGAGCCTCGCTTCCTGAAATTGGTAGAAGTTTTGGAGGGAAACATCATTCCACAGTTATACACTCCATTAATAAGGTTCAAGAAAAGTGCAAAAAAGACAACGCTTTTGATGCGCTTATCAATAATTTTTTACAGTCGTTTAATTAGTTTTAACGGTTTTTCAACACTTCTCCCAAACAATAATTGCGCTTTTTTTGGTGTTTTTTTATCCACAAAACCTCCAACGTAAACCCGCAGGTTTTTCTAGTTTCTTCAACAGTTTAAACTGTTGTTTTTAAAGGTTTTATCTCGACAAAATAGTTTTTCAACAACTCCTTTTTATTGTTATAATTTGTTACCTCTTAATCTATTAAAGAAACAAAAGCTTTTCAGAACCCCCGCATGTTTCGCGTCGACGTGCTTACAAAAACAATGAGGTGGATAGCGACATGGATTTAGTTGTTAAGAAGGTCGATTTTTTGCGGGAGCTACAAATGTTTCAAGGGATCGTGGAGAGAAAAAACACTATTCCTATTCTTGCGAATGTTTTACTTACTGCTGAAAAAAAAGGAATTCAACTTTTAGCGACCGATCTTGAGGTGGCCCTTGAAAGCCATTGCGAAGCATCAGTTTCTAAACCTGGTACAACAACAATCCCAGCAAAAAAAACATATGAAATTGTTAAAGCCTTGCCGAACGCCGACATTCGAATTCGCGACGACAAGGGCTCTATTAAACTAAGCGCCGACCGGTTTGAGTCTCGAATTCAAACGCTTCCTAAAGAAGATTTTCCAAAAATACCAAGCCCAAGCGGAAAAGGCAGCGCAAGCCTGCCCAGTGAAACGCTTCGCAAAATGATCGCAAAAACACAATTTGCAATAACGAGCGACGACACCCGGTATTTTCTAAATGGAGCACTTTTTGTGCTTGAGGTGGATCAAATGAGCCTTGTAGCGACCGATGGTCATCGCTTGGCCTTAGTGTCAGCAAAGCGGGAGAAGGGAAAAGAAAAAAAAGGCGACACCGCAAAAGCGATTTTGCCCAAAAAAACACTTGGAGAACTAAAAACCCTGCTTGGAATTGGGGATGGGGATGAGGACGGCAAGAAAAACAAGAAAAAACCTGAAATCAAGGTTGAGTATGAGCAAGGCGAAAACCACTTGTTTTTTAAGGTTGGAACTCGGGTGCTTACTTCGCGAATGATTGATGCCCAATTTCCATCCTATGAGCGCGTTATTCCAAAAAACAACGATAAAACAATCGAGTTTGAGAGAGATCGGCTAACAAGCGCCGTTAAGCGAGTAGCGCTGATGTCTAATGAGCGGTCCCGTGCTATTAAGTTGCAGATGCAGAACGGCACCGTAGAAATTACATCCAACAGTCCAGACCTTGGCGACGCGCGCGAAGAATTATCGGTTGACTATTCGGGCGACACGGTAGAGGTGTGTTTTAACGCTCACTACTTGCTTGATTTTCTTGGTGAGGCTGAAACCAGCGGGGTGCAACTTGAGTTTAAAGATGAAACCAACCAGGCGGTTATGAAACCAGTTGGCGTTGACGACTACGACTACACCTACGTGATTATGCCGATGAGGGTTTAATAATAAACCAAGGCACGCGGAGCTATGGGCGAGTTAGATCACGAACAACATACAACCAAACAAACCCCAGGGGTCGTCCCATCAGGCGGCAACGGAGTATCACAAGGGACGAACAGCGTGGTAAACGGCGATATCAAACAGAGAGCCAACACAGACACTTATGATGCGGACAAAATTAAAGTCCTTGAGGGGCTTGAAGCTGTTCGCAAGCGACCAGCAATGTACATTGGCTCAACCGGCGCGGTTGGCCTCCATCATCTGGTTTATGAGGTTGTCGACAACTCCATAGATGAAGCTTTAGCTGGCCATTGTGATGAAATTAGTATCACCCTCCATATTGACCACTCGGTAACCGTTGTTGATAACGGCCGAGGCATACCTGTTGACACACACACAAGTGGACGTTCCGCAGCTGAAGTTGTAATGACGGTTCTTCATGCTGGTGGAAAATTTGATAACACGAGCTACAAGGTGTCAGGAGGACTCCACGGTGTCGGCATTTCTGTTGTGAACGCTCTCTCTGAAAGTGTAGATCTTGAAATCTGGCGGGACGGTAGCGTGTTCCAACAAAATTACGATCATGGTAAGCCGGTGATGCCGCTTGAGGCGACTGGCACTACAAAAAAACGAGGGACAAAGGTAACGTTCCGTCCAGACACTAAGATTTTTGAAACCGTAGAGTTTAGTTTCGACACACTAGCGCAACGATTGCGGGAGCTCGCGTTTTTAAACGCTGGTGTAACCATTACGCTTAACGACGAACGCACTGGAAAGAGTCGCTCGTTTGCCTATGAAGGCGGCATTGTGTCATTCGTGCAATTTCTAAATAAAACGAAAACCGCCGTGAATGACCCGCCAATTTTTATGACTGGCAACAAGGGCGGCGTTGATGTCGAAATTGCTCTTCAATGGAATGATGGTTATGCCGAAACAGTGTATTCATTCGCTAACAACATCAACACCCATGAAGGGGGCACACACCTGTCCGGGTATCGTTCTGCACTAACGCGCACCGTCAACTCCTATGCTTCACGCAACAATTTGGCGAAAGACTTAAGCGAGAGTATTAGTGGAGACGACATTCGAGAGGGTCTCACGGCCGTGATTAGTGTGAAGATTCCCCATCCTCAATTTGAAGGCCAAACAAAAACGAAATTAGGCAACACCGAGGTGAAGGGCATTGTAGAAACAATCATTAACGACAGCCTGGGAGCTTTTCTTGAGGAAAACCCAAGGGTCGCTAGAAGTATTCTTAACAAAGCCGTAGAAGCGGCACGTGCTCGAGAGGCTGCTCGAAAGGCTCGCGACCTAGTGCGTCGCAAGGGCGCGCTGGACAATAGCACACTGCCCGGCAAGTTATCGGATTGCCAAGAGCGGGACCCCGCACTCTGCGAGCTGTACATTGTCGAAGGTGAATCAGCGGGTGGTTCGGCAAAGCAAGGACGCGATCGCCGCTTTCAGGCAATCCTTCCAATCAAGGGCAAGATACTCAATGTTGAAAAAGCTCGTGAGGAAAAAATACTAAGCAGTGAAGAAATTAGAACAATGATTGTCGCGCTTGGCTGTGGGAGTGAAGGGCGTGAAAGCGAGTTTAACTTAGACAAGCTACGGTATCACCGCGTTATTATCATGACCGACGCCGACGTTGATGGGTCGCACATCCGAACACTGCTTTTAACATTTTTCTATCGGAAGATGCCCGAGTTAATTCGCGGTGGGCATGTCTACATTGCCCAGCCGCCTCTATATCGCGTGAAACGCGGCAAAGCTGAACACTACATCAAAAACGAGCGCGAACTCGACGCATGGTTAATTGGCCGAGCTGCTGAATCGCGCAGCCTGCGCGTCTTGGGACAGGAAGAAATTTCTGGTCAGGATCTTGAAGCGCTACTTCAAAAACTCGTCGCATTCCAAAAGTATGTGCAGGTGGTAGAGAGACGCGGCCCGAGCGCTGAAGTTATTAGGGCCCTACTAGATCACAATGTTCGCGACAAGGAATTCTTTGCTGACGAAACAGCGGTTCGGGCCATGGCGACCAACTTAAACCACACGCTGCGCGTGGTTACGGTAATACCCGACGAAGAACACAACTTATTTGCACTTGATATTGATGATCGCTCAAACGGCTTTCCGAGGCGGCACCGTGTCGACTTAGACTTTGTGTCCACTGGAGAGTATCGAACGCTCCTTACGAGTTTTGAAAGCGTGCAGCGTGTCAGCGGGCCAATGACCGTGGCGACGACGAATGGCGCAGGGGACACAGACACTACGGACAACGCAAAAACACAGACATTGCGTAACGATGAGGCGCAGGTAGAGTCGATTGACGCCTTAGTTGAACATTTCATTAACGCAGGAAAACGCGGGGTAGGAATTAATCGTTACAAGGGCCTTGGTGAGATGAATCCGGAACAACTCTGGGCAACCACCATGAAGCCAGAAAATCGGACACTACTCCAAGTACAAGCCGAGGATCACGCTGAGGCCCACCTAACGTTTTCTACTCTTATGGGCGATCAAGTTGAACCGCGACGGAAATTCATCCAAGATAACGCGCTGGACGTGACCAATTTGGATATCTGAACACACCTGCCTGGATATTCCGGCGGCTGAAATCCCGTGGCATGCTGACTTATTTTCGCGTTGACTATTCATGACCAACACTGACTCACGTTCTCTAGTAAACATTGAAGACGAGATGAAACGCTCGTACATGGATTACGCCATGAGCGTGATCATTGGACGGGCGCTTCCGGACGTGCGCGATGGGCTGAAACCCGCCCACCGCCGTGTGCTTTATGGCATGCGGGTCATGGGCCTCTTGCCGAATCGCGGCTATCGTAAATGCGCGAAGATCGTTGGCGAGGTTATGGGGAACTACCATCCCCATGGCGATGCCTCTATTTACGACACACTGGTGAGGCTAGCCCAAGGTTTCAACATGCGCTACTGCCTAGTCGAAGGACAAGGAAACTTTGGGTCGGTCGATGGTGACCCTGCCGCGGCCATGCGGTATACGGAAGCCCGCTTACAGCCGCTTACCGAACGCATGATGATGGATCTCGACAAAGAAACTGTTGATTTCATACCCAATTACGATGAAACAACGGACGAGCCAACCGTGCTGCCGGCGCCGTTTCCCAACCTACTGGTCAATGGGTCTGCAGGGATTGCCGTGGGAATGGCTACAAATATCCCGCCGCACAATCTTCGCGAGGTTATCAAGGGCGTCGTGTGGCTTTTGGAGCACCACGAAGAGTCAACCGAGACAAAGGCAGCTCGCCTTGCTGAGATTATTCAAGGCCCTGATTTTCCTACAGGGGGTTTTATCGTAGGCCGAAGTGGGATTCGTGCGGCTTACAGAGACGGTCGAGGATCGGTAGTAATGCGAGCCCGCACCGCTATTGAACCTGTTGCCAAAGGTGACCGAGTGTCAATCGTTGTTACCGAGATTCCATACCAGGTTAACAAGGCTCGACTACTCGAAAAAATCGCAGACCTCGTCCGCAACAAAGTCATTGAAGGTATTGCAGACCTTCGAGACGAGTCGGATCGTGATGGAATGCGGATTGTCATTGATCTGAAGCGCGGAGAGGTGCCTGAGATTGTTCTAAACAACTTGTATAAACACACAGCTCTTCAGGCGTCGTTCGGAATCATTATGCTGGCGATCGTTGGCGGACGCCCAAAGGTGCTGAGCCTGCTAGAAGTGCTCGAAAGCTTTATTGACTTTCGGCGAGACGTTGTAAGGCGTCGCATGGAGTTTGATCTGGCGAAGGCCCAAGCGCGCGCACACATCCTAGAGGGCTTGAAGATTGCTCTGGACTCGCTCGACGCAGTCATTAAATTAATTCGGGGATCTAAAACGCCAGCTGAGGCTCGCGGAGGCCTGAGGGAAAACTTCAACCTGACGCAGTTGCAAGCTCAAGCAATTCTCGATATGCAGTTGCAACGCCTGACTGGCTTAGAGCGACAAAAAATCATCGACGAAATGGCCGGATTACTTAAGACCATCGAGGAGCTCCGCGCAATCCTCGATAGCGAGTTGCTGCTCCGACAAAAAGTTGTTGAAGAACTGCAAGCTATTAGTGAACGGCATGGCGACGATCGCCGCACGGAAGTGATCGACGTGAGCGGTGAAATACGAGTGGAAGATTTAATTGCCGAAGAAGATGTTGCGATCACAGTGACCAATACTGGCTATATCAAGCGGACGGCAATCGACACTTACCGTCATCAGCGTCGAGGTGGCAAAGGGCGAATTGGCATGCGAACGCGTGGGGAGGATTTCGTTACCCAGCTATTCATCGCATCAACCCACGCATATATTCTAATCTTCTCGACCCGTGGACGAGTCTACTGGCTTAAGGTGCACGAAATACCCGATATTGGACCAGGCGGCAAGGGGAAGGCGATTGCCAACCTTGTTTCACTCGCCGCCGATGAGCAAATCGCTGCCTTGGTGGCGGTACGAGAGTGGCCCGAGGTGGCAGGCGAACGCTTCCTTGTGATGGGAACACGTCGCGGTGTAATTAAGAAAACCGACCTTGTAGCGTTTCGCAACCCCCGTGCAGGTGGAATTATCGCTCAGGGGGTGGGCGAAGACGACTCTGTAATTGCCGTAGAACTGACGGACGGAAAGAGGGATATCCTGCTAGCGACTCGGGAGGGAATGGCAATTCGCTTCCCAGAAACTGGTGTTCGAGCGATGGGGAGGACCGCGGGCGGAGTCCGAGGTATTAAGCTCCGAGAGGGCGATGAGGTAGTAGCCATGGTCGAAATCAGGCCCGATAGCGCTCTAATGACGGTTTGTGAGAATGGTTATGGAAAACGCACAAATTTAGAGGAATATCGCGTGCAGTCCAGAGGCGGAGTAGGTATTATTAGCATCCAGAGTTCTGAGCGTAATGGCAAAGTGGTAGGGGTCGCCTGTGTACAGAACGAAGACGAATTAATGCTGATTACGCAACAGGGCAAGATACTAAGAATGCTCACTTGGAGCATACGGGCCATTGGTCGTTCGACTCAGGGCGTACGGCTAATCGAAATGGAAGAAAGTGACCGTGTTGTCTCAATTGCGCGGTTGGCTGAAAAGGATGAGGTAGAAGTGCAAGACGAAGGCTAGGCCTTGTGCTGAAGTAAGCGTGCGGTTACCATTTGTGAACCGACGTTACAGTTACTCGAAGGAGGCTTACATGTATCGGCCAAAACCGACGGCGCTAATTAGCATGGCGACCCTCGTCGCTGTTTCGCTCATAGGATGCTCGAGCGCACCAGAAGAGAGTCTAATCTCGAATTATTTCCGTGCTTCTAGGATGCGAGACAACACAACGCTTGCAAATATTGCAATGGTGTCGTTCAGACCCAGCGAACGCGGCATAGTTCAGAACTTCTCGCTTACAAGCGTTTCGGAGGAGCAACGCAGGCCGATGCGTGCTCGCGAGTTCAGTGCTGCGTTTGAGGAAGCTTCGGCTGCCGAAAGAGAGTTCAGCGATCGCAAACAGGCTTATCAGGACGAAAACTTAGAGGCGATTGAACGTGTGCTGGAAGCCGAGCGTGAAGAGAACGATGTCGGACGTCGCGACCGCGAGGTCCAGGAGGCATGGGTGACGTGGCGGGAGGAAATGCTTCAACACGCGCAAATAGTGTCCGACGCTCGAACACTCCTAGCGGAAGAGCGGGTTGTGGGCGAGGCAAGCACATTTAGCCCCTCTGAACCAATCGATGTCACGCAGTACGAAGGTGAAATTACATCCAAAGAAGTCGTGATCGACGCTTCGGTTCAAACCCCAGACGACCAGACAGAGGAGTTAACCCTAACTGTCACCTTAGAACGCGCTGAGCTGATAGCTGCTGATGGTTCACCCCTGAACGGTCGTTGGATTATCACGAGGATCGACGGCTAAGAGATTAGTCGTGTGGCGGAAGGTGTCGACGCGGCACCGAATACCGTGTCGAACCATTGGTCGGGATCCAACCCGAGTGGCGCGGATTTAGATACTGTTGAGACGCCACGGATGATTAACAATTCTTCCAATACAAAAAACGGTACACCAGCACCACCGTTGTCTTCAGAATCGTTGCCTTACTTTACGGGAGCAGATATCCAGCAATCTGCCATCCTAGTCGCGATTCTATTTGCATTCTGGCTAATCTTGTCCGGCAGGTTCGACATCGGTCACGTAACAGCCGGTCTGTTTTGTGCTTGCCTGATCACCCTCTTGACGACGCGCTGGTTGCGGCAACCACCTGCATCTTTAGGAGCACGGCCCTCAGTCGCCGGCATTTCATGGGTAAGATTTTTTCTCTACCTCCCTTGGCTAGGAGTGCAGATCGTGCTGGCTAATTTGCATGTCGCACGTGTTGTGCTTAGTCCGAACCTCCCTGTGAATCCAAGCCTAGTTAGGACTCCGGTTAATGAATCCAACACATACGCGCGTTTATTGCTGGCAAACTCGATTACGCTGACGCCTGGAACTGTTTCGCTAGATCTCACGGAACAAGAAATCGTGGTTCATGCTCTCACGTCCACTACGGCAGCGTCGGTTCAAACAGGGGAAATGCACAGGCGTGTGGAACGAATTTTTGATCCAAGAGGTGTGGTTTTTCCGGGAGGAAGGTCATGAACCCATTTCTCATGGTGATGGCCGCGGCGCTCACGCTGGCGATGATTTTCTCGCTTTATCGAGTCTTTGTTGGGCCAACGATCTTTGATCGCTTAACAGGATTAGGACTTATTTCGACGAAGACTGTCGTGTTGCTGCTGGTTCTTGGATTTTTGACTGGACGGGTGGACGTGTTTGTCGACATCACCTTGTCGTACGCACTAATTAGTTTCGTGGGCTCCTTGGCTGTAGCAAAGCACTTCGAACGTAAAGGAACGAAACCATCTTGACCAATTTTGCCAACCTGCTTCTTATTGCCGGCTTCTTTTTTATTGCCACAGGCGTGGTAGGGATTCTTCGGCTGCCTGACTTCTTCACGCGACTTCATGCGCTAGGTAAGTCCGATACCCTAGGTGTGGCGTTGATGACGACTGCGTTAGCGCTGCATGAAGGACTTTCGCTTAACAGCATGAAAATCCTCATGATCGTTGTCTTTGTTGCGCTGGCTAATCCCACGGCAGCACATGTTCTGGGCCGAGCTGCGCTCAAGTCCGGGTTGACTCCTTGGACTCGTGATCAAGGAGAACCTAAATGCTAATGCAACCGCTGGCAGTGGCGTTTCTCGTACTTATGATTGGTTGCGCGGTGGCAGCATTGTTGGTTAAGGACCTGCTGGCGGCCGTCGTTATTTTTGGCGCGTTCAGTTTTTTTTCGGCTACGTACTTTGCGATCTTAGGTGCACCTGACGTGGCATTCACAGAGGCGGCCGTCGGTGCGGCAATAACCACCGTCTTCTTTGTCAGCGCAATCTCGTGGACTGGTAGGGAGTAATGCGTCTACTTGCAGGCATTCCATTCGTCGCAGCTGCGGTCTTGCTGTGCATCGCCGCGTCAGATTTTGCTGCTGTTGGAGATCCAGCATCGCCACCGTCGACGCATGTCTCTCCGCGCTATATTGAGCAAGGTTACAGTGAGACAGGTGCAGCAAATTTGGTTACTGCCGTCCTCGCCGATTATCGAGGCTACGACACCCTGGGTGAAACAATCGTCATCTTCACCGCAGGATTAGCCTGCGTTTTTATTTTTAGGAGACGAGATTTGTGAGCACACAGTTTGGGACCACCGTTCTCGACGCAGTAAGCCGACTGATTACCCCGTTTATGTTGATGTTCGGAGCCTATGTCGTGATCCACGGCCACTACAGTCCGGGCGGTGGGTTTCAAGGGGGCGTCATTTTTGCCGTAGCGGTAATTCTCGCAAGGCTTGTACATGGTCGGGATGCCCGATGGGGTATTCGTCCACGTATGGCGCTCGGGCTAGCATGTGCCGGCGCGGGCTTCTACATGGCAATCGGATTGCTTGGCCTGCTCTTTCAAGGCAACTTCTTGGATTACGGCATGTTGCCGCTGCCCCTTAACGGAGCCGAGGTGCGTGCTGTCGGAACGCTTGGCATAGAAATCGGCGTGGCATTGGCTGTAACTGGGGTACTCACCTTGATTTTTGATGCCCTTGCAGGCATGCCCGACGAAGAAATCTAATCTTATGCCAACATTCTTAACCCACGCGGAATATTGGCTTGCAGCCTTACTCTTGCTCTGGGGAGTATACGGCGTGCTGGCCAGTAACCACCTGCTGAGAAAATTAATGGCGATGAACATTATGCAGGTGGGAGTAATTGTCTTTTTCATTGCTCTTGCTGCCAAGTCGGGGGCAACAGCACCGGTGGTAGTTGATGTTGATCAATCTGTTCAGGCGTCTGGTTACGTCAATCCACTACCTCATGCGTTGATGTTGACGGCTATTGTCGTGTCGGTCAGCACGACAGGGGTAGCCCTCGCGTTACTCATTCGCATACAACGTCGCTACGGCACGCTTCAAGAAACGACTTTGCTTGAGCGGCTCAAGCGATGACGTCTCATCTCACTATTCTCGTCGTCGTGATCCCCTTAGCCTCTTCCTTGGTTATTCCGCTGGTAGGCCTTTTTTCGAGACGCGCTGTGCAACCGCTAGCACTTCTAGCGCACGTAGTTACACTTGGTCTCACTTTAGCAACGCTTGGCCGCGTCCTCGCGGAAGGGAGTTGGAGCTATCACCTTGGCGGCTGGATGCCGCCTTGGGGCATAGAGTATGTTGTCGATCCCCTCAGCGCTGGCATGGCAGTTTTAATCAGCGGGATGGCACTACTAACCATGGTGTATGCCGCCGGATGTCTGGACAAAAGGAACAGCCGGCATCCTGGTCTGAGCGAGGCGCTCTTCTTGCTACTTACTGCCGGGCTTCTCGGTATTGTCATGACGGGTGACATGTTTAACCTGTACGTCTTCCTTGAGATCTCGTCTATTGCCGCGTACGCGTTACTGACTTCAGAAGAAGGTCCATCCCTCGTGGCGACGTTTCGCTACTTACTCGTGGGGACCATCGCGGCCTCACTCTATCTCTTGGGAACCGGATACCTTTATGCCTTAACCGGCACGTTAAACATGGCCGATCTCGGCGTGCGATTATCAGAGACCGGAGACTCAATGGCCGTGGTGGTGGGGGTCTCCCTCGTGGTGATCGGACTAGCCGTGAAGGCGGCGGTATTTCCCCTGCATGGCTGGTTGCCCGACACGTATACTTACGCGCCGGTTGCAGTTGTGGGATTCATCGGAGCGGTTATGACGAAAGTCAGCGCGTATGCTCTGTTTCGGATCCTCTTCTTTGTGCTTGATGCCCAAGCTGTCTCCGGGGCGGCCGTTACATGGCTTGGCTGGCTGGCCGTGGTGGCCGTTGTTGCCGGGTCCTGGATGGCGCTTGCGCAAACAGATGTCAGGCGCATGCTCGCCTACTCCAGCGTTGGTCAAATGGGGTTCATTGTAATAGGTTTTTCGCTCGGGAATGTTCCAGCCATGGTGGGCGGCCTGTTTCACTTGCTAAATCATGCTGTTATGAAGGGGTGCCTCTTTCTTGTGGCAGGCGGCGTCCGATGGCGAACAGGGGCAACCACCGTAAAGGCTTATGCCGGGATGGGGCGTCGCTTCCCATTGAGCATGGCAGCGTTTTTAGTGGCAGCCCTGTCCATGATCGGTCTTCCACCGACTGCCGGTTTTTTTAGCAAGTGGTATCTACTAGTTGGGGCGTTTGAGGCACGAGCGTGGGTTGTCATTGCGGCGGTCATTGTTAGTAGTGCGCTGAGTGCGATTTATTTTTTTCGCGTTCTCGAGAAGACATTTTTTCATGCATCCGACGAGATCAACCCCGCATCTGAAGGCACCGAGCTGCCCGGTGTCATGGTCGGACCAGTGGTAATTCTGGCGGTGGTAGTGTTATTGCTCGGAATCCTAAACGAGCCAATCGTAACGCATTTCGTGATGCACGCACTGCCGCCGAATGTCTAGCGTCATGGATCAATTACTCGATCAGCGACCGCTCATTGCAGTCATGATCTCGCTCGTGGCTGCCATAACAGTGCCACTGTTTAGTCGACAGCCAAACTGGCGCGAGGGCTGCACTTTACTGGCAGCAACGTTAAAGCTATTCGTAGTTGCCTCAATGTTATCCGCGGTGCTTGCCGGTGAAACACCAAGCTCCGCATCAATCCTGTTGCCGCAGGGTCTATCTTTACATCTCCGGGCTGATCCACTTGGCCTGGTATTTGCCCTGACGGCTGCGACGCTCTGGGTGATGACCTCGTTGTACTCCATTGGATACATGCGCGCTAAGGATGCTCCACGCCAAACGGGGTACTATGCGGCCTTTGCCCTCTGTCTGTCAGCGACCACAGGCCTTGCGTTTGCTGGCAATCTGCTGACATTCTTTGTGTTCTACGAAGTTCTGACCTTGTCCACGTACCCTCTAGTTGTGCACACTCGAACGGCGGAAGCGCGGGCAGCAGGTCGTCGTTACCTCGTGTATACAATCGCCGGCGGACAGCTTCTACTGGCGGCCATTGTGTGGACGCAAGTCGTCGCGCCAGGCTCGGAGTTTGTGCCAGGGGGGTTCTTAGCTGGGCGCACCAGTGATGTCGCAATGGCAGTGGGGTTTGCAGCGTTCATGCTCGGACTAGGTGTTAAGGCCGCTCTCATGCCACTGCACGGATGGTTGCCGGCGGCAATGGCCGCGCCGACGCCGGTTAGTGCTCTGCTACACGCCGTGGCGGTTGTCAAAGCTGGCGCCTTCGGTGTGGTGCGAGTTACGGGGTTTGTTTTTGGTGTCGACGTGCTGCGAGCCATCAACGCGGATATTGTACTGGCCGTTGTTGCGAGTGTGACGATTGTAGTCGCGTCGATACGGGCTCTTGGTGAACGTAACCTCAAACGACGGCTCGCCTATTCGACCATCGGACAGCTCTCTTACATTGTGCTCGGTTCGGCACTCGGCACCGTGGCTGCACTCGCAGGCGCGATTTTTCACATTGCGGCGCACGCGTTTATGAAAATCGCCTTGTTTTTTTGTGCTGGTGCGATCCATGTTCAAGTGCAACGGGACAACGTTGACGAACTCGACGGACTCGGGAAGCAAATGCCGGTTACGCTAGGCGCGTTTATGATTGGCGCTTGCGGACTCGCCGGGATTCCTCTATTAGCTGGATTCATCGGGAAGTGGCAAATTGGGGTTGGTGCCGTCGAGGCAGGATACCCCGTCTTTGTGGTGGTCCTAGTTGTGAGCGGACTCTTTAACATTGCATATTTCTTCCCGATAATTTCTGATGCGTTCTTAAAGTCTTCTCCCGTCGTTGGGACGGATGCTCGGCCGATGATCACTGCCCCATTTGTGTTTTCGGCCGGCATCGCAATCATGCTTGGCCTGTTTCCGGATGCCGGATTTCATTTCTATTCACTGGCCAGACTCGCTGCGTCCACAATCGTGATGGGTCCTAACGGTGGAGGCTTGCCGTGACGCCTCGAAGCAGCTTAAAGATAGTTGTGTTGGTAGGCGCGCTTAGCGTATTGCTTGAGATGTTCTTGAGGTATGAGGGGTATGGCCCCTGGTGGCATGTCCTGCCCGGTTTCGATCTGGCCTTTGGACTCATCGGCTGTGTGGTGCTGGTGTTGGCGGCTAAGGCGATCGGTCAGATTTGGTTACAGCGTCCCGAAACCGATAACGACAAGGGCGCGATGTGACTATCCATCCAGCGCTTCTCCTTGTTTTTGCCGCTGCTGTAGCTGCGACGATTCGCCGATCGAGCGTACGGTCTGTCATTCTGCTAGTGGGTGCTGTGACGAGCCTAGTCTCGTGCGTCGCGCTCACACCAGGCGTCGCGCGCTCCTTCGTCTTCACGGCCCACCGCGTCGATCTGTTGCGCGTCGATCCGCTCAGTCAAGTCTTTGGCTTAATTTTTACACTCATTACAGCCATCGGATTCGTGTATGCCTTACACATACGCAGTCGAAGTGAACAGGTTGCAACGGCACTCTATGCCGCCGGGGCACTCGGCGTAGTCTACGCGGGTGATTGGATCACGCTATTTGTTAGTTGGGAATTCATGAGCATCACGTCGCTAATTGTGATTTGGTCGAGTGACCACGAGCGTGCGCGTGCGGCCGGCTTTCGGTACCTGCTCGTGCATATCGCAGGAGGATCGTTACTGTTCATAGGACTGATGCTCCTGTCGTCGAGTGGTGCGGGTCTTGGGGTTGTGGGCCTGCTTGCGCCTGATATTGGACCAGCCTTCTGGTTAATTCTCGCTGGCATCTGTATCAATGCGGCGATTCCGCCGGTCCATGCATGGCTCACGGATGCATATCCGGAAGCGTCCGTGACTGGGATGGTCTTCCTGAGTGCGCTCACGACAAAGACGGCCGTCTACGTTCTAATCCGGGTCTTTCCAGGTACGGAGGTGCTTGTGTGGCTAGGTGCTGCCGCCGCCGTGTACGGCGGTTTCTATGCCGTCTTGGAAAATGACATCCGGCGGTTGTTGGCGTATCACATTGTCAGTCAAGTGGGCTTCATGGTGGCCGGCGTTGGAATGGGGTCCGCCCTCGCCCTGAACGGCGCCGCGGCCCACGCGTTTTCACACGTTCTATACAAAGCGCTCTTGATTATGAGTTTGGGCGCGGTGATTCAAGCAACCGGCAAACGAAAGCTCACCGAACTTGGTGGGGTGGGGCGGTCGATGCCAATCGTTGTTGGATTGTTTTTCGTTGGAGCCTTTGCCATCTCAGGGGTCCCGTTGTTTAATGGCTTTATTAGTAAGTCAATGATTGTTGCGGCAGCGACGGAATTGAAACTCTTCACTCCGGAGCTGTTATTAACACTCGCGACGGTCGGCACGGTGCTTCATACCTGTCTAAAGTTGCCCTACTTCACCTTTTTTGGGCCCGACTGCGGTGTTAAATCTGGTCACCTGCCCAGGAACATGCTCGTTGCGATGACGATGGCGGCCGCATGTTGCATCGCTCTTGGCGTTCAGCCAGAGTGGCTTTATCGCTGGTTACCATTGCAGCCGGTTATGTACTCCCCCTATACGAGTGATCACGTGCTGTCGTCGGTGCAGTTGATCCTCGGAACAGGAGTCGGGTTCTGTTTGTTATTCGTAAAGCTCGGCGGGACCCCCACAATTACGCTCGACACAGACCAGCTGTGGCGCCGACCCGTCTGGCTTGCGGTCAACCGCCTTACGGGTGGGCTTGATCTGGTTCGAGGGAGTGCCCAAGCTATTGGTTTTAGGATCCGAAATACGCTGCTACCGTATGCCGGGAATCCCCTATTACTTCTCGCTCCGAGCGGCTTTACTCCAACCGGTTTCGATCGCGAAAGGTACGACGCGGATCGCTATCGGTTCCCGATAGCTGTAACCGTTTTTTGGGTCACGGCGACGCTAGTCGCGCTCATTCTGTTCGCTTGGATCACTGTAAATTGACACGGCAGACCGCACCTAGGATTCTGCACAGTCAACTCCTAGGCCAAGGTCAGCTTGGCATGTTTGGCATGTAGTTTTTTCTGTCCAACGGTCGCAAACCGCACGGTGAGTTTTGCGTCGTCGGCGAGCGCTTCCACGGCGATGATGGTGCCCACGCCGAATAGTGGGTGTCGAACACGCACACCCGGGCCGATGGTCGTCATGGATTGGTCTTCATCCTCATAGGAATAGGTTGGTTCGTACCCGTCACGTGATGCACGTGTGCGACCACCACGACGCCCATAGGCCGAGGGATCACTTTGGAATTCTGCGGACGGTGCACGCCCGAGTCGGTCGACCAGGGCCTCGGGAAGTTCGTCAAGGAAACGGGACGGCTCAGTGCCTTGATATTCGCCAAAGAGGCGTCGACGGGCAGCGCCAGTGAATACCAGCTTGGATTGTGCGCGCGTCATTCCCACATAACACAAGCGACGTTCCTCTTCGACCTCGTCGTCGTTGTCCCTCGACCGTGAGTGTGGAAACAATTCTTCTTCCATGCCCGCCATGATAACCATCGGAAACTCAAGACCTTTCGCGGCATGCATGGTCATCAGCGAGATACTGGCATTCTGGGCGCCTTGGACCTCGTCAGTCTCTGAGCGCAACGATAATTGATCGACGAAACCGGTGAATGTCGGTTCGGACTCCCGCGCCTCGTAGTCACGCGCGCCGTTTACCAGCTGAGCCAGGTTTTCAAGGCGACCTGCTGCCTCCTCGCTCTGTTCGTCGTGGAGCGACCGTGTATATCCGGTCTGGTCGAGGGTTCTTTCGACCATGTCAGAAACAGAAGTGGATTCCTGCGTAGCCACTTCCGCGAGTGTGACAATGAGCGATCGGAACACCAACAACGACTTGACCGCCCGTGTTGAGAGCAACTGTTCATCCACTGCACGTTCGATGCGTCGCCATAAGGAATTTGGAAGCTTGTCGACGGAGCCTGCCGATCTCGGGAGGCTGGGGACTCCCTCTGGATTGGCTGGGAGTTCAATTAACGGAAGTTCCTCCAGCACGCGTTTGCCGATGCCGCGCCTTGGGGTGTTGATAACCCGACGCACACTAACATCGTCATGCGGATTCAACGCCAACCTAAGATATGCCAACGCATCTTTAATCTCTTTACGGGCGGCGAAACGGACGCCGCCGATGATTTGGTATCCCACACCTTCACGAAATAAAGCATCTTCAAGCACGCGTGATTGGGCATTGGTCCGGTAGAGGACGGCGGCGGACCTCTCCGAATCTTCAGTCGTGAATTCCCGCAAGGCCTTAGTGATAAAGTCAGCCTCCTCCAGCTCGTCATTCGCGTGGTAATAGATAATTTTGGTGCCACCGGCCTGATCCGTCCACAAGCGTTTCTCTTTGCGATTTCGGTTGTGTTGAATGACTGCGGACGCGGCATCCAGAATGATCGACGTTGATCGGTAATTACGTTCCAACCGCACCATCGTGGTTTCGGAAAAATCGTTTTCGAAATCCATAATGTTCCGCAGATCGGCCCCACGCCACTTATAAATTGACTGGTCGGGATCGCCAACCACGCAAAGGTTGCGATGACTTTTTGCGAGGTACTGGATGAGAAGATACTGCGGTCGATTCGTATCCTGATATTCGTCGACAAGGATAAACCGGAACCGGTCAGAATAGCGCAAGCGTACGGGCTCGACCGTTTCGAACAGCTCAACTGTTTTGAGGAGCAAATCGTCAAAGTCGAGTGCCTTTGCATTGATCAGTGACTGGCGGTACCGTTCGTACACTTGAGCGACACGATCGTCTTGCGGACCCCAGCCGGTCGACTCTAGTTCTTCCGGACCCAACATTTTGTTTTTGGCCGCGCTGATTCGACTAAGCACCACCTTGGGTGGCAAGAGATCGTCGTCCAGGCCCATGTCGCGAATCACTTGCCGCACGAGATCCAACTGATCTTTGGCGTCGTAGATTACAAAATCCCGCGAGAGGCCGAGCGCGGGCGCCTCGCGGCGGAGCACACGTGCACAAAGCGAATGAAACGTTGAAATCCACAGCCTGTCGTGGGTCGTTCCGAGTAAGCTCTCCACCCGGTCCCGCATTTCTTGGGCAGCTTTATTGGTAAACGTCACTGCGAGGATCTGTTCCGGCTTGGCGTGACCGTCACCTATCAGGTACGCGATACGGGACGCGATGACGCGCGTTTTGCCTGACCCGGCGCCCGCTAAAATGAGTAACGGGCCGTTAATCTTTAGGACGGCGTCGCGTTGTTCCGGATTGAGTTGTTCCAGGAAATCCATCGTCTAAAGCAGCACCTTTGTAGTGTTAGCCGGCACGACTTTGTGAAGTCTGATGCGCGGCGTGTTTCCAATTAATGCTAACGCCGCGGGAAATGAATTATTTATTCGAGGCAATTCACAACTTCAATGCAGTGCGTAGTTCAGCTGCCGTCAACCCTTTAACGTAGACATCGGTGCCACGGTCAAATTCTTTTGCCCGATCCAGGCCTCCCACAATCACCGGATCGAAACCGATATCTGTAACCAATTGCGAGGCAATGGCGACACCTGCCGCATCATCACCCGCTATCGGGACGCCGATGAGGTCCCCATCGCGAAAGGCTTCCTCGCCAACTTCTATCCAGCTAATTGCATTAAAGGCGCGAACTAATCGCACCCCCGGAAGATATTCTGCGGAAGCCACGCCTGTCCCTTTGGCAATTGCCTCATCAGCCATGGGTCCATCTCGATCAGCCCGAGGATTGCCGCAGTCAATCACCACTTTATCCTGCATCAGGTGTGCGTAGTCCTCACCCACTTGTGGCAAGGCGTGATAGGGCACGGCTATGAACACCACGTCGCCAAACGCTGCTGCCTCAGCCGGAAACCCGGCGCTGGCATTTTCCCCTGCCTGTTTGATCAAGTCTGTTAATTCGTCTGGGTGGCGTGACGAAAAGAGAACCTGGTGACCTGCTTCAGCCCAGCGAATTCCAATGGCTCCACCGATTCGCCCCGAACCAATGATGCCAATTTTCATTTCCTGTGACGTCTGGGCGTAACTACGATGTGTGAGTAAAGCCGGACCGATTCCTAAACACGAGCCTGCGATCAGCAGACGCTTGTTAAAATCACGCCTTGAAAGACTTGGAGGTGTATTCGATTTTCTTTTCATTTTTTGCTACTCCACAGTGACGCTTTTGGCGAGATTGCGCGGCTGGTCAACGTCGCATCCGCGTTTGACGGCGACGTGATAGGCGAGCAGTTGCAGGGGAACGGTCATCAGCACTGGCATAACGAGTGGGTGTGTAGTCGGCACCGTGACGAGATGGTCCTGTGATGGATCCAGCAGCGATTCAAAACCGTTATCCGTATCGTTCGTCAAGACAACGAGCGTTGCCCCTCGCGCCTTGGCTTCGTGTAAATTGCCAACCATCTTTTCAAAGACATGATCGTGGGGTGCGATGCCAACGACAGGAACGCCTTCTTCAAGCAAGGCGATCGGCCCATGCTTCATTTCCCCAGCGGGGTACCCTTCGGCGTGCACGTAGGAAATTTCCTTCAACTTGAGTGCACCTTCTAGGGCGATGGGATAATGAATCCCGCGCCCTAAATACAGAAAGTCATTGCATCGATAAACACGTTCAGCGATTGTTTTCATCGTGGCGTCGAGTGCGAGGGTCTCTTCCACCAAACGCGGCAATTGGGTGAGCGCTGACAGGAGTGACTGGGTGTCCTGCGACGAGAGTCGCTTGTGTAACCCAGCAAGGTAGAGCGCGATTAAATGCAGTACCGCCAGTTGTGTTACGAATGCCTTGGTAGATGCGACCCCGATCTCTGGGCCTGCATGGGTGTACACAGTCCCATCGGCCTCCCGGGAGACCATACTGTTGACGACATTACAAACCGCCAAGCTGCGGCCACCCTTTCGCTTAGCTTCCCGTAGCGCGGCCAAGGTGTCCGCCGTTTCACCTGACTGGGTGATTGCGATCGTGAGCGTTTTTGGGTTGATGATTGGATCGCGATAACGAGATTCCGAACTGTAGTCGACTTCTACAGGGAGCTGCGCGAGGTGTTCAATTAGAAATTTTCCGACAAGGCCGGCATGCCAGGAGGTACCACATGCGAGTATCACCACCCGTTCGATTTCACGAAGCTCTTGGTCTGAAGCGCCTAGGTCGTCCAGTATGACACTTTGATTTTCAAGCGAGAGTCGACTTAATAACGTTTCTCGAATCGCATCGGGTTGTTCCCGAATCTCTTTCTGCATGAAGTGTTTGTAACCAGATTTTTCTGCCGACACAGCATCCCAAAGCACACGTTGTGGTTTCAGGGCAAGTGATTTTCCTTGAAAGTCGGTATAGGTCGGACCTTCGCGATTGACGATGGCCATCTCGCCATCGCCAAGAAAGACGATGTTACGAGTATGGTTGAGCACCGCGGTGACATCCGAAGCGATAAAGGACCCATCTTCGCCTTGACCGACCACAATCGGAGGACCTTGACGAGCCGCGACGATGGTGTCGGGATCGTCTGCAGAAATAATTGCGATGGCAAACATCCCGCGCATAGAACCTAGCGCACGTCGGACTGCAGGTGCGAGGCCGTCTTCACGCATTTCGCGCTCAACCAGATGGGCAATCGTTTCAGTGTCAGTCTCAGTCATGAACTGGTGTCCGTCGCGCTGCAGTTCTTGCTTGAGATCAAGATAGTTTTCGATGATCCCGTTATGGACCACCACGAGACGACCAGAACAATCCACATGAGGATGAGCGTTTTCTTCGTTTGGCCGGCCGTGCGTGGCCCAGCGGGTGTGCCCTATACCGTAATCGCCATCAACCGGCTGTTCGGTCAGCGTCTGTTCAAGCCGCGCCAGCTTTCCAGCCATACGCCGTCGCTCGATTGCGCCCTGACGCACGAGTGCGACACCTGCCGAATCGTACCCGCGGTACTCGAGTCGGCGGAGACCGTCAAGAATGATTGGTAAGGCTGGTTTCGATCCTAGATAACCGATGATGCCGCACATGTGAGTGATTCCTCGCGATGTGTGTGCACGTTCACGAACGTTTCTTGGCAGTCCATCCTGGCTTGTTGACCTGTCGGCCTCGTGCGACAGCTAGCGCGCCGGCCGGCACGTCATCGGTGATGGATGATCCCGAGGCTACATAGGCATCCTTCCCGACGGTTACCGGTGCGATCAGTTGCGAATCACTGCCGATGAATGCACCGTCTTCGATGACGGTTTGATGTTTCTTCGTACCATCGTAGTTGCAAATGATCGTGCCAGCACCGACATTCACCTTTTGGCCGATTGTTGCATCACCCAGATAGGCGAGGTGACTCGCTTTTGTCCCTGCGCCAATCGCAGCTTTTTTAATTTCCACGAAGTTGCCAATCTTCACTTCGGCGCCAATGTCACTCTCGGGGCGCAGATGGGCAAAGGGGCCAATCCGTGCACCTTTTGCGATCCGCGATCGAGTGATTACGCAATGATTTTGGATGGTGACGCCGTCTTCAAGTGTCGAGTCAACAATGCGAGAACCGCTATGAATCTCACATGCGGCACCGATACGAGTTTGTCCTTCCAGTATAACCCCGGGATGGAGCACGGTATCGGGGCCTACCGTTACATCTACGTCGACGAATGTTGACGCAGGATCGTCAATGGTCACACCATCTGCCATGAGTTCTTCGTTTTTACCTTGTCGCACGATTGCATTCACCTCCGCCAATTCCCTCTGGCTGTTGATGCCCCTAATCTCGTCCGCCTGCTCCAGCGTGAGCGTCTCGACCGGTAAATTCAGTCGCTGGTAGATTGAGACAATATCGGGCAAATAGTACTCGCCTTGCTCATTTTCTGCCGCAATTTGTTTCAGTGAATCGAAAAGGGATGTCAGTTCGAACGCATAGATACCGCTATTGATTTCTCGGATCTTTCGTTGTTTGTCGGTCGCATCTCGTTCCTCAACAATACCGATTAATTGGCCGTTACGGCGCAAGATTCGGCCATATCCGTAAGGGTGTGGCACGTTGGCTGTCAGCACTGTCAGCCCTGCCGCCGCCGCGCGGTGGGTATCTAAAAGGTCCGTTAGGGTGGACGGACGTAGAAGAGGAACATCACCGGCAAGAAGCAAAAGGGTACCAGTTGCACCAGCCAAGAGTGATTCGGTTTGCAAAAGTCCGTGTCCGGTTCCCAGCTGAGGTTCTTGGTGCACAAATTGAATTGAGGTTCGATCAGCGAGTGCATCTTCTACGAGGCCGGCCTTGTGTCCTATGACGACTGCAATTGAGCTTGCTTTGAGAGGTTCGATTGCGCGTAAAACGTGAACAATAATCGGCACGCCAGCAACGGCGTGAAGCACCTTTGGTCGGGAAGACTTCATTCTGGTGCCTTGACCAGCGGCCAATACCACAATGTGCGTGTTAGTTATGGAATTTCGAGTCTCAATCACAGTCACAGTGTAGATCGAGCCCAGTGATTATGCTGCACTTCTGTGACGGAGGTTCACTCGAAGGGCTCGAATCTAGAAGACCGATCGACGTGGTTTCGGACTTGGCGTTGGTGGTTCCTCGACGAGTGTCTGAAACTCTATTTCATCTTTAAATATGTCGAAATCGACTTCTTGTAGCGCCACAAGACGATTCTCTGGGTCAAGTTCAATCGCACGGCCTAGGTGCGTCAGTGCCTGTTCGGCGTTGCCTTGTTGAGCAAAGACTACGGCAAGCATATAGTGCGCTCCATCTGCGGAAGGATTCTCCCTGACCGCCTGCTCCAAATAGCCCAGCGCTTTTTCGGTTTCCTGTTCGTTGAGCGCCACCGTCGCGGCCAATACGAGTTCCTCTTGGGTCTGAGGTTCTGCGGAGAGGGGAGCGAGTTCCCGCTCACAGATCTTTAAGTAAATTCGAGCACGCTCGTGTAATTCCCTCTCGTCACCGTGTTCGTCAATAACGGCTTTTAGCGACGCAGAAGCAATAGTGAAATTACGCTGTTGTAGAGCTTCGAGTCCCTTTTCATAAAGCTTCACTGCTTCAAGATAGCTCGTCCGCTTGGCGTCTACTCCGGACGGTCGAGCTGTTTTCGAGGAATCGTTCGCTTTTGTACTCGAACGGGCCTTCCTGGAAGCTGCCGTTTTCTTTGTCTGAGTGCGGGTGCGGCGCTCTTTTGCCATTGAGCCTCCTACGCTAGTTTCCGTGTGCCATCAACCTGAGGCGAAGAATACGCGAAAAACCATCTTCGAGCCGCGCTACATTAGCAGAAGCACCACTAAGGGTCAAGAAGATGAAAAAATCCCGCGGCTTATTTAAGAGAATCAATATTATATGGTTATTTAACCTATGATTTAGCCCTTACAATTGCAGAGTAAATATCACGAGACTTCATATTGTAAGACTTTGCAATTCTAGAGATTGATGCCCGCTTTCCAAGGCCTACCTGTTCGGTTAAATGACGGAACTCTTTCCATATCTGTTCAGTTGTCGGTGGGCTGTTTTTCTTTAAAGATTTAGACTTAGGTGATATGACCACCGTTATTTCACCCTTAACCTTTGACTTGAGTGAACTCAAAACTTCAGAAATAGGTCCTTTGACCAACTCTTCGTGAATTTTAGTCATTTCACGCGCTATTACAATATTTCTATCACTCATAATATGCTGCATCTGTTCGAGCGTGGTCCTGATTCTATGAGGTGACTCAAAGAAAACTATGGCTCGGTCGTCCTTTTCAAGCTCATTAAGCCATGAAATTCGGTCTTTCAACCTACTTGGAGGGAACCCAACAAAGGTGAAAGCTCCACTTAAAAGACCAGATGCTGAAATGGCCGTGATGACCGCACTCGGTCCAGGTATTACCTCGACTCGAATTCCATCTTCAGTCGCAGCAGCCACGATAAGTGCACCAGGATCTGAGATAGTTGGTGTTCCAGCATCAGAAACTAGGGCTATTGACTGATTTTTATTCAGCTTGTTAAGCAACAAAGCCTGTTTACGTTTTTCGTTATGGGCGTGAAAACTCGTAGTTGGAGTGAGAATCGAGTAATGTTGAAGCAGTTTTGCAGTTCGGCGTGTGTCTTCAGCTGCAATTAGGTCCACCTCCCGCAATACGCGTAGGGCTCGAAACGAGATGTCTTCAAGGTTGCCAATTGGCGTGGCGACCACGTAGAGGGTGCCGGACATGCTGAGTACCGCACGCTTGTGCGAACGCGTGATTAAGGAAAATAGTAGAAAACAGAGCTAGACGTCGTGTAGAGCTATTGTACCATTTGGAGTGATTTCAGCGGCGATGAACCAAATTGAGCCCAATGAACAGACCGATACAGTCAGCTGAACCTTTGGCGCATCTTGTGGAGGAATATCTGTCCTATCTCTACGAAATGTACCCTACGGACGCGGCGTTCGATGGTATCCACGTCAATGATGATTTATTGGAAAATCCGAGTGCGGTAGCGCTGGAGGCCCAAGGGCGTGAGCTTGGAGGTTTTCGTCGCCGTTTTGAGGCTATTGGGTCGGGGGGTCTCACATCTGTTGAACGCCTCGAGCGACGGATGCTTGAAGATAATGTGCGCGGGCGGATCTTTGAGCAAGAGGAATTGCAGAGTTGGAGGCATGATCCCCGTAAATATGCTGAAACCCTAGCAATGAGTCTTGCAGGGCAGATGCTCTTTCCATACGCACCGGTCGAAGAACGTGCGCGACGCATTCTCTCAAAACTTCGACAGGTTCCGAGATTTATAGAGGCTGCCCGTACCAACATTGATGACCCACCCGGTATTTTCGTTAAGATTGGAGCAACAGCTTTTGAAGGGACGCTAACGTTCATTGAGCGCGACCTACCAAAAGCTTTATCTGCTCTCGACGATCCGCACTTGCTCGGTGATCTTGCTGACGCGTCGACGGAAGCAACTCAGACTATCCAAAGATATCTTGAATATCTACGAGATGACCTAGCGCCGCGATGCCGAGGATCCTTTCGTTTGGGCCGCAAGCATTTCGAAGAAAAGTTGCGCCTGGAAGAAGGCATTACGATAGGGGTTGATCAATTGCTGGCAATCGGCATGCGGGAGTTACGCGAAACGCAAGAAGAATTTCGACGCGTTGCGGGCCGGCTAAAGGGCAAAGATCCTCACGATGCGTGGAGTCGCGTGAAAGACGATCATCCAAGTAACGCTGAACTTGTGCCGGTTGTCAGTCAACAAGTCGAGGAATTATCCAAATTCGTTGAGCGAAACGCCATTGTCTCGATCCCAGAAAGCGAGTCCCTTGTTGTTGCGCCAACTCCAGAGTTTTTCCGATGGACGTTTGCCAGCATGTGGACACCTGGGCCATTCGAATTAAACCCAAATCGCGCATACTATTACATTACTGCGGCCGACCCGAACTGGCCTGCGGATCGTCAAAATGCCCACCTTCGAGATTTTTCGCACGGTGCGCTTTGGTGTGTGTCGATTCACGAAGCCGTGCCAGGGCACTTTTTGCATTTCCAGCACTTGAGGCAGGTTAAATCGAAATCACGTAAATCAACTTTTTTTTCAGCGTTGTCTTTTATTGAGGGTTGGGCGCACTATTGCGAAGAAATGATGATAGATGCTGGATTCGGTCGAGGCGATGACCATATTCGCTTGGGGCAGCTTGCCGAAGCACTGATCAGACTCGCGCGGCTTGTCGTAGGTATCAAGCTACACGCGGAGGACTATTCGGTGGAGCAGGCGGTTCGGTTTTTTCGCGACGAGGCTTTTCTTGAAGAAGGGAACGCGCGTCAAGAGGCGGAGCGAGGCACCTTTGATCCAGGCTATATCGTGTACGCTGTAGGCAAGTTGATGTTGCTAAGGTTGCGCGCCGATTACGAGGCTCAGCGCCCGGCGGGCTATTCTCTGAAAGACTTCCACGACACAGTGTTGTCTAACGGAGCCGTGCCATTTTGGATGCACCGGAAACTAATGCTTGGCCAGAACGATGGGAATCTATTGGATTAAACCTTTCACACAAGTGTTGGGTCGTTGACAATTCTGAGAGCACCCCACTACGATCAGGAAATTATCAACAAATAAAGAAATGCCTCTTTACGAGTACGAGTGTGACAAGTGCGGTCTCCAATTTGAATTAATCCGTAAATTGGCTGATCCGCCAGTGACCACCTGTTCGAAATGCGGCGGCTCGGTCCGCAAGCTCATGTCTTCTCCCGCCATTCGGTTTAAGGGCAGTGGCTGGTACGTAACTGACTACGCAAAAAAAGGTTCTGCAGGTTCAAAACCCGTGCCGGCGAAAGGCTCGAAGGACAAGGCAGCGTCAGGGACAAGTTCTGGTGGAGACTCAGGGAAAGCGACTAGTAAGACGTCGACTCATTCAAGCAAGTCTGATTCATCATCAAGCGGGGCTTCTTCTGGCGAAAGCGCCTCCTCAAGGAAGCCTTCTCGGTAAGGACAGGCTTTCAAAAAGGCCCGTCAAGATCGAATTGTCGCTGGGCGAAATAGGTGGTTGCGCGAAGAAATCCAGGTTTATTACCAGTGTCGTGACGAACGCCATTAATTTCACAGGCATAGATTGGTTGAGTACGCAACAATTCACGGAGGGCATCGGTGAGCTGAATTTCACCTTTGGTGTCTGGTTGCGTCGTGTCAAGGATTGAAAAAATATTCGGAGTCAATACGTAGCGTCCGATGATAGCAAGATCAGACGGGGCTTCGTCACTCTTCGGCTTCTCGATCAAATCGCGAATCTTATACACTCCGTCTCGAATCTGTTCGGCATCAATAACACCGTACTGGCTAAGTTGATCAGCCGGGAGACGTTCGACAGCGAGCACAGGACTCTGGAGGTCGTTGTACACATTAATAAGTTGGCGCGTCGCGGGAGGTTGCGCGTCAATCACGTCATCGCTCAAAATGACCATAAATGGTTCGTCGCCGACCGCTTCCTGTGCTGCTAGAACCGCGTGACCAAGTCCTAGGGGCGTAGCCTCCAGGACCGATGTAAATGTCGCAGGACAGGGGACTGCACGTACTTCGGTCAACAGATCAGTCTTGCCTTGGGATTCTAAAAAGTCTTCCAGTGGCTTGTTGGGCGTGAAATGGGCCTCGATAACATGCTGGTACTTACCAGCAACCACAATGATTTGCTCAGCGCCAGACGCCAGCGCTTCTTCTACGCCATACTGAATAATAGGTTTATCGACCAGCGGCAACATTTCTTTTGGCTGTGCTTTAGTCGCTGGTAGAAACCGAGACCCAAGCCCGGCTGCCGGAAACACAGCTTTACGAATCTGGACTGTCACACCTGCCTCCTCGGCTGCATCGTACCTCAGGTTTTGCTTCTAGAATAAACGATTTACAATGCCGTAATGCTAGATCCGACACTAGTCAAAGATCGGCTCGATGAAACTAAGGCCCAACTGGGCGTACGAGCCGCAAAGCTACAAGACGAGTTTGCCTCCCTCAAGCGGTTTGGCGCTGAGCGCTTGGCCATTATTCCAGAACTTGAGGCGGCGAGACGCCTTCGCAAGGAATTGAGTGCCAAGATTGCGGCTGCCAAATCGGCAGGGGATGATGCTGCTGCGCTCGTGAAACAAGGCCAAACATACGGCAACGAGATCAAAAAACAAGAAGAAAAACTTAAGAAGGTTGAAATAGCGTACCGCGATCTCCTACTACAACTACCAAATATCCCCCATGCTAGCGTGCCGCCCGGTGCAGGCGAAACCGACAATCAGGAAATCAGTCGCTGGGGGGACCCAAGACAGTTTAATTTCACACCGAAAGCCCATTGGGATCTCGGGCCAGCATTGGGCGTGCTCGATTTCGAGCGCGCAGCAAAAATGTCGGGCTCGCGCTTCGCGGTGCTGTTTGGTGACGGCGCTAGACTCAACCGCGCTCTCATCAATTTTATGTTGGCACTCCATACACGCGAACACGGTTACACAGAGACAGGAACGCCATTTTTGGTTAAAGATCAGGCCTTACTCGGAACTGGAAACTTACCAAAATTCGAAGAGGACCTGTTTAAGGTAGTTGGCGATCGCAACTTGTATCTCATTCCGACCGCTGAAGTCCCCCTCGCGAATCTTCATCGCGACGAAGTTCTTGACGGTCGCCGGTTACCATTGAGCTACGCGGCCTATACCCCATGTTTTCGGAGTGAAGCTGGTTCGTACGGGAAAGATGTGCGGGGGCTCATCCGACAGCATCAATTTGAAAAAGTGGAATTGTTCAAGTTTACGACGCCAGAGCAATCGTATGACGAGCACGAGACGCTCACTCGACACGCCGAAACGGTACTTGAGAAACTTGAGTTACCTTATCGACGGGTAATACTCTGTGCGGGTGACATGGGCTTTGCGGCTGCAAAGACATATGACCTTGAAGTGTGGCTACCGGGGCAGCAGGGTTATCGTGAAATTTCGTCGTGTAGCAACACAGAAGCATTCCAAGCTCGACGCGCTAACATCAAGTTCCGTCCCGAAGGGTCTGGTAAGCTTCGGTTCGTACATACACTCAATGGCTCCGGCCTGGCTGTTGGGCGCACGTTTATAGCGATTCTTGAGAATGGCCAGCAAAAAGATGGATCAGTGGTCATTCCAAAGGTGCTTCAACCGTTCATGGATGGGCAAGAAGTAATGGAGCCCACAGGCTAAGCCGGAACATGGGCTGGAGGCACCAAAAGTCCACGTCCGGAAAACAGAAGAATTAAAGGAGGCTTTTGCAGGAGGGATGGCCGAGCGGTTGAAGGCGGCGGTCTTGAAAACCGTTAGGCGGGAAACCGTCTCCAGGGTTCGAATCCCTGTCCCTCCGCCACTCCTATCGGACCTAGATAGCTGAGTTAAGCTACCGCGGCGATTCTGCAATCAGCCACTTTGTATCAATCGCGAACGAAACAAATAGCAAGGCAAGTGTGCCCCCAGTGGCAGTTGTCGCAACCGGAGTCGAAGTAAGGGGAGCTAGGCCAATCACCAAAGCTATCCCTTGGAGCACGCAGACAGTCTTTCGGCGTTGACTATGCGGCAGAGCGCCTTGCAGCCGCGGCCATATCCAGCCAGCAATCACAAATAAGTAGCGCATGGCACCGATGAAGAGCACCCAGGTTCCAACCTTTTCACTCAATGCAACCAGCGTTGACAACGCTAGAATCAACAGCGCATCAAGTTCCATGTCGAAACGACCACCGAACACCGTTGAAGTGCCTGACCTCCGCGCAATCCAACCGTCTATTCCGTCGCACACCATGGCGATAAGCGACATGATGATGACCCACCAATAGCCGACATCGTTTAGAATTCCCGGTTGGAACAGTAGTGGAACTACGGGAAGAACTAGACTCGCTCGGATTAAAGTGATGCGATTCGCTATACCGAGTCCAGGACTGGGAAACTCGGTTGGGATGTTCCGCAGGATTAAGCCAGCCATGATTACGTACAGCACTATCGAATGAAGCAGATAGGCGAGTGGCAGGTCAAAACGCCACTTAGTCACAGCGGTAAACATCAGAACGAGAGGCAGCCCCAGCCTCAACAGATCGTAAATTGCTAAGCGGGTCGGGCTGCCCTTGGACTGAAACCGGACGTTATGAGTTACAGATACCATCACTAATAGGTTATGGTCTTTACTGAAAAGCGACAAAACTATGTCGGAGATTAACACCGCACGGCAATTTTGGGTCCAGGCCCCCGGCCACGGTGAGATAGTGACAGCATCTCTGTCTCCCGGACAACCGAATGAGGTGCAAGTTCGCACACTTTTTTCTGGAATTAGTCGCGGAACCGAATCTTTGGTTTTTGGAGGCAAAGTGCCACCATCGCAGTATCAGTCGATGCGTGCTCCATTCCAGGAAGGTGATTTTCCTGGGCCTGTGAAGTATGGCTATAACAGTGTCGGAGAAGTGCAAGCCGACAGACATACGCCAGCCGATCTTGTAGGTCAAACCGTTTTCTGTCTTTATCCACATCAGGATCGATACTGGATCGACCCAGACGCACTAACTCCCGTACCAAGTGATGTTCCCGCGAGTCGCGCGGTGCTAGCGGCGAACATGGAAACCGCTGTAAATGTTGTCTGGGATGCACAGCCTGCTGTCGGTGATTACATTGTGGTTGTTGGCGCGGGCGTAGTCGGCTTGCTAATTAGCTGGTTGTGCCGGCAGTTACCTGGCGCCAAGGTGGTGGCGGTCGATGTCAACCCGACGCGTAACAAAGTAGCTGCTGATCTCGGCATTCAGCTTGTTACTGCGGTACCTGCAGATACTGAGGCGGATTTAGTTATCCATGCGAGTGGTCAACCTGAAGGACTTCGAGATGCACTGGTCGTTGCCGGTGACGAAGCCACAATCGTTGATGTCAGTTGGTATGGCAATCAATCCGTTTCGTTACCTTTAGGCGAAGCGTTTCATTCGCGGCGTTTGACGCTCAAGAGCAGCCAGGTAGGGCGTCTGAATCCGAATCAAACGCCGCGGTGGAATCATGCGCGGCGGATGGCTTTAGCGATGGAGTTACTTCGCGATGGACACCTTGATGCATTGATCACGGGAGAAAGTCCGTTCGAAGAACTACCTGAAGTGATGGCAAGGTTGAGTCAAGATCCAGGGACTACACTCTGCCACCGCATCTGTTATTAGGAGGTGTCAGCTGTGTACAGTTTGAATGTTCGCGACCATTTTATGATTGCCCACAGTTTGCGTGGTCCGGTATTCGGCCCCGCGCAAAACTTGCACGGTGCGACCTATGTGGTTGATGCGACGTTCCGTCGTCCGATTCTGGATGCGGATGGTTTAGTTGTGGATATTGGTCAGGCCAGTGCGTGCCTTAAAGCAATACTGGCAGATCTTGATTACCGTAACCTCGACGACGAGCCTCGCTTCAGTGGAAGTAATACGACCACGGAATTTCTTGCGCGAGAAATCTTTGACCGCCTTGTGCAGGCCATTCGTGACGGAAAGCTCGGGGACAACGCGCGCGCGGTGACCAGGCTCTGCGTTACCTTAAAAGAATCTCCCGTCGCTTGGGCTAGCTTCGAAGGCGAGGTGTGACTACAGTCGAACTGCATCTGGTCGTTCCAGGGTCGCTCGCCCAAAACACCGGTGGGTATTTGTACGATGCGCGCATCGCGAACGAACTTCGTCAGCGAGCGTGGCACGTAACAGTCCACAATCTCGAAGGCGCGTTCCCCGTAGTGGATAATCAAGCACGGACGAGCCTCGCTCAAACTTTGGAGGCGTGTCCTGATGGTGCCCGGGTGTTGATCGATGGATTAGCTTTGGCTGGATTCGCGGACCTTGCAGACACCCACAGCTCCCGACTACGGATCTTGGGTCTGATTCATCATCCTCTTACTGAGGAGACCGGACTTGCCGATCAAACTAGGCAGCAGCTAGCGACCCACGAACGCAACGCGCTCGCAGTCTGCAAGGGTGTAGTCGTGACGAGCGCGTTTACGGCAAAGCAAATGGACACGTATGGTGTACCCGTGTCATCTGTGCGCGTGGTATCACCCGGAAACGATCCCGCGAGCTTAGCGCAAGGCCCAGTTTCCGGTGATCCCCCGAGCCTGTTATGTGTTGCGTCCGTGATTCCTCGAAAGGGCCACGAGGTGTTGATTCAGGCGTTGGCTCGGCTTCGGGAAATCTCATGGACTTGTGTCTGTGTAGGCAGTCTTACACGGGCGCCGACTTATGCAGCGTTGGTCCAGGAGAAGGCTCGGACGAGTGGACTTTCCGGGCGAATCTGTTTCACTGGGGAATGCAGCACAGATGTCGTAAACGATTTCTACGACACTAGTTCAGTCTTTGTCCTCCCATCCCATTACGAAGGATATGGTATGGCGCTGGTGGAAGCTATGCTGAGAGGGCTCCCAATTGTCAGCACCACTGCCGGTGCGATTCCCAGCACCGTTCCTCCAGACACTGGCATGTTAGTGGAACCTGGGAATCCAGAATTGTTAGCTGACGCGCTTAGCGCACTCTTGGCGGGCGAGGCAGGTCAGGTTCGGCGTGACACGATCGGAGCGGCTGCCCGTCGCCACGCTTTGTCTTTGCCGAGTTGGGTTCAAGCGGCTCGCGTGTTCGAAGAAGCCATACTGGAATTGACACCTGATGAGTCTTAGGCAACATTTTGCCGCCGAGTGGTTGCGGTTACGTGAACCTGTGGATCACCGTTCCCGAGCATCAGACCTTTTGTTTCCCTTGCAAACTGACTGGCTTACCTATGGTTGGTCACGCATTCTTGATCTCGGGAGTGGTACGGGCTCCAATCTTCGTTACTTGGCACCAAAATTGGCTACCGATCAGGAGTGGACGTTGATTGACAGGGATGAGTCACTACTTGCAGCGGTTGACATTCCGGAAGGAGTCCAAGCAGTGCGATGCGTGCATGGTGATCTTGCTGATGAAGGCATCAATCTGGTTAAAGCAACCGATTTGGTGACTGGATCTGCGTTGCTCGATCTGGTTTCACACGCGTGGTTAGAGCGCCTTGTGTGCGCCGTTGAAACGGCGCGTTGCGGTGTGCTTTTCGGCTTGACCTACAGCGGCGATCTCCAATGGTTCCACGTCAACCCTCACGACACGGACCGCGCGGAGAACCATCCTCTTCCAGACAACCATTTAGACGACACCCTAGTCCGAGAGGCTCTTAATCAGCATCAGCTTCGGGATAAGGGACTGGGTCCAGCTCTTGGACCGACAGCGAACGCTGTTGCGGAGACGCTGTTCAAGGCGGCTGGTTACCGGACGTGGCATCGACCAAGTCCGTGGCACCTCGGTTCAGCAGACTCCCAGTTAGTTCGACAGTTACTCAGCACGTGGGAAGAAGCGGCTCTCGAGGTCGAACCCTCTACCGAGGCCCACAGGATTCGCGAGTGGGCTGATAGACGACGACAGAAAGTCGACGGCGGGCATTTCAGCTTGGTCGTGGGTCATTTGGATTTACTGGCTCTTCCTGCAGAACGGAAGGTTGTCTGAGGTCTAGATCGAACAACACGTCCTCGCCGAGATGAAAGTGACGGCACGCTGGCCGAAGCGCCTGCTGCAATGACGCGATCGGAGGCAAGCTCAGTGCTGGTCTGCCTGACCCGATGAGCAATGGCGCAACTGTGACATGTAAGCGATCGAGGACATCCGCTTGAAGAAAGCGAGAGATTGTGATGCCACCTCCTTCAATCAGAATGCGCTTATACCCGCGGACATTAAGGGCTTCTAGAATCATTTTTGGATCAAAGCTGGCGAACCCATCAGGATTGTTAGTCGGCTGCGTGTCGACTATCGGCAACAGAATGTTGTCATCGCCCTGCGGACTGGTTGCACGATTTACAGGGTCGGAGGTTTGATGAATCACCAAAGTACGCGCAGCCCCATCAGAGAAAATATGCTTGTTTCTGTCCAAGCGGTTCTTTGGGTCAAGCACCACTCGAACAGGGTTGTTCCCGTCGACTGCCCGAACGGTCAAATGTGGATCGTCGGCAGCTACCGTACCAGCTCCCACAACGACAGCATCCACGATCGCCCTCAGTCGGTGCAGTCGTCGAATATCGGCCGCGCCAGTCACGTAGTGCGAGTGACCGCTTTCGGTGGCGATGCGTCCATCGAGGCTCTGTCCGGTCTGCGCGATTACGAGTTCGGTCTGCAACTGAAGTGGTAAAAACAGATCAAGCAGAACCCGTGCCTCGTGAGTCACAGAGGCTGAGGCCTCCCATGTACCACCAGTCTGGACTTGCAACCAGACATCCGGACTGGAATGATGGTAGATGCGGGCGGATTGATTTTTGACCGTGTCGCCTGGAGATACGGCACGAAGGAGATGCCAGGCGGTTCGTTCGTCAATAGTTTTCATTCGCGCAACACTTTATTATTCGTCACACTGGACACAACATGCACGACGCTGAACGCGGGTTATTTGAGCTTGGGCGCGGTCGCCCCTTGTTGGTCACCAAGCTAGACGGCCAGGAGTCCGAACCCACATTGGTCGCCACTGTGGAGGGTCTCACTCTTGAGACTCTCACCCAGATCCAGCAGTTCCATAATAAACCCGTTCGTCTAGTCGTCACACACCATCGAGCTGAGGTAATGGGCTTCACTCGCTCCATTGACGCAGCATGTAATCCGCCAATCCATCAACGCGGCGGTGGGGTGAGTATTGGGCTCACTGATGAAATACGCCCGGACCAGATTTTACATCTGTCCAGCGCACGACAGACATACAGCACGGAGTCGCTTGATCTGCGAGCAGCTTCGGCGCCAGAAGCTGGTGGTATTACACTGGCTCGACTCGCTAGGTTACTGCCCGCCATTGTGAGCGCGCCTGTGGACGCGGACAAACTACCGGCCGTGCGAACACTTCTTGAGGATGGCAGCATTCTCGCTGCGACGACCGCACACATCGATGCGATGACTGCTGATTCCCCGGTGGTGTTGACACATGTCAGTGACGGGCCCGTTCCACTCGAAGAGATAGAGGACACCCGCTTCATGTTGTTTCGTGAAGCCAACGGAATTTTTGAACACGTGGCGGTGCTGATCGGGTCACGAGAACACTGGCCCGATCCGGTACCCGTACGAATCCACTCTGCCTGTTTCACTGGGGATCTTTTTGGAAGCCTCCGTTGCGACTGTGGCGAGCAATTGCGTGGCAGTTTGCGTCACTTTGCAGCGCACGGCGGCGGTGTGCTGCTATATCTTGCACAAGAAGGGCGAGGTATCGGTCTTGGCAACAAACTCCGGGCATATTCCTTACAGCAGCAGAAGCTGGATACAGTCGAGGCGGACAACACGTTGGGCTTCGATGCCGATGAGCGACAATTCGATGTAGCGGTGCAGATGTTGCAGCACCTACAGATTGAGCGCGTACAACTCTTAACGAATAATCCCAACAAAGTGCAAACCCTTCGGGACTCCGGTATCCAGGTGATCGATCGGCAACCGATCTACGGAACTCTCAACAACCACAATCTGCCGTACGTCAAAACGAAGGCGACCCGATCAGGACACTGGCTTTCCGATCTCCTGTCTGGCGCGGCGACTGGAAAATAGGATCCCTGCCTGATCAGACTAAGCGTTCCACGGGGAAGGCCTTGGCGTCTTCGATGATTCTCGCGAGTACCGTTCCGTAAGACGTCACAAGGCGTTGGCCCATGTCAGGATCGGCCAAGCGTGTATCTCCTGTCACGCCAGACGGATGAAGATCGCCAGCGAGCCATGAAAAAGACGCTGTGGAACCTTCAGGGCTCAGGAACTGTAAGGTGTCCGCCAGATCCTGTCCTAGTGACCTGTTATGTGGAAGGGTGTCGAGCTGCACACGTTCGGGGTGCAGATGTAACATCATCGCGGTTTCAACGGCACCGCCATGAAAGCCGTGGCGCCATTCTGCAGCGGGAAGTTTTACATCCACTGGATGCGGAAAGCGAAAGTAGTTGGCGTGGACGACCAGTAGGTTATGCTCTTCGCGCAGTCGCAGCCCCGCCGCAGCCATTGCGGGAGGGTTACCCCCATGACTATTGGAGAGGAGAAGGCGTTTGACACCGCATGCCGCCAGAGCACTCCCGGTGTCGTAAATACGCTGGCTTAGTTGTTCGTGAGTGATGCTAACAGTTTCTGGGAAGCGCGCGTGTTCACGACTGGCACCCACGGCCTGCATTGGTAAAACCCATGCCGGAAAATTGTCCGGCAATTGACGGAAGGCACTGGAGAGGAGGCCGAGCCCGATGTCTACATCCGTGGAGGGTGGAAGATGGGGACCATGTTGTTCCGTCGCCGCGACTGGAAGAATCAACACTGGGTCCTGAGCCACAACGTCTTTCGCTTCGGTATTGGTCAGGGCGTGCCAGGACGGAATCGACCTATCAGGTTCGACTGATTCGTGAATGGTCCGGTGTGTCATGAGCAGGTGTGGATAGCAGTCTGGCGTATAAATCTCCCGATGACAAGTTGCTCGCCCCGCTTTGTAACCAGGCGGTCATCCGGCCACTGGTCAGCCAGCCATCGAAGAGGAAGCGGCGTTCTTCCCCCGATACAGCGTTAAACTCATACACTCCCAACTCCGTTAAACGTTGCAGGCATGACAAGGCCACGTCTAGTCCACCCTGCACAAATTCGATGGACACTTGGGGCAACGGTTGAGTGACTCCCGCCAAAACTTCCGCTTCGTAACCCTCCACGTCGATCTTGCAGAATTGCGGGACACCGTACAGGCTGATCAAGTGATCCAATGTTACGACCGGAACCACCCCATGTTCTTCCCACCGGACGTGGCGAAAACTTTGGTTAACGGTTGGTAGCGTTTGTCGCCACGTAGTGGCCAGCGTTGATAGTGTGGGCGTGCGTCGACTAATTGCGAGTGATGCATGTCCAGGAGTGCGACCAACTGCTTCAGCCCGTATGGTGATCCGATCATGCCGTCGTACCAGGCGGCGCAGCCACGGCACGATCTGAGGTTGCGGTTCAAGAGCTACAACACGCGCGCCGAGGGTTGCAAATGCTACAGAACGATCCCCCAAGTGGGCACCCACGTCGAATACCAAATCGTCGGCCATGACCATCGAGCGATAAAAGCGGCACAAGTGGCGCTGATATCCAGGGCGCCAGTACATGATCAGCGATCGGCACACCCCAAACCACGTTGCAATACGGGCAACGAAGTCGGTCATTCCGGATGATCTTTCGACAAAGAAGGAGGGGCCTGTGTGATTGGTCGACTGAAGGCGTGTACGAACCAATCTCGGAAGACGTCCATCCGTCGCGGGGAGTGATCGGGATGAGGCAATGCGCCCGGGGCAAAACCCCACGCGACAAACGGTGCAACCAAGTCCGGGTCACCGCTGATCACATGCACGGGAACGGCTCGACTGGCATGGTCATCGGTGATTAGGGGTGCGGGCTGATGATCGCCCAAGACAATCACTAACGTTCGATCATCGACATAGCGTTCAGCGTACCCGATCATTGCATTCAAGGCATAGTCGACCGATTGGGCATAAGCTTCTTGGATGCGGGTCCGGTCCCGCCAAAGATCCTCGGGCCGCTCCCCGGCGTGTTCCCACGGTTCAAACACTGAACCATCCCCAATGCTGTCCCAGTCCTCAAGCACTGGAAGAATCGGGGTCCACGGCGCGTGACTACTAATCAGACTCAGTTCGGCGAAGATGGGTGATGTGTGCGACGCAGCGTCGGTGGTTTGGGTGGTTCGCACGGTGTGTTCGAAGAACGACCAGACAAACTGGTCTGGCATGGTGACCCAATTTAACGGTGGTCCGGCGTAGGCAATATTGCGCTTAGTCAGGACCTGATCGTACCCAAGCCGTGCACCTTCAGGCCAAACGCGGCTGATGCCCGGCATGACTGCAACGGTCCGGTGGCCCGCACGGTGAAAATCGTCAATCAATGTTTCGCGCTCACTCGCCAGTAAGAGGTCATAGCGCAGTTGGTTGTCCAACCAGGTTCCACTGAGCAAGGAGCCGTGGGCAAGCCACGATTGTCCGCCCTGAATCGGCGCAACGAACAGCCCGGTCGCCACATGCAAGTTGGCTTTGGTCATGCGGCTCGCGAATTCGTGCAGTCGTGGTCGAATAACCGGTGCATACCGCGGATCGTCCAGGGTAGACACACCATACGATTCAATAAAGGCTAGCAACACGTCGCGATCGTGCAGTGATCCCAACAGATTTGGCACGTCCGCGTAGGTTGTAGGTGCGGCGGTTAGTTCAGTCGCAAAGCGTTCCCGTTCATTCATCATCCGCATGAAGTGGCGGACCTGGTCGGTCACCGTTTGTACGGCGGGTAACGCCATCCGTCGTGTGAGCTCGGGGACCTGGCCTCCAAGCAGGCCGACGCACAGCACCGTCAACGTCGTCCAGCCGAGCACCCGGGTCATCCACCTCTTCGGGTTTCTCGGACACAGCAGTCGTGCCAGCCCCCAGACGCCGCAGAGGACCGCCAGACATCCCCCCACCATGCTGCCGGTGGCGGCAGCGACCCCAATGATGCCCGTCAGGAGGTGATGGACAGACCGTAACAACACCAGATCAAGATAGAGATTGAGCGGACGTGCCTGGCTGAGTTGGATTACGGCATCCCAGAAGCCAACGGCGCTCAAAATCACTACCACGACTGCACTTGTGCGGGCCACACCGGTGTGCCAGCGCGACCTGGGTAGGAGCGCACACAACCCGACGATTAGGCAGGCTTCGAGGGCGATCCACAGTGAGAGGTGGTGGCCACCGAGTAGCCAACGTGGTGTCAGTAGCAGTACATTGATAAACAGAAGGGCACTGATCAGACTCAGCATGGTTCCTGGCCCTATTGGTGACCCGAGTTTCTGGAGTGCGTAAACACAATGACGCGTTGTTGCCGCATGCTCGTCCCGTTGCTAATGTTGACCGCTGCCTGCACGGAGCCCTCCACACTATCGCAGTCGGGCCAAGAGACCAACCACGCAGAGGTTTCCGGGTTGGCGGTTGCCCCTCCTGATCTGACAACGGCCGTGGACCCCAAACAGGCCCTCTTCACTTACGTTGACGCGCGCGCCCAGGCCTTGGCAAGTCAAGAGTATGCATCGCCGCCAGAGATCATTCCGGCCGCGCTGACCGCGCTGACCTATGAGCAATATCGTGCGATCCAATTCCGCCAAGAAATGTCCCTCTGGCACGACGAACACCGCTTCACCGTACAGGCGCTACACCCAGGCTTTCTCTACACTCAACCAGTGAAAATCCACATCGTGCACGACACCGAGGTTGAACGTCTGCCCTTCACCAAGGCACGCTACCGCTATGTAGGTCCGGCTGCTCCGGTTGCTGATCAGATTACAGGCGATATTGGTCATGCGGGCTTTCGGATCTATTACCGGCGGGGTGGAGCAGAACATCCGGAAGAGATCGTGGTGTTTTTGGGTGCGTCATACTTTCGACTGGTCGGACACGAGCAAGTACATGGGTTATCGGCACGCGGGCTCGCGATTGATACGGGACTGGAGAGCGGCGAAGAGTTTCCGTCCTTTCGCGCATTCTGGTTGATCCAGCCAAAACCCGAGGCTACACGGTTGACGTTCCTGGCCTTGTTGGACAGTCCGTCGGTAACCGGCGCTTATCGGTTTGAACTGGATCCGGCGCGACACACGACGCTCACCGTCGACGCACATCTGTATGCTCGGCAGGATGTGACGAAACTCGGCGTGGCACCGATGAGTAGCATGTTCTTGTACGGCCCGAATCGCCTGCCGGCCTTCGACGATTTTCGCCCGCAGGTCCATGACTCGGATGGTGTATCCATGCACACGGCTCGCAACGAATGGATCTGGCGTCCACTCAATAATGGACCTGGTCTGCGCATTACCTCGCTCCGCGATGATACGCCGCAAGGGTTCGGGCTGGTCCAACGCGAGCGGCAGTTTGCGAATTACCTAGATCTGGAAGCCCGTTATCATCAGCGTCCCAGTTACTGGGTTGAGGTTGGAGAGGGTGATTGGGGTCTGGGCGGAGTGGAGTTGCTCGTGATTCCGACCAACTCGGAGTTCAATGACAACATTGCGACCTACTGGGTTCCCGACGCGCCGTTCAACGCGGGGGATCTGCGACAGTATCAGTACCGCCTACGAACGTTTGACAGTACTCTGGAAACCCAGACGCTTGCGCACGTCGTCCGAACGCGTATCGGCTGGGATGCATTACCGGATCAACATGATCCACCCCCCCGCAGTCAGCGTCGGTTCGTTGTGGATTTCACTGGCAAGATCATGCCGGGACTGAAGCCAGCTCCGACGAGTGCGGTTCAGGCGGTGCTGGAGTCTTCGACGGGACAGACGACCGATCCGATTGTGCAGCGACTTCCCGATGGTCAGAGTTGGCGTGTGTCGTTCGTGCTCAGCCCAGCCGGAGATCAACCGGCGGACATACGGTTGTACTTAACGGAAGCCGACCGCCGTGTGAGTGAAACCTGGAACTATGTCTGGTACCCCGACCACATCAACTAACCTACCTGCGGCTGCCGTACGGATTCCATTGCTACGACTGCGACGATGGCTGTTTATAAGCTTGGTCGTAGTGACGGTGCTTAGTGGGCTTGGGGGCATGTTCGACATCATGCTGGGCAGTGGCTTCACTGTTTTGGAGGGCGTGATCCTGGTCCTGTTTGCTCTGACCTTCGGTTGGATTGCGATCGCGTTCTGGAATGCCATCATCGGATGGGTGCTGTGTCTATTCAAGCGCGATCCCCTCTCGCTGGCGCGCGTATCTCGTACCGGGTTACCGGACACACCGCTCACCAGTACCACGGCACTGGTGATGCCGATCAATCACGAGGATCCCGAACAGGTGATGGCTGGTATCGCAATCATGGTGCAGTCGGTGAATCGTACCGGCCACGGTGCACAGTTCGATCTCTTTCTCTTGAGTGATACACGTGACCCGGGCATCGTCCGCCAGGAAGAAACCGCGTGGGCAGCCTTGCGCCAATCCATCTCTGGCCCAGTGACGCTTACTTATCGTCGCCGGCCTGTGAACCATGGTCGCAAGGCTGGCAACATCGCCGACTTTTGTCGTGAGTGGGGTGCCCATTACGACTATATGGTGGTGTTGGATGCCGACAGCATCATGACCGGACCGACGCTCGTCGCGTTGGTGCGGCAAATGGAAGCGAACCCGCAGGCGGGTCTGGTGCAAACCGTCCCGATTCCCGCGCGCCGACGCACGCTGTTCGGACGGTTTATCCAGTTTGCTGCGAGTCTCTACTCTCCCATGCTGGCCGCGGGCCAAAGTTTCTGGCAGGGCGACGCCGCAAATTACTGGGGGCATAATGCCATCGTCCGCGTGCAGGCGTTTACCGACTGCTGCCGGTTACCCGTGTTGTCGGGTGTGCCGCCGTTTGGTGGCCCCATTCTCAGTCACGACTTTGTTGAGGCGGCCCTTCTGCGTCAAGGCGGCTGGCACGTGTACCTGGCGCCGGCGCTGGGTGGCAGCTACGAAGACGTCCCGAGTAATCTGGTCGAATATGTCAAGCGTGACCGACGGTGGACGCAAGGCAGTCTGCAGCATCTCCGATTGCTGCCGCGCCGCGGTCTGCACATGGTCAGTCGCTGTCACTTTGTGCAGGGAGCAATGGGGTATGTGTCTTCGCTCCTCTGGTTACTGATGTTGCTGGCGAGTACGGCTTACGTGCTTCTACCGACACTGGCAGCTGGACCAGTCATAGATGTGAGCGCATGGTCGCCGTGGTTGATCATTTGGCGGCCGAATCAGTGGCTGTCGTTGTTGGCCGTCACACTCGTCCTTTTGTTTATGCCGAAACTGTTAGCGCTCAGCCTCGCACTGGTTCGTCAATCCGCTGCCTATGGAGGACCGGTGCGTTTGGTCTGCAGTGCACTGTTGGAGATGGTGTTTGCTGTGGTCCTGGCGCCGGTGATGATGCTGTATCACACACGCGGAGTGCTCAGTGTGTTAACCGGACACACGATTACCTGGGACCCGCAGGTACGTGACGACCAGACGCTCGGCTGGAGACGTGCGTGGACGAGGACGTGGGGGATTACACTCATCGGGCTGGTGTGGGCGAGTGCGACGGGGTATTCGAGTCCGGTCTTTTTTGTGTGGCTCATGCCGATCTTTATCGGTCTGCTGTGTGCTGTTCCCCTCACGCACTGGTCCAGCAGTCAGGCGTTGGGTGACTGGACGCGTCGTTGGGGACTGTTGGCTGTGCCGTCCGAGACCGAGTCTAGCCGTGAACGTTAGGGCGAGTTTTTCCGCAGCATGATCCAGTGCACGCATTTCTGCTGGTCGTCATAAATTCGCTCGCAGTCGTCACAACGCACGCACTCAGCAACGGAGATGCGGGGTCCATCAATTGCTCCCCATTCACATGCGTGTTCACAAATCTTGCAGGTGTTGCATTCGCGCCAGCGTTTAATGCGAAAGACCGTTAACTGGGACAAAATGCCGAGTGCGGCCCCCACTGAACAGAAGTATCGACAGTAAAGGTTGCGGACAAACACGGTGGCAAGTAACAGGAGCGTTAACAGCGTCCACATCACCGTGGTGCCGTTCAACGTGAACATCCAGAACGGTTCCACATACCGATAGATGAGAAAGTCACCGCTTGTAAAGTAGTACACCAACACGGCGACGAGAATGACGTACTTCAAATAGATCGCACGCCGATCGAACCAGGCTGGCGGTTCGATGCGCCACCGCGGGGGCACAATACGATCCAGCAATTGTGTGAGCGCGCCAAAGGCGCATAGCCGCCCGCAATACAGCCGTCCCCACAGAATGGTTGAGACAACGGTAAACCCGATCAACAGATACCACGGCACGCCATGCCGGAAGGTCGGAAGGTTACCCTCGAGAATCGCAAAAATATTAACGATCGATACCAGGCTTGATTTGGCAAACCCGAGATACCCGATGACGAGGACAAAGACCCCATACTTGAGCCACACCTGTTGTGTAACGAAACTAACGAGCGCAATTCCCAGCACGAGGACAAGCCCTCCAATGTCGATGAGCTCGTCGGTGGTCATCGACGTGACGGAGTCTTGCGCTTCGTCTTCTTCCATCAAGGCGGTCAGTTCGTCTAACGACAGGGTCGCCGGTTGATCTCCTGGTCCTGATTGCGCCAACACATCTGGTGACAGAGCACCAGCACCAAGGACGATGAGCCAGACGAGTGAGATGAGCACACGACTAACAGTCATGGCGACGGCTCGGTCTGACGGCTCTGCAGGTAGGCGCGCATCATCCGACGGGACCCGCGCCGGACGGCATCGGTTGCCGCACGGACCGTAATAGTCGCTCCTGACACGGTGTCGATATCGGTGCCGACGTGAAACATTTGGCGGACATGTTTTCCAATAAACTGGCGCTGGAAGACTGGTTGTTCGATGGACCGGGACCCGTACGGTTCTTGATGGTCAATCACAGTGACCCCGCGCAACGATCCGGTCAAATCCAGACCAACCATCATATTGATCGGTCCAGAATAGCCTGTCACTCTGGCGCCGACCTCTTCACTAAAAAACGCAAGTCCCACGAGCACGGTCCCGTCCGAGGGGTGTTCCTGATAGGCAAGAAAATATGGGTAAACGCCGGTCTCATGAGTAAAGGTGTCCGCGTCTGGGAGTACCTTGTGCAGATCCGTCAAATGGGGTGCCACATCCTGCCTGACGGTCTGTCCGCCGAGTAGGGCTTCTGCGTGGAACAGTAAGCCGCACGCGGTGATTCCGACGACGATAACGAACACATGTTTTACGATAGGGTAGCTCATACAGTCCGAAGGACCTTCCCCGCACGCGACCGTGCGTGGATTCAGTCTGTGGGGATTGTATGCCAAGACTTGTGACGAACGAAAAGGCGACATGACAAGAATTCGCTGGGGTGTGCTCAGTACGGCCAAGATTGGACTCGCTAAAGTCATCCCGGCCATCCAGGCGGGGACATGTGGCGAGGTTACAGCTATTAGTTCCCGACACCTCGCGACCGCGCAGGCCGCCGCGGCAGACCTTGGTCTCCAGAAATTTTATGGATCGTATGATGCGTTACTGGCCGATCCGGAGATTGATGCGGTGTACAATCCGCTACCGAATCATCAGCACGTCTCTTGGTCAATCAAGGCGCTCGAAGCCGGCAAACATGTTCTCTGTGAAAAACCGATTGGCATCACTGCCGAAGATGGGCAACGGTTGTTAACTGCAACGCGACGCTTTCCGCAGCTCAAGGTGATGGAAGCGTTTATGTATCGGCATCATCCGCAATGGCAACATGCGTACGAGTTGGTGCACACGGAGGCCATTGGTTCTTTACGGTCCATCCAGACGGTGTTTAGTTATTTCAATAACGACACTGCGGATATTCGGAATCAGGCAGCACTTGGGGGTGGCGCCTTGCTCGACATTGGCTGTTATCCGGTGTCGCTTTCCCGCTGGCTTTTTGCGGCTGAACCGCAGCGTGTGTTCGGCGTCATTGATCGGGACCCGCGGTTTGAGACGGACCGACACACGTCGGCGGTCTTGGAGTTTCCTGCTGGGACTTCAACGTTGCTCTGTTCGACACAGCAAGCGCCGTATCAGCGGGTCCAGATTCTAGGTGAACGGGGAAGCATCGAGATTGAAATTCCTTTTAACGCACCGCCCGATCGTCCGTGTCGGCTGTGGTGGACTCAGGCGGATGGAACCCGAGAGGAGGTTCGCTTCGAGGTGTGTGATCAATACACAATTCAGGCGGAATTGTTCGCCGAAGCGATCTTGCAGGATATAGTGGTACCCACACCGCTCGAAGACGCCATCCTGAACATGCGGGTCCTCGATGCGATTGTCCGCAGTGCGACCCGTGAGACTTGGGAACAAGTGTCTTGAGGCACTGCGTCACTAATACGATCCCTTGGTGGATCACCGAATGACCGACAGACAACAGCCCCAACAACAATTTGATCGCCGCGTCGTCGAAGGGCCGCTTGGCCACTCGGTCTGGCTTCTCGCCTGGCCGACCATGGTGCAAAACATCATCGGAGGACTGCAGGGCGTTGTTGATCAGGTGCTGGTCGGAAACTACGTCGGCCATATTGGCAATGCGGCCATCGGCGTTAGCATGCAGATTTTTATCCTGGTGATCGTCTTTGTGGCATCGATCTTTACGGGGATGGCTGTACTCGTGGCCCGCTTTGCTGGTGCGGGTGACGCTGACAAGGTGAACCGTTCGGTGTACCAGGCTTTCATCGTAGCGATTGGGTTAGCCCTTGGTGTCCTAGCGCCCCTCGGATATTGGACCGCACCCGCCTTGCTGAACGCCATCAATGCGGCTCCAGATGTACAAGTCGAAGCCCTGCCCTATATCCGCATCATGTTTGTGTTCAGCTTCGGCATGTTGAGCTTCTTTATGTTTAGTGGGGCGGTGCGTGCCGCGGGTGACGCCAAAACCCCGATGCGGCTCGGCATCTTAATGACCGGCTTGAATGTGATTTTTAGTGTGGTGCTCATCAGTGGCTTCGGACCTATTCCAGCGTTCGGCACGCGTGGGGCTGCCATGGGCAGTGTGTTGGCCAGCGGGATTACCAGTCTAATCTTCGTCTGGCTGTTATTTTCTAACCGGCTCGTAATTCGTTTTTCCCGCACGATGGCGTACCGACCAGACTGGCAGATTATTCGGCAACTTTTCCGCTTTGGCTTGCCGGCCGGATTTCAGGGGATCGTGATGAACCTTGGGGGACTCTTAATGTTGCGCTTTATCGGCGCCCTTCCGTTTAGCGCGCAGGCGCAGGGCGTCTACTCGGTGGGGTATACCCAGCTATTTTCCCTGATTACCTGGACCTCGCATGGCCTGTTAGGCGCAGCGACCGTCATGGCAGGGCAGAACCTGGGTGCCGGGCGCCCCGAACGGGCCGTTCGGTCGACCCACATTACCGCGAGCATCGGGTTGGGGCTCGCTGGACTGGTGGGCACCGCCTTCATCTTCATCCCCGAATCACTGCTGGCACTGTTCGGGATGACCGACGGCCCATTGGTTGCTCTGGGACGGGAACTGCTGTGGTACCTTGCCATCTCTGGTTTGTTTGTAACGGTCGCGATGAGTTACACCGGGGCCCTTCAGGGGACGGGTGACACACGAGGCCCATTTTATATCTCGATCGTATCGCAACTGATTGTCCCGGTGGGATTGTGTACGGTTCTGCAAGCCACACGCGGGCTTGAGTCATCCGACATTTGGCTCGCCATCGTACTCGGCCACATGACTCGGTGTCTGTTGAGCATCCTGCGATTCCGCCAGGGGCACTGGCGCCGCATCGCCGTCGATATCGGGCCGACGCACTCCTGACGCACGACGCACCGAAAGTAGATTCGCTAGGATCCGGTACGCACCCGGCACCCCGAACGGGAGTTGTCGGTGCAAGGCGTACGCGAAGTAGGTATAGTGCCCACGCCCATGCGATGCCATAAGCCAGCCACCCTGTTGCGCAGGCTGCCCAAGGTCGTGGGCCGAGACAATGGGCGTGTAGGCGGAATCCCAGGCACTCAGGAATTTCGAGCCCCGCTGTTCGACCCACCCGGTGAAGTCGCTGGGGCCAATGCGATTCGGCCAGTGGAGGACCGGATGACCCGGGGCAAGGACCGTGATCACGGCATCTTCCTCCGTGACTTCCTCTGGCCGAGGCGGCAACTCCGCGGGAAACGGAGCATGGCGATTGGGCACGAACTCCTGCGTGTTATAAAGAACGACCAGATGCCCGCCGCGCTCGGCGTACTCGAGAAGCCGGTCGTTATGCTGATGGAGATCAGGTCGAACCGCGTAGGCGCGCGTGCCGACGATAATCGCGTCCAATTGGTCCAGTGCGTCCGTATCCAGATCTGAACCTTCGAGTAGCTGCACGCGTGCACCCAGTTGACGAATCGCTGCGGGGATCTCATCGCCAATTCCCATAACGTATCCAACAGTCAGAGTGTCCGGCAGCGTCACCGCCACGTCCCGGAGGACACTCTGCGCGTTGCGAAAGAGATAACGCGTTTCTAAATCGCGGTAGGTAATGACTTGGTACCCTTCCCGGTATGTGTGGTTGCCGAGCGTCGCTACGGCCGTAATTGTGTCCGCCGTGTGGCTTGAGTCGGTCCGGTGGAGTGTGAAGTCGAAACGTTCGTCGACAGGTTGGGAGGCGAGACTGACACGGACAGGGCGTGCCGCCCACCCCGGCGGTACTTGGAGTGCGAGGGTGCCAGCAGGGGCGGCTGGTCCGGCGCGTTCCACCTCTACGGTTACCGTGACAGTTTCTTGTTCGTGCGGCACGATCGTGACGGCAGGCCTGACCGTCAGGCTCACTGCTGGAAGCACCTGCAACTCCCGGAGCACGTAGCCGTAGGGGAGGTGCGCTTCACGCCGCTGGACCGGCGTACGGATCGTCACCGGGACACCCTCGACACGAAAGGTTGCAACCGCGATCGCGGTGGCTGCCGCCTCCGCACGAGTGTAATGGTGCTGTATGAGCGAGGTTCTCGAAAATGCAGGACGCGACAACTTGCTGTCTGTTCCGATAGTAGTGTGCAGGCGTCGGACAATCATGCCATCAGATGCCTGCAAGGCCTCTGTTGCTGGGACCACTTGCCAATCGGACGGACTCTCGATCCGCAGGTCAACATCTGACACAGATGCGAGGTTCGATCCCTCAAGTGTTAAGTCGATCGCGATGGTTTGACCTGGCACCACAGCTGCCAATGTAGTCGGGGTGCCTGATGCTGTGTGCGGGGGCACGGCAAGAGCGACTAGGTTGAGCCCAAGTGCTGCATGAAGCGCCTGCTCAAATTGTTGCACCTTGGTTCGAAGGAGGAACACGGCGTCCGTCTCAGACGCGAGGTTCGTTAACAGCGCTCGTGTTCCGCGGAGTCCCGCCGCGAGTGCTGGCACACTGTCCGTCGGTTGCTGCATCGTGAAGGCGGCTACCGCTGCTTCGACTTGGGCGCCGATTGCGCGCCCCTGTGCGGTCAACTCAGGTGAGTTCGGCATCCTGGCCAGTGATGCGAGCGAACCCCAATCGGTCTGCAAATCTTTAAAGAAGCTAGGATGTGTTGCCTCGGAAGATCCGGAGAGTGGCCATAGTTGTTGATAGCGCCGCACAGCGGGGCCAGGTGTAGCACTTGATCGGCCAGCGTTCTGCGAGCGTTGCAAGCTCAACCCGAGTCGTGCCATTTGTCGGTAGGATCGGCCTAACCACGGACTGTGCTGAGTGACGTCAATGGTGACCGCCGCCGGTTCATCGACTCGCACGCCTCCCGCATAGAGCCGACGGGCCTGCCATGGACGCAGACCGTCCGAGGTCCAGTGCTGCGGAAACCGATCAGGGTCCGCGGCCGCGTGGAAAGCTTCGCGTGTAATTTCGCCGGCGGCGATGTGTTGGCCATGTCCGTCGCGGCGCTCACCTTGAAACCGAGAAACCACGACGAGCGGTCGATCCTTTCTAATGACGCGAACAACCTGTTCAAGTACGTCGGTTCGGGACCATTGGTTCCAGGCTTCGGACACGCGCTTGGAATATCCATAGTCGATGGCCGAGGTGAAGTACTGCCGATCAACACCGTAGTACCGATTGGATGCCAACAGTTCTTCCGTGCGGATTAATCCTAAGGCATCAAAAAGTTCCGAGCCGAGCGCATTGTCGCCCGACTCCCCGCGGGTCAGAGTCAAGAGACTGACGTGAGCACCGAGACCGCGGCTGAGCCACGTCAACACCCCACCGTGTTCATCGTCTGGATGTGCCGTTGTGTGGAGCACACTGGCGAACGTCCGCAATTTCTGCAGGGCCTGCCAGGTTCCGGCGGCACCTTGGTCGACTGCGATTCTGTCTGGCTGGGCGCGCAGTGCCGAGACCAGAGTGCCCAGAGTGAGCAATACGAGCGCGGTTCGGAACAATAGTCTGGTCATGGCTGGTGGGATCGAGGCCCGACGATATCGCGTCTCGCTACTTGGTGCAACTGCGTGATCTCATCCATCTTTGGCGGGGTTTCTCTCGGTGCGCGGGGACCAATTTGGATAGCATTAAAGAGGTTCTTGAGATGCCATGCTAGAAATGCATGTGCTGAACATGCAATGATGATCAGTGCGGGAACAGAAATGACGTGCCGCAATGGAGCCCGTCGTGAAAGACCAAACAAGACGAATGCAAACCGGTGAACGGAGATCTTGGTGGTGGGTAGTGATTGCGGTATTGGTCTGTCTGCCTGGTGGACTATTGGCGCAGGAAGCGCCGCCGGATGTCGAATGGCCCACTTACGGTGCCGACCTGGCAAGTACCCGCTACCGTCCGCTCGATCAAATCAATGGCGATAATTTTAATGAGCTCGAACTGGCGTGGCGTTTAAGTACGACAAATTTTGGCCCGCTTCCCGAAACGAATTTGCAGTCCACACCGCTAATGATCGATGGGGTTGTTTATACGACGGCCGGGTCACGCAGATCCGCCGTTGCCATCGATGCCGCCACGGGAGAACTCCTCTGGTTTTATAACCTGCATGAAGGCGAGCGTGGGGATGTGGCCCCTCGACGATTATCCGGTCGGGGTCTCGCGTATTGGAACGGTGAATCAACCGAGCGAATTTTTTATGTCACGCCGGGTTATCAGCTCGTGGCACTGGATGCCCAGACCGGCTTGCCTGTCCCTAACTTTGGAATTGATGGAATCGTTGACCTGAAGCGAGAGCTTGACCAAGATATCGATCTGGTGACGGGACCGATTGGCTTACATGCTGCACCGGTCGTGGCGGGGAACACGATCATTATTGGAGCTGCGCACGAGGTTGGCAGTGCCCCACCCACGAAAGAAAACGTCAAGGGGTATATTCGAGGGTATGACGTGACAACGGGTCAGCGACAATGGATCTTTCATACATTGCCGCAGGCCGGCGAGTTCGGCAACGAGACCTGGCTGAATGACTCGTGGCAATACACGGGCAACGTGGGTGTTTGGGGACAGATGACTGTTGACGAGGAGTTGGGCCTAGCGTATCTGCCTACGGAGATGCCAACCGGTGACTACTACGGTGGACATCGGCACGGTGACAATCTCTTTGCCGATAGTCTTGTGGCCGTAGACCTTGACACGGGTGAACGACGCTGGCATTTCCAGTTTGTCCACCACGATGTCTGGGACTACGACTTGCCCGCGGCACCGATTTTGGCAGACATCACAGTCGACGGGCGCGCGATCAAAGCGATCGTCCAGCCCACCAAACAGAATTGGGCGTTTGTGTTTGATCGAGAGACTGGAGAACCGGTTTGGCCAATTGAAGAACGTTCCGTGCCACCATCCACCGTACCGGGTGAGTTGCTTGCGCCGACTCAGCCTTTTCCAACAAAGCCCCCGGCATTCGACAGGCAAGGCATCACGTTCGACGATCTCATTGACTGGACCCCGGAGTTGCGAAGCGAAGCCGAGGCAGTCGCGTCGAGGTACCAAATGGGTCCAATTTACACGCCGCCTGTGGCCACTGACCCCGATGGCATCTTGGGACTGCTAATGGTGCCGCAGCAAACGGGTGGTGTGAATTGGCCTGGAGGAGCACTTGATCCGGAAACAGGCATCTTTTACGTCTATTCCAAGACTGAAGTGTCGCCTCTGCATCTGCTGAATAATCCTGAGCGGTCGAACATGAACTACATCGTCAGCCGGCGTGTGCCTGGTGTGCCGGCGTCATTATTGACCTCTCGGATTCAGGGGTTGCCCATGATTAAACCGCCGTGGGGACAGATCAGCGCGGTTGACCTGAACAAAGGTGAAATCGTCTGGCAGATTCCTCATGGGGGCACGCCGGATGTGGTGCGGGAGCATCCCGCGCTCCAACATCTAGACATACCCCGTACTGGCTGGCCAGGTCGTATCGGTACACTGGTCACAAAGACACTCGTGATTGCAGGCGATAGCGCAGTGTTAACAACCGAATCAGGTGAGCGCGGCGCGATGCTCCGGGCCTATGCCAAAGATACGGGAACCGAGCTTGGTCAGGTGTATATGCCAGCACCGCAGACGGGGTCGCCGATGACCTATATGCTTGATGGCAGGCAATACATCGTGATCGCGGTCGGCAGTAGGGACTTTCCGTCAGAATTGCTAGCGTTTCGATTGCCTGGCACTTAAAAGACTGCGGTGATCGATTGACATGGGTCCAGCCTATAAAGAAACAGCGCTTGACCTGCTGTCGCACAATATAATCTGTTGATCTCTTAACAATGCTGGTGTTGGAGGAAGAGTCATGGCGATACGAAATCGACGTTCTACGCTGCGCGCGCACGTCTTGTTGTTGGCCTTTTTGTTCTTCACGTCTGGCCTACTGACCGCACAGACGATCGCTCCCGAAACATACGAGGCGCTTCAGTACCGACACATTGGTCCTGTGGGGAATCGCATCGCGTCGGTTGCGGGCATTCCAAATGATCCGATGACTTACTACGTTGGTGCGGCTTCAGGTGGCATCTGGAAGACGGTTGACGGAGGACTGTTCTGGACGCCGGTATTCGACGACCACCCGGTCCATGCTATTGGAGCCTTGGCAGTGGCGGTCTCCGATCCCGAAATCGTGTGGGCCGGCACGGGCGAACCGCACATCCGTTCGAACGTAACGATTGGAAATGGTGTTTGGAAGTCAATGGATGGCGGTGACACGTGGCAGCACATGGGGCTGGACGCGACCGGGCGGATTGCACGGGTCGTAATCCATCCCACCAATCCTGAGATCGTCTATGTCGCATCGCTTGGGCATAGCCATGCTCCGCAAGCGGAACGCGGAATCTATCGCACGGCGGATGGGGGAGCTACTTGGGAACAGGTGCTCTTCGTCGACGAACACACTGGTGCTTCGAGTTTAGAAATGGACCCAAACAACCCGCGTATTTTATATGCGGGCATGTGGCAGGTTTTAGTCAACACATGGGGTCGGCAAAGTGGTGGACCGGGAAGCGGACTCTTCGTCTCTCGCGATGCAGGTGATAGCTGGACGAAGCTTGAGGGGCATGGCTTGCCGACACGTCCCTTGGGGAAAGTTGATGTTTGTCTGACGCCGGCAGACTCTAGCCGTATCTACGCACTTCTGGAGACTGGTGACGGCGTCCCGCTGCATGGGGAAGAGACGGATAGCGGTGAACTTTGGCGCTCGGATGATGGCGCGCAAACTTGGCAACTCGTGACCTACGACCGGAATTTTGGTGGCCGAACCGCCTATTACAATAACTGCGCGGTGGCACCCGACGATCCGGACGAGGCGTATTTCCTGACTGCGCCATTCGTGAAATCGATTGACGGTGGGCGCACGGGCGTTGTGCAGGGGGGACGGTCGCGACCAGGCGGAGACAATCACGACATTTGGATTGATCCGTTTAATGGTAATCGGATGATTATTGGTAACGACGGGGGTCTCGCTATTTCGGAGAATCGCGGAGAGACGTGGCTCCGAGTGAATTTGCCGATTGCGCAAATGTACCACGTAACCGCCGACACCAAGGTGCCCTATAACGTCTATGGCAATCGCCAAGATGGGCCCTCGTTTCGGGGTCCAAGTAATAGCCGGACCGGAGGGTTTGGTGGTAGTCGAATTCCACGTGGCATGTGGCACTCGGTAGGTGGTGGGGAAAGTGGGTTTGCAACCCCAGACCCGGTTGAGCCAGACATCATTTGGTCGTCAGCGTCTGGTTCCGGCGCGGTTGGTGGCATTGTGGTGCGCTATGATGAACGCACCAGACAATTTCGACAGGTCGAGGTATGGCCCGAGAGCACGATTGGCTGGCCCGCTGAAACACTGCGTTATCGATTTCAGTGGACGTTTCCACTGCTTATCTCGCCTCATGATCACAACACAATTTATGTGACGAGTCAGTTTGTCCATCGCACGACTAACGACGGACAAAGTTGGGACGTGATCAGCCCCGACCTCACGACGAATGATAAAAGTAGGCAAGGGATGTCGGGTGGGTTGACGCCTGACAATATCGGCGTCGAATATTGCTGTGTCATTTACGCGTTCGATGAGTCGCCCGCACAATCAGGTGTCTTCTATGCTGGCTCTAATGATGGCCTCGTGCATGTTAGCCGGGATGACGGTGCAAGTTGGCAGAACGTCACCCCGAATCTGCCAGACCTTCCAGCAGACGGTGTCGTACGTGGAATCGATGCATCCAAATGGGATGCCGGCAAGGCCTATGTCGCAATCGAACATCATCAGGTCGGCAACTTTGAACCTCATGTTTACCGTACCGAGAATTATGGTGAAACGTGGACCAAAATTACCGACGGTATTGCTGAGAGTCCGCTGAGTTTTGCTCGAAGTATCCAGGAAGATCCGATCCGACCTGGCTTGGTGTACCTCGGAACGGAGAACGCTGTTTATGTATCGTTTAACGATGGCGATCTGTGGCAGCCATTGCAATTGAACATGCCATCGGCACCGAACTACGGGATTGTCATCCAGAATCACTTCAATGATTTGGTCGTGGGGACCTACGGTCGCGGCTTCTGGATTCTTGACGATTTGTCACCGCTACAACAACTCTCGGCTGGTGTTACCGATGAATCCTCGTATCTTTTTGAGCCACGATCGGCCTACCGGTTTCATAACATTACATCGCCACAGGCGATGCCGAACGACCCCTCCGATGGAGAAAACCCGCCGTATGGGGCGTCAATTAACTACTGGTTAGGTGCAGATATTGAGGGTGAAGTCGTACTGCGCATTGAAGACGATCGCGGTGAAACTGTCAGGACGCTTGACGGCACAAAGCGACAGGGAGTCAACCGAGTGTGGTGGGATTTGCGTGGTGAACCCTCGGTCGAAATCAAACTGAGAACCACGCCACGCTACGCTGATTGGGTAGACCTTGGGAAAGAGCGCTGGCGATCGGGCGGAGGCGAGATTACCATTCTTCAACCGCCTGGTCGCTACACCGTTGTTCTGGATGTTAACGGTGATGAACACCGACAGCAACTTCAGGTCTTAAAGGATCCCAACTCCGAAGGTAGTGAAGCGGACATTGCCGTGCAGCTTGCGATGGTCCAGGAACTGCGCGATGACTCAGAACAAATCGCACACGCCGTGAATGAGATCGAGTGGCTTAGACGCCAACTCCTCGATCTTCAAGCGTTAGTTGCCGACACTAGTGATGGTCAGCAATCGGTTGTTGAGGCTATTGAGGAAGTTGACGGCACACTGATCGCGGTGGAGGAAAAGCTTATCCAAATGAAACTAACGGGCACGGGGCAAGACCGGGTTCGCTGGCCCGCGATGTTATCCGGGCGTTTCGCTTATCTCATTGGCAACGTGGCGACCTACGACTTCCCGCCCAACGACCAGCAACGGGAAGTGCAAGCAGTTCTCAAGGAACGCATGCAAGGAGTCCTGGACGAATTAAGGTTAATTGTTGATAGCGACGTAACTTCGTTGAACCAAACTCTCACGTCGCAGGGTTTCCCGACAGTCATGATTGGAACCCCAGAGCCTTAGCCTTGAGGCTGCATCTGGTGCGGAGTGTTTGACCGTGGCAGCCTAACGGCGTTTTTTATAGATGTTGAATGTGAAGAACCACGGAAACGGTTCGTTGGGTGTGCCGACGGCCACGGCTGTTGTAATTGCGGCGATGGTCGGTTCAGGTGTCTTTACGACGCTTGGGTTTCAGGTCGCCGAAATCCGGTCGACGTTTGCCGTCATGATGGTGTGGCTCGTAGGAGGAGTCATCGCGCTCTGTGGCGCACTTACCTATGGCGAGTTGGGAGCCGCCCTACCGCGTTCCGGTGGCGAGTATCACCTCCTCCGCCGGGTGTACACACCTGCACTAGGATTTCTTTCGGGATGGGTTTCGGCGACGGTCGGGTTCGCGGGTCCCTCAGCGCTGGCGGCGATGGCTTTGGCATCGTACACGGCTACGTTTATTCCAGGCATCCCCGAGAATCATCTAGCGGCGGGTGTGGTCCTAGGGTTCAGTCTCATTCACGCATCGAGTCTGCAAGTTGGAACCACCTTTCAGAATCTGCTGACTGTTTTAAAAGTAGGTCTAATTCTTGGCTTTGTGGGTGCTGCGTTCACCGTCGACCAAGTGCCAGGAATTACGCTCTGGCCGCAAACGGGCGATGCTGGTCTGATAACTGGACCGGCCTTCGCGGTTGCGCTCATCTTTGTTTCTTATGCCTACACTGGATGGAATGCGGCAATCTACGTCGCGGGCGAAATTAAGCAGCCAAGTCGCACACTACCGCGATCCTTGTTGCTGGGAACTCTTGCGGTGACAGCACTCTACGTACTGCTCAATTATGTATTTCTACGAACAGTCCCGATGGACGAATTAGCCGGTCAGATCGAGGTTGGCTTTCTCGCGGGTGTGCAAATTTTTGGCGAAGCCGGAGGACAGACAACCGCAGCCATTATTGCTGGTCTTCTGGCGTCGACCGTGAGCGCTTATATCTTCTTGGGGCCGCGGATCCTGATGGTTATGGGCGAAGATATGCCCGCATTAACTTGGCTCTCGGTGAAAAGTCAACGGGGCTTGCCGGTCAATGCGTTTGTCTTTCAAACATTGGTGACACTCGCATTAATTTATACGTCGACGTTCGACCAGGTGATGCTTTATGCGTCAATTTTACTAATTGCCAATTCCACTCTGGCTGTCGCAGGTGTCTACGTGCTCCGGGTGAACGAGCCTAACCTGCCACGACCTTACCGCACGTGGGGCTATCCGGTGACGCCCGCAGTTTTTCTCGCGGTCAATATCTGGACGTTGATGTACGTGTTACAGACTCGGCCCTTCGAGTCATTTGTTGGACTCGTGATCCTGGGCGTCGGACTGACGTTATATGCTGTGGTTCAGAGGCTAACACCTAAACAATAATGTCGAGGCTTCCTGAATAAGGTAACAGGGGGGAAATACATGCTGTTACGTCGCTTTCAAAACTTGGGGTTCATCTGTGTCGTTGCTGCAGGACTCAGTGGCGCATGCAGCACACCTCGTAATCCTTCGGTTATTCCGCAACCTGTGCAGATGGAGGTGGGACGGGGGATTTTTGATCTCGACGCAGACACACGCATTGTGCTGACAAATCCGACGAATGAGGTGCAGCAACTAACTGAGTCATGGGCAAGGCCGATCCGTGCGACGTCCGGCTTTAATTTGCAGTTGGTCGATACACCGAGCGATGCACCATCAAATACGATCACCTTGCGACTTTCCCCTGATGCCTCCCACCCCGCCGAAGGCTATCACTTGGACGTGACGTCTGACGCGGTGACGGTTGAAGCCAAGACACCGGCAGGTTTGTTTTACGGGTTGCAGACTTTGACACAATTACTATCTGGTGACCACTCCAGCGGTTGGTCAGTACCCGTCGTGCAGATTGTGGATACCCCGCGATTCGCCTATCGCGGGATGCACCTCGATGTTGGACGACATTTTTTCCCGGTGGCGTTTGTAAAGAAGTACATCGATCTGTTGGCGATGTACAAGATGAACAAATTTCACTGGCATCTAACCGAGGATCAAGGCTGGCGGATTGAAATCAAAAAGTATCCGAAGCTCACTGAAATAGGCGCCTATCGCAAGGAAACGGTCGTGGGGAAGAACTTCGAGCGTTTTGACCGGCCTTACGTTGGTGACGGGCAACCCCACGGCGGTTTCTATACCCAGGATGAGGTGCGTGAGGTGGTAGCCTATGCCCGCGCCCGTTACATCGATGTAATTCCAGAAATTGAAATGCCTGGCCATGCAACTGCCGCGCTTGCCGCCTATCCAGAATTGGCGTGCACGGACGGACCGTTTGATGTGCCTACCACCTGGGGAATCTTCGAAGACGTCTTTTGTCCGAAAGAGGAGACCTTTCAGTTTCTTGAGGATGTACTCACTGAAGTTATCGCGTTGTTTCCAAGTCAATACATTCATATTGGCGGTGACGAGGTGCCGAAGGTGCGCTGGAAGGAAAGTGAGCTTGCCCAAGAGGTAATCACTCGCGAGGGTTTGGCTGATGAAGAGGAACTCCAGAGTTATTTTATTAAACGTATCGAGGCCTTCCTCCAGGCTCAGGGGCGGCGATTAATTGGCTGGGACGAGATTCTCGAAGGAGGACTCGCACCAGACGCCACTGTCATGTCATGGCGTGGCATGGAAGGTGGTATCGAAGCTGCCAGACAGGGGCACGATGTCATTATGACGCCCACAAGCCATACCTACTTTGATTATTATCAGGGCGATCCGGTACAGGAACCACTCGCTATTCGTGGTCTCACTCCGCTGGAGAAGGTGTATGGCTTTGAGCCGGTGCCAGAGACCCTGTCAGCAGAAGAGGCAGCACACATTCTCGGAGCCCAGGGCAACGTCTGGACCGAATACATGGCAACGACTGATTATGTGGAGTACATGGTGTTTCCAAGGATGTTAGCGCTTGCGGAAGTCGTGTGGTCTCCGCAAGAACTACGGAACTGGGAGGACTTTGTGCAGCGCTTGCCAGCGCAGTTGCAACACCTCGATACGCTTGGCGTAAACTACCGGCAGCCAGAAGAGGTGGGTGGCGCGGAATGAAGATAACGGGGATCAGCCACTTAGGTGTTGGATGACTACCGTACGACTTAACTGCTTGCTACTGTTCCTAGTTGCTAGTGTCGTCTCTGGATGTCAGGAGTTCGACCAGGGCCAGAAGGAACCTAGTCGCACACAACTCTTAATCGTCGTCGACGGCCTTCGCCCGGATTTCGTAACAGCTGACTTCACCCCGCAGTTACACCGCTTGGCGCAGCGCGGGGTGCTCTTTAGTAACCACCATGCGGTCTTTCCAACCGTAACACGTGTGAACGCAGCGTCGATCTCGACAGGTGCATACCCCAGAACACACGGACTGATGGGCAATTCGGTTTTCATGCCAAAGGTGGATGCGAGTAGCGCACTGAGTACCGGCACGAAAGATGTACTTGATGCAATCGGACATGCCACGGATGGACAGATCTTGACTGCTACGACACTTGGAGAGGTGCTCCAGGGAGCTGGTAAGAGTTTAGTGGTGCTGAGTTCAGGAACCGAAGGGTCTGGGTTGCTCTTGAATCACACCGTTGCCGGTGGTGCGGTGATTCACCCGGGATTTACCTTGCCTGAGTCATTACGTGCCAGTCTTGATGCAACGCTCGGGTATAGCCTACCCGCAAATGCATCAGTAGCCGCGCAGACACGCTGGCTTGTTGATGTCTATCTTCAGTATGTCGTAGAGATACTTCAACCAGATGCGACGATTTTATGGATCGGAAACTTGGATGGTGCGACCCACGCGTACGGTGTGGGTTCACCATCGGCCCTAGAGGCGCTTACAACTGTCGATGCTGAGATCGCTCGTATTGAAACAACACTCCTGAGAAGTGAACGGGTTAGTGGCGTCAATCTCTTGGTCGCGTCGGACCACGGGTTTTCGTCGCACACCGGTGAACTTGATTTGGACAGTTTGCTTGAGCCGCACAGGGGTACGCTTGAAAACGGCTCACCTGATGTCGTTCGGGCTGGCACCGCGATCTATATACGCGACAGCGATTTGGACAAACGAGATGCCATTGTCAACGACCTTCTAACAGTAGCTGGGCACGGTGCAATCTTTACCCCCGCGCGTGGACAAGACACTGTAGAGGGAATTGTTCCCGGCACGTTTTCGCAGAGGCTGATCGGTTGGAATCATGCGCGCGCAGCAGACATTCTTATTTCACCAGCGTGGACTTCCACGATTAATGAATACGGGTACGCTGGCACGACCAGCCAAAAGGGAATTGCAGGTCACGGCTCAGCGAGTCCATTCGATATTCACGCTGTCTTAATTGCTGCTGGACCAGATTTTCGTGAAGGGCTGGTTCTGGATACACCAACGGCCAACGTCGATTTGGCACCGACGCTACTCTATTTATTAGCCCTTGGAATGCCGGACTCCATGGAAGGTCGCGTGATTACGGAGGCGTTACGTGAAGGCCCGACCCCGTCGTCTCTTCAGTCAGAGACGAGACATCACAGTTTTGAGTTGGAACTAGCATCCGGTTCCTACGTAGCGTCGGCGCAGGTTTCCACCCTGGATGAATATGTGTATTTAGATCACGCTGAGGTGCAACGCCCATGACACTTAATCCACGCCCAGCCAGCCCAGAAGTGCCACTGGTTGCATAATGTAGTCAGGTCTGCAATAAACCCGAAAACGCCGATGCCTTCTCGTGATCTCCCACGCACTGTTTTGGTGCTGCCGCTTATTCTGGCCACGGCTTGTGGCGGCGGCGGCAGTTCGCCTACCGCCCCGACGGCTACCTCTACTGGACAGCAAACGTCGACACCGACGGCCACGACCCTCACACTCACCGGCACCATGACTAATATCATTACTGGCGCGACGATTAGTGGAGGCGTAATAGAGGTTGGTGGTGAAACAGCCACTAGCGGTGCAGATGGGGCCTACAGTTTGACGATCACGGCGAGTAGCACGCAGAGTTTCTCAGCGAGCGCCTCTGGGTATTACACGCGGCAATCCTCGGTGTCTATGACAGGCACGAGCGTCGTCAATTTACAGTTGATTCCGAACGGGGACGGCTTTAACCTTGCGCTTTTTGACCACCTGTTTCGTGAAAAAGGACAAAACGGGACTCAACGCTGGACTTCGCAACCCACTTTTGAAATCTGGACCCAGGAATTTACCTGCCTAGAGACAAGTTCAAACGGCGATGCATGTATCAAATATCAAGCGAAAGGCACAGCTCCTACAATTTTTGAGACCAACGTTCGAAACTCCATTGCCAAGATGGGACAGCTGACGGGGAGCGCACTCAGCGGGTCACCGATTACAACGAAGACGCACTCAGTCGGCACCACTTTAACCCATAACGATTGGGGAACGACGGTAGGCACCATTAGTTTTGCATTTGTAACGGGTGTTTATGGTGGAGATAATGCCGGTGCGAGTGGCAGCCCGAACAACAAAATACATATCGATTACGGTGCAAACGTCTATACCGATCAGACTATTCACCTGCACGAAGTCGCCCATGCAGTGGGGTTTCGTCACCCGGATGGATCTAACAACATGCCACAACCAGGCATTATGGGGCCTTGGCCGTATCAGTGGACTAGCGCCGATGAACTCCTTGGGCGGATTTTGTATCTTCGGCCGACCGGCAGCCTAACGCCAGACATCGACCCCACAGGTACGATTATCAACTAGGGTGAACGCAGTTAATCAGTCTGCGCTCAGAACAGAGCACGAGGAGTTTCCCAGCTCGTGGAACATTCAGGATACAATTCAAGTTTCGTGTCCTCATACATTTGAGTCTCTTTTGAATACCCTAAGCTCACCTGTCGGCGAACCTCAAAATCCGTTGCCTGAAGCAGCGCTTCAGGATCTACCCGATCGCATACGCGCCGCGGTGAAACTGGCTGGCTGGACCAAGCTCATGCCGGTGCAGTGCCGAGCGATTCCTTATCTGTTGGCCCGCCGCGACATGTTGATACAGGCTCGTACCGGCAGCGGTAAGACCGGAGCCTTTTTGCTACCAATGGTGGAACGCCTTGACCCAGCGGCACCGACCTGTCAGGCCCTGATCCTCGTGCCCACGCGTGAACTGGCGCGACAGGTATGGCAGGAGGCCGAGACACTTTGTGGCGAGGTTGGACTTCGGCGCGCCGTGATCTACGGCGGGGTGGGGTATGGGGCGCAAATTGATGCCTTGCGCGAGGGTGCACACATCGTGGTCGGCACACCAGGACGCATCCTCGACCATTTGTTAAAGCGGACGCTCTCGCTGGATCATCTAGAAATGTTGATTTTCGATGAAGCTGATCGGATGTTGTCAATGGGGTTCTATCCAGACATGAAGCAGATCCAGCGACATCTACCGGATCGTCAGTTGCACAGCTGCATGTTTTCGGCGACATTTCCAGATTTTATTCAGCGGGTCGCACGGGAGTTCATTCGCACGCCTGAATTCCTCACGCTCAGCCAAGATCATGTGCACGTCACCGACACCGAGCACGCGTTTTACACCGTACCTGGGATGGAGAAAGATCGCACTTTGATGCGGATTATCGAGATTGAAAATCCGGCCTCAGCAATTATTTTTTGTAATACGAAGTCCCGGGTGCGTTATGTGACTGTTGTACTGCAACAATTTGGTTACGACGCGGACGAGTTGAGCGCTGATCGCTCACAGAAAGAGCGTGAAGCAGTGCTGGAACGAGTCCGGCAAGGAACGCTGCGGTTTCTGGTAGCAACTGATGTTGCGGCCCGCGGACTCGACATACCGAATCTTTCCCATGTAATTCAGTACGAGCCGCCTGAAGACATCGAAGGGTATATTCACCGTGCGGGACGGACCGGGCGAGCGGGCGCGACAGGGGTCGCGTTGTCACTGGTCAGCGAACTAGAGCGATTTACGCTCGATCGCATTGCCAAGAGTTATGAAATCGATATGCAAGAACGGCAAGAACCATCCGCCGCGGACGTCGAGGCAGTTGTGGCAGAGCGGGTCACAACACTCTTGGAGGCACGCTTGCGCGACCGTGACAAATTGAAAACCGAGCGCAGTCAGCGATTTGTCACCTTGGGAAGAAGTTTGGCAGAGAATGAAGACGAATCAGCGCTCATTGCGATGCTGCTCGATGATTACTATCAGCAAACGTTGCACGCTCCGGTTCCCCAGGCGGTTCAACCACCACAAGCATCGATAAAGCCTAAGTCGAATGCAGGCCGTCCTCGTCGTACTAAGAAGACAAAAAATAGTGGTCCTGACGGTCGAAGCCGCTCTTCCAGACCCAGGCGGCAACGAAGTTAGGGCTGAAGGTTGGGTGGTGGTGTTACCACGAACCGAACGTTCTTGACGTTCTGACGGGATGCGATGTTATCGGTCACAACAATTTCCAACCGATAAGCCCCTTCTGAAAATGGCTGCAAGGCGACACCTTGCGAGACGAACAACTGGTTGTCCAGGGCTTGGAAGTCGAACTGTTCTGGTAACGTTGACGAGTTAAATTCGACCGGGGCTGTTTGGCTGAAAAACACTTCCGAAACGGCAGCTTGTTCGTAAAATCGATATTCGACCGTGATGTTTGGTTTGCGATGCGCGTCCAACGCCGCATTATACACAAAAAATACAACCGATAAGTTGTCATCCCCACTCAGGAAGTGGTGTTCCAGCGGTACGATTTCTGCAATACCAAATGCGTACGGATGATTGCTTTGATCAGTACTGTTGAATGGACTTGGAAGCTGAAGGATGTCTTGGGCGATCACAATACTGCTCGTATCGAGCGCGGTCGCGGAAAAGGCCGGCACCCTTAGCGATCGTTTCATGACTGCGACTTTTGGCGTGGAAGGTTGTGGTCCTGACCGGCGATACTCACGAACAGCCACATACACGTCGTAGTCGCCAGGTGGGACAGTGACCGCCCGTTGCACTCGGTAAGGCTCTGCCGTATCCGACACTCGGAAATCTATGAAATGAATATTTTCAAACGGATAGCGACTCTCGTCGTAAACAGCCTGATCATGGGCGAGCCTCAAAACCGCGGAGTGTTCACCAGCAAGCTGAGTTATCTCAGGAGTTAGGGCATTTGTGGCACGTTCCGGGACAAAGACAGGTACTTCTCCAGGCTCGAACTCGGTGTAGTTACGGCGTCTACTGCGTTCTCTGCCGTCCCGTGAGGTTTCACCAAGATTGGCCACTCGGACGTACATGCTGATTGATGCAAAGGCATCAGGCGCTTCTTCGATAACTAGTGTAAATGGTACGTAGATTAACCCCTCCGTCGTTCGAAAAACATGATGACTCCATTTCAGCCAAGCGTCACCGCCCGGTAGGTCTCCATCAGCGACGCTGTCCACAAGGGCATCCAGTCGAAAGGCTTCGTCACGGTCGGCAAAGCTGAGGCGCTCTTGTGCCAAGACTAGGTTGGTAGACAGCAGACTCATCTGCAGTAGCGCGATCAGTTTCCAGAGAAGAAGTATCCGGAATCTCATGGTGTATTCCTATGAGACAGGAAAGGTTAATCGAATGATGAGCACAATTTGGAGTTTCACGCGCTAGCCTAAAGTATCTACTGCTTGAATTAATCCCTTGATGTAGCCGTACCCGAATGCGAAAGCCTGACGTCCATTTGGGTCATCGGGGTGACGCGGCATGTGGTCGGGCATCACCATGTAAGGATAATCAACTTCTTTGAGGGTCATCATGATTCGCAGCATATCCATGTCTCCTTCATCCGGAAAAACCTCCTGGAAGTCATCGCGTCTTCCACGAATGTTTCTGAAGTGAATATTAAAAATCTTATGCCGTGACCCAAAGTAGCGGATGACCTCGTGAATCTCTTCAGAGGGATTCTGGAGCATTTCAGCGGTGGTTCCTAAACATAGGTTGAGACCATGATGGGAACTTTCTTCGATTTCAACGAATCGCTTAAGACCTTCAACTGTGCCGAGTACTCTAGCGATGCCGTGAAATCCTTCGGGTGGGACACCCGGATCGTGTGGATGGCAAGCTAGGCGAACATTGAATTCTTCCGCAACCGGGACAACCTGCTTAAGAAAATGCGTGATACGTTCCCATAGTTCATCGGACGAGATTTGACCTGCCCGCGTTCTGATATTCGGATCGGCGTCCTTCAATCGCCATGTGCTATAGCTCGTGCCGCCACGTCCTGGTGTCGGCGAGGTGCGGAGTACTCCCAGCAGGGACAAATTGTACTTAATGGCTGGAATGCCGGCCGCCGCACACTGTCGAATAATCTCACACGCTTCGTCAATTTCCTCTTGGCGGTTGGGTTCCTCGCCCAACATGATTCCCTTACGTTCACTGCGATCAACATGAGATGAAGACATAAATGGAAACTGGACCATGTCCAACCCGATGCCATGCGATTCACATTGTTCCCGAAGTTGGCGCAGTCGTGTTCCTGTCCAACCCTCTTCGGTGGGATACCCACAGATATGTTCAACGCCGTGTCGACGAAAGTACATCAACATTGCGTCATTCGTTGGTGCTCGTTGGGTGCCAACCGTCATACGAGCTCGACGGCGCGGCGCATCAGTGTTCGTAGGTGCCAGTGTTTGGTCAACATTGCATCCCTGGAGCGACATGACGCCAGTTGCCAGGCCTGCGAGTGAGACAAATTTTCGTCGGTCCATATATTTACCCATTTCTTGAAGGGAATAGCATGAGCATACACTCGACAGCGCTGGAAGCAAGGCTGGAGTTGCATTCTGCGGGGTGGCTCACATACTCTCTGTGAAGAACCTAAATTCTAGGCCGGAGGATCACAATGGTAGCGGCAAAAACACGAGACGGTTTCTTTAGCTTTTGGTTAATCACAGTAGGCGTGCTCATTACTGGTTGCGGGTCGAGTGTCGAACCAGTTGACGTCGTATTACATAACGGAAAAATTATCACGGTCGACGAATTACACCCAGAAGTGCAAGCGTTAGGGATTCGTGGAGATCAAATAGTTGTAGTTGGCACTAATGAGGAGGTCGACGCGTATATCGGTGAGACAACCGAGGTCATCGATCTTGAGGGCCAGCTGGCTGTTCCAGGCTTTATTGAAAGCCATGGCCACTTTCTTGGAGTCGGCAATGCGCAAATGCAATTGAACCTGATGGATGTACAGAATTGGGAAGAGATCGTTGCAATGGTCGCAGCCGCTGTTGAAGAGGCTCAACCAGGACAGCTCATCCGAGGTCGTGGATGGCACCAGGAAAAATGGAATCCCCTTCCGGAGCGTAACGTTGAAGGATTTCCGTTGCACGACCAACTCAGTGAGGTTTCTCCAGATAATCCTGTCGTGTTGACTCATGCCAGCGGTCATGCAAGTTTTGCAAACGCGAGAGCGATGGAAATGTCAGGCATTACGTCCGCCACAGCAGATCCAGACGGCGGCGAGATTCTCCGCGATGCTCGTGGAAATCCGATTGGTGTGTTTCGCGAGACAGCCTCTGGGCTGTTGAGAGGCGCGTCAGCTGATGCGACCCCACCGGACCCGCGCCGACAGGCTGAACTCGCTGTGCAAGAAGCCCTAGCTAAGGGCATTACCAGTTTTCAGGATGCTGGATCTTCATTCGAGACCGTCGACCTTTTGAAAAATATGGTTGATGATGGCAGTCTCGGGATCCGGCTTTGGGTGATGCTGCGCGAATCGAACGAAGCTTTGGCCGCACGTGGTAAGGATTACCGCATGATTGGCTACGGCGACAACCGTTTGACAGTGCGCGCAATCAAGCGTTCTATTGATGGGGCGTTGGGCTCGCGCGGAGCCTGGTTACTGGAACCGTACAGCGATTCACCGGAGAGTACGGGATTGAACACCACGACACCGGAATCAATTAGTGAAACGGCTGCTTGGGCAATTGATAACGACTTCCAGCTCTGTGTGCATGCCATTGGCGATCGTGCGAATCGCGAGACGCTCGATCTCTATCAGCGCACTTTCGAAGCAAACCCGGATAAAACAGGTCTCCGTTGGCGGGACGAACACACTCAACATCTGCATCCGGACGACATTCCACGTTTTGCGGAGCTCGGTGTCATAGCATCGATGCAAGGTGTGCATTGCACTTCCGATGGGCCCTACGTAGTGGCGCGTCTCGGTGAGCAGCGTGCTGCGGAAGGAGCTTATGTTTGGAAAAGTTTAATAGAGGCAGGCGCCGTTGTTGCCAATGGCACGGATGCTCCGGTCGAGGATGTCAGCCCTATTGCTAGTTATTATTCGACGGTGTCCCGCAGATTGGCGGATGGATCTGTTTTCTACCCCGAACAACGCCTAAGCCGATTGGAAGCTTTGAAGACCTACACAATTAATGCGGCCTTTGCGGCCTTTGAGGAAGACATTAAAGGATCACTAACCGTTGGAAAGCTCGCGGACATAACTGTGTTGTCGAAAGATGTCATGACTATTCCTGAGGACGAAATTTCTTCAACCGAGGTGGCGCACACAATAGTAGGCGGCCGCGTTATGTATAGTCGCACGAATTAGTTTAAACGTGACTAACCGACCCTATGGGTAAAACACTTTTACAAAAAGTCTGGGATGCGCATCGAGTCAGACAGTTACCGACAGGACAGACGCAGCTATTCATTGGTCTGCATCTTGTGCATGAGGTAACCAGTCCGCAGGCCTTCGACATGTTACGTGGACGTAACTGGAGTGTCGCTTTTCCAGATCGGACGTTCGCGACCGTCGACCACATCATTCCAACCGACAACCAGCAGCGGCCATTTGCTGATGTGTTAGCTGAGGAGATGATGGTAGCGCTCGAACGTAACAGTCGCGCGTTCGGCGTACCGCTCTACGATCTCTCAAGTCCACATCAGGGGATTGTGCATGTCATTGGACCAGAACTCGGCCTCACTCAGCCTGGTATGACAATTGCTTGTGGTGATAGTCACACGTCAACGCATGGAGCCATGGGTGCCGTGGCTTTCGGGATCGGGACGTCACAGGTTCGTGATGTGCTAGCTTCGCAGTGTTTGGCAATTGATCCATTAAAAGTACGGCGGATCAACGTGACAGGTCGCTTGGGCCCAAAGGTATCCGCGAAAGACGTGATTCTCGCAATTATTCGACGGCTTGGCGTCAAGGGTGGTGTGGGTCATGCCTACGAGTACGGCGGTGACGTCATTAGTCGGATGAGTATGGAAGAACGGATGACAGTTTGTAATATGTCAATCGAGGGTGGCGCTCGCGTGGGGTACGTGAATCCAGACCAGACAACCTTTGAGTATCTCCAGGGTCGACCATTTGCACCACAGGGAGAAGCTTTCGATAGAGCAAGCAAGTGGTGGACGTCGATAGCATCGGATACGGACGCAAGCTATGACGATGTAGTTGCTCTCGATGGGAGTGAACTGAATCCGATGGTAACTTGGGGTATCAACCCTGGGCAATCTGTTGGTATCAGTGAAAGCATCCCATCGTTGTCGGACGCCGACCCGGCTGACCGTGCTTCGCTGGAGGAGGCGCTCACATTTATGGGATTTAAGGGTGGTTCACCAATTAATGGTACGCCGATTAACGTAGCGTTTATTGGGTCGTGTACGAACTCCCGTCTTTCAGATCTACGCGAAGCGGCCGAAGTTGTGTCGGGTCAACGGGTAGCGTCCTCAGTTAAAGCTCTTGTGGTGCCGGGGTCTCAGGCCGTGTGTCAGGCCGCTGAGCAGGAGGGTCTTGATGAAGTGTTTCAAGCTGCTGGATTCGAATGGCGCTCAGCTGGTTGCTCAATGTGTCTCGCGATGAACCCTGACAAGTTAAATGAGCGCGAAGTGTGTGCTTCGTCCTCCAATAGGAATTTTAAGGGTCGTCAAGGCAGTCCGACTGGACGTACGTTACTTATGAGCCCGGCTATGGTTGCGGCAGCGGCCGTTGCGGGTGTTGTCACGGACGTCAGGCGTCTGTAAGGAAGTGACTATGATGGACGACAGTAGCACCAAACAAATACGGTGCATTCAAGGCCGAGCTCTACCACTCCGCGGCAACGATATAGATACAGATCGGATCATTCCAGCCAGATTTCTCAGGTCTGTTAGATTCGAAGGACTCGAAGAGCATATTTTTGAGGATGATCGGGAGGCACTCGCCGATGGAGCACACCCATTTTCCAATCCTGTCTATCAGGGCGCCGACGTGCTATTGGCTAATGCCAACTTTGCGTGTGGCTCGTCACGTGAGCATGCTCCACAGGCGCTTCAAAGATGGGGAATTCAAGTCTGCCTTGCCGAATCATTTTCAGAAATCTTCATGGGTAATTCAACTGCGCTTGGTATGCCATGCGTAACTGCGCGAGCTCAAGTGATCAACCAATTGATGCAAATGACTGAGTCCGCGCCGGACACGGTGATGACTATTGATCTCATCGAGATGACGGTAAGTGCTGGTAATCAGTGCCTGGAAATCCAGATGGCCTCTGCGGTTCGGGAATCGATGATTAACGGAACTTGGGATGCGACCGGCTTACTGCTGGATCAATTTGACGAGGTCCGGGCAGTGGCTGGTCGCCTTCCCTATCTGCAGGGCTTTGAACAAGCCTAACTCTTTTCACTATGGACGCCTCCTGCTGAATTAATATGCGTGCGTGCCGCGGCGAGAAAGGCTGAAGCCGCCCGTGAGAGTTCCCCGCCTCGACGATAAACTAATCGCACCTGCTTTGGTAACCGTAGCTTAGGCACGCGGACCGCAACGAGTTGTTTGCGTCCAATTTCAGCCAGTGCACAACGTCTCGGCAACAACGCGACTCCTAGATTCATTTCCACCGCTCGCTTAATACCGTCGAGGCTTGGAAACGACATTTGAATATTAATGGGTGCGTGGCGTTGTTCCGAGAGACGCAATACACGCTCTCGCGCAGGCGATGGATCGTTGTGGGCGATGACCATTTGTCGTCCGAATTCCTCCATCGATACTTCTTCACGGCGGGCTAGTGGATGATTCGGATGGGTAAGCAGAACGAGGTCATCAACCCCGATCGCCACGGATGCCAGACCACGCTCAACAGGTTGAAACGTCAATACACCAAAATCTAGACTGCGATTCAGAACTTCAGAAGCAATCTGACGGGCTGGGATACGACGAACCTCGATGTGGGCATCAGGGTGACCTTCACGAAAAAGTGACACGATCGGTAGTAACACATGAACTGCCGCTTCGTTTGCACCGATTGCCACACGGCCTCGTCTCAATTGTTGCAGATCGTGCATTGCTGTTTCCGCCTCGTCTTTAAGACGGGTGAGCCGTTGGGCGTAGTCGAGAAGAATCTGTCCTGCCTCCGTTAGAATGCCCCCTTTTGATGACCGGTCGAAGAGTCGCTCATTCAGTTCATCCTCCAAGCGCCGAACAGCTTGGCTGACCGCTGGCTGAGTACGGTGGAGTCTCGCAGCTGCTCTTGAGAAACTCCTTTCTGAAGCGACGGTAAGGAATACTTCGAGTTCAGCAAGATCCATCAATTTACTCCCTAGAAGCAATTATAAGTAATAATTATTATAATGTAATGATTATAATCTTGACTGTCGTTCGGTCAGAAACGTACAAAGTGATAAGTGATGATGTGGAGGAGGATTCATGACTGCTGACCGACTAACTATTTTCGACACTACGCTGCGTGACGGTGAACAAGCTCCAGGTTTTTCACTACGAATCGATGAAAAGTTGCAGATGGCTCGGCAGCTTGATGCGCTCGGCGTGGATGTTATAGAGGCAGGTTTTCCGATTGCTTCCGAGGATGATGCGGAGTCGGTGCGTCGAGTTGCTGCGGAGGTTAGACGTCCCGTGATTGCTGGACTCGCGCGTTGTCGTCGGGCTGACATTGAATGTGCCGGTGATGCTATTGCTGGTGCGGACCGAGGTCGCATTCACACGTTTCTGGCCACCTCCGAATTACATCTCAAACACAAACTACACATGTCACAGGACCAATGTCTCGAAGCAGCTGTCGATGGTGTCAAGCTCGCACGTCAGTACACGGACAACGTTCAGTTTTCTGCTGAAGATGCGACGCGTACTGAACTTGATTTCCTCTGCCGAGTCGTTGAGAGTGTGATCGACGTAGGGGCTACAACGATCAACCTGCCGGATACGGTGGGCTATTCTACTCCAGATGAAATCAGCGAATTTTTTATTCAAATTCGCGAGCGAGTACCAAACGCTGACGGCATTGTTTTCAGTACCCATTGTCACGATGATCTTGGCCTAGCGGTTGCGAACACATTGGCTGCTTTACGGGCAGGTGTGCGTCAAGTCGAGTGTACGATAAACGGAATTGGTGAGCGAGCGGGCAACGCTTCACTAGAAGAAATTGTGATGGCAACCCGGGTTCGCAACGACTTGTTGCCGTATGCAACTGGCATTCAGACTGAAGCTATTTATGGGGCAAGTCAGTTGCTTACCACACTTACGAATGAGCCAGTACAGGCGAATAAAGCAATTGTAGGTCGGAACGCGTTCGCACACGAAGCTGGCATCCATCAGGACGGCATGCTTAAGGACCGTCGTACTTATGAGATTATGCGACCGGAAGATGTGGGTGTTCCGAAGACGACTCTTGTCCTCGGTAAACATTCAGGCCGACATGCCGTACAGAGTCGCTGTGAGGAACTTGGCCAACAGCTGAGTCGATATGAGCTGGACCGAATTTATCAAGCGATGATCCGGTTGGCTGACGAACAGAAGACCGTAGGAGATGACGACCTGCAGAAAGTCATCAATCAAGTTAAGGCGGAGCAGGTAGAAGTGGACGCCTAGGCCACTGCTAATCTAGTGCTAAAATCTGAGGGCACCTGACGCCTGACGGAAACCGCCGTTCCTTAATACTGTCATTCCAGTTGAATATGGCATCCAAGAATGATGTGATGACAAACAGATGAAAGCGACCATAGCAATTTTGCCCGGTGACGGCATTGGACCGGAAGTAACCAAGGCGGCGATGGGTGTGGTACAAGCTGTCGCTAGTCGTTTCGGTCATACGTTTGACCTTCCAATATATAAGATTGGTGGCGCTGCACTTGATGCAGGTGATTCACCGTTGCCGAAGGCAACCCTTGATGGATGTCTGGGTGCCAATGCGATCTTTCTTGGTGCTGTTGGCAATCCAAAATTCGACGGGGAACCACCTAATCGCCGACCCGAAGCAGCAATCCTAGAACTTCGTCAGGCGTTGGGGACATTTGCAAACCTGAGGCCAGCTCGTGTGTGGCCAGGTCTTGAGGGTTGTAGCGCGTTGAAACCAGAAATCATAAACGGTGTGGACCTACTTGTTGTGCGGGAATTAACCGGCGGATTGTATTATGGCCAGCCTCGGGGACTTGCTCCCGATGGTCGTTCAGCATTCAACACGATGCGTTATTCGGTCGAAGAAATCGAGCGGATTGCGGTAGTTGCGTTTGAGAGCGCGCGAGTTCGTCAACGGCGAGTGACTTCGGTTGACAAGGCCAACGTTCTCGAAACATCACGCTTGTGGCGGAAAGTAGTCACAGAAGTTGGGGCACGATACTCAGATGTCGAGCTCAACTCTGAATACGTGGATGCCTGTGCTTTACTGATAGCATCGGAACCAAGTCGCTACGATGTCCTCCTGACCGAGAATCTCTTTGGAGACATTCTGTCTGATGAATCGGGCGCTATTGTTGGATCGCTAGGCTTACTACCTTCAGCTAGCTTGGGTGGAACCGTAGGTTTATTTGAACCAGTTCACGGGTCGGCCCCCGATCTCGCTGGTCTCAATAAAGCCAATCCAATTGGTGCCATAGGTTCGGTGGCGATGCTCCTTCGTCATGGATTGAAGTTGGAAACTGAAGCAGTAGCTGTAGAGCAGGCGATTGCCATGGTGTTATCAGCTGGTAGTCGGACAGATGACTTAGCTTCAACGCCTGGAACTTCGACAGTTGGATGCACTGAAATGGCTTCAGCCATTACCCTCAACTTGTCGACTAATTAAAGATACGAGAAACGTTAACTCGTGACCGAGATGCTGTATTCTAGCTGTTCGGCCGGATGATATCTGGGCAGCTAGTGGAAATATTCGGGTGAGGTGGCCGAGAGGCTGAAGGCGGCGGTTTGCTAAACCGTTGTAGGGGCTAAAACCTCTACCCAGGGTTCGAATCCCTGCCTCACCGCCATTTCTTGGTTAAAGCACGTGTTTAGTAACTATAAAAATATCAATCAAAGGAAATATTTCACTTTGATTGATCAAAGTGACAAATTCGTTCTAACTGGCTTCAATTTTTTCTGTGATATGTCAGCCTAGACACGGATAACTGATGGCCAATCAACCACCTCGCGTGCGGTTCGCACCTTCTCCCACCGGTTTTTTACATGTAGGTGGGGCTCGAACCGCATTATTTAATTGGTTGTACGCGCGACGTAATGGCGGTGTATTTATTCTTCGAATTGAGGATACCGATCACGATCGTTCGTCATCCGACATGGTGAAGGGCATTCTCGAAGGCTTACAATGGTTGGGTCTTGATTGGGACGAAGGCCCTAACATAGATGGTCCGCATGGTCCGTATTTCCAATCTCAACGGCTAACTAAGTACCGTCTTGCTGTTGAGAAATTAGTTTCAACTGGCCTAGCCTATTATTGTTATTGCTTACCGGATGAATTAAAGCGAAAGCGTGAGGCCGCTCAGGCTTCGGGTGGTGCTTGGCGATATGACCGAACCTGCCTTGACCTCCCGCCTGAAGCGATCGCTGCGCACGAAACCAAGAAAACGCCTCGGGCGGTACGTTTTAAAGTACCGCGTGGCCGAACTAGTTTTAAAGATGTGGTTCGTGGGACGATCGACATTGATAATCAGACGCTTGAAGATTTTGTTCTGATGCGCTCTGACGGTTCTCCGACGTACCATTTGTCGGTGGTAGTTGACGATATCGATATGGTAATTACCGATGTTGTGCGTGGCGACGATCATACCTCCAACACTCCCAAGCAGGTCTTGCTCTACAAAGCTCTTGATGCCGATTTACCTCGATTTGCTCATGTACCGCTGATTTTTGGATCAGATAAGAAACGTCTCAGCAAACGCCATGGTGCCACGTCGGTCAGCGACTTTCAGGTCCGTGGGTATTTGCCAGATGCAATGGTGAATTTTTTATCGCTACTCGGTTGGTCGCCTGGTAACGATCAGGAAGTATTTACACGAGGCGCGCTCGTGCAGACTTTTAGTCTCGAAGGAATTAATAGTGGGAAGGCGATCTTTGATTATGACAAGTTAGCATGGCTGAATGGTCAACACATTGGCTTGATGTCTGCGGAGGCAATCATTAACCACATTGAGTCTTTCCTTAAAAAGGCTGGTGTGTGGCATGACTCCTACGCCACAGCCGGCAATAAGCGTGCTTGGTTAGGTTGTGTAGTTGATTTATTAAAGGCGCGTGCGCGTTATTTGGAAGACTTTGTCGAGTACGGGCAGCCATTTTTTGTAGATACTGTGACCTACGATCCGGAGGCAGTGACAAAACGACTATCGGTTCCCGGGCTTGGAGAGTACGTGGCTGCTTTAAAGAATGCTTACACTCAGCTTGATCAATTCGATTCGGATTCCCTGGAAAGAACCCTTCGTGACGTTGCTGAGGCGCAGAACATCAAAGCTGGAATCTTGATGCATGCGACCCGTGTTGCCGTATCGGGTCGCATGGTTGGTCCAGGGTTATTTGAAATGATTGAACTAATCGGTCGCGAACGTACTTGTGAACGCCTTGACGAACTTCAAAAGTTTTTAGCTGACTAGACGCTGGCGGCTGTAGAATCCACAACCTGCCGTTTGAGGAGCGACTACTGCCTCGCTAGTTCTTCCCGAATTATTTGATCGAAAACTTCAAATGGCTGTGCGCCTGAAATTAGGCGGCCATTAACAAAAATTGCTGGCGTTGATGAGACACCGTAACTGTTACCCTCAGTCATATCCTGTTGGACCAATGCCGCCATCTCTCCACTGTCTAGGCACGCGTTAAAGGTTTCTGCGTCTAGATCTTGCTGGACGGCGTATTGCTTAAGGTCTTCGACGGCAAGCGCACTCTGGTGGGCAAACAGCGTGTCATGATATTCCCAAAATTTACCTTGTATCCTTGCGCATTGAGCGGCCTCGGCTGCCTTGAAAGCTTGCTGGTGTGTGGGTAGTGGATAATCCTTGAATACGATCCGCACTTGGTCGCCAAACGTCGCCGACACTTGTTCAAGAACTGGACCGACTCGGCCGCAGAATGGGCATTGGAAATCTGAAAATTCGACGATTTCTATAGGGGCTCCCATCGAACCCTTAACCGGATCGCTGTCGGCAATAGAGACTTGCTGTCTCGGGGGATCAAGCATCGTGCTGATAGATAAATTCAACCGCGCGGTTATGGCTTTGACGAGCGTTCCTCGTGCTTCTGCTTGTCGTCGTTGCAGTAGAAAGTTTCGAATTGGCTCACGCATTTCGTCCAGCGAACGACCCTGCATCTGACTTTGCAGTTGCGTGTACGTTGAGGCGATTTGCTGATCGGTGATTGGTTGCATGAGGTCAGAAAATTCTTGTTGCAATAGAGTGTCCACCGATAAGCCGCGGTCCTCTGCTTCGATCTCCAGCACTCGATCACCAATTTCTAATTCTAGAAACTGACTCAGCGAGTCATAGCGTTCTTGAGAATTACGCATGAACGACCCAACATCGAGCTCTCGCCATTTACGTTCAACGTCCTCAAGGGTAATGTCTTGATCGCCAACACGAGCGACCACCTCACTCTGCTGCCCCGACATCTGATGCCGTGCTAAGGGAATCGACAAGCCTATTAGCACCAAACAGGACCAAAACACTTTGTAATTCACGGTCACCTTTCTCGCGGACGTTTTTTAAATCGGCGGCTTACATCGGTCAAACTGTGCTCGGCGGACAGACTACGGCAACTATATCTAGACAGCATATCGAGCGTTTAGAGGATTCGCAAATTACCTTACTGAACTTAAAGGTACGTCCTTGCCCACCCCGATGCTGCTCTCTATAATTGAAGGTTCTGGGCTTGACCCTTAGTCAATGCTGGGAGGTCGTTCAATGGTAGGACACGCGGCTCTGAACCGTGCAATCGGGGTTCGAATCCCTGCCTCCCAGCCATTTACACCCTTTAGAAGAAACGCACTGAGTAAGTAACTAGCACACCTCGTCCAATCTCAGCTGCCAGATCTTTAATGAAAGACGTGTGATGTCGATAGCGTTCATTCGTTAGGTTGTACCCGGAAACGCTCAGCACATGGGCCAGGTGTTGCCTTGGCCAGACATACGCGGCTTTAAGGTTGATGAGCGAGTAACCATCCGTTGCCGTTTCATTCACGGAAACCCGCTTCTGTTTAGCAGCAACGATCCACTCTGGGGTAACCGTTACATTTCGATAGGGAAGATCGAAACTCAACTGTCCGCGCATTGGAGGGATCCGAGGTAGCGGCTGATTCGTCCGAGTCAATTCTGCATTCACAAGCCCGATACCCAAGTTGGCCCATACCCGAGTTCCCAACCGGACGTTTGCCTCGGCATCAAGACCGACAAACCGACTGTCATCTTGAAGGAACTTCGCGACTCGAAGTTGGTCCTTCATCTGGGTTGTAGTGGATGCATACACAAAATTGTCGATGTCGTACGCGTAAAGATTTAAATTACCTCGGAATCGTGCTGACTGATGCCGGAGGCTTAGATCGAGCCCCAAGGTCGTTTCAGTCTGGAGGTCCGGGTTGCCGACCTCGAATGCCTGATTCCCTACATGCGGACCGAAGTTGTAGAGTTCCTCAAGTGCTGGAGCCCTAACTGAACGGGTGAGATTGGTGATGAAAGCACTGCCAGTTCCCAGCTCTGTGCGTACACCAACGGAGGCCGATGCCCCCGTGAAATTACGGTTCCGCACGACGGGCGCTGTGAGGTGGCCAGAGCTATCATCGTCATGGTCGTCATCTTCGTCATGGTCGTCATCTTCGTCATGGTCGTCATGGTCGTCATGGTCGCTAGTCTTACGTTGGCCGACGGTATAGGCATTACGTTCGACCCGCCCACCAAATTGAAGGCGGTGTCGTCCGAAGCTAAGTTCTTCATACAGAAACGCTGCAAATGCTGTTTGGTCGGTGGCCGGAGCCAGGGCTTCTTCTCCTGTTGCCGAATAGTTACGCACTTGGGCCCACACGCCCGCTTTGCCGCTCAGCCTGTCCGTTTGGCGCTGATCCATTTCCGCCCGCACGATATACATCCGATTGCTAAAGGTAGTCCCGACTTTCTCCACCTTATCGTCGATCTCTAACTCGTCGTGGTCCCAGTCGATTGCCTTGATTACCACGTGGAAGGAGTCAGCAAAACCATTATCAAGGTTGCGTAGTCCGATATCGATACGACCAGCACGTCGTTGCGAGGCAAAGTCAATCTCCTCCTCCTCTTCCCCTATATGATCCTCGTCATGGTCCTCGTCATGATGCCCATGGAATTTACCAGCAAACGGGAGACCATAGCGGCTATTCTCATAGGTCACTCCACCACTCGTAAATAAATGCTCCCCAAAGTAACCCATGCCAGCGCGACCCGTTGCAAGACGCGTATTTGAATTCTTAACAGTGCCGTTCGGTGTCTTGTAGTCGTTCGTGCGCCTCGTGTCACCTCCGGCCCAGAACCGAAGTTGATCTTGAGTGTGTGAAATGTTGGCGGCGGTGCCAAGCTGTTGGTTAGCGGTGCCACCACTGACACTCCACTGACCGCGCGTGTGATCAGTCAGTGAATCACGATAACTCTCGTGCGGTGTGATTGTGTTGATGACGCCTCCAACAGCGTTGGACCCATACAGTAGTGTGGCAGGTCCACGCACAATCTCGATGCGGTCGAGCCCACTAGGATCGATGGTAACGCCATGTTCTCCCGATTGGCTGGAGAGGTCACCAGTGCGAACACCGTCTTCCATCACGAGTACACGGTCACCATCAAACCCGCGAATGATTGGTCGGCTTGAGCCCGGTCCAAAACTCCGTTTCCAAACCCCAGGCTGATTCTCAAGCGCTTCTCCTAACGTGCCCGTTCCATCAGTTACAAGATCGAACGAATCGAGCGTGGTTATCGCGTTAAAAGCCTCAAAGGTTGTCGCACGGTCACCAATTGTGGCGGTGACCGTCACCTCTTCATGAATCGGCGAGAGGCCGAGTTCAAAGTTCACCTCTGTTGTCTTTCCAGCCGTCACCAGGATGGTTTGACGTTCAGCGCTGAGATGTTCTCGCTGTGACAGGATTTCATAAGTACCTGGAGGTATGTTCTCGATAACGAACTCGCCAGTCATCTCTGTCAGGGTTAGTTGGCCCGCCTCCACGACCAAGACAACTGCGCCGTGAACCGGTTCACTGGTTTCGACCAGTGTGACGGTACCCTGCACCGTACCCGTGTCTTGTGCCCAGAGAGGTATCCAGGTTAAGCCCACCAGAGATCCGTAAATCAACAGTTTGTTTATCAATCTAAGAACTTTCACTACTTCCACCTAAGCCCTTTCACTAATTCCACAATATAAAGGGTGTCCGAACATCTGAAGATTGCTGATCTCCATGACGTCCAAACACGATTCAAATACTAAAATCTGTGGAAAAGTTAGGCTGGTGGTCCGCGGGTTGGATCTTGCTTACCGCTATAAGTATTGTGTGAATCGTCTGTGTGGGGAATGGTGTCTGCTTCAAACCAAACCGTTATGCCGAGCGAGGTCGAGCCAGCCAGTGCAGTCGCAGGCTGGTGTCGTAATTGGCAGATTACACAATCTTGCTGATTTCCTTCGTGGTGACTGGTGTGCGTCAATCCTACAAAAGCAATTACGGTGAGCACCGCAATTGCTAAGATAGCAGTGGTTTTACGTGATACCTTTACGGGCTTGCTTTGACTACCAATCATCAAGATTATCAAATATCAAGTTATACACTTTGTTGTCAAGGTGTAATCGAAATATGAAATTCATACATGACCGGCTTTACTCGGGCCCACAGTCGACATACGATGTCGACGCGTAGCGTCACATTGTCGTCCGAGTGTCTTTAACTGCTTGCAGAACGGAGTCCTAGCATTATGCGCGCTGTCGTCGTTCACGAATTCGGACCTGTTGACTCACACCGTATTGAGGAGATTGCTGCACCTAGGCCGCAACCTGGCGAAGTCGTTATTGACGTTCACGCTATCGGTGTTAATTTTCCAGACACCTTAATGGTGCAAGGACTCTACCAGAAAAAACCCGACCGTCCTTTCACGCCTGGTCGTGATGCGGCGGGTGTCATTTCCGCGGTTGGTGATGGCGTGTCTCGTTTCAAGCCTGGCGATCGAGTTACTGCACTCGTCACTTACGGCGCCTATGCCGAACAGTGTATTGCCCCAGAAAGTCGTTGTTTTCTGCTGCCTGAGGGGATGGATTTCGTGACGGCCGCTGGTATGACGACGTCCTATCTCACCGCTTGGGTCGGACTCATGGTCCGTGGTCAGTATCAGACTGGAGAGAAGGTGCTAGTGCTTGGGGCAGCGGGCGGTGTCGGACTTTCGGCGGTACAGATTGCCAAAGCGAAAGACGCCTTTGTGATTGGGGGCGATCTCACTGAGGAGAAGCGACAACTTGCCACGACTAACGGTGCGGAAGCCGCGGTTGATTTGTCGGCAGATGAAATCCGAGAATCTCTACGCCAACAAGTCTTTGCGGTTACTGGCGGTCAGGGTGTCGATATCGTGATGGACCCCATCGGTGGTGATATTTTTGATGCCGCCATTCGAACTTTGGCTTTCGCGGGTCGGATCATTTGTATTGGGTTCGTTGCTGGAATTCCGACCGCTAGACCGAATTATTTTACGGTCAAGAATTTAACGCTGGCGGGACTTGCGACGGACCACTATTTTGATCACCGTCCTGAACTCATCCAGCAGGCAGTGACTGACATCTTCAAGATGCATGCCGCCCAGCAGATTATGCCGGCTATCATGAAGACTTATCCACTAGAGTCATTTCAGACAGCGCTCGATTTGTTCGCTAAGAAAAAGAGCATCGGCAAGATCGTACTGACTACCAGTCGTAGCTGATGCCTGGGATGCAAAGGAGTCGATTATGACAACGAAGCGAATTATCCAGTTTTCGGTCGTGTTCATAATGCTGGGCATGATGGAGACCTCGATGGCGTTCATACAAGAGCAACAGCCGATGTATAACACGGCAAAGCAGAAACTGATGGAAGGCAAATCCATTATTGGTGGGACGGTATACACGTCGGACCCGAACATTTATTGTGCCATGGCCAATGCCGGTTTTGACTTCACGTGGATTGAAATGCAGCACAGCCCGTTAACACACTCTGATGTAGCGAGGATGATTCGAGCCTGCAAGGGGGCTACGGCCGTGCCGTTTGTACGAGTGCCGGCTGCAACACCGGGCGACATTCAAAAAGCAACGGACAATGGTGCGCTCGGTATCATCCTTCCAATGGTTGAGTCGGTTGAAGAAGCGAAAGCGGCAGTTAGGTATGCAAAGTACCCCCCAGAAGGCAGGCGTAGCCAAGGTGGCGGCCAATACGGCGTGCTCTGGGGATCAGACTATCGTGCAACTGCCAATGAGAATATTGTGATCGTCGCGATGCTGGAATCCCCAGATGCCGTGGCAATCGCTGATGACATTGCTGCCGTTCCTGGTGTCGATGTTGTATTTGCTGCGAGTGGGGACCTAGGAAGTTTCACTGGTTATTCGAGGGATGACCCGCGTTATGAAGCCTTGATTACCGCGATCCAAGATGCGACGGTGAAACATGGGAAGAAGCTCGGTGGACCATTGCAGTGGTATGACCGCGCAGGTTTTAACTTCTTCCAAGCCTCAAGCGAATCGGGTCTGATCAGATCCGGTGCGGAGGCTCTACTAAAAACTTTCAAGGGCGATTACGAGTACTGAAAGGCCAAGTGAGGTCGCGTAATCGTTGCAACAGAAAGAAGCCGAGCGTCTCACATAAGGACAAAGGATCTTACTAAATGTCGAAACAGGCAATCGGCAGCATAGCAGCTCTTGTACTGGCCAGTGTCATTCAACTGCAACCGAGTATTGGTCAACTTGCCCCGATCGGTCAGTCTGCCCTAGCAATCATTGCGTTTGCGGTAGTGCTCTGGGTCACTGATGTTTTGAATGTTGGTATCACGGCGATATTAGCACTAGGGCTTCTCATTATTGCAGGAGTGCCTTCTGGAGTCGCCTTGGGTGGTTTCGCTGGAGGTCCATTCTGGATTCTAGTGTGTGTCCTGTTCTTCGGAACTGCCATGGATAAGACCGGATTGGCTCGTCGAATTTCTTACCGGATTTTGCTCACATTTCCACCTACTTACGCTGGCATTGTGTTTGCTTTCATGTTGATCGGCTTTGTTTTAACCCTTGGTGTGCCGTCTATGACTGTACGGACGGCGATCATGGTACCCATCGCTTTCGCCTTGGTGCAGGCAGTTGGCCTTCCATTACCAGGTCGAGGTGCATCGCTCATCGTGCTCACTTCGTTTGAAATGGCTGTGTTACCTGGATGCGCGATCCTTACGGGTTCATTGTTCGGACCGTACATTATCGGGTTGTTCCAGACTGCGGAACTATCACTGACATGGTTAGGATACGCTCAGGTGCTTGCGCTGCCGACGGTTCTCTGGTGCACCTTCATTGTCGTTGCGAACTTGGTTGTCATGCGACCACCACCGGCGAGTGGTATGAGTCGTGAGGTTGCCAGAGACGAACTGCAGCGTCTTGGCGCCATGGGCAGAACAGAGTTATTAACAGCCCTGATTGTTGCGATGGCCATCGTATGTTGGGCTGTGCAAGCTTGGCACGGAATACCGGCTGAGGCGATCGGGATGGTAGCGCTTGCCGCGCTTTTCGCAACCAGCGTGCTAGGTCCTTCAGACATTGGTACTGGCATCCCGTGGGCGCTCGCGATTTTTGTCGGCGGCATGTTGAGTGTCACGACCGTTATGAACACGTATGAGATTAATGCTTGGATGGGCAGTTACATCGTGCCAACTGTTCGACCTTTTGTGGACAACCCCTTGCTTCTTGTAGTTGCTCTCAGTATTGCCGTCGGGGTGATGCGGTTTGTAGATCCGATTGGCTTTATTACGATCGCCGCATTTTTCTTCGCGCTTGTCGGATTTGTCGCCGACCGTGGCATACCACCTCTAGTCTTGGTCGGTATCGTACTGCTACCTGTCCATATTTTCTGGTTTAACTACCAGAATATCTGGTTAGTCATGACTGAAGGAATTTCTCGCAAAACTGCCTATACCGATGCGGACCGATTCAAGTTGGCATCGGTGTTTTTCGGCGTGACCATTGTGACCCTTTGGGTGAGTGTTGCCTATTGGCGTTTAATCGGGGTGCTCTGACAGGGCATAAGGCATGCCCTCCTGTGTGATCGTCCTTTTTGTTTAAGAATCAGCTTGTCCAGAGTCAGTTGTACTTGCGCGTAACTCGCGACGCATCAATTTACCAGTTGCGGTTCTCGGCAAAGTTTCAACGAAGACAAGTTCCTTTGGAATCTTGAAGAACGCAATTTTCTCACCAACCGACTTTGTAATTTCTTCGGCCAGTGCGTCCGATGCATCGTGGTTTGCCCGTAAAATTACATAAGCTTTGATTCGTTGTCCGATCATGTCGTCAGGAACACCAATTACACCAGCTTCCAGTACGGCCGAGTGCTCCATTAGGGCAGATTCGATCTCTCTGGGGGAAATAAGATACGCACGACTCTTTATGAGATCGTCAGAGCGTGACACGTACCAAAAGTACCCCTCCGCATCTTTATATGCCAGATCTTTGGTGTAGTACCATCCATTTTTCTGGGTCTCGCTCCACAGGTCTGGCCGACCGCGATACCCGAGAGTGAGGCCTGGGTCGTCTCCCTTGATGACGAGGTGACCAATTTCATCCGTTGCGGCCTCTTTGCCGTCGTCGGTGAGCACCGTAACGATATGACCTGGGAGTGGACGACCTAGAGATCCAAGTTTGCGAGTCGGATCAGGATTCATAAAAATATGGATCTCCGTTTGTCCTAGGCAGTCATAAATTTCGATATTGAGTCGCTCCCGTGCTTCCCGCAGCGTGTCATCAGGGAGTGGCTCTCCAGAACTGAGACCCGCTCGTAACGAGTTGAGATCGTATTTTTCAAGCCGATCGCCTAAGGCAAAGAGTCGCCGGAATAATGTTGGCACTGCAATGAGGACCGTTGGTCGAATCTTGGCAATGGCGTCGAGGGTAAGCTCAGGATCGAAGCGTCCAGGCGTCATCGCCACAGCTGCGCCACTGTAATACGGGTAAAGAAAATTACAACCAAGGGCGTAAATAAAACTAACTTCAAGAGGGCTGAAACAAATATCCTCAGGCGTCAAACGCATAAGCACGTTACTAATTGGATCGCCGGTTGCAATGATCCAGCGATGCGCATGTTCCACGCCCTTGGGTTCTCCTGTGGTCCCAGACGTATAAATAATGAAGGCCGTATCGTCACTGGCTGTGTCAGCGGCTTCGAGTTCTGTTGGTTGGTTCCGCACCAGATCGGCAAAACTATGCACACCTGCTGCCGTGTGGTCGTCGAACGTGATGATGTGCTCGACGGACGGACACCGATCCTTGACCTCAAGAATCGGTTCGATGAGCGCACCTGTTGTCAGGACAGCTTTGGCTCCACTGTTGGTTAGGATGTGCTCTAGCTCCCACACGCGAAACAGAGAATTTGTGGGAATGGGCACGCAGCCGATCTTTAACCCTGCAAGAAAGGCAACCAGATACTCGGGACAGTTGTTTGAACGAATCGCAAAACGATCGCCTTGTTCCAAGCCAAGCGCGCGCAATGCGTTACCGCATGCGTTCACCATCTGTTGGAGTTCTCTATACGTAACTGTCGTGTCACCGAAATAGAGAGCTGTTTGTTCACCTCGTCCTTCGACGACATTCTTGTCGAGTGTCACTCCGGCCATGTTGAGGCGTTTGGGAATTGGTGGGTAGTCGCTCATATCGGTCTCAATATTGTCTTACATTCTAGGATCCAAACCCAATCGGTTCCGGTGTTTACCATAAAATTGCATTGCTTCCATGGCGCGTACGGCAGACCGTGGGTCTGAGTACACCGGTAAGTGCAGCGAGTCTAGTTGACGGAGCCAACGTTGTCTGACCTGACCACCTAACATGATTAGGAATAACGGCTTATCGGGATGTGTGTCAGTCAGCTTCTTGAAGACCTTTCGCACGTTTGAAAAGTCAGCATTAGGAATTGGGAGTAAGACACATAACAAAATATCCACACCAGGGTCGGTGAGGACCGCATCGAGAATCTCTGCGTGAGCCTTTTCTGGTCCGCTGCCTAGCGCCATCCAGACATCCGCCGGGTTCTGTACTGGCTGCCATTTTGGCATCAGATTGGTAATGGCCTTCACCGTGGCGGGCGCAAACTTCGCAAGCGTTAGACCTGTTCCACTCATTTCGTCCACAGCCATCACACCCATCGCGCCGCTTAATGTCACAATCGCTGTACGATTCCCTCGCGGGACCGGTTGCCAGGCAAAGGCTTTCATAACACCGATAAACTCCTCAAGCGTTTCGACCTGCACGATGCCGTACTGTTTTAGAGCTGCAGTAACTATCCGGTCCTGGGAAGAGAGTGCTCCTGAATGAGATGCGGCCACTCGCGCACCGGCTTCGGTACGACCGGTCTTAAAAACCACAACCGGCTTGTCTTGGTTAGCGCGGTTCGCGGCAGCGAGAAACTCCCGTGGACGCTTGAAAGATTCAAGATGGATGGCGATTACGCGAGATGCAGCATCATCGGTCGCGTACTCAAGAAAATCAACCTCATCAACGTCAATCTTATTCCCAAGACAGATGCTCCTGGAAAAACCGAATCTTTGTGTCGATTGGGCGGCGAGTGCATCCACATACGCACCTGTAAAAATCCCAGTCTGGCTAGCAATGGCAACTGGACCAGCTGGCCATTTTGGGAACGGCACGAAGCTACCCACGAGTTTATTGGGAGCACTAACTAGACCAACCGAGTTTGGACCGACTACACGCATGGCACTTTCCCGGATGATAGTTGTTAATGCGTCTTGCGCTTTACTGCCGGCCTCACCGATTTCACCAAAACCTGCTGTCACGATTGTGACTGCTTTCGCTTTTCGGATCGCGCAGTCTTGCAGCACGGTTTTCACGTGTTCATTAGCAACAACCAGAATCGCGAGATCAGGTGGCTCTGGAAGATCTCGCACCGACGCATAGCATCGGCAATTAAGAATCTGTTTGGCGCGTGGATTGACGGGGTACACGCGTCCTGAGAATCCCCCATCTAAAATATTCTTAAGAATAAAATAACCACTCTTGCCCTTGCTGGCAGAGGCTCCAACGATGGCAACCGATCGTGGTGCAAACAAAGCCTTCAGTGGTTTAGACGGCACTTCACGTTTTCTTGGGTGACCAGAGTGCCCGACGTGTCTTGACTTTCGGTTTCGGCGATCCCGCGCTTTCCTTTCTGAGGGGCTTCGTGTCAGAAGAGCCATCGCGTCTACGGCGACGGCGCCGTGGGCGTTGACCAACATTGGGTTGATATCAAGTTCCTGCAACTGGTCGGGAAACCGTGCAACAAGCGTCGATAAATGCGACAACGCAGTCACAATGCTACGTTTATCCACCCGGGCCAAGCCACGAAAGCCATTGAGGAGAGGGGCAGACTTAATTTCAGCAACCATACTTTGGGCGTCCTGCCGCGTGATTGGGATAAGCCGGCAGACCGTATCATTCAGCGCTTCGACATAGATACCGCCCAATCCAAATACGATGACGGGTCCGAACTGGGGGTCCGTAGTGGCGCCAAGTATTACCTCAATTCCCTCAAGTTGTTGTTGTACTAGAATGCCCTCGATCGAGATTCGGCTGCTCCGAGCGCGAACGTCTTTGAGTATTGAGTGGTAGGCGTTCCGAACCGCGCTTTGGGAATGCAAATCAAGTCGAACTCCACCGATATCGGATTTGTGGGGAAGGTCTGGTGAAACGACTTTAAGAACAACGGGGAAGCCGATTTGCCCAGCGACTCGCATAGCGTCGCGGGCGTTAGTTACAAGTTGTTCCTTGGGAGTCGAGAACCCCGCCAACTTCAGGATTGCCTTAGTTTCAGGTTCAGTCAGATTCCGGCGACCGTTCCGACGAGCGGATGCGAGTAGTGTCTCGATCGATTTAAATTTGATCGAGGTAGCCACCGCCATTTAACCTTTTCGCATTTTTTCTGCCGCGACTTGAACGGACTCTACGATACTTTGATAGCCAGTGCAGCGACAAAGATTGCCTGAGAGTGCGACTCGGATCTCTTCCTCAGTGTAGTCTTGCCCGTGTTCAAGGAGATCACAAGCAGTCATTAAGAATCCCGGAGTGCAAAAACCACATTGTAAGCCGAATTGTTCTTGGAATGCTTCTTGCAGCGGATGGAGTTGCCCTTGCTTAGCGAGACCTTCAACCGTACGCAGTTCCGCACCGTTAGCTTGCACGGCGAACATGAGACACGATCGTACAGCCTCATCGTTCATGAGAATCGTACACGACCCGCAGATGCCGTGTTCACAACCGACATGTGTGCCAGTTAAACGTAGATCTTCACGGAGAAAGTCGACGAGTAATTTCCTCGGCTGTACGTATTCTTCGTAGGTTTCCCCGTTGACAGTGACAGAGATCGGAATCCGCTTACTCATTTTTTCCGTTGGTCCTTCCGCGAAAGGCATCGTTCTGCTGCACGTTGGAGCGCGCGCGTGGTGAGCGCACCAGCTAAGTGTTGGCGATAATTGGCAGTCGCGTGAACATCCGACTCAGGCTCAACTTCAGTTGCGACCAAGCGACCAGCTTCGTCCAGCGTTGTTTGTGTGAGCGACTTGCCAACAAGAAACGATTCAGCCTGAGTGGCTCGTATCGGTGTGGGAGCCGTACCCGTTATGGCTAAACGAGCGTCCGCGCAACAGTCATTATTGTCAGCGACTATCACCGCAGCTACACCAGCGACAGCAAAGTCACCGTGCCGGCGTGTGAACTCCTCGAATGCCCACCCGGCACTGGATGGAAGCTTCGGTATAATGATTTCGTCGCAGATCTCAACAGGTTCGATTACCGTCGTGAAGAACGTGACAAATAAATCTCTCCAACTAATGGTCCGTTGCCCGTTGGGACCTCTCAAGCGCACTTCGCCATCTAGTGCTGCGAGTATGGCTGGCAGCTCGGCTGTCGGATCGGCATGGATGATGCTGCCACCGACCGTTCCTCGCGAACGGATGGCGGTGTGACCAATTAGTTGAACGCCTTCAAACAATAATCCGTTGCTCTGCTGGACTAAAGTTGAGGTTTCAAGATCACGATGTCGGGTTATCGCACCGATATGAAGGCGGTCATCTTTCTCATGGATGTATGCCAGATCCCTAATGTGATTGATGTCGACCAAGCACGTCGGACGCACCAAGCGGAAGTTCATCATCGGAACAAGACTCTGCCCACCAGCGAGAATTTTGGCATCATCGCCGTGTTCTTCAAGTAGCGCCACTGCCTCGTTAACTGTAGTTGGCGCAAAGTAGTCAAAAGAGACTGGTTTCATGCCGTGGCTTCCGGTTTTGGCTGTAACGATTGTTCAATATTGGCCAATAATTCTCGCGTGAGTTGTTTGGCGATCCCGCTCACAAAGCGCTGTCCAACTGATGCAATTAATCCACCTACTTGGGCGTCAGCATCGATAACTAGGCGGGTAACATTGTCATCTTCTACATGCAGTTTCATAAGAGCCTTACCGCGCACGAAACCCGGTGCAGCGCTTCCCTCTACAGCTAGGGTGTACTGCGACGGTTCTTGTTTTTCAGCGATCTGCACGGTGCCTTTATAGGTCCCTTTAATGGCCCCAACTCCAATCTTCATTGTGGCAGCGAAACGATCGGGCTCAATTTCTTCAAGCTTGTCGCATCCAGGAATCCAGTCAGCCATACGTGTCTGGTCGTGTAGTACCTGCCAAAGGACGTCACGCGATACTTGAAACACATGCTCTACTTGCAGTTTCACGTAGTCTGTCCTTTTACTGATTGCAGCAACTCCCAGCACCGGTTCGGTGTCAGAGGTAACTCAGTAACGTTGACGCCCAGTGGTGAGAGGGCATCAGCAACCGCGTTCGCAATACACGCTGGCGCGGTCTCAGAGCTGCTCTCACCTGCACCTTTCGATCCTAAAGGTGTAAAAGGTGATGGTGACTCGATGTGTGCGATATCGATTTTCGGCGCCTCAGTTGAAAATGGACACTCATAATCGACCAGAGTAGCGGTGAGGCACTGACCGTCGTCGTCGTACAGCTGCTGCTCGAACAGGGCACCCGCGATGCCATGCATCGCTCCGCCATAAATCTGTCCTTCCAGGATCTTGGGGTGGATGATTGTCCCTGCATCGTGTACTGATGCGTACTTTAAGATCTTAACTTGACCGGTATCCGGGTCAATGTCTACGGCCATCAGGTCCACCATAAACCCATAGGTGTTGGAGGAATTCACGCGATCTTTCTGATCGGGCGCATGTGCCAGAGGAAAACTAAACGTCTCGGTTACGTTTAATCCGACTTCCATGCCTTCCGGGAGGCCATTCGGATTCCAGTGCGCGGTGCCTGCTACGTGTGACAATTTGATTGACTGAGTCGGGGTTTCACGTGCGTAAAACCGTCGGTCCTCAAAAACTACGTCTTTAACGTCGACTTTGAGCAAATGGGCCGCAATACGAAATATTTTTTCTCGCAAGGTCTTGGCAGCATTTGCTACCGCGCTAGTCCCAACCGATGCGAACCGACTTGAATAGGTGCCAGATGAGATGCTCCAAATATTTTTTGCCGTGTCACACTCGTCGATTACCGTCACATCCTCCGGTGAGAGTTCGAGTTCCTCAGCCACAATCTGCGCCACAATCGTTTCATGTCCCTGTCCTTGTGGTGTCGAGGAAAGCCCTACCGTGACTTGGCCCAGTGGATCAATCTTAACCGTGGCAGTTTCAGCAGCACCGGACTTTGGTAAGTAGTCTGGATGTTCCCGGATTTCGGGATCGAGAGCGACTGTCAAGTAGCCCATGTTCGACACTGAAGGATCGACTCCAGTTGAAATGCCGATACCAAACAAACGTCCATCAGCTCGCGCAGTTTTCTGTTGTTTGCGCATCGCTTCATAACCGAAGGTTTTCAGGGCAAGCTGGAATGCCTTTGGATAATCGCCACTGTCGTATATCCCCCCTGTGGGTGTGGTGTACGGGAATTCGTCCGGCTGGATAAAATTGCGTAGCCGAACCTCAGCCGGATCGAGTTTCAATTTGTCTGCAACTTTATCCATCAACCGTTCTTGCTCGAAGTAGAGGTGCGCGCATCCATATGCACGGTTCGGCCCAGTTGGACACTTGTTGGTCACAACGATGTCCGCATCAATCTGGAGGTTCTTAACTTGGTACGGACCGACTACGTTGCCGATGGGCCTGAAGGTCGTGGCTGGTTCGGGCGTTCGAAGATAAGCGCCTACGTTGTCGTAAAGTTTGGTCCGAAACCCGAGAACCATTCCGGTTTTTGTCACCGCGACTTCGCGGTAACTCACTCGATCGGTTTGCACTGAGCTTGCGAGCAGGTGTTCGCGACGGTCCTCAATCCATTTTACGGGCACGTCAACCTGCATCGACAATAACCCTAGCAGCGTCAGATAGGGGTAGATGCTTGTCTTAATACCGAAGCTACCGCCAATGTCTGGTGGCACGATGAATCGAAGATTGTTTTCAGCAATTTTTAGGGCCCGTGCGGTGATTGGGTGCATGATGAACGGTCCCATAAAGTTTGACCACAGGGTGAGCCCACCTCCGAAGTGGTCATAACTACTGATGATAGCGAATGTTTCAAGTGGCATCGACGTATAGCGTGGGAACACTAGACGTTCACGCAATACAAAATCAGCTTGGTCGAATGCCGCGTCGACGTCGCCGTAACTCAGCACGCGATGACATGCAATGTTATTAGGAACTTCCTCGTGCAAAATCGGCGCGTCAGACTCGACGGCCTTCTCCGGGTCAACGATAGCGGGGAGTGTCTCGTACTCGACATCGATCAAATCCAGGGCGTCCTCGGCAAGGTAGCGATCTCGAGCGACGATGGCTGCGACCGGTTCTCCAACGAAGCGGACTTTATCCGTTGCCATGCAGTAGTACTGCATTGGTGAGGTTGCGACGACCGAGAAGGGACGCGTCCGTTCTAGGACATCGGCACCAGTGATGCCCCCAATGACCCCTTTCAGGTTTAACGCCCGGCTTAAATCAACCTTTGAAATTCGAGCGTGTGCATGGGGGCTCCTCAGGATCGCTGCATGGTGAACATTGGGAATATTGAGGTCGTCAACGAAGGTTCCGCGACCCGTTAAGAGCCGTGCATCTTCATGACGTGGAATACTTTTCCCAATCCATTTGTAATCGGTACGACCTGGTATTGTTTCGCCGGCTCTTTTCGACATTATTAGCTGTTTACCTAGGCGCTTCTCATCATTTTAAACAGGGTCAGGCTCATGCTGATGTAGCCAAGCGTACCATACTGTATAAGCGTGAAGGAACGCGGTACGATAAATTAAGGTTGAGGTATCATTTCTTAAGTCTGTAACTAATGTGCAGTCTAATCTAAGGATGAATATGCGCATCGATCTCAATTGCGACATGGGTGAATCGTTTGGAGCCTATACGATAGGTAACGACGAAGCCGTCATGAGAAGTATTACATCGGCAAATATCGCCTGCGGATTTCACGCTGGCGATCCGTCGGTGATCCGAAAAACAATCCGGCTGGCACTCGCGTCTAACGTTGCGATTGGCGCTCACCCAGGGTTTCCAGATCTGGTCGGGTATGGACGGCGTGAGATGAAGGCAACACCAGCTCAGGTCGAAGACTTCGTTATTTATCAGGTTAGCGCTGTCGCTGGTGTTGCCGTGGCTGAAGGGACCCAACTGCAGCATGTCAAACCTCATGGCGCACTTTACAATCTGGCTGCTCGAGACGCCACTATCGCTGCGGCTATTGCTCGTGGTGTCGCCGCCGTCGACCGTTCACTCATCCTTTTTGGGTTGGTGGGATCAGAAATCCTTACTGCTGGTCGTCAAGTGGGTCTGCGTGTCGCGGCCGAAGCTTTTGCCGACCGTGCCTACGAACCCGACGGATCTTTAGCCTCTCGTCAAAAGGATAATTCTGTCATTCATGATCCCGAGTTGGTCGTGTCGCGCGTGTTGCAGATGGTAATCGACGGAAATGTTGAAGCCATTGACGGTTCAACCGTTGCACTTTCTGCTGAAACTATTTGCGTTCATGGAGACACCCAAGGAGCTGAAAAACTCACGGAACAACTGAGAGCTGGCTTTGAAATGAAGGGCGTGGAACTCCGGGCAATAGGTCAATAACGAATACATGCTTCATACGTACCTAGGATGACCAAGATGCCTTCTAATGTGCTGAAGTCCGATGTAATTGTGGTGGGTGGTGGTGGGGCAGGCATGCGCGCCGCTATTGCTGCGGCTGAAGCTGGCGCTACGGTCACGTTGTTAACGAAAGGGCAAGCTGCTCGCAGTGGTGCAACAACGATGGCCTGTCCGTCCTACCAAGCTGCGTTCGCTATGGAAGATGAGCGGGATAGTGTGGAACTCGCCTTTGAAGATACATGCTACGAAGGACGTTATCTTGGTGACGAAAATCTGATTAAGGTTCTGACTGATGAATCAACCGAACGCGCGATGGACCTTTGCAGTTATGGAATGAAATTTCGCAAGAATGACCGCGGAAACTTCCTTCAAGTAATGCACCCCGGTCATTCTTACGAACGCAATTTAGTTATCTTAGGCGATGGACAGGCGATGGCTGCTGGTCTCCGCCGACAGGTTCTCAAGCAAGACAATGTTCGACTAGTGGAAGACGTGGTTGTGACTCGGCTTCTCAAAGACAATGATCGTATGGCGGGACTCGTGGGGTTGGATATGCGAGGAGGTCAACCCGCCGTGTTTACAGCACCCTCTGTAATTCTCGCCACGGGCGGCTATCCAGAACTTTGGCGATGGACCGATACCGAACCTGGGTTAACCGGCGAGGGTGTGCTGTTGGCTTATGAGGCCGGCGCAGATCTGGTTGACCTTGAAATGATGTTGTTTTATCCGACGGGTCTGTGTTGGCCTTCTGAGGTTGAAGGGACGCTGGTGCAGTACGAGGGATTATTGACTGAGCAGTACTGTGGCGGCCGAATGCTCAATGGACTTAGCGAACCGTTTTTACCGCAGACGGAACGTCTTCCAGTCCGCGATGTCATGATGAAATTGATGTTTAGGGAAGTCGAAGAGGGGCGCGGTACACCTCATGGTGGCGTGTACCTTGACCTCAGCAAATCACTGCGCTCACCGGATGAGGTAATGGCAATTCTCCATCGGCTTGACTCGCTACCATACAACGAATTGAAAGACTTGGGCATCAACGTATTGGAGCAACCTATCGAGGTTATGCCTGTTACTCACTACACTCTTGGCGGTGCTCGTGTGAATGAATGGGCCGAAACGAAGGTACCAGGTTTGTATGCTGCTGGTGAAGTTGGGGGTAATGTTCACGGAGCTAACCGGACAAGTGGTAACGCGCTTGCCGAAACCCAGGTGTTCGGGCAACGGGCAGGTCTCCGGGCTGCACAATATGCGCTTGGTCGACCAAGTCCGGCGATTGATGAGGCGCTCGTTAGTGAGGAATCTAAACGCATTTATAGTTTCCGTGAAGAGCGACCTAATGGAATCCGGCCGATTGAGTTTAAGCGAAAAGTTAAGGCAGTGATGCACGAGCACGTTCACTACCGTCGCCATGCCGATGGGCTTACCACAGCCATTGAGATGTTGCGAGGTCTTCGAGCAGAAGAGTTAGGATTTGTGCAGGCGACTATTGGGTCCGGAATCTATAACTATGAATGGGAAGAAGCCTTGGAGGTCCACGCAATGGTGCAACTTGCTGAACTAGTTGCCGCGTCAGCGTTGGCTCGTGAAGAGAGTCGAGGCCATCACTGGCGTACGGACTTTCCTGAAATGCGTTCAGACTGGGAAAAACATACACTGGTGAGGCAAATCGACGAAACTACCTACAATGTGACGGAGATGCCGATTGTTCGTCTCAAAGATCGTCGTAGTGAAAGAAGGGCAGCAGATCCGCTGTTACTTGAGGCTGGTGTTCTAGAGGGCTACGGGACATCCTAGCTAAGCTTTATGTCACATATTCTCTGTGCTGAAGTCACCGATCCGGTAGAACTCGGCGATCCTATCATTGCTGATATTTACCGTTTTGATCCATCGGTCGACACTCAAGAAAGGATGGAACGATACGTTGTTCCTTACCATTCGCGCATGAGTGTGTTTACCTTACTACGCGAGATTTATACCCATCAGGATCAGACGCTTGCTTTTCGCAATCAACAGTGTGGGCGTGGCATTTGTGGCACCTGTCAGGTACGACTTCAGATCAACGGGAGCAAGGAAAAACCGCTCAAGGGGTGTACTATTCCACTTCAACCAGGCTCTCACGTGAGTATTAAGCCTTATAGAAAAAACAAGGTAATCCGTGACCTCGTCGTGGACTTTTGAATTGTAGGAAATGGAAATAAGACAAGGGACGAAGGTTAATGCTCTACGGGTCTTACCATAGAACGGAAACGATAGAGGAAGCGCTGGGTCATCTTGCAGGCGCCCTTGGCAGTGAACATGGCAAACAAGTGCGCCTGATTGCTGGTGGTACTGATCTCATGGTTCAGTTGCGTGAGCGCCTAACCGAGGCTGATGCGTTGGTAGACGTGAGCAGTATTCCTGCCCTCAAGAAAATCTGGGTGGAATCCCAACGGCTGCACATTGGTGCTGCCGTAACCTACAGCGAGTTAATTGCGTCCGACCTAGTCAATCAGCATGCTTATTTATTGGCAGAAACTAGTCGTCTTATCGGTGGTAAACAAATTCAGCACATGGGTACAGTCGGTGGCAATCTCGGCAACGCTTCACCTGCTGGTGACACCTTACCGTGTTTAAGCGCTCTTGAAGCTGAGGTTACATTGACCAGTTTGGACGGCGAGCGGCAGGTCGCCATGTCTGACTTTATGCTGGGCGTGCGTAAGACGGCGGTGAAGCCCCATGAACTCATTACGAAGGTGTCGTTTAATATTCTTCCTCAGTATGCTGGAAGCGCCTTCGCAAAGTTAGGGTTACGCCACAGTCAAGCGATTTCGGTTGTGGATGTTGCGACGGTCCTGTTTATCAATGACGGGCTCATAGCAGATGCGCGTGTTGCCTTGGGATCAGTCGCGCCGACAATTGTACGCGTCACGGCGGCCGAGAATATGCTAAGAGGGGAGGCTCCCTCTGACGAGTTGTTTAGTCGGGCTGCCGAGGTCTCGCGAAAGAGTCTTACGCCCATTAGTGATATCCGTGGCAGTGCTGCGTACCGGCTCTATGTTGCAAAACCAATGGTGAAGCTAGCTTTAGAAACAGCCTACGAACGAGCAAACACTAACAAAGCTAACTGAGGACAAGCTTCCGATGACTGATACGATTGCAAAAGTTGGCCCGAAAGAAGTGCTCATGGAGCTTTGGCTGAATAATCAAGCCATTTCTCAGGTGGTAACGGCGGGACGCCGCCTGATTGATTTCTTACGAGACGACCTGCATTTATTCGGCACCAAGGAAGGCTGTGGTGAAGGTGAATGTGGAAGCTGTACGGTGTTTTTGAACGGCACTGCCGTTCTGGCATGTCTCATACCCATGGAAAAAGCGATTGGCGCGCAGGTGGTGACTATTGAGGGCATTGGGACACCAACCAGCTTGCACCCTGTACAACAAGCGTTGATCGAAGAAGCTGGAGTGCAGTGCGGCATGTGTACACCAGGTATGGTTATGGCCGGCGTTGATTTACTCCGACGCAATCCGGATCCAAACCGGGAAGAGATTATTGAGGGTATTGCCGGTAACTTATGTCGTTGCACTGGGTATCAAAAGATTATCTCAGCGGTGCAGCGTGCTGCTCAGGAAACAACATAAGGTTTTAGGATTCGCGAAGGAACCAGCATGGCGAAACCAACAGTTGATACCGACACACGCAAACGAGTGACTGAAGCCGTTAGCGTAGATGACGATCACGATGTCATTGGTAAATCGGTCGTTCGGGAAGATGCGGTTTCCAAAGTAACTGGCAAAGCTATTTATGGCGGTGACCTCTACATGCCTGGGATGCTTTATGGCAAGGTGTTGTTGAGCACCGAGGCCCACGCTCTGATCAAGCGGATTGACACAAGGGCAGCTGAGCAAATGGACGGCGTACATGCTGTCCTGACCGCGAAGGACATTCCTGGTGAGAACGTTTTTGGGATTGCTCTTCCTGACCAGCAGGTGTTGGCAGAAAGCAAGGTTCGCTTTTGCGGGGAACCTGTCGCGCTTGTGGCAGCAGAAGATCCTTATATTGCGGAGGAAGCTCTCTCAAAAATTCAGGTTGAGTACGAGCCTATACCTGCCGTCTTTGATCCGATTCTTGCCCTTGAAGCAAATGCGCCTCAGGTACAACCGAAGGGCAACTTAATTCTCCATACGCGGGTACGGAAAGGTGATTTTGCACAAGGTTTCTCGGATGCGGATGTCGTCGTAGAAGACTTGTTTCACACCCACGGACAAGATCATGCGCCAATTGAACCTGAGTCGGGCATGGCTTGGGTCGATGAAAATGAAACGTTAGTCATTTTCTCCTCCTCACAATACATTTATCGAGATCGACGGCAAGTAGTGCGTGTAATGGGATTACCAGCCAATCGTATTCGGCACATTGCAAGCACCATGGGCGGCGGATTTGGTCGTAAGGACGACGTGACAGTAGAGATTTTTGTTGCGTTGTTGGCGTGGGCTACGAAGCGCCCGGTTCGCTTGGCTTATACGCGTCATGAATCAATGCTCACCCAAACTCACCGCCACCCCACAATTGTAAGAGCCCGGGCGGGTGCGACGCGAGCCGGTAAACTCACGGCGTTTGAGGGAGTTGCCTATGGAGACTCGGGACCATACGCCTCTTTAGGAATTTTTGTCATAAAGAAAATGGCCCTTCACTTGGGCGGTCCTTATCATTGGCCGAACTACAAGGCTGATAGTTTTTCCGCTTATACAAACAATCCCATTAGTGGACCCTTTCGTGGCTTCGGTGTTCTTCAGTGCGCTGTGGTACACGAAAATCTAATTGATCGGTTAGCAGAACAAGTCGGCATGGACCCTCTGGAATTCCGCTTGCACAATTGCCTGCGAGAGGGACTCTCGTTTAGCACTGGACAGATTATGACTGAAGCGGCAGGTTTGCCTGCAACTCTAGAAAGACTGCAGGAGTACATGGTTGAAAAAGAACTACGCTTTGATCGCAGTTCACAGGCAATGACATCATGAAGATTCGAGGGATTGGTGTGGGTTCGATGCTCTATGGTCTCGGCTATGGTTTTGCACGGCCAGACTTTGCCAGCGCAGCAGTTGACGTTGCGTTTGATGGCAGTGTAACGCTTAGGAACGGTGCAAGCGAACTAGGCCAAGGCTTGCGGACCATTCTCTGTCAATTTGTTGCAGATGAGTTAGGAGTTCGCTTTGAAGATGTCACGATAGTTTCTGCGGACACGGAGAAAACTCCAGACTCTGGACCAGTTTCTGCCAGCCGCGCCACTTATGTGCAAGGAAACGCTGTGGTGAAAGCCTGCCAAGACCTCAAAAGTCAACTTGGAGAGATTGCAGCGGAGTTGCTCGCATGTTCTCCGGACCGACTCACCTTTGGCAACGGGCGTGTCTACGATCGTGAAGCGCCGTCCAGAGGACTAACATTTGCGAAACTGGCTGCGGAAACACACGCCCGTGGTAAGCGATTTCAAGGGTACGGTTGGCACAAGATTACGACTCCTGATGTAGATCCGGCGACATCTCAGGGAGATGCATATGCTACCTATGCATGGGCAAGTCAGCTTGCCGAAGTCGAAGTAGATACTGAGACCGGTAAAGTGATCGTTCTCCGATTAGCTTCTGCGACTGATGCTGGAAAAGCGATTAACCCTAAAGGCGTGGAAGGCCAGATTGAGGGCGGCGCAGTGCAGGGACTCGGGTTTGCGTTGATGGAAGATATGGTAGTCAAGCAAGGGAAGTTTGTGAATTCTCGCTTGAGTACCTACTTGATACCAACGGCAGCTGATGTTCCAAAGATTGATCCATTAATTGTAGAGGTGTATGACTCAACTGGTCCGCATGGGGCCAAAGGTGTGGCGGAACCAGCAACGATTCCTACGCCTCCTGCTATTTTTAATGCGATTTCTAACGCGATTGGTCAACGGATTATTCGTACGCCTGCTTCTCCTGAACGCATTCTTCAATTATTAGGCAAACTTGATGTTGTGGAAGAGGAATCGAGAACCTTGGAGGATGTTCCCTATCCAAGTCCATAGCCGAGACAATCCGAAGATTCTGATCTCGGTTGCTCGCAAATGAGTTTTGTAAAATATGAAACGAATAGTTAGTTTGACCGCCGTGTTGTTCGTTGCTGTAATTTCAATGACAGCCTGTACCCCCAACTCTGCAGTTGATGATCTTGATTCTAGCGCTGTGGAACCAATCCGATTTGGTGTTATCGCACCCCTCACTGGGCCTGTTGCGGATGCCGGATCTTATGTGGTCAGTGGTCTGCGTATTGGTGTCGAAAAAATTAATGCGGAAGGCGGTGTTTGTGAACGGCCGCTCGAGCCAATTATTTTAGACGGTAGAAATGATCCGCAGGAATCTGCGAATGCAGCTGAGAATTTAATAACGCGGGAGGAAGTACCAGTCATTATGGGTGCTTGGGGTAGTTCTGCGACACTAGCCGTGATGCCGGTTATGGCAC
>CAZMUA010000002.1:0-162270 GCA_964569695.1 uncultured Woeseiaceae bacterium
GGTAGACCTGTAAGGTCGAGAGTTAATCGGCGCAGCAAGGTTGCCGAAGATGCTTCTGGTGAAGGTGATAGATTTTCGCCTTCTAGGGTACTTAGCACGAAACGATCAATAGGGTTACGTGCCCAGTCGGTAGTGTGAACTTCAGGAAGAGGAGGACGTTCAGGTTTGACGTAGGCCCAGTGAGATGCGTTTTCTGAGGAGGTCGTCGTTTTAAAAGAAGTCAGTTTTGAAGAATCGATCCAGCTACGAATAAGGGCGATCGTCTTGGGTGGTAACGGCGTCTCGTTAAATGGCATTTGTGGAACGTTCTGTCCCAGTAAATGTTTAACGAGTAAGCTCTCTTGACTTTCTCCAGGGATAAACGTATGTCCACTTATACCGCCAACCAAAACCGCGATTTCTGTGTCGAGACGTAGTCCTGCTTCCTGAATGGCTGGTCCGTGACATACTGTGCATGAGTTTTCGAAAATTGGCAAAATATCACGATTAAATTCGATCGCATCTACTTGTCCGCTCCAAGTTGAATTGAGTAGGTGCTCATGGTCAAGTGCATTAAGAATGAGAGATGCGGAGAAGATAATCGCAAGCGTACAAGAGGTCAGTCGCCACATCGACGAATGGTTCAACAAGTTGTTTTCCGTCTGGTTTTAATAGCTCGTGGCCATTAATTGCTGAAGGGCGTCCAAGTTTCTGCTGATCCACTCCTCAATCATGGCTGCGGCGTTCTCACCTGGCCCTCGCAACCTGTCATCTTTTGCGCCTAGAAAATCCGTCGTGAAAACCATGTTGGGAATTACCAAACGTGCGAGGATGACGTCTTCTCGGACAGTACTTGATACTGTTCCTTGAGTGTCTCCGTCTCGAAAGATGTTCGCGCCTTTAATGGTACCTCTGACTTCTGTGGCCACAATTTCCAGCATAATGTCAGCTTCTTGCTCTGTTTCGACAACTTGCATAAGTTGCCGTCTCTCGTCTGTTCGCTGGAGCCCTTCAGTAAGTTGTTCGATCGCGTTAGGACCTTGTCTTGAACTGTAACTGTATTGGCTGCCTTCTTCTGCGAAGGCCAAAGGCGCAAATTCCCATTCCCCTGCTGGAAGATTGAGATCAATCGGTTTACTGTTTGATTCATCCGACGCAAATATATGAATCCGAATTCTATCAGTTTCACCATCCTGAGCTGCTACTGGTGCGCTCAGTCCAAGAATCAGGCTAGTTGTTAGAAATATGAATGCCGACGAAGTGACGTAGCAGGCTCTCATGGCGTCTCCTATTGATTGACCTGGCGTTTATCAGAAATCAAGTTGAGTATATCAGGAGCCGTTGTACTAGAAAACATTTAAGGAATAACTAAAAACTGCACAGGGAAGCTCGGTTAAATCTCATGGTAAAGCACTTAGAAATGCTGTAATTTCGTCTGCGTCGTTGTATAGCGAAGGGGATATTCTAAGCGCTCCTCTGCGAACACCAAGATGGATCCCCGCCTGCTGTAATCGACTGTCTATTTCAGATGTCGATATTGTGGGATGCTGGAATGTTACGATGCCTGAGCGTTCGGATGGCTTTATTGAACTGCGTATAAGGTACCCTTTCGCGGACAGTCTTTCAATCGCGAGCGAGGTCAATTCAAGGATGTGTGTTTCGATTGATGACATACCCAGTTCAAGAAATATTTCAATGGAAGCATTGAGTCCCCATAGACCTGGAAAATTTACCAACGCTTCTTCGAAGCGGGCAGCCCCAGGCCGCCAGTCAAGAGAAAAGTCTGCGTGGTCCAACGGCTTATCCACCGTGTGATATCCAACTGTTGGTGGTCGTAAGTAATTTAGTGATGATTCCCGGCAATAAAAGATACCTGTCCCGATTGGAGATAAGAGCCACTTGTGTCCGCCTGCGGACAAGAAATCAATGGCATATTGCGACACATCAAAATCAAGTGCGCCAATATGTTGGATTGCATCAATATTTAAGAGCACATTACGTCGTCGACAAATATCGCTGAGTTGTTCGAGATCGACTCGGTAGCCATTTGAGAACTGAACGGAGCTAATCGATACGAGGCGAGTCCTGGAATTCATCAGATTTACAAGATCGTCCAGACATATTCCTCCATTGCGAGGTTCGACTGATTGGACTTCGACGCCACGGGGTTGAAGATTAAGCCAAGGATAAACGTTTGAAGGGTATTCGATGCTCGAGATAATGACATTGTCTCCAGCTCGCCAATCGAGTCCATTAGCCACGAGCGATAAACCTTGAGTCGTATTTGGAACGAAGGCAATTTCCGATGCCCTCACACCCAGCAATCTAGCGATTCGAGGCTTGATAACTTCATCAGCGTGTTGGCACCAATTTGAATAGTTGAGACGACCATTTTCTTGAACATCTTTCATAAAGGTATTTACCGCACTGGTGACATCAGTCGAGCAAGCCCCAATGGATGCATTATTTAGATAAATACAGTTGTCCTTGATTGGGAATGTCTTTTGAATCTCCCGGATATGTCGGGGCATAGGTGAAGTTTCTTAATTGTTTAACGCGGTGGTTGGCAGCCAGAGAGAGAGGGAAGGAATTAGAGCCACTAGCAGTGTTGCAATTAAGAGAACTAGATAAAATGGCCACAAAGCTTTCACTAAGGTGCCCATGCGGATATTGGTAGTGGCCATGACGGTGTACAGCACTAGTCCCACGGGTGGAGTTAGAGATCCAATCATAATCGTAAGGACGACCACCACGCCAAGATGAATTGGATCAATGTTGTACTGGGCAGCTAGTACAAGAAAAGTTGGCACTGTGATCAATTGTGCAGGGATGCCCTCCAAGAACATGCCAATTGTGAGCATCGTGACAATGATGAATATCATTACAGTTGTTTGACTGTCAGCAAATCCTGAAACAAACACCAAGATTAAGTCTGGGACATCTTTTACAACCACAATCCATCCAAAAATCATACTAACGGCGATAATGAAAAGAGTTGCTGAAGTTGTACGTGCTGTATCTCGAATTGCGCATGCCAAATCGGTCGCTGTAAATCTCGCATCGGTCGAACCGATGAGCAGGACATAAAATACGACAACCACACCAGCCTCAGTCGGAGTAAAAATTCCGAATAAAATACCACCGACGAGAATTATGGGCGCTAGTAGAGGCCAAATGGCACGACGAATGGCATGGTGTGTTTCAGTCATAGTGGCCCGTGGCATTGAAGGAGCAGTGGAACCACTCCGACAGAGGACCATGATGATTGTCATTAATAGTGCTGCCATCAAAAGACCAGGTATAAGTCCTGCTAGAAAAAGTGCCGCGACGGATTCTTGAGCAATGAAAGCGTAGATCACCATGGCAATTGATGGAGGTACAACGGGACCAATGGTGGCTGAAGCGGCTGTGACGGCAGCGCTAAACGCCGGAGGGTAGCCCGCTTCGTTCATAGCCTTGATTTCTACGGCGCCAAGTCCTCCAGCATCTGCGATTGAGGATCCAGACATTCCAGCAAAAATAAGGGAAGAAAGCACATTCACATGACCGAGACCACCTGAAATATGGCGAACGAGCACATTGGCCAGACCAAAAATGCGTTCCGTTACTCCAAGGGTATTCATTAAATTCCCAGCCAAGATAAACAATGGAATTGCGAGTAGAGGGAAGGAGTCGACGCCACTGGCAATCTTCTGTGACAGATTAAGAATCGGTAACTCATCGGTCCAGAGGCTCACCAAGGAAGTTAGGATCATGGCATAGGCAATCGGAAATCTCATGAATAGGAGCGCGACAAAGAGAACACATAGCCAAAGAAGATCCACTACACGATTCTCCTATTGGCTGGCGTTGCGTCATTTCGAAGTAGAAACAGTATCGCCTCGATATTGAACATCACTGTTGCCAGGCAGCTAATCAACAGTGGTAGGAAATGCAATGTAAACTTTGAGTATCCCAACGTGCCATAAGTAACCCGCTGCATTACGGATTGGGTTTCAAAGATTTGCACGATGATCAGGCACAAAATGAACGTGATGGTGACCTCTACTGTAATAGCGAGATAGCGAGATACTTGTTCTGAGAAGAGATCTGAAAGACAGTCCACCGTTATGTGGCCTCTTTCGCGATAGAGTGCTGCCGCTCCAATGAATGTCAACCAAACCAACGAAGTTTGAGCCAATTCGTCAGTGTGTTCGAGTGGCACTTGAAGGAGATATCGAAAACACACTTGCGCGCCAAGTGACAAGACGATTAATACCAACGTCAGAAACGCAAGGTAACGCAAGCCGGTTGCAATGATCTGACAGATGGAGGAGTAGCTTTCAAGGTGCTTGTTCATTGTCTCTAGAATAATCAATAGAAAAGATTCATTGAAGAGTCTGAATGCGGTCAAACCAGCCTAAGGGGATTAAGCCATCAGCCTCCATGCGTGTTACCTGTTGATTTACCATCTGTAAAAATTCATTTTTAGCTTGCGGAGGCAGCATTTGGAACTGTCCACCCTCTTGTTCGATTTGATTACGGTCGAGTGTAAACCGTTGAGTGACGAGCTCTGTATGTTTGTTACCCGCTTCAAAGGCGGATTTAGAGATGACGGCTTGGTCGATTGAATTCAAAGAGCGAAAGGCTTTTTCGGAAACGTAGACTGACACCTGCGGATACATAAGTTCTGCATCTGTTATGAAGGGGGCGACTTCATGCAGTCGCATAGGATAAATATCGTCGCCCGAAGCTTCCGTCATTTCAACAAGATTCTGACTAAGTGCGAGATATTGTTCCGAAAAGGAAACCTTTACTGGTACCGCGCCTAAATTCTTCCAGTTAGCAAGAAACATCGGCAAGTTGGGAGCCCGTGCCCGTGCCCCCATTAGCGTTTTCGGGCCTTGGATAAAATGATCTCGATGTAGTAAATAGCGGGGTTCGCGAAACCAATTCATCGCAAGCACTCTAATACTAAATTCATCGATAAGACGTTGGTTCAGCTCTTTCATCATGCTCGATGCGAGGAACGCGTTGAAGTGCTGTCGATTTCGAAAAATGAATGCGAGATCGATTACGCCATAAGTGGGAAGAAGAATCGACGGGGCCGATCCAGAACCGACATACACCTGCTGGGTTCCGAGGGCTAGCGCCTCAATTTGCTGCTGTCCGTTGCCGAGTGTCGAGCTGTCGTAGTGGCGGATGCGAACACGGCCTTCGGTTTCTTTCTCTACCAAATGGGAGAAATAGATGGCGGCTTGGGTGGTGGGCGAGTCGCCTGGTGTCAAGGAACCTGCGATCCACTCGTGGTTTGTCGTGATATTGTCTGCGCGAGAACAAAATGAACAAGCTGCGACGAGACTCGCAACAAGAAAAACTCTTATGAAACGACAATCACGCAAATGAATGAAAGGCTTTTCGAGCATGCGAAACTATTCCATAAAGGTTGCTTAAATGCCAACCAATTACTCCGAGTGGTGATAGTCATCTTTGTTACTACACTATAATTCTAAATATGGATTAGGTTGCGTGCTGACTGAGTCCAACATTTGCATGTAGTTCGGTATGTTGCAGCTTTTATCGTGATGCCAATGATTAAACATTCACTGTGGACTTCTAGATGGACGTTTCTGTTCGCAACGGCTGGCGCTGCTGTTGGACTCGGTAATGTCTGGCGATTTTCATTTTTAACAGGACAAAATGGCGGAGCGGCCTTCGTTTTAGTTTATCTCGCCTTCGTTTTCGTTATTGGGGTGCCGATTATAATGGCGGAACTTGCGATAGGACGAATGGGGCAACTCAGTCCAGTTGGTTCGATCAAAGCCATTATTCAACTACAGAACGGGAGTCATTTCTGGCAGGCGATTGGTAAGCTTAGTTTGGTTGTTCCATTCATTGGTTTTACTTTCTATAGCGTGGTCACAGGCTGGACTCTCTATTATGCAGGTCAGGCAATCACAAACGCGTTCAAGGGTGTTAATTCAGCCGAGGCGCAGTCATTATTTGAAGCATTAACTTTGTCACCGATGGTGACGATCATTCTCCAAGGAGTAGCTGTAGTAGCTACTGCGGTGATCGTTGGAAAGGGCCTTCGTCAGGGCATTGAACGTACGACGAAAATTATGGTGCCCGGGTTAGGTGTCATTCTGTTGTTGATGGTTGTCTATAATATGTTTGCAGCTGATATGAGTAGTGCTATTGAGTTTTTGTTTAGTCCTAACTTTTCTGAATTAAACGGAACCTCCATTTTGCTAGCGCTCGGGCAGGCCTTTTTTTCAGTTGGTGTCGGAGTGGGGTTCATGATGACCTACGGAGCTTACCTTCCAAAGGATATTTCTATACCGAAGGCGGCTTTTGTCATCGGATCGGTAGATACAGGAGTAGCATTACTCGCTGGCCTTGCAATATTTCCTATCGTCTTCGCAACCGGTTTGGATCCATCGGAAGGGCCCGGATTGGTGTTTGTCACTATGCCGGTCGCCTTTAGTGCGATGCCTTTCGGCTACATACTTGGCGTGACATTTTTTTTGCTTCTATTTGTAGCGGCATACACGACCACGATTGGGATGCTAGAACCCGTTGTTGCCTACCTCGAAGAACGATGGAACAGAGGACGACTCGCCTTAGCGATCTGGGCTGGGTTGGTTATATGGTTGATTGGTATCCTGCCAGGATTGTCTGACAATGTCCTAGCTGATGTCAGACCAATGGCATTCATTGCAGGCCTGGCGGATAAATCTATTTTCGAGACGTTTGACTTTGTGACCGCTTCCGTGTTGATTCCCATTAACGCATTTTTGATCGCGTTATTTGCGGGTTGGGTTGTTTCGATGGAAAAATTTAAGAGTGAGCTTGATTTCCGTTCCGATGCACTGTTCAAGGTCTGGATAGTCTTAATGCGTTATATGGTGCCTATTGCCGTGCTGATTATCACGGTCTCTGGTTTGCTGGGGTAATGCATAGTAGCAATTCTTCTAGTTGTCCTGGTTGGATATTGGCTCTCGCTTCGGTCGTTGGTTAGCCGCAAGTATTTTCTTTCGTAAGCGAATATTGGCCGGTGTAATCTCGACAAGCTCATCGTTATTGATGAACTCAATCGCCTGCTCCAGGTTTAAAAGTCTTGGAGGTATTAGTTTGATGGCTTCGTCAGCTGTCGATGCTCTCATATTTGTCTGTTTCTTTTCTTTTGTAACGTTGACGTCCATATCAGACGATCGGGAATTTTCTCCAATGATCATCCCTTGATAAACATTTGTGCCTGGAGCAATAAGAATCATTCCACGTTCCTGTAAATTTGATAACGCGAAAGCTGTTGATCGGCCGGGCCTGTCAGCTACGAGGACGCCAGTCGGTCGATCCTCGATTGGTCCATGCCATGGCTCCCAGCCACTAAAGAGGTGGTTAAGTATACCAGCGCCTCGTGTGTCAGTCAGAAACTGCGAACGAAAGCCAATCAAACCACGAGTAGGAATACGAAATTCGAGCCGGACTCTTCCGTTTCCTTGCTTCACGCTTTCCATCATATTTCCTCGGCGGCTGCTTAATTGAGCAATTACCACGCCTTGGCATTCGTCTGGAATGTCTACAATGAGTTCTTCGACTGGCTCTACAGTTTGTTCATCGAGTTGCCGTGTCACAACCTTAGGGCGAGAGACTTGCAGTTCGTAGCCTTCTCTTCGCATCATTTCAATGAGAATAGCAAGCTGAAGCTCACCTCGTCCGATGAGCTCCAATTGATCTGAAGCGTCAGTCTCGTTAACGCGTATTGAAACATTTCCAATCAATTCACGTTTCAAGCGATCGCGTAAATTACGTGAAGTAACGTATTGCCCATCGAGTCCAGCCATGGGCGAGGTGTTGACACCAATAATGATAGATACGGTTGGCTCATCTATTTCAATGGATGGAACTATTTCCTGACATTCTGGATCGGAGATGGTTTCACCAATGGTGATGTTTTCTATGCCTGCTAGGCAAACTATATCTCCTGCTGATGCATTATTAACTTCGGTACGTTTTAGACCATCAAAGACATAAAGTTTGGTTACCCGTGTAGACTCAATTTGGCCGTTAAGTTTACGCACAGCAACGTTGTCTCCAAGTTTCACATTTCCGTTCACGATTCGACCAATTGCGATCCGACCTAAGTAGTCGCTTGAGTCGAGGTTGGCAACTAGTATCTGAAGTGGGGCTTCAGGATCGCCTGTTGGAGGTGGTACGTGAGTTAAAACTGCTTGAAAAAGAGGTTCTAAGTTTTTACCTGCTCGGCTTGTTTCATCGGTCGCAGTGCCAAGTTTGGCGTTGGTATAGAGCACGGGAAATTCCAGCTGCTCTTCAGTAGCATCAAGCTCAATAAATAGATCGTAGATCTCGTTTAATACTTCGCTCGGTCTAGCGTCCTGTCGATCAATCTTGTTGATAACAACGATCGGTGAAAGATTACGAGCTAACGCTTTTTGCAATACAAATCGTGTTTGCGGGAGCGGTCCTTCTGATGCATCGACCAAGAGAAGTACGCCATCTACCATTACCAGCGTTCGTTCGACTTCGCCCCCAAAGTCGGCATGACCTGGTGTATCTACGATGTTTATGACGACATCGTGATATTGGACAGATGTGTTCTTAGCCATGATCGTTATGCCGCGCTCACGCTCAAGGTCGATGTTGTCGAGCGCGCGTTCAGCTACCCGTTCGTTTAAACGCAATACGCCACCTTGATGGAGCAATGCATCCACAAGCGTGGTCTTGCCGTGATCAACGTGAGCAATGATCGCGATGTTCCGTCGCAAGGGGTTTGCCGTATTAGGCGTGGAACGAACTGGTATAGACATCTAGGCAGTATAACGTCTCTTGTTGGGGTAACGCGACGACGTCATTGCAGAACTGAGACATAAGATGGGATGTAGTTATCCTAAGAATCAATTCCTCAACAATTATTAGTTGCAATTCTTATCAGGCAGTCCAGGGAAGTAATAGCCGCTAAAACTTATGATTACGCGTCGCTTGACCGGCGCAAATCACTTCAACACAGGGATTTGCTCCCATCCAGTAGCACAATTCAGCTGGTTCTTGGATATCCCAAATGGCAAGGTCGGCTTGGTGTCCTACTTCGAGCATGCCGATTTGTTTGGAAAGACCAAGCGCACGTGCGGCGTGCCGTGTCACACCCAGTAAGGCTTCCTCGATTGTGAGGCGGAATAGGGTGCAGGCCATATTTAACATAAGTAGCAAGGACGTGGCTGGAGAGGAACCGGGATTACAGTCGGTCGCAATTGCCATTGGTACCCCATGCGAACGAAAGCCCTCAATAGGGGGCAGTTTCGTTGAATTAGTGAAGTACCAAGCTCCCGGCAGTAGTACAGCGGTTGTTCCAGAAGACGCCATCGCGGCTATACCTTCTTCCTCAGCGTGTTCAAGATGATCAGCGGATAAGGCGCCAAAACGTGCCGCTAGTGCGGCGCCCCCCAGATCAGAAAGTTGATCAGCATGTAATTTAATAGGTAGACCGCTCTTTTGCGCTGTTTCAAAGACGCGTTCTACTTGGTTCGGTGTGAACGCAATGCCTTCGCAAAATGCGTCGACAGCATCAGCGAGTTCCAAGTCGACCACTTGCGGCAACATCTCACTGCAGATAATGTCGATATAGTCATCGGGTCGTGAAGTGAACTCTCGCGGCACGGCGTGTGCTCCTAAGAAACTTAATTGAATGGTTCCAGGAAAGTCTTCTTCAAGTTTGCGGCCAACTTGGAGCATTTTGAGTTCAGTGGCGGTATCTAGTCCATAACCAGACTTTATTTCCACAGTAGTAATGCCTTCTGTATGAAGTCTTGCGAGTCGTGAGCTTGCAGCAGCCTGTAAAACCGAGGCTGCTGTCTTCCTGGTGGCCGCAACTGTACTGACAATGCCGCCGCCGGCTCGAGCAATAGACTCATAACTCTCACCCTGGAGACGACGTTGATACTCATTAGACCGCTGTCCACCGAATATCAAGTGGGTATGGCAATCGATTAGTCCAGGAGTAATCCAGTGATTTTTTACATCAGTGAAAGTATGCGCCAGATGACTGTGTGGACTCGGCAAGTCATCCATTGAGCCAATCCATGCGATGCGTCCATTGTTTGCCGCGATTGCTGCATTTTGAATTAGTCCAAGAGAAGGTGCGAGTGTTGCCATTGTGGCGAGGTTGGCATTGACCCATAAATGTTCCCATTGTGGCATGAATAATTTCACCTATTTCCGACGAGTGAAGATCGGAGAGTTAAGCTAACATGTATGCATAGGTTTGTATATGGATACGATGCAGAGGCTACTCCTCTATACGGCACTACTGCCATATGGATAGGAATGTGATTACATCTCATTGTGTACGAAAGGACGAGTTGTAGGATGACGCAGACCAGTTCAACAACACGGGCCGAACGCCCGGCAATCACAGCTCCCCGTGGTAATAAGCTGAGCGCTCAGACTTGGCAGACGGAAGCTCCATTGCGGATGATCATGAATAACCTTGATCCGGAAGTCGCCGAACGACCAGAGGATTTGGTCGTATACGGTGGTATCGGTCGTGCGGCACGCAACTGGCCTTGTTTCGAACGAATTGTAAGTACGCTGCGTTCGCTTCAGGCGGACGAAACCTTATTGGTCCAGTCGGGAAAACCTGTTGGGGTATTTCGTACCCATTCTGATGCACCACGGGTGTTGATCGCTAATTCAAACCTGGTTCCTCACTGGGCAACTTGGTCGCATTTTAACGAGCTAGATCGGCAAGGACTAATGATGTTCGGCCAGATGACTGCGGGCTCTTGGATTTATATTGGCAGCCAAGGGATTATTCAGGGAACCTATGAAACATTTGCTGAAGTTGGACGACAACACTTCGGTGGTGACCTCCAAGGGAAGTGGATACTCACGGCTGGTTTAGGGGGCATGGGGGCGGCTCAACCGCTTGCAGCGACCATGGCTGGGGCCTCAATGTTAGCAATAGAATGTCGACCCGATCGCATCGACCGACGGCTTGCGACGGGGTATTTAGATCGGCGCATCGATGATGTAGATGAAGCGTTATCGGTTATTCAAGAAGCGTGCATTCAACGAAAGCCCTTGTCAGTTGGTGTCCTCGGTAATGCTGCGGAAATAATTCCGGCCCTTGTGGCTCGGCAAGTGCGGCCCGATGTGGTGACTGATCAAACTTCAGCACACGATCCCATAAATGGATATCTACCAATAGGCTGGAGTCTTGATGACTGGGATAGTCGACGAGCCGATGACCCTGAAGGAGTTAAAGAAGCAGCTATAAAGTCGATGGTAAAACACGTCGAAGCGATGTTGAAGTTTTCTGATTTAGGTATACCAACGTTTGATTACGGAAATAATATTCGTCAGATGGCGCTTGAGGGGGGACTGGAACGCGCATTCGACTTTCCAGGGTTCGTCCCCGCCTATATTCGACCGCTTTTTTGCCGCGGTGTTGGACCATTTCGTTGGGTCGCACTTTCTGGGGACCCTGATGATATTTACAAGACCGACGACTGTGTCAAACGTGTCATCCCTGATGATGCCCATCTTCACCATTGGTTAGACATGGCAAGGGAGAAAATTCAATTTCAGGGATTGCCATCCAGAATTTGTTGGGTTGGCCTTGGGCAGCGACATCGACTCGGTCTAGCATTTAATGAGATGGTAGCCCGAGGTGAATTAAGTGCTCCTGTCGTGATTGGTCGTGACCATCTCGATAGTGGCTCAGTCGCAAGTCCGAATAGAGAAACAGAATCAATGAAAGATGGTTCTGATGCGGTGTCCGACTGGCCGTTCTTAAATGCGATGTTGAATACCGCTAGTGGAGCGACATGGGTATCACTTCATCATGGTGGTGGTGTAGGCATGGGCTATTCTCAGCACGCTGGCTTAGTGATAGTTTGCGATGGGACACCAGAAGCAGCCCGCCGGGTCGAACGAGTGCTGTGGAATGATCCTGCTTCTGGGGTTATGCGCCATGCCGATGCTGGTTATGAGGATGCCATTGCTTGCGCAGAAGAACATCAATTACATTTACCAATGTTAAGGTAAGGGTGTCCGTGTCAACAATAAATACAATTCATATTGATACCCCAGGCACAATAGTCGGTTTGTCCGAATTGCGGTTGGCTTATCTTGGGCCTACTAGCATTACGATTGGCTCTTCAGCGAAAGAAGCGATCGAAAAATCGCAGCAAGTAGTTGAGCAGGTTGTACGAGATGAGCGTGTGATTTACGGTATTAATACCGGTTTTGGCCAACTAGCGCAAACAGTGGTTCCGGCAAACCGGTTACTCGATTTACAGAAACACCTTGTCCATTCACATTCGGCTGGCGTTGGTGAACCCTTGGATGATGCGGTTGTCAGACTAACACTAGTACTAAAAGTGGCTAGTTTGGCACGTGGTCGTTCTGGTGTTCGAACGGCGATCGTCGACGCACTCAGTCGTCTCCTTGAGCGAGAAATCTATCCGCTGATCCCATCCAAGGGTTCGGTTGGTGCCTCTGGAGATCTTGCACCCCTAGCGCATCTTGCTGGCGTGTTAATCGGAGAGGGCCAGGTGCGGATTCAGGGTGAGGTCGTCTCAGCTAGTGAAGGATTACGCGTAGCTGAGCTTGCTACCCTGGAACTTGGACCTAAAGAGGGGCTGGCGCTGCTTAATGGCACTCAGGTTTCAACAGCCCTCGCACTTGGAGGACTGTTTGAGGCCGAAGATCTCCTGCAGGCAGCTGTGGTAGCTGGTGCGATGGCAGTTGAGGCGAGCACGAGCAGCCATATCCCTTTCGACGAACGAATTCATCATGCGAGAGGACAACGTGGACAGGCGATCATCGCTGCTGCATTTCGTAGATTTCTTGCAGGAAGTGAAATCAATGAATCGCAGGAGAAGTCTGGACGTGTGCAGGATCCCTATTCAGTTCGATGTCAACCACAGGTGTTAGGAGCCTGCCTCGATTTAATGCGGTCGTCTGCTGAGATGCTTGAGATCGAGGCCAATGCCGCGACCGATAATCCACTTATATTTGCGGAAAGTGGTGACATTCTATCCGGTGGAAATTTTCATGCCGAGCCAGTCGGCATGGCTGCTGACGTGCTCGCCTTGGCTATTGCAGAGATTGGATCATTGTCTGAACGTCGAATTGCATTCATGGTTGACTCCAAAATGAGTGGCTTGCCTCCTTTCTTGACGGAGCATAGTGGAGTTAATTCTGGGTTCATGATCGGCCATGTCACAGCGGCCGCACTCGCATCTGAGAACAAGTCGCTGGCGCATCCAGCGTCTATTGACAGCCTTCCAACATCGGCAAATCAGGAAGATCACGTTAGCATGGCCACATTCGCGGGTCGCCGCCTACTGACGATGGCCGACAATACGGCAGGGATACTCGGAGTCGAACTTCTGGCAGCTGCGCAAGGTCTTGAGTTTCATCATCCGCTAATTTCCTCAAAACCTGTTATGAATGTGCTTCGTGAGATTCGCTCTGAGGTCTCATCATACCGGGATGACCACGCCCTTTCCGATGACATTGCCATTATGAAGAGATTTATTCGGTCTGGGCGTTATGGCAAGGATCTCAAGGACTGCGGTATTCCGAGTGCTCCACGTTCCTGACAAGGCCATGCATGACCCAGTATGCTGCTAATGTTATCAGGGACAACATCAGCCATTTTATTGAACCCATAAGCAATCTCACATCCCAAAATGGCCAAGTAAATTGGTACTGAATCAATTCCGCAGAGTGTTCCCGCATCCAATGCCATCCGGTGTGGGCGATTAGTGCTGACGCAATAATTATTCCGAGTCGTTCATTTATCGGGAACTTGCGAATAGCTGTCAATACGAGAATCAGTGAACTCAAAGCTACTAAAAAGCCTAATTCCAGACCTAAGTTAAATGCGAAACGTGAGAGAGAACTGTATGAACCTGCAAATTGAAGTGTCGGAGTAATCACGGAATCGAACCCGAACCCATAGACGAGTCCAAAGCCAAATGCTGCAGGCCAGCGAAACACAAAATTCGCACCGATAATATTTTCGAAGGCTGCGTAGATAATTGAAATGGCAATAATAGTCTGCAGAAACGATGGAAACCAAAGTCCTGTCGGAATTACGTTGTACGCAGAAGCGAAAAAGGTTATGGAGTGTGTAAGTGCAAATGCGGCTGTGACTAGGATCATTGGGCGGATACGAGAAAAGGGTAAGACTAGACATATTAAGAAAAGCCAATGATCTAGTGTGCTAAATACGTGAACAAACCCAGACTGAATGAAGTGCCAAGCAGCTTGATGCCAACGTGGCTCAAGTCTCACTAGGCCAGGATAGCCTTCATACTCGAATGAACGCGCGGTTCCAGATTGGGGTATATATTTCAGATTAGTGAGTACGTTTAGCGCCCGATCTGTAAAGTCTGCATCAATTGAAAACTTCGCGGTCTCAGAGTGAATATCGTATTCGATTAAAACGTCAAGGAGGCTTTGTTGCCAGTACAAGGAAGTGTCTGGATTCAGTCCAGGTCCTCGTACATGTGTAACTGCTGTGTCGTAAGTTCTAAAAGAGTTGTTGGATGGCAGAGAGGCTCGTGCAGCAAGAAGACGAGGACCACTGAGGGGCAAATTGTCTTCGTATATAGTGATCTGGCCTACTACAGCTGATCGTGCAATGTTACGTAACGCGGGTTCAATTCGAGGTAAATCGAGAAATCCTGGATCTACTGTTGGAATATCGAAGTCTCCCATTACCCGTAATGGCAAACGCAGCAACAGGTGAAGTTTTTGATTCGCTGGCTTTACGAAGATATGAAAGGTGGCGTCGTTTGGTATGACTTGAGCTGCTGGATTAATTGGTATCAGGAGAAGCCATACAGATATCAGGAATCCTCTTGAGATATACGATTTCGGTGCGGTCACGTCAAATTTCAAGGGAATTTCCAGGAATCTAAATACCAGTCTGTTTAGTCACTCACTAGGATGGGCTGACTTGGAATTTAACTCCAAGACCAGCCCTTATTCAGTGGTTGCGAATGGACGGCTCGGTCACGAGCCTGATTTAATTTGGTAGCCGTCTTCGGTTTCTTCACGAAAGTCTTGATGACAAGCACCACAAGTCTTTCGAATTTCTCCAAGCGCACTTCGGGAACCGCTGAAGTCGTTTGCTCTGGCTACAGTAGTCAGGTTGTTAGAGGCAGTGACGGCATCTGCGGCGATTCTTGCTGCCGCCTCGGTGCCACGGTTCAGCCAGAATTCTTCTACTAGTTGAAACATTGCCGCAAGCCTTTTTCCGTCCTCTTCAGTTTCTGGCCAGTACCGGGCGTCAATATGACCTTCTGCATCTCCAACAGTCAAACCGATTTCCTTCATGGTTGCAGGAAAGTCAGCCTCGTTGAGTTCTGTTTGACGAGCAACAGTCGGGTAGGAACCTAAGAGGTAGAACACAGCGATCACTGTGAATATCTTATGAGTATTTATAATCGGCATCCCATCTTCCTTCTTCGTCAGAACAGAGTAGTAATGCTGCCGAGCAATTAATTGACAGCGAAACAATAAAAGAGGCCGTCACCTCCGGTGCCGATCAGGTCCTCTTGACTACAGCCACGGCTACCATGTGCGGAATTCCACGATGTGGGATTGTCTCCACCGCCTTGCCGGTCGTGATGTCCAACTAGAGCACTACCAGCGCCATCACTGGTCCAATTTGCACAGGTTGTATCATCACTTCCAGAAGCTGCAGTGCCATCCAATTGTGAACCAGTCAGAATATCGTGTCGGTTTACATCATCACCGCGACCGCTAATGCTTTCGCCAGTCGCGCTAATACTGTTTTCTTTACTCAATTTATTGTTATCACTATGTAGGTCAGCGACGCTAGACGCGACTTGCACACCGTTAGCGTTGTGCCATGGACCGCTACCAATACGGTCACGTGCATTCAGACCATCTTGGCCAGTTGTGCTCAGATAGGCATGCCAAGTCCGATTGCTCGAGCCGGCAGCTTCCGCGACCATTTGACAGTACTGATCAGCACCTGCAAGACCTCCAAGATTGGCGCCATTCCCTGGCCCTTTGCCTGTGAGGAAGAAGGTCATTTCGCTCTGTGTGGAGGTTTGATGGGCTGTTGCAAGCAGTAGGGCGAACGCCACCATCAACCATCGTTTTGAGCTCAAATTGGTGTTCATATTTTCCTCCTAGTAACCCCGAGTTGCCGCATTTGTCATGAGTCTGAAACGTAAGTGGCCCAGACGTGCACGAATCATGGATTCTACCGTACTCAAGTGTGTATGCAATGATTCGCCCGTAAATTTCTTTGATAAAAAATTTACACAAATGAAACGCTATTCATATGTGGTCGTGAATGTTTTGTCATATTATGAATGAATGAATAAGTTGGAGATTATTTTTGCGGTTTCACTGAGTTGTTGTCTCGTGATGATTTCGTGCGGAGACCGCGAGAATGTGATTTCTGTGGCTGATACTGTAGAGGATGTTACACAGCTAGGCAGTTTTGGCCCAGCCTCACATACCTATCAACTTGCAGGTCCATTGGTGCCTGGACATACGACGATGGTGACTGCTTGGGATATTCCAAGAAACCCATTGACTGATGTCACCTTGAGTGATTCTAAAAACGCAGAACAGATTAGGCGAGGTTTTAGGTTGTTCACGGCTACGCCGATTGAAACACCAAGATTGACGCCGAGTGGTATGACTTGCGGCAATTGTCACTTGAATGCCGGTCAACGCGAGTTAGCATTACCGTTAGTTGGGGCGGCTGGCATGTTTCCGGAATACAACAGACGAGCTGGAAGAATGTTTACACTGGAGGATCGTATTGTTGGATGTTTTATGCGCAGTGAGAATTCAGTGGGTGCGACTAACGTTGATGGAAAGGTTGTCGCACCGGCGCCAGACTTTGAAGAGGTCGAGGCGTTGGCAGCCTATATTACATGGCTGTCCAGTGATTACCCTGTGGGCCAAAATCCACCGTGGCGAAAAAGGAACCGCATTGTAACTGATGCTCTAGTCTCAATTGACCAACTTGATCCTGAGCAGGGTGAGTCGTTGTTCACCGAGCATTGTGTCAATTGTCACGGCGCAGATGGCCAAGGGGTGCAGGTTGGTGACAAGCGGGCTGGACCACTCTGGGGACCGTCCTCGTGGAACGATGGAGCAGGCGCCTCTCGTTACTATACGCTAGCAGGGTTCATTCGCTATGCAATGCCGTATCTGAATCCCGGTATTCTTTCCGATGAGGAAGCACAACACGTTGCTGCGTACATAATTGCCCAACCTCGTCCGGAGTATCCCTTCAAGGCGGATGATTATCAGAACGAGGAATTGCCGATCGACGCCGTATCCTATAAAGAGTGATTGCTTAGCCGTTATGGAAGACTCTTATGCACTCGTAGGTCTATCTTCCAGGCATCATTATGTGAGCACGGTTTGTGCCAGCCTGCATCAGCCAAATGTTATCTGAACTTCTCTCCGTTGGTAATCCGCTTGACGCAGATGTTGCATAGGGAAGTCTGACTCCCTTAAAGGAAGTCGCGCTTGCAATATCCTCTCCCCCGAGGAAGTACTGCATCTGCCCAGCGACAGGGAGCGGTATTCGGCCAGCTTCAACAGACTTGACTCGTGCCGCAAAGACGTCCCCGCGTTCGATTCCTGTGGCGGCTAGTTCTTTCTCAAAATTCAAGCGTGGGACATGACCTTCGTGGTAACAACTGACTCGGAATCCTTCAACGGCTGGGTCATCGGGTTCGCACACGATGGAGTTGTTGCCTTGCCGAAGGATATCTCGCTTACCGTTATCGTTATATCGAACGACGGTTGCCCCGGAACGAAGTGTTGGTGCAAGGGGGCTGACTGCTTCTGCTATGGAGTCGCCATTCGTTCCTTCAGTCTGACCGGTCTCGCCACCGTTACCAACAATCATGATGTGGGCACGGTTTGTCCCTGCCTGCATTAGCCAGACACCGTCTTGCCCACGTTCGGTCGGTAGACCAGTAGATTCTGCGGTCGCGTAGGGGAGTCGGACTGATCGTGTCGGCGTTGCTGAGGCTTCGTCAGCGCCTGCAAGAAAGTATGCCATTTGTCCTGCAACCGGCAAGGGAAGTAAACCAGTATCTACTTTGGCGCTGCGAGCTTGAAATATCTCAGCAGCCGATTTTCCAGTTGCGGCAAGCTGACGCTCAAAATTTAGTCGTGCAATTCTATTTTGATGGTAGCAGCCGACACGGAAACCTTCCACATTTGGGTCGTCTGGTTCACAAACTAAGGAGTTGCTGCCTTCCCTTAGCACCGTGCGATAACCGTCTGCGTCATATTCTACGACTGCAGCACCCTCTCTCATTGATTCCGGGAGAGCCTTGACGGCATCGGAAATTTTCTGTTCATTCGTTTGCGTGCTGACTGCTATTGTGGCTCCTAGCACGAAAATACATACGACAAGGGTGCTTCTCATGAATGGTCTCCCGTGTGTAAGTTGGTCATAAAAGAGTAGCGGTCTTCTTAGATACGAAGCGCCTGATACCGGTGTTTCAGTAGGTCAAGAAATGATATCCCTCTTCTTGAAGATTTACGATGGCTGTCATAGCCGAAAGCGCACTCTTCACCGGCGTTGCGATTTCGTCAACACCAGCGCCGTTGAGGACTCGGCTTTGTTCACAAAGATAGATGCTTACTCCTGCATCGCTCAATGCGTGCAGTAGCGGCAAACTCGGGTTATCGACTTCATATCGCTTACGGTACGCCTCATTCGTCATGGCTGCGCGTGTGCCGCCACCATGCAATACGATGGATAACTGTAGGTTTTCTGTGGGAACACCTGCATGCGCATGCATGTTCATGAATCGAGCAGCCGCTTCAAGTCTCATATGTGGACGGGTAGGTTCGCCAAGGGCCTGGAGTATTTCAAAAGCAACCTTGTACACCATGCCAGTGTTCGTCTTGTGGTCTGCATTTGGTAAATCAACATGTCTTCCAAAATTGTGTATAAGAGGGCCATCGTGCAGGTCCTCGCGAGAGTTTTGTGCGCTCGATGACTTCACTGTCAAGAGTAGTGATGCGAATATGACGAAGCCGAATATAAAAATCTGATTCATTCGAAGTGAATTAATCGTCAGCATTTAGTTCCCGTCTCCTGTTAGTGATCTTGAAAAAAGCGATCTTCGTTGTGAATATCTTACCAAAACATTTTGCGATCGTATCACTAATGGTCTTCTGATTACGCGTGAGAGAGTCTCAAAGATTGTTTGGGTAGTTGACTCAGCTTGGATGAACAGGGTGGGGGGACGGCCACGGCCGTTTCCATTAGCAATGCGTGTTTGATTAGGGTGTGACGAGTAACCGACCCTGGTTTTTCAACACGAGACGCACTTGTTGTTGTTTATTGCGCCAAGGCTCACTAATAAATCAATTGTTTCTGGATATGGCTCGATTCGTTGCACGGGCCCATTCGCTAGATCTACTGTTGTTTGACCGTTCCTACTAACGAAGGTTACGTCAGCACCCTTCGAAACTAGGTAGTTGATCATCTCGTTGTCACCACGTGCAGCAGCATGATGTAGCGCTGAGTAGCCACGATGATCTCGTTCGTTGACATCAACCCCCAAGTCCTCAATTAGATATTTAACCGCGCGTAATTGGCCTGCTGGATGGTATCGGTGGGAATTGGCTGCGAAGCCAAAGCCATAACCAACACCTGCAGCAGCTTGGAGGGGCGTGACCGCTGGACCACCTAGTGGAACAGGTGGTAATCCGGACAAATCTTCAGTTGGCTGATTTCGTCTTCGACGTTCTGGTGTTTTTTGGGTTGGTAGGCTGAAGTCAGCACCTCGCGCAACGAGCAACCGCATTGCTTCGACGTCGCTAGCGTATGCGGCCCTCCAAAATACTGTTGCGCCTGTTTCGTTTACGTTTGACAGGTCAAAATTGTAACCAGAGTACCAAACCTTTTTCGTTAATCTCGCGTTAATGTCTGCACCCGCATCCAGAAATGCATCCATGAGATCTAAATACTCGATGCGTTGTTGTTTATAGGAGGTGGGTTGCGGGTAATCTGCCAACTGCGCATATTTGACATTCAGCACGGCATAGAGAGGCGTACCACCGGCTTCGCTCGCAATTGTGGGATCCCCCCCAGATTCAAGTAGATACTTGGCGAGATCGAAATGGCCATTGATTGTAGCAATGAGAAGTGGTGTTGTTCCGTCAGATGAGGTCGCGTTAATATCTGCGCCACCTGCCAGTAGTGCCCTCACAGAAGCGGTGTGACCCTGTCGCGAAGCGAATAACAGCGGCGTTAGGCCACCTTGCTTACCAACGAGTTCCGCATACGAGAGGCGTGAGGGGCCTTCCGGCTCTTCAGCCGGCTCCTTTTTGCCTCCACCTGGAATAACCCATGCAAAAAAACGCAGCAAGAAATGCCTTTTTTTCTCTTCCGGTAACACTTCAGGTTGAGTTTCTTCCTGTGTGGCGCCTACTTCAGGTGACGCCTTTAAGGCCGCCTCCACCAAGGCCTTGCGTTCCTCTTCAACCCGCTTGTTGCGCTCAGTACGGGCTTCCCGAAATTCCTTGTCTACTTCAATAACGTCAACGGTGTCGCTTGCGATTTCCGGATCTGCAGCGTTGGCTAGTAAGGCTTCGATGGCTTCGGCGCGATCGTAAGCGGCTGCAAACATTAGTGCAGTTTGTCCGCGACCTGTTTCACGAGCGTTTACATCAACTCGACCAGCTATTAAGGCTGTGACTGCATCAGCGCTGCCAGATGAGGCTGCTAGCATGAGAGGAGTTACACCAGTGGTAGTTGCGACAGTGGCATCTGCTCCATTATCCAGAAACAGCTTTACAGTGTCAGCGTGGCCACTTCGACTCGCGAGGTGCAGTGGGTTATAGGCGTGAAGGCGCGTTGTTGCTCTCAGATTTGCACCGGCATAGAGTAGCATCTTCGCTGTGTCGAGCTGTCCATTCACTGCAGCCCAGTGTAGAGCTGTCATGCCGTCACCTTGTGCAGTATTCACGTCGGCCCCTTCTTGCAATAGGGACCGCACAGTGTTGTGATCACTATGCATCGCAGCATCGGCAACTGGTGACTCTAGAGCGGCATAAAGTAGGGGGTGAGCCTGTGCACTGATGCCTATAATGACGGCACCGAGTATCAGTCTATTCATCATTGGCAACCATCCAATCAAATTGACAGCGTGCCAGTACTGTCACCAAACGATTCAAGGTCGTCGCGTCCTAGTTTATGAAGTAGGGTCAGCATCACGTTCGCCATTGGGGTGCGGTCTTCTGTGATGACATGCTGGTTACCTTTTAGGTGGCCATTGGCATGACCCGCCAAAAATAGTGGACACCGTTTGTGATTATGGATGTTTGAGTTGCCCATTGGTGAACCGTAAACAACCATTGTTCGGTCTAGCAGACTCGCGTCTCCATCTGGTGTGTTCTTGAGTTTTTCAAGAAAATATGGAATCAAGCTGACATGGTACGTGTTGATCTTGGCAAATTCCAGCACGCGGTCTTCACGTTCGCCGTGATGAGAGGCCGGGTGAAAACCCCGTGTTGTGCCGCTTTCAGGGTATACGCGCCCAGAGGCGTCGCGACCCATCTTAAATGAGAAAACCCGCGTGAGATCTGACATGAAAGCCAAGGCTTGCAGATCGAACATAACCTCAACATGTTCGCGGAACGAATCCGGCACGCCGATTGGCGCTTCGGGTAAGTCACGTGGCGCACCGCTTGTATTCTGTGCTTCGATTTTTTGAATTCTTCGCTCGATTTCACGCACGTCCTCGAGATATTCGTTCAACCGGTGGCGGTCGCTTGGTCCCAGTGATTGTTGTAATTTGGCCACTTCACTAGTGATCCAGTCGAGAATGCTCTGGTCGGTTCGGCGACGGTTACTTCGCTCTTCTGGCGAGCCTCCGGCACCAAATAACAGGTCAAATGCGACTCGCGGATCACGCACCATCGGTAGTGGTTCAGTTGGCGCAGCCCAACTAATAGTGTCCGTGTAAACACAGGCGTAGCCGTACGCGCATCCGCCAGATTGGTCGACGTTCTCGATACAGAGTTGCATCGATGGGATTGCCGTTTCCTGTCCGAATTGCTGCGCGTAAAGTTGATCCATTGAAGTGCCAACGTAAACGTCTGAACCTTCCGTCTGTTTGGGGTGTGCTTGTGTCAGAAAGGTCGCGCTAGCCCGGAAGTGGTCACCACCAGTCTCACCTAACGTGAATGCTTCAGCATTACGCACAGCAGTGTTAGTGATAATGGTTAGATGCTCGCGCATTGGGTCGAGTGGGAGAAGGCTCGTGGGCGTTAGATCAAAATCACTTCCTGCCGCACTTGGGGACCACAAATTGCGTTCGATGCCCACTTTAGTGGCACCGGCTGACCCATGAACCATCTCGATCGCAGCAAGGCGAGTCGGGCTGGCCATTGCAGCTTGTGCCGGCAGGGCATGCGCCGGAATCATGGCGTCTAATAAGGGCATGGCCATTGTTACACCCATGCCTCGAAGGACCGTTCGCCGTGAAAGGTGCTTTTTAGTGAGGTACATTGCCTTTCTCCTCGCCTTGGTCAATGTTGAATTTGCTCCTGTTCCTCGACTGTCAAACTGTCCTCAAAAAGCGCTGGGCCGTCCGCTTGGCTCGTCCGGAACGCCGGACTATTAACAACGCCAAGTATATAAGCAGACACCCGGTTATCGTGCTCGGATGCTTCCTGCATGATCGCACGAATTGATGGCATGTCAAAGTATTCAATGCGGCGGCCGAGGGCATAGGACATCAGGTTTTCGGTAAAAGATGTCAAGAAGATTCGAGGACGAGCGAGCAGTGCTTTTCGCAGATCTGACGCACCGTTGAGTGGTGTGCCATCGTAGAGCTCACCCGAAGCGTCTATAAGGATGTCATTGTCTCTGATACGCCAGGCGCCAGTGGGGTCAAAATTCTCAAGGGCTAGACCGAGAGGGTCGATAACTCGATGACACGAACTACACGCTGGATTTGAGCGATGTTCCTCCATGCGTTCGCGCAAGGTAAGTCGACGGTTGCCGAGAACAGCATCTGTGTCTTCGAGTTCTGGGACATTGGCCGGTGGTGGCGGTGGTGGACTACCGAGTAATACCTCCATAATCCACTTTCCGCGGAGTACGGGTGAAGTACGGTTGGCAAACGATGTGGAGGCCAGGAAGCTGCCATGTCCAAGGATGCCACGGCGTTCACTGGGCAGGTCAACCTGCCGAAATTTGTTGCCAGTTACGTTTGGGATTCCGTAATGCTTCGCGATGCGTTCATTGGCGAAGGTATAGGGTGCATCGAGAAGTTCAAGGATGTTGCGGTCCTCGCGAACAAGATGTTCAAAAAAGAGTTCGGTTTCTCGACGTAACGCATGAGTAAGAGTACGGTCGTATTGAGGGTATTGGATCGCATCTGGGTGTAACTTTTCGAGGTCCTGCAGGCGCAGATACTGTGCGGCAAACCTCGTGCCGAAGGCCTCGGCGCGTGAATCTGTAAGCATACGCCGTATTTGCAGTTCGACGGCATCTTGATCGTCGAAGCCCTGCTCAATCGCAAAGGTTATCAGCTCTTCATCCGGTATTGTGCCCCAGAGAAAGTAGGACAGACGAGAGGCCAGTTCGATGTCGCCTATTTGGTATTTCTCTCCTTCCGTCACACCAGATGGCACTTGTTCGAAGCGAAAAATGAATTGCGGGCTGGCGAGCAGTGCTCGGAGTGCGGTTCGAATGCCACCTTCAAAATCTTCTTCCTCGGCACCTTTTTGGTAAAAAGCCATCAGGCTGTCAACATCAACGTTATCGACTGGACGCCGGTACGCTTGCGAGGCGAGTCGCGAAATGATCTCCTGCGCACATGAGAGTTCTTCCTCAGGGGAAATGGGCCGGCAGCTAAAAATTACACGGCGGCTCGGGGTCTCTGAAACTCCCGTGATGTTGGAGGGGCCTCGTATGCTGAAGTCCCGTAGATGTGGGAGCGTCGTGATGCCACGCGCTCCACCGATCTCTGTGTCCGCCAAAGTGTGTTCGACTGGTTCAATGATGTCGTCGACCGGACCGTCAAAGTGCTTCAAAAACGCAGCGGCAACTCGACGAGGGCCGGCCTTGATGGCGATTGCATCTGTCTCGATATTCATACCGTTCGGGTCGGCTTCGTGCATAAAGGGATCGATGCTTAAGAGGGCCACTCGTTCACCGTCGATTGAGATTTCAATTTGTTCCTGATCGCCAGCTGTCATGCCATACAAAGCACCCACCGGAGTAGGATGCATTTGCACCTTAAAGATGTAGTCGCCGTCGGCCGGAAAGGTATGCACGATCGCCACGCCACCTCTGGTGCCGAACGGTGCTCCTTCGGCCCTGCGCAGTTGTGATGCGGTGCGAGGGACTTTATAGTTAGCTTCACTTGCTGAGAGTTTCGGATCACCGACAGCGAGTCGACTGGTGTGGTCGGCTGCACGAAGAAATCCTTGGAGCAAAGTTGCCGAAGAGCCTTGGACGTCGGCTATATTATCGAATCCTTGACTTAGAGTGTCTGGAGGAAGGAACGCGTTGACGTCGATTTCTACTTTCAATAAAGAGCGCACGGTCCGGGTGTACTCAGCGCGATTGAGCCGTTGAAAGGTTCGTCTGCCTGGATTCGGCGAAGCGAGAGCCGTTTGATCCATGCGGTCTTCAAGGAGAGTAACAGCCGTTTCGATATCTTGCTGGTCTGGCCTGCGTGACCCCGGTGGCGGCATCATGCCTGCTGTAAGTTTTCGAATTACCTTTTCTGCGATTTCGGCGTTCTCACTGGGATGAGTCGCGTCAAAGTCCACCAATGACAAGTTTCCGCGTAGCGCGCGATCATTGTGGCACTGCAGACAATATTGACCGATGAGCTCGGTTGCCTGAGGTGAGTCTGACGCTGGAACTGTTTCAGGAGCCTGTATTGGTACCGCACCTGTCTGGATGGATGCCGTGGCACCGTTATGCGCCGTAATACCAACGCAGAAACATCCAGCGATTAAGACGATCCAGGTAGATTTGCTCATTCTTTTACCGACCGGTTTAGGTGCGTATCTATCGACATATTAATACCACTCGTTTGGACAATGATTGTCACTCTTCGGTCATTGTCCTGGCGAGTGCCTTTTTAATGGCTGTCGTAGCCTGTTCAATCCTGAATTGCAGTAATTGTTTTCCAATGGCAATGGTCTCGGCTTTGTTCGCGATACTTAAGCCGTTAATCGTAGCCTTGCCAGCGGCCAGGCGCTCATTGTAACGAACGGTGCCTGGGTCGATAGTCATCATCATAGCTGTAATGACGTAGTCGTCGTGGAGGCCTTCATTGATAGGCTCCGTGATACCAAGTTCGCGTTCCATGTAGTTGAACACTTCTCGATATTCGTAAAACTCAGGAATATAGTGAACGATGGTTTGACCCCAGCGTTCATTCAGTGTTGCTGCGGTTTGTGCCATGCCGCGCTGGTTTCCACCGCTATCGCCGATCATAACGATGTGTTTGAAGCCATGCGCCTTCAAACTGCTAGCGACGTCGTTCAAGACCATTTCAAATGTTTCGTTTCTGAGGCTAAGAGTGCCCGGATAGCGCATGTGTCCCGAAGGTTCATCAAAGCTCCCTTCCGGGACGAGTTTTATGATTGGAGTACAGAGTGCCGTGCCGAGATCCCGTGCGATCCCTTCACAAGCGGCTTCCAAAACGTAATTGTGTTTACCGAGGGCTAGGTATGGGCCGTTCTGCTCGATGCCACCGGTCGGAATAATTACGGTGTTCTTACCAGATGCAAGAGCATCACGAATTTCCATCCATGTCAGTTCCTCAATCCACACAGAATCAATGGCAGCAATAGGCCGCTCGGAGGCAAGGGCAGCTTGCACGCGTTTCTCCCGTTCTGCCTGTCGACGTGCCTGTTCTTCTGGGCTCAGAGTAGTGCCCTGTTGGGCGAAACTAAGAGAACTGAGGAGAACCGCCAGCGTGAGAACCGAGCAGCTTTTTCGCATGATGAATCCTCGCAAAGAACTGAAATAAATTGAATTACACCTGTAACCCTACCACACCTGATTGCAAGAATGAGTCTCGAATTCTCACTCTGATACACGCTTGCTTTAACCTAAAAATATGGGGCCAGGCGGACCGGTCCGTGTTGTCTGTCATTGACGACCCGGAGAGCGAGGAGTGCTCCTCAGAAAGTTTCCTGTTTAATTCTGAACGTGGTATCAAGCTCGGCGTCAGTCGTGAGCCCAACGACCCGCCGCGCGACGTATTCACCCAGCATGATTCCGTGTTTAAAGCCGTGTCCTGAGCCTGCACCCATCAGCCACACATTGCTCAACTCTGGATGTCGATCGACCATAAAGTGAGCATCGACGCTGTTAGTTCTAGGGCTGATACGTGTTTCCAGAAGGGGTTGATTCGCTAAGGAGGGGAATGCGTTACTAGTAAAGGTTTGTATGCGGCGAACCTCTTCAGCCGTGACGGTTCTTTGATCCGTGTCCGGTTCGAGGCCTCCAGAGTCCCAATAGGGGCCAAGCTTTAAACCTTTACCTTCAATATTTGGGAAACCATAAACGCCTTTCGTTACGAACGTGGGACAGTTAGGAAACACAAACTCACTACCATCCATTGGTGTACCCATGAAAAAGATCACTCGTCGGTTTAGCTTGAGTTTGTTTCCCAGGATTTCAGGGAACATCTTTAGGTGCCAAGGGCCACAGGCAAAAACAAAACTTTGGGCAGAAACTATTTCTCCAGTTGAGAGCAAAATGGATTGTAGTTGGCCACCGGCGCGTTGATTTGGGGTTCCTCGGGCGATTGTCAACTGGCCGCCAGCCTCTTTGAAAGCTTCTGCGACAGCGAGACATCCTTCCCGACATTTCAAGACACCGGTGCTAGGAACCCAATGACCAACAGTTGCTTCGTCAAGATTGAACTGGGGATATCGATATGCCAATTCATCGTACTCAACACGCTCGTTCTCCACACCAAGTCGGTCGAGTACACTTTTGGTGGCCCGCAGCGTGTTTGTCCACTCGCGACTCAAGGTGATCTGTCCGGTTGGATAGAGGAGGCGCCGTCCCCATTCTTGCTCGCGGGTCTTCCATCGTTTGAGCGCTTCGACTGCCCATCGTGAGTAGAGTTCCCGTTCACCGTAGCTGGCTCGGATTTGACGTGTCTCTCCTCCTGAACTTGATCGAGCATTGCCTGGACCGTAGGCGTCAACGAGCCTGACGGAATGTCCCATCTCTTGCAGGTAGAGGGCGGTCCAGCCACCAAAGGCTCCAGCGCCGATAACCACGACTTCTGGATTCTTGGATTGGAGAGCCGAAACGCGTCGGTCAAAGTAGGTGTTACTAGGAAGTGCGATTGAGCAGGCACTTCCACCCGTCACCTGCAGAAACGTGCGCCTCGTGAGGATGTTTTTCTTCATGGTGTGTCAAGGATGCCTTGAGAGAGTCTCAGTATACAACTGAATATCTTCCTGGGTTCTTGAGAACAGATATCGTGGAACTTTCAATATGGAAATAAACTACACGCGTAGGCTTGCCCACACTTTTTATACATGCTAGTTTCTGAGTTCGTCCGTTCTTGGAGAAGGTATGACTAATACGACAGACAACAGAGTTGCGATTGTCACAGCATCAGGGAAAGGAATGGGGGCAGCGATAGCTGGCGAATTAGCAGCCAGTTCCTACCAACTAGCGCTCATGTCGGTTTCTGGTGGGGCCGAGAAACTCGCCAGTGAGCTGAACGTGATTGGTTTGACTGGTTCGGTGACCGTTCCTGACGATCTTAAGCGACTTGTGGACACGACGATGGAGCGTTACGGGCGAATTGATGCGGTTGTGAACAACACTGGGCACCCGCCCGCAGGGCCGTTGCTTGAGCTAACGGATGATGAGTGGCGGATAGGGCTGGACCTTGTTCTGCTTAACGTTATACGGATTTCGCGGTTAGTTACCCCAATAATGAAAAGCCAAGGTGGTGGTGCCATTGTGAACATCTCGACGTTCGCAGCGTTTGAGCCGTCTTCGACTTTTCCAATTTCCGCGAGCCTTCGAGCCGCCCTTGGGAGCTTCACGAAACTCTATGCTGATACACACGCTCAGGATGGCATTCGAATGAACAATATTTTGCCGGGCTTTGTAGACTCATATCCCGTGTCTGATGATGTCGTTAAGCAGATTCCCATGGGTCGGTATGGTTCCGTACAGGAAATCGCGAAGACGGCACGGTTTTTACTGTCTGAGGAAGCCGGTTATATTACTGGTCAGAATATTCGAGTAGATGGTGGAATTACTCGTGGAGTGTGAAAGTCAATTATGAAGAAACAGCAACCAGTTGAGAAAATCTCGCCCTCTTCGAAGGTCAGTCCTGTGACGAGGCGGTCGGTGTTAAAAGCAACAGCAGCTTCGTTCATTGGCTATCGGTTCGCCGGCGATGCGGCAACATTGAATGCTTCACCATCGGAAAGCAAGACGCGTTCCGGTTATCAGCAGCCCCACGTTGCTGTGATTGGAGCTGGTGGCTTTGGTGGTTGGACCGCGTTGAACTTACTCCGAAAAGGTGCGAAGGTCACTTTGCTCGATACATGGGGCCCTGGAAACGCTCGTGCTAGTTCTGGCTGTGAACGGCGAATGATTCACAGCCAACTGTATGCTGTGGGTAGCACAGGTTCAAATAAGGAGGTCTATCGACCACTCTATATGGACATGATCACGCGCTCTCTTCAACTGTGGCGTGAAAACGAAGAACGCTGGAAACGGCAATTATATTTTCCATGTGGGTCATTAACGCTTCAACCTGAGGAAGCCCCAAATGGCAGGGAAGCCCTTGCTTATATGCGTGAGCGGGGGACGGCAGTAGAGGAGCTCTCATTGCAGGACTTAGAGAGTCGGTACCCTCAAATCAATTTAGAAGGAGTGTCGTGGGGATTACTCGATGTTGATAGTGGATATTTGCGGTCACGGGTTGCATGTCAAGAGGTCTTTCGAGGATTTCTTGAAGAGGGAGGTGAGTACCGGCAGGTTGCTGTCAAAGCTCCTGAGATAGAAGGTGGTGGACTTGATAGCCTCAGTCTATCCGATGGTTCTCAGCTATCGGCTGACCACTACATCTTTGCGTGTGGGCCATGGCTTGGTCAGATGTTTCCAGGCACGATTCGAATCCGTGCGTCTCGTCAAGAGGCATTCTTCTTTGGAACCCCAGTTAACGATCATCGGTACGATGATAAACACCTGCCGATTTGCTTAGACGGCACTCGAAGTCCCAGCGCTGCTGTCCTTCCGGATGGCGACTTTCGCGGACTGTTAGTTGAAGGAGGACCTCCACGAGTAAGGATTATTAATCCGACTACTGAAGACCGTGGTCCAACACCGGAGCTACTGGCTTTTCATCGCGAGTATCTGGCTTTTCGTTTTCCAGGTATGAAAGACGCGCCATTGCTTTCGATGAGAGTGTGTCAATACGAAAACAGTGATGATCAGAACTTTGTCATTGATCGACATCCTGAGGCGGAGAATGTGTGGCTTGTGGGTGGGGGTTCTGGCCACGGATTCAAGCACGCACCAGTCATTGGGGAGTGGACGGCTGATATGGTCTTTGGGGATAAGGCCGTTGAACCTTTGTTTGGGCTGCAACGTTTCAGAAGGCGACGGGCAGTCTAAGGCGTTTAGGTTCTGATGATTGCAACCACGATTGCTGGCGAAAACATGCCCTAAAGAATTATTCCTCAGTGGGATTGTCTCGCGCTGCCAGCGGGTGTAGTATCAACCGGTCTTAGATGTCAGCGAGTGAGTGAAATCTCGAGGTGTGGACTCGTGAAACTTGGTCATCGTTTATTAAGGTAGGAGTAAGGAATGTCACAAAACCTTTGGTTAAATCGAAGAACGTTCATTAGGAATGCTGGAATGACGGCATTGGTGGGCGCCGCAAGTTCGGGAAATTCCCTAGCATCTCCAATGACGAATCTTCCCTCGGGACAAACGGGCAGCACCACGTACGATTTTGACACTGTGTATGATCGGACCGGCACCAATAGCGTTAAATGGGATTCTGCGATTGCTCGATATGGACGCGAGAACATTGATGTTGGCATGGGTATCGCCGACATGGATTTTCAAGCTCCACCATGCATCACTCAAGCTCTTGCAGAACGCCTCAAGCATGAAAACTGGGGCTACATGAGTACGCCTCGGAGTTTCTATCAGCAGATTGCCGACTGGGACATGAGGAGAAATGGTCTTGAGGTAGACCCTGAGTCCATCACACTTTCGGACGGTGTCCACCCAGCATTGATTGCAGCCCTGAAGGCGGTTTCGCCACCTGGAAGTAAGGTGCTTCTGACGACGGCTGTGTACAGTGGTTTTTATATGGACCTACGTCAGAGTCGGACTCTTGAAGAAAATAGTCCGATGATTGTGGAAAATGGTCGCTATCGCATTGATTTTGATGACTTTGAATCTCGGATGAGTCACGACACCGATGCGTTGATTCTTTGTAATCCACAGAACCCAACGGGCAACTGCTGGTCGGAAGAGGATTTGTTAAGGTTGGGGCGGATGTGCCTTGAGCATCGCGTGGTGGTTCTGTCTGATGAAATTCATTGCGATTTTGTGATGAAGGGCCAGAAGTATACGCCATTTGCTAGTTTGCCCGATAAGGAGGTCGTAGATAACAGCATTACCTTCAAGGCAGCCAGTAAGAGTTTTAGTCTTGCGGCCATGAAGATTGCCTGGTTCTTTTCCACGAATCCTGAGTTGCTTGCGCTGGTTCGTGCGCAACATCGAGCCAATACGAATTCGCTGGGTGTGGTGGCGAACCAGGGAGCTCTGACTGACGAGGGCGCGGACTGGTTAGACCAGGTGAATGCCTACATTGACGGGAACCATGATTTTGCTGAGCAATACATTCGAGAAAACCTGCCAGGAGTGGAATATACAAAAGCGCAGGGCACATACCTTGCGTGGCTTGACATTGGCGGAGTCGCTGAACGCCTTGACGCAAAGCGATTAGCTGAGGAGGCTACGGCGAACAGTGAAACGGGTCGACCAGTTTCTCCAGAGACTATCGTCGGAAATTGGTTGATCGAAAATGCCAAAGTCCAGTTGAATGCTGGGTCGTCGTATGGACCAGGTGGCGAGAATCATATGCGGATGAATGTAGCCACGTCTCGTCAAACACTTAAGCTGGCGCTGGATAATATGGCGGCTGCTTTAAACGACCTGTAGGCTTGTCAGAATACTGCATTTAATAAGAAGGTCCGGCTCTGAAGAGGGCCGGACCTTTTTGGTACCATACCAGCCAGTAGGCCGGTTACCGTCCCCACACCTTTAAAGCTATAAAATGGAACGGCTCCGTGGTAACCGGTGTATTCTGTCTGCTCCTGTGGACATCTGACAGAGGTTTCCACCGGTAGTCGTGCTCGGCATAACCAAACACACTTGAGGGGAAAGTTTCAGATGAATAAGTCTAAGTCGATGTTGGGCCTGTCCATTATTGCTGCGATTTTTCTTATTCCCTCATCCACAGCAGCACAAGAACCCGTTTACTGGGACATCGTCGATGACATTAGGTCCGAAGGGTTTGACAACTCTCACGTGATGGAGAGCGCGAGCTATCTGTCCGATGTCATCGGCCCACGTTTCACCGGTTCTCCCAACATGCGCCAAGCACAAGATTGGGCTTTGGAGCGCATGGTTGAATTCGGTCTCTCTAGCGTTGAGAAGGAAGCTTGGGGTGAGGAGACCGTGGGTTGGGAGATTCAACGAGTGTCTGTGCACATGACTGTACCAGATTACCAGATGGTGATTGCCTACCCATTCGCCTTGACTCCTGGCACGAGTGATCCCATCGTGACGAACGCTGTTATCGCGACCATCCAGAGCTCTGAAGATTTCGATCGGTATCGCGGTAAGCTCGACGGAGCTGTCGTGTTAGCCACGCCACCGATGCCCATGAGCCCACGCTTCACACAAGACGCGTTCCGGCACGACGAGGAATCGCTAGGAGTCTTTGAAACCGAGGGCATTGACCTCTTGATTCGCCGCCATGCGAGAGGCCAGATCGAGCAATCGAGCTTTCGACGGGAGGATATTTCTGCTGACGAAGTTGAAGAGTTCTACAAGGTTGAAGGGGTGGCTGTGGTGCTGATGGCGAGCATCGGAAGTGATGGAACTGTGTATGCGACCGGACATCCGACGACTCGGAACAGACGAACCCGCGCAGGAGTCCTGAGCGCACTACCAACACTCGCCGTTGCGACGGAGCACTATAATCGTATCTACCGGATTCTCGAGCGCGGCATCCCAGTCACAATGGACGTCGACGTTCGTATCGGGCTCGATGAATCAGACCCGACAGGCTACAACATCCTCGGGGAAATTCCTGGAACTGACCTAGCCGATGAAGTCGTGATGATCGGTGCGCACATGGATTCCTGGCACACCGGCACTGGCGCTACTGACAACGCGAGTGGTGTGTCCGTTGTACTCGAGGCAATGCGTATTCTTAAGGCTATCGGCGCACAGCCACGGCGCACGATTCGCGTAGCGCTCTGGAGTCAGGAAGAGCTTGGCCTCAGGGGTTCTCGGGGCTACATCCGACACCACTTTGGAGAAGATGGTGTCTACACGCCTGACTACGATAAGTTTTCTGTTTATTTCAACATGGACAACGGCACAGGCCAGTTCCGTGGCGTCCACACTCAGGGCAACGCCCAAGCGACACCGATCCTACAAGCCTGGATGACTCCGTTTCATGACCTACAGGTTAAGACAATCTCTCTCTTCAGTAACACGGGAACCGATCATCTGTCGTATAACAGGGTGGGGCTACCCGGGTTTCAGTTCATCCAAGACCGGATCGACTACCGAGCAAGAACCCACCACTTCAACATGGACGTCTACGATAGACTCCTTCCACGCGACCTGATGATTAACTCGGTAGTCATGGCGAGCTTCGCCTATCACGCCGCGATGAGAGAGGGAACGTTCCCGCGGCCCCGTACAGACTAAGAGATTGGTGTACTTGGTTCAGATGGCTCGAACACTACGTTGACTTGGCCGGTCCCAGAACTGCCAAAGTAATCCCCAATGATCTCTCCAGAACCTTCGTAAGTATCCCAGCCCAGTACTCCAAACAGGTGGGCCGTATCGATCATGCCTCCTTCACCGAAACAGCGGTCTCGGTAGTCCGGTAGCATGGCAAGAAACTCTTTTATGCGTCCGGTTTGCCAGAGTTCCAGCACGCGCAGGTCAACTTGGCGGTTGAACTCCGTGTTGACTTCATTGATGCCTGCAGCCGACAGGTGGTTCGGCCAGAACTGATGCGACAACGAACCGCTTGCGAGTACTGCTACTCGACGATCGGACTCCCGAATTGCATCGGCCACCACTTCGCCAAACTGGCGACCCTCCTCAATACTCGCAAATTGATTGCCTGCGATACTCAGAACACGGGCGGAGCCATCTGCATTCATATGGTGCATCGGAATTAGTGTGCCGTACTCAAAACCCAGACCAGGCACCTGGTGCGCCATGACCCGAAGGTTGCGTGCATTACCGAGTTCGGAAATTTTTTCTGCCAGTTCTGGATCACCTCTGAAGTGATAGTCCATGCCGTTCAGAAAGTGCGGCAATTCGTGGCTGGTGAAGGTGCCGTCGTGCTCGGCGTTAGCGTTGAGGTGGAATCCTTGGTTCACGACCCAATGGATATCAAAAATAAGATAAGTATCAACCTTGCGATCATGTGCACGTCGCCCGATCTCGACGAGGCCATCGATTGCATTTTGACGAATCCCTTTAAATTTCTTTGAGTGTTCAGAAAGCCAAATCGACGGGACGTGTGTGATTTTCGCGGCTAACACGATTTCGCCCATGAGTTCTCCTATTTGCTTTGGGTTCTACGATCCTAACTTCGGAATGGCATGATTACCGAGGGCCACACACACATTCTTTGTTTCCATGTAGAAGTCAAAGCTATAGTCGCCGCCGTCTCGTCCGATGCCACTCGCCTTGAATCCACCGAATGGGGCTGATAGGTGACGTACGTTTTCAGAATTTACCCAGATCATACCGGCATCCAGACCTTGTGCAAGACGATGTCCACGCGTTGCATTCGAAGTCCAGACGTAACCTGCCAAGCCGTACGGTGTGTCATTAGCGATTTGGAGAGCCTGGTCTTCATCATCGAAACTGACGACTGTCAACACGGGTCCAAAAATTTCTTCACGGGCTATCCGCATATTATTTCGAGCTTCAGTAAACAAGGTTGGGGCTATAAAATTTCCCTCATTTGGTAGCTTTGTACTGCTTTGCTGAACCTTGGCGCCTTCCTTTTCGGCGAGGGTCACATAACTTTGCACTTTCTCCCAATGCGTCCGATGTATGAGCGGTCCCAGTTCAGTCGCTGGATTTAGCGGGTCTCCGACCTTGATCCGCTTGATGCGTTCACGGAGCCGAGTAACAAACGCATCGTGGATAGAATGTTGCACTAGAAGACGACTACTTGAGGTGCATCGCTCGCCATTTAGGCTGTAAATCATAAACATTACTGCGTCAGCAGCGCGATCAAGATCGGCATCTTCAAAAACAATAACTGGATTCTTGCCGCCAAGCTCAAAATGGACACGCTTGAGGGTTTCCGCGCCTTGGCGCATTATTTGGCTACCTGTTGACGATTCTCCGACAAATGCAATCGCCTTGATGGCTGAATGTTCAGTAAGAATTCTGCCGACGTCTTCACCGATTCCGTTGACTAAGTTAGCCACACCAGGAGGTACGCCTGCTTCCAGTAGGATTTCAGCCAGGAGAGTTGCAGTTAGAGGGCTCCACTCAGCCGGTTTATGAACGACTGTGCAACCCGAGGCAAGAGCCGGCGCGATCTTCCATGTGGACAACATGAACGGCGTATTCCATGGCGTAATAATTGCTACCGGCCCAATCGGCTGCCGTAGCGTGTAGTTGAAGTGCTGTCCGGCTGGCAATGACACCCCATCCCGTGCGTCAGGCGCCCGGTCTGCAAAGAATCGAAAATTTTCGGCCGCTCGAAGGGCAGCCTTCTTCATGAATCGGATCGGCTGGCCTGTGTCGAGACTCTCGATAAGTGCGATTTCCTCACCTCTGGCTTCGATCAAGTCGGCCGCTCGGTGGAGTATTTGCTTTCGCTCCGTTCCAGGCATAGTCCGCCAATTAGGAAATGCATCATGGGCGGCGGAGACGGCACGGTCCACGATGCCGGCATCGCCTAATAGCATTTGATTGAGTTGAGAATTGTCTGTCGGGTTGATGTTTTCGAACGTTGTGTCACCGGAATGATCGGACTTCCCATTGATAAAATGGGGCAGTGGACTCTGCTGGAAACGCTCCAGATATCTGGATGCTTTTTCTTGGTTCCGCTTAAGTTCCTCAGACCATTCGGTCACGATGACTCCTTAGGTTGTTCGGCGCGGCGCTGAACAATTCCGTGCAGGTTATTTTTCTTAAAGCTCAGTGTTTGCTCAATTTCCTGAATTTCAAATGAAATTCCCAAGGGTGTCGTTTCGAACAAGGGCTGCAGCTCATCGCAGATGGCATCAAAGATCGCTTCACCTACTCGTCGTTTAGCTTGGGTTTCACGACCTTGGGCAATTCGAAGTACCAAATGAATGAATCCATTGTCTGGATGACCATCGGCAATCCGGTAGATGTCGCGGGCCGTTGCACGGGTTCTTACGGCGCCGAGCTTGAACATACCAGTTTCGAGTGCTGCGGTATGGACGCGGTCAACAAGCGTCTGGACCTCAATTTTTCCAGCTAAATTCGATGAGTACTCGATGATTATGTGTGGCATTTGATAGAAAATACTTGCAGTGTTGATTGTTAACATGTTAACTATGTTGTCGTCAAGTCGATTCGATTTACATGAGGAATAACGTCGCGTTTGTTTTAGGGAGGCTCGTTGTATGGTCATGTCGATTGATCGTTTAAAAGGTTCGATACCGCCGATTATCACACCATTCCACTCGGATACCCTTGAGATCGATGAAGAGACTTTTGCAGGGTTGGTTGAGCACCAGATTAAGAATGGTTCGCACGGTGTCTTGATTAATGGAACTTCCGCCGAACCGTCTACACTCACGGTCGATGAACGAAACCGACTTGTGACTCTAGCGGTTCAAGTTGCTGACGGTCGGGTGCCGGTGGTCGCAGCTACGGGTTCGCAATCCTTGGTCGAGACCCAGGCACTGACTGACCATGCCGTGCGGATAGGAGCGGATGCACTCTTGATCGTCACGCCGTACTACATTAAGCCTCCTCAACGAGGCCTCATTCAGTATTACCTTGAACTGACTGCTTCGCATGATGTTCCTTGGATGATTTATCACATTCCTGGACGTGCTTCGGTAAGTGTGACGCAAGAAACGCTTGGAGCGATAGCTGAGGCTTCACCAAACTTCGTGGGAATGAAGCAAGCAGTCAACAATCTCGGATTCATCTCAGAATGCCTTGCAGCTCGGGGACCACAGTTTCGAATTTTTGTTGGCCTGGAAGAGTTGAGCTATCCAGGCATGGCAACAGGAGCCTGTGGCCTGATGAACGCGGTGGGAAACCTTCGGCCACGGGTTTTGGTTGAATTATGTGAGGCCATCTGGAATAACGATCTAAAGTTGGCGCGGTCGCTTCACGAGCGTTTGCTTGAAGTTAATCAGGCAGTATTTTTTGAAACTAATCCGATTCCAATTAAGTACATGATGAAACGGTTGGGTCTCATCCAGTCGAATGTTCATCGACTTCCCATGTCCCCGGCTCCTCCAGAGCTAGAGCGACGTCTGGACCAGGTTTTGGACCGAGCTGGTTTGCTCTAATGGGAGCTATTGGTGAAACTTTTAAGTTTTGAAATTGCATCCAAAGCATCATTTGGCGTAATCGTTCAGGATGGTGTTTTGGAACTAGCGGACCGATTGGGGAGTGAGGTGCACTCCGTTCAATCACTCTTCGAGTTGCAGGCGCTTGGGCTGGTCCAGGAGTTGATTGAACATTCAGAACCGGACCACTCTCTAGACGCTATCGAATTTCTACCGCCAGTGCCCACTCCTCAGAAGATCTTCTGTGTTGGAGTTAACTACACCAACCGCAATGAAGAGTATAAGGATGAGTCAACGCTTCCGAAATACCCAAGTATCTTTATGCGGACGCCTGGGTCATTCGTTGGGCACCACGGTTCCATCGCTCGTCCGCCGGAATCCAACAAACTAGACTACGAAGGTGAGATTGCTATTGTAATTGGAATCGGGGGACGTCGAATTTCTCAACAGGATGCTGCACGGCATATTGGCGGCTTGACCTGCATGAATGAGGGTACGATTCGGGATTGGACACGGCACGGAAAATTCAACGTCACTCAAGGGAAAAACTTTGACAGAACGGGGTCGTTTGGTCCGTGGATTGTGACAGGCGATGAATTTAGTAGTTTTGAAAACCTTAGTGTGACCACTCGGGTCAACGGAGAAATACGACAGAACGATTCCACGGCCAACCTGCTATTTCCATTCAGCTATCTAATTTCCTATATTTCGACATTTTCGGAACTGGTTCCAGGAGATGTCATTGCGACAGGGACTCCAACAGGTGCCGGTGTTCGCTTTGATCCGCCAAGGTATCTTGAACCGAACGATCTACTTGAAGTTGAAGTGTCGGGAGTAGGAACGCTAGTAAACCGTGTTGTTGACGAAGCTGTCCGTAATCCGCTCAGTGGAGTTAAAGAATGAGCCGCAAGCGAGGCACGGTCGATACGTCGTTGCGGGATTTCTCTCGCTCGTTGCCAATGGCCTTGATGCGTACTCGTGAGTCTGTAATGGAGCAGTTTCGGCCGCTTCTCCGCGAGCATGGTCTTACTGAGCAACAGTGGCGTGTGCTAAGGGCGCTATCCGGGGTGAAGAAAGTAAGCGCTAGTGAATTGGCTGAGATCACTTGTATTAGCATGCCCAGTCTTTCGCGCATTCTCGGTCACCTTGAGGAAACCGGTCTGATTGTTCGTCGGGCCCGCCCGAAGGATCGACGGAGCATGTTTGTTTCGCTCGAGGCAAAAGGGCGAACGTTGATTAAGAAGGTCGGTGTTCAGTCTGAGTGGCGCTATGTCGAGATCAGCAAGTGTTTCGGGAGTGATCGTTTGGCAATTCTCTACGAATTACTTGAAGAGTTGGAGACGAGTCTGAAACCGGGCAGCCCGGCGGTCGAACCTGCAGGCGCACAACGCCCTGACAATATAGCTCTACCTCCTAAGAAGATGAGGGAACTTGGTTATGCTGCGGTCGACATGCTGGTCGAGCATTTCCAAACTGTGTCTGAGAAACGGGTCATCGACGACTATGAGTGGAAACCTGCAGACAGCATACTGACCAGGCCGTTCAGTGAGTCGGGGAAAGACCCGCACGAAGTCATGAAACTGGCGATGGATGAAATCTTTAATCACTCGATGCAGTTGAATCATCCTAGATACTTTGCCTATGTGCCAGGTTCGGGAAACTTCATTGGAGCATTGGCTGAACAACTCATTTCTGGTTTCAATCCTAATTGTGTGACCAATCAGGGAAATTTGGGGCCGATTATGGTCGAGCGTAATACCGTCAGCTGGTTGTGCCAACAATTCGGCTTACCGGATGGAGCGAGTGGTCTGTTTACTAGCGGTGGATCATCGGCGAATCTGATCGCTCTGACTGCTGCGCGCCATATGAAATTGAATGATGAAATTGAAAATGCCGTGGCCTACTGCACTAAGGAAACTCACCGTTGCATAGGTCGAGCCTTGCGTATCTTGGGTTTTAAGGATGAACAACTTCGGATGCTGGAACCTGATCAAGATTTGCGCATGGTTCCGGACCGTCTAATTGCAGCTATTCAGCAGGATCGTGCTGCTGGAAAACGTCCTTTCTGCGTAGCAGTCAGTGCAGGTACTACCAGCAGTGGGGCAGTAGATCCTCTTGACGACATGGCTTCTATTTGTCGGACCGAATCCTTATGGCTGCATGTAGATGCAGCTTTTGGTGGAGGAACTATCCTCACCAAGCGAGGCCAAATTCGTATGAAGGGGATTGACAAGGCAGACACTATTGCTGTCGACCCCCATAAATGGTTTTTTCAGCCATATGAGTGCGGCTGTGTGCTGTCCAGAGATCCAGCTTGGTTATACGAAACCTTTCGGGACGTGGCTGTGTATGAACGGGACACCGATGCTGGTGGAGCGAACATGAACTATCGGGATATGGGAGTGCAGCGGTCACGAAACTTTAAGGCATTCAAGCTCTGGATGTCCCTACAAGTGTTTGGTGTTGAAGCATTTCGTCGTGCTGTAGACCACGGACTGGACTTGGCAGAAAAGGCTGAGCAAATTCTTCGTAGTAGACCACATTGGGAGATTGTGACACCCGCAACACTCGGCATTGTGACTTTTCAATACCGGTTACCCGATCTCACTGAGGATGAAATTGAGAACATGAATGAAGCTATGACCACCGCGTTGTGCCGGACAGGCTACGCGTATATGAGTACGACTCTCATCTATGGGCGCAGGGTTCAACGGTTGTGTCTCAACCGTCACGATGCGATTGAAGAGGATTTACTGGAGACGGTCAGCCGGCTGGAGTCGATCGCGAAGAACCTAGGACTCGCTCGCTGACTTGTTACGTGATTTGTTAATGCTTTTTGTTAGAGAAATATTATGAGTACTATCAGGATAGGAATTGATATTGGAGGTACGTTCACTGACATCATTCTGTTTGATGAGACCGAAGGTATCTATCATTCAGCAAAAACACATTCCACCCCACCTGACCAGTCACGTGGTGCTGTGATCGGTATTGACAAGATACTGAAGCAAACGGGGTGTCAGGGTTCACAGGTTGGGTACCTCAGCCATGGCACGACAGTGGGTGCCAACGCGGTCCTTGAAGGCAAACTAGCGAGAACCGCCCTGATTACGACAAAAGGATTCAGGGACGTACTCGAAATCGGTCGCCAGCGCCGGCCGCGTCAATATGACTTTCAGGCTGTCAAGGACCGCTTATTGGTGCCAAGAGAGTTACGCTTTGAAGTGACCGAACGTGTCGATTACGCAGGTAATGTGATTGTTCCTCTCGAAGACAGCGAGCTCACGACTATCATTGCAACGCTGAAAGAAAAGAAAGTTGAGGCAGTTGCGGTCTCTTTCCTATTTTCCTTTTTGAATGGTCAACACGAACAGACAGTTAAAGAAATACTTCAGGAATCGTGCCCTGAGATGAGTGTGTTCATCTCATCAGAAGTGTTACCGGAATATCGGGAATATGAACGCACATCCACCGTTGCGCTTAATGCGGCTGTGTCTCCTGTAGTTTCACGATATGTGGAAAATCTCCAATCTCGAATTTCTGCAGAAGCCGACATCAGCGTGGGTCTGAACTTAATGAAATCCTCTGGTGGTCTGATGCCGTCAACTCAGGTCAGCAGTCGAGCGGTGGAAACCGTGCTGTCTGGCCCAGCTGCCGGTGCCATCGCGATTGCTTTTTTTGGTGGCATGGCAGGATACGAAAACCTCATTGGATTTGATATCGGCGGTACGAGTACTGACATTAGTATCGTAACCGGTGGTAAACCTCGGGTCACTTCAGAAGGGCGGATTGGAGGCTATCCGTTTGCCTTGCCGATTATCGATATCAATACTATTGGAGCTGGTGGTGGCAGCCTAGCCTATTTGGATGTGGCAGGTGGTTTGCATGTTGGTCCTGAGAGTGCCGGTGCAGCACCAGGCCCAATTTGTTATGACGCGGGAGGTAAGACTCCGACGATTACCGATGCGAACTTGTGCATGGGTCGCTTGAATCCAGAATTCTTTTTGGGTGGAGAGATGAAGGTTGATAAGGCGGCTGCGGAACGTGAAATAGAGAAGCAGATCGCCAAGCCAATGAATAAAACTCTGGCACAGGCTTGCCAGGGAATTTTTGATGTGAGCCTTGCAAATATGGTTAGGGCTGTCAGGGTCTCGTCTATTGAAAAAGGACTAGATCCGCGAGAGTTTGCGTTAGTGGCGTTTGGGGGTGGGGGAGCGCTGTTTACGGCAGACGTGGCGACGGAACTGGGAATTGGTACAGTGGTCGTGCCTGAAGAGGCGGGTTTACTATCAGCAAAAGGTTTATTGGTGACCGATCACAAGAATGACTACAGCATAACCCGGATTTCCCTTCTCGATGAGACTGACAAAGATGAACTCGTAAAGCAATTTGAAGAAATGAAAGGGCAAGCGATTGAGGACTTCAGGAACGATGGAGTTAATGTCGATAAGACCCATTTCTTGTATAGCCTCGATTTACGTTATTCGGGTCAAGCTTATGAGATCACGATACCCATCCCTGGGGAGATTCAGAATCTGTCGTTTAAAGAAATTAAAAAGCTGTTTAATGCGACTCACAAGCGTCTCTACTGGTGGAGCGACCCCGAACGAGTACTTGAAATTGTGAACCTTCGTATTTCCGCTATTTCGTTTGTGCCAAAAGGGACGCCTGTGGTAAACAAGCTTTCCACGGCGGATAGCACCCATGCGATTAAGGCAACTCGCCCTGTGTATTTCAAGCACTATGGTGATTTTCATGACACCAGTATCTATGACCGTACTCAGCTGCTCTCTGGAAACCAGATTACCGGGCCGGCCATCATCGAGAGCTATGACACGACAGCCGTTGTGCTGCCGGATAATAACGCCAGCATTGACAGCTATGGCAACATCATCATTTCCATCGGGAGTTAAGAGATGCCCCAAATCGATCAAGTAGAAGTAGAGGTTTTGAGTAACCACTTGATTTCAATCGTCCACGAGATGGGAGCGATTCTCAGGAGAACTTCGTATTCCCCAAACATTCGTGAGCGTGAGGACTGTTCGTGTGTATTGGCTGACACGACAGGACAAATTATTGCCCAAGCTGAACATATTCCTGGTCATTTAGGAATGCTAACGGTCGGCATACCTTATCTGCTCAAGCACTTTCCACCTAATACGCTGAATGAGGGCGACGTGTTTATGTTCAACACGCCGGAAGGTGGTTCGCACTTACCAGATATTCGGATTGTAGTACCGATTTATCACGATGGTGAACTAGTTGGTCTTTCAGCGAATTTGGCTCACCATGCGGATGTAGGTGGCATGGTGCCGGGCAGTATGCCGTCCAAATCAACTGAAATATGGCAGGAGGGTCTCATTCTTCCGCCGTTAAAGCTGTATAGCAAGGGTGTTCTAAATAAGCCGGTGATGGACATCCTTATGTACAACGTTCGTACGCCCACCGAACGGGAGGGGGATCTGAATGCCCAGATTGCGGCCGCACAACTCGGACAGCGTCGAGTACAAGAAGTGATTCGGAAGTCTGGGTTGTCTTACTGGAAAACCTATACCGAGGGCATTCTGGATTATTCCGAGCGGTTGATGCGGGCCAAAATTAGAGAGAGATTTCCTGACGGAAAGTACTATTCGGAGTTGTTTATTGATGATGATGGTATGGATGATGAACGGATCAAGATTGCGGTCACCGTGACGGTCAAGGATGACTCAGTCAAGGTTGACTACAGCGGGACAGACAAACAGAGAGCATCTGGCGTGAATTGCATTCTGGCTAATTGTGTGTCTGCAGCCTACTTTGTCGTCAAGGCAGTGGCTGACCCAACAATTCCAGTAAATTCTGGCTGCTATCGCCCAATTGAAGTGTATTGCCCGGAAGGTACTATCATTAGTCCTGATCCCACAGCGGCTATTGGTGCTGGAAACGAGACGTGGCAACGAATTGCAGAGACTTTGGTGGGAGCCGTGTTACAGGCTGATCCCTCTATCGTGAAGGCCCATTCACACGGGTGCATGAATAACACGGTATTTGGTGGCACTGACCCAAGAACCGGAAAGGTGTACACCTACTATGAGACTATTGGCGGCGGTGATGGAGCGCGGGCATTAGCTGATGGGATGGATGGTGTGCATGTCATGGGTACCAACACGATGAATACGCCGGTTGAAGTTGTGGAGATGTACTATCCGCTCACGATTGAGGAATATAGCCTGCGACGGGACACAGGTGGTGTTGGAAAACATCGCGGTGGCCTCGGGATTAAACGGAAGTATCGTGTTGAAGGTCACACCTCCACCTTGACTGCTAATAGTGATTGGATCAAGCAGAAGCCAGATGGCACTGAGGGCGGGGGCAGAGGCGCCATGACTCGTTTAGTCATTAATGAAGGAACCGATAGGGAAGTCATCCCGGGGTTTTGTAAAGTAATGCAAAAGCTGCAACACGGTGAAACCTTCACTGTCTATAGTGGAGGTGGTAATGGCTATGGCGATCCCGCTGATCGAGATCAGACTCTAGTCGAACGTGATCTGCTCGATGACAAGATTAGTTCATAATCTCGGGTTTGAGGTGTAGCGGATAAGCGGTATGTCCAATCGAGAGAGTTTTTCCTCCAGGTCAGCCTTTATGCTGACGGCCATTGGAATGGCTGTTGGTCTCGGCAATATCTGGCGATTTCCTTACATAATGGGCACCAATGGTGGTGCTGGCTTCCTCTTTATCTACTTAGTGACTGTTTTTTCTGTCTCCATGCCTATTTTGATCATGGAGCTCATCATTGGTCGCCGTGGCCAGGCTAATCCGGTTGATAGCGTCATTAACGTTGCCAGAGAATCTGGAGTTTCATCAAAATGGAAAATTATTGGCTTGGTAGGAGTGTTGAACAACGTCCTGACGCTCTCTTTCTATTTTGTTGTAGCTGGTTGGGTATTGGCCTATGTGCCCAAACTGCTTAACGGTTCTTTGATTACCGATTCAAGCGACACCGTCTCTTCCAGTTATTACAGTCTGTTGTCGAATCCGCTACTGGTTATCTTTTGGCAAACTCTCTGCATCGTGTTTGTCGCAGGCATGCTTCTTAGGGGTGTCAAGGGTGGACTGGAAAGAGCTATGAAGATCATGATGCCCGCTCTATTCGTGTTACTTCTGGCACTTGTCGTCATTTCCTGCAGTGTTGGTAATTTCACTGCAACACTGAACTTTCTGTTTAGGCCCAGCACTTCGGGTATCACTTCCGAAGTGTTTCTGGTGGCCTTGGGTCAAGCATTCTTTACGATGGGTGTGGGTGGAAGCGCTGGGATCGTGTTTGGCAGCTACCTCAAAAAGAATCAGACCTCTCTCGCCTCCTCGGGACTGGGCATCGCTCTTGCTGACACCAGCGTCGCAGCCTTGGCCGGATTTGCCGTGTTTCCAATTGTGTTTGCTAGAGGCATCTCCCCTGCACTTGGCGAGGAGTTAGTTTTTATTACGATGCCTTTAGCCTTTTCCGAAGTGCCGTTTGGTGCCTTTCTCTACACGCTATTTATGGCGATGTTGTCAATGGCTGCTCTGACTTCTGCCATCGCGATTTTTGAGATACCGCTCACATGGATTACGGAGCGCCTTCAAGTGGCTCGTAGGAAGGCGATTGTACTGTTAGCCGGTTTTCTCTGGCTAGCAACAATGCTGGTGTCATTCTCATTTAACCTATTGAGTGAATTTCATCCGCTGGTATTCATTAATAGATTTGAAACGAGCACTCTTTTCGATTTGGTGATGTTTGCCAATCTTGAGGTGTTCTTTCCGTTGGGCGCGCTGCTGGTAGTTATTTTCTTTGCATACAGGTTGGATAAAACAATCGCTTTGGATGAATTGAACTGGAAGGAGAGTCGCATTACTGCCCTTCTTTACATCCATGCCAGGTATTTGATTCCATTAGCCATCGTCATTATGATGGCTGCCAGTTAGAGATGGTAACTGCCAAGTAGGTGTTTGCCTGTAGGAGAGTAATGTCATGTTTGACCGCATGCAGTTATTACGATGGACTGTTTGCCTCGGCCTCGTATTCTTCGGCGCCTGTTCGACAGGGAACGAAAATGTCGAAGAAGAGCCATCCAATACAACCACGACCCAATCGACCCGTCCCAACATCCTTTTGATCGTTGCTGACGATTTAGGGTATGGAGACATCGGTGCTTTTGGCAGTGAGATTGATACCCCAGAGCTTGATGCACTCGCCCGGGACGGGGCGCGTTTTACTAGGTTTTACACGCAGGTCTCCTGTTCGCCCACGCGGGCGCTGCTCATGACCGGTGTGGATAATCATCTTAATGGTTTGGGAACGATGGCTGAAGATCTCTTGCCGCATCACGATGGAGTGCCAGGGTATGAGGGTTACCTGAATGACAGGGTGGTCACTGGTGCCCAGTTACTCAAGGACGCAGGCTACCATACCTACCTGACCGGGAAGTGGCACTTAGGGTTGACTCCCGACAAGTATCCCTCTCAGCGTGGCTTTGAGCGTACATACGCCTCGTTGGTTGGAAACGTGAATCACTTTAATGGCCGTTACCTTGAGGATGGAAAAATTATCAATGGAGATGGATATTCAAGCAATCTATTTACTGACAAATTAATTGAAGCGATTGAAAGTAATCATGGGGATGGGCGTCCATTTTTTGGAGCGCTTCTGTTTACTGCACCGCATTGGCCGCTCCAGGCACCGCCGGCATTGATTGAGAAGTACTTGAATCGTTATGTAGACGGTTGGGATGTGACGCGGCAGGGACGCTTCGAACGTCTGAAGGAGATGGGTTTGGTGCCCGCCGATATGGGGTTACCACCAAGAATAGAAGAGGTTCCGGATTGGAGTGATCTGACAGACAAGGAACGTCAGATTGAGACCAAGAAGATGGCAATATATGCGGCGATGGTCGACAATCTTGACACCAACGTCGGTCGTATTCTTGACCTACTTGAGACACTCGGTGAGTCCGAGAATACACTGGTCGTGTTTATGTCAGACAATGGCACCGATCCCTATGATAGAAGTCAACGACCCATGTACGTCGCACGCCGAACAGAACTAGGTCTCAATACCAGCTATGAGGACATGGGAACAGACAAGTCGTACGTCTTCTACGGGCTTGGTTGGGCTCAGGTTGGTTCAGTGCATCATCGGCACTACAAATTCTTACCATCGGAAGGTGGCATGCATGCTCCGATGATTGCTCGTTTTCCAGGGGTGTTGATACCGGGTGATGACCTGGATGCATTTGCTAGTGCTGTCGATATCACGCCGACATTCCTGGACGTTGCTAATGTGGAACACCCTGGGACGGAATACCGTGGGCGAGAAATCTACCCAATGCGAGGACGTTCGCTACTACCTTACATGAGCGATAGTCTGAATGTTCCCTACGGTGACGACGACCCGGTTGCGTTTGAAATCTATGGGCACAAAGTTGTTTTTATGGGTCCGTGGAAAGCTGTTCAGTTGCGCCAGCCGTGGGATCAAAGTATTTGGCGCCTATACAACTTAAATCTGGATCCTGGTGAACAGCAAGACCTCGCGTACGACGAGCCTGAGGTGTTAACGATACTGATAGACGCGTATGAAAGTTTTGCAAAAGAAAATGGCGTAGTGGATGAGCCAGCCGATGTGCCGCCCTTTCCTTACAAGCCTGGTCATCTTGGGGACCTGATTGTTGAACGTTAGACGTCGTTGGTGAAGCGTGAAGCAATTTTCTTTGACGCGTATTGTCCTGTGAGCAAGAGGGTCAATCCAAGGGCTAAGGAAATGCCTGCGATTGAAGCCGCATAAACCGTTCCCATCGAGACGACAACGACGCGATAGGTTCCTCTCACCCAGAACAAATATTGCACTGCTACATTAGCCACGATGATTTTATTTAGACGTCCAGCGTAAGCACACATAATTAGAGCCCACGCCACTAGAAACAGGTTGGCTGGTAATTTTGCGAAGACCGTACCAAGGCCTGCTGTGTATTGAGGTTCCCAACAATCCCAACATGCGACACGCATGAGCCACATCCACAGGCGATGGATAGCTGGATCAAAAGTCCAGAAAAGTATCATCAAGGCATGGTCTTTATGCAGAAGAAAATTTTTCCGCCTGGCATATGCCACGGCTAGAATCGTATTAATAGCGACCCCAAAACCCATAATCCAGGTGTAAATACCTGCCTGAAAGAAGGGGCCGTTCACTCCTTCGCTAAAATCATGAATAAAGGTCCAAACCCAGCCACCAGCGAGTGCGGTACCGACAAGAGCGGTAAAGGCGACGATCCTGCCATTGATGCGATGGGTCTTAAGTCCTGATTTTTTGTCTCCAGTCAGTAGTTGGATGCCGATTAGGCAAAGAAAAATTGAGGTTAAGACGATATGGACCCAGAGAGGTCCGTCAACGTCTATGTGGGGTTTTTGTTGATTGACCGACCATACAACACCTGTAGTCAGAATGATGTAAAGGGAAGGGGCAAATCCTGCTGCACTCATCAGTAGTAGCAGGAGACCTCCTCGTTTATACGCGACAGTTTGACGGAGATTTTTCCCTGATTGATCTGAAAAAATCCAGGATGACTTCTTGTGGTCTAAAAAAAACCAGATTGCTAGGACTAAACAAGTCCAGGTAATCACAGCTAGTACTAGAGGGAACTCTCTTACGAAAAATCCGGTATTTGTCATATCCTTGGTCTTCTCAAGAACAAATTTATAAGAACCATTTTTACTGCACCCAGATTATGTGTTTCGTTGCAGGTGTCTATTAATAACAGTCAATAAAGTATCTTATTCTTGTGGGCTAATGTTTGTGTTTTATTGATTGTTAATGTTTTATCGATACTTGGCGTACAAGGGCCCTGCATCTAGGTCATGTTCTGAACTCAATTAATGGACTGCAAATGGTAGAATTTTGGATGTGTGAATTATCCTTGGATGGGTAAGGCTGAGATATGCAGGAATATATATCCAAACTGTTAGACCGAAATGAAATGCGCATCGTTGACCGAGAGGTCAACCCCAAACACGAGCTAGCAGCAGTTGTTGCTAGATCTCAAAAGGAAAGTGCGCTTCCCATTTTGTTTAAACGGGTCCAGGGAACCGAGTTTCCGGTGGTATGCAATCTTTACGGTAGTAGGTCGCGCCTGAAAGAAATGGTTGGTGCCGGTGAGAGAGGTTTTTGTGAACACTGGGCGGAAACGATTAACGACGGGATGTTGCTGGGTGATGATTATCCGACAGTCGTGGATATGTCCGGGGAACTTCAGAAGGGCCAGCTTTCAGATCTGCCGCAAATAGTCTGGCGCGAGAAGGACGCGGGACCTTATATCACTGCCGGTGTTGCAATTGCTAAGGACCCTGAAACTGGCGTGCCCAATCTAGCTTTTAGTCGGGCGATGATGATTGATGATAAGGAAATGCGTTGTTGCATAGATGTGGTGCAAGATCTTGCTAAGTATCATGCGAAAGCAGCAGCCATGAATAAACCATTGGAAATGGCTTGGTTAATCGGTGTCTCGCCGGCCGTATTCATGGCGGCATGCACCTCGATCTCTCTTGACCAGGATGAACTGAAAATTGCGGCTCAGCTGAATGGGGGCACTTTACCGATGCGTCAGTGTCAAGAACTGGATTTATTGATTCCAGCGGACACCGGAATCGTTATCGAAGCACGGATCCGTCCTGACGAGCGCCGACCGGAAGCCCCATTTGGCGAGTTCATGGGTTATTACTGTAAAGAGAACAGGGGTTACGTTGCTGACATTGCTGCAGTCAGTTGGCGCACTGGTTCATATTTTCAGGGATTATTATGCGGTTCAAGAGATGACCTCACGGCGATCTACGCGACTTATGCGACTCGGGTATACCGGAACCTAATTGGAGAGCTTCCAGGGATCATTGATGTTGCCTGTAACACCACGCTGTACTGCACAATTGTGAAGATCGACAAACAGTATGAAGGCCATCCGCAGCACGTCATGCTTAAGGTGTTCGCGACGAATCCTCATTACAATTTTGCATGCATGGTGGTAGACAGTGATATCGACATTAATAATCTCAACGATGTGTGGTGGGCCTTTTTGGCGCGTGGCCCCGTCGATAAGCGCACCATGCTGATTGAGAACATACCGGGGGGATATGAATACCCTGAGGACAACCCGCACAGGGGGCGTATCGGGATTGATGCTACCGCACCCTATGGCAGACTCGATGAGTTCCGACGGACCAGCACCCCGGGGGAAGACACGCTGGATCTTTCTGAGTACTTGGCTTAACAATTACAGCCGTACGGTGGTCGGGTCTCAAGCTTCTACCCGCCTTCGATGGCGGGAATAAAGTGTATTTCACTGTCTTCGTCAAGAGGGGCGTAAAGACCAAGATGGTCAACCGAACCGTTGATGGCAACGGTCATTCCAGGAGTGAGCGTATCTCCTTCACGTAACTGCTCCCCGAGGCCAGGGTATTTATTGTCTAATGCTCGAATGACCTGGCGGATGTTGGAGCCTGAGATTTCAACTCTTTCGTTGCCATTGGTGAAATGCTGTAGGTGAGTTGGTATCCAGATCCGATTCATGATCCGCATCCGCGCTGTTTCTTCTTTAACTTTTCCAGGACGGCCCCGGGCGTCATGGGTAAGGCTGTCATTCGGATTCCGACGGCGTCATACAGAGCGTTTGCAAGAGCACCAGCTGGTGGCATGATGGAAGATTCTCCGACACCGCGAACACCAAAAGGATGGTTCGGGTTGGGTGTCTCTAATATTACGGTTTCGATGTCCGGCAGGTCTAGGGACGTGGGCATTCGGTAATCCAAGAGCGTAGTGTTCAAGAGGTGTCCTGCGTTATCGTACTGGTAGGCTTCACTTAAAGCCCAGCCAACTCCTTGGGCGACACCGCCTTGCATTTGGCCAGACACATAATCTGGATGAATGGCCTTGCCGACGTCCTGAAAAGCCGTGTAGCGTTGTATTTCAATTTTTCCAGTCTCAGTATCCACATCGATATCGACGAGGTGGACAGTCAACTGCGCCCCATTGGATTTTGGTGTCACACTGGATTGCACGGTGATGGGTCCACCAAGCTTTTCGAGTAAATGAGCCATCTCTGTGAATGTAAGCGTTGAGGTGGAATCTTTCTGATGGTTAAACACTCCCTCAGAGAATGTCACGTCAGTTTCATTAACATCCCAGTAGAGAGCTGCTCGTTCCGTCATCTGCCTCAGTAATTGCTGGGCCGCCTCGTAGACGGCAAGACCGGTAGAGTGTGTGGTTCGGCTACCAACAGCCATAAAAGAAAATGCGATGGAGTCGGTATCAGGAATGGACACGGAGATAGAAGATACCGGTATGCCAAGGGTCTCCGCCGCTTGCATGGCCAGTGTCATTCGTGTGCCGCTAAGATCCGGAGTGCCGACGGAAAGCTTGACGCTACCATCAGGGTTAGCCGTAAGCACGGCACTAGACGTCATGCCAGCGCCAAACCACATTGCGTACGCGAGACCCCGTCCAGGGTTCTTACCTGTAAGAGGCGAGGTAAAGTGTGGATGTTTTTGGACGGCTTTTAGTAAATTTTTTCCGCCAATTTTCTGGCAAGGGATTGCCGTGATCATGCGGTCGCCCGTCACCATGGCATTTGTGAGTCGTAATTCCAGTGGGTCAAGTTCCAGTTTACGCGCCAGAATATCTAGCATTGATTCCATCGCAAAGTTAACCGGCAGACCACCTGGTGCTCGGTACTGTTTCATTTTTGGTTTATTTAGAAGCACATCATGGCCCAGTATTTTTTGGTCTGGTATGTTGTATCGTGCTGTGGCTTGCAGCGCGGCGGAGGTAACAGGTCCACCTGGATAGGCACCCGCTTCATAGGCGAGAGTTAGGTCCGCTCCGAGCAAAGTTCCATCCTTCTTGGCAGCAAGCTTGACCCGAATGTTTGCACCCGGGCTAGGACCCGTGCCACGTAACATGTCAGCACGAGACATCGCGATTTTGACCGGCCGTCCGGTTTGTTTTGCAAACATCGCAGCAATGGGTTCAATGTAGACTTGGTCCTTGCCTCCAAAGCCGCCGCCGATTTCCATCGGGGTCACTTTCACTTTGTTTAAGGGATGTCCCAAGATAAACGCCAACTGTTCACGAATGGCAAAATGTCCCTGAGTGCTGGTCCAGACACTCATGATGTCGTTGTGACTCCATTCTACGGTGACCGAGTGAGGTTCGATATACCCCTGATGTAAACAGCGAGTTTGAAAGTTTTCTTCTAGAACGTGGTCCGCGTTTTGAAATGCACGGTCAGTATCCCCGAGCTTGAGTTTAAAGCTGCCAGCATTGCTGTGGGATTTTTCGGTTTGCAGTATGAAGCGACCCGGCGAAAACGTTTCATGCAGAACAGGCGCATCATCTTTCAGAGCGTCTTCAATTTCTAGTACTGGTTCAAGTATTTCGTAATCGACCTCAATCAGTTCCAGGGCTTGTTCTGCAATGTGGTAGTTGTCGGCGACAGCTGCTGCCACTGCATGACCATCATAGAGAGTCTTGTCACGCGCGATACAGTTTTCAGCAAGGTCTCTGATGTCGATTGTACTGGCACCACCATGGGGAATGACCGTGGATTCAAGTTGTGGAAAGTCTCCACCGGTCAAGACACCGTGAACGCCTGGCAAGGCGCGCGCTTTACTAGTATCAATATCTTTAATGATGGCGTGGGCATGAGGGCTTCGCAAAATCTTGCCAAATAACATTCTTGGTAAATGGATGTCATCAGCAAAACGTGCACGACCGGTGACTTTTTCGATGCCATCAGGTCGTTCGGGTGTCGTACCAATCACCTTGAAATCAACCTGACCCTCAGCGTGTTTCATGGCTTCTGGTGGAGCTCTTTCGCAGCTTGAGCAACAGCTTTAATAATCCTGGTATATCCAGTGCATCGACACAGATTGTTGGCCAACCAAAGTCGAATTCTTTCGTTCGATGGAAGAGGTTCGTGTGCCAATAAATCTTTGGCTGCCATGATGAGACCTGGAGTGCAGTAACCGCATTGCAAGGCGGTTTCTCGGATGAACGCCTGCTGTAGAGGATGAAGCCTGTCTCCATCAGCCAGACCTTCAATGGTTTCGATGGATGCATTTTCTGTTTCAACTCCAAGTACGCAGCATGAATTGACGGACACACCATCCAGAATGACTGTGCAAGCGCCACAGTTACCGTCATTACAGCCTTCTTTGGTGCCAGTTAATTGCAACCTATCTCGCAATATTTCAAGCAAGCTTTCTCGAGGTTCACAAAAGAATGTTTCTTCCTGACCATTAATGACAGTGGTAATCCGTGTGGTGTAGTCAGTCATCAGTAACCGTCCCACCAGCCCTGCGTACAGCCCTTTCAAGGGCACGTATTGTCATAATTCGCGTCAAGTCTCTTCGCTGGTCCGCTGTGCCCCGCAGGTCACTAATGGGTTTCGCGCAAGACATGGCAACATCTCCAGCATGGTCGATCGTCTTTCGATTGACAGGCTTATTTTTAATGGCATTACCAGCTTCGCTCACGAAGAGCGGCGTAGGGGCTACAGCACCAATGGCAATTCTCACGTCGACGAATCTGGTATGACTGGAGTCTAATTCAACTTCGGCAGCGGCATTGACTACCGCTATATCCATCTCATTACGCGGAATGAAACGGTTGAAGGCTCCACCACTGTGTTTAGGTGGAGGAGGGAAGTGTAATTGTAGAAGCAGTTCATCATCTGCAAGCACATTTTTACGAGGACCTAGACAAAAATCTTTCACTGGAAGTGTTCGTGTGCCTCTTGAGCTCACGATTGTAGCCACAGCTCGCATTACGATAAGCGTTGGAATACTGTCGGCACTTGGCGATGCGTTACACAAGTTACCTCCTACTGAGGCGCGTCCCTGAATAGATGTGCCGCCGATGAGGCTTACTGAGTCAATCAGAGCAGGGTAGGTCTCCGCCACTTTGCGGGTGTCCCAAATGCGTCGACAGGAGGTTGCTGCGCCAAGGGTGAGTCCATCATCCTCCAATTCTATTTTGACCATTGTTGGAATCTTCTTAGCGTCAATAACGACTAGGGGACGCAAATTACCTGACCGCATACCCACAATGAGGTCTGTGCCGCCTGCGAGCAATCGCGCATCCCGCCCGTAACTGGTCATCATTGTTGTCAGTTCGGTTAGAGAAGACGGTGTCTTAAAATCAAAATTATGCATAAGGTGGTGACCTAGACTGTTAGGAACGCCACATTCGGTTAATCCAAGAATACGTATTCTGGCAGAAAGGCGGAGACCAGCCAGTTTGGTGGGCTGACGACTTCATTTATCTTAAGATCGACACAAACCGAACATAGGACATAGGCTTCTTCTCGACTTAAACCTTTTTTATTCACAAGGTAATCGATCATGTAGCGCACCGCTCTTTGTGAACATTCATAGAGATCTGGACCATGCGCCGTGGTTGCAAACAATTCACTGTCAGTAGTTACGTTGTTGACCGCGCCGTGAACTCTTAACTGTGGTTCAGAAATGTGGTGGGAGTCCAACAATCTAAAACGTAATGTAATTTTTGCGGCCATTTCAATGGCAGTAATACAGACTTCACCATCACCTTGTGCGGCGTGGGCATCACCTACACAGAACAGGGCGCCCTCGACAAACACTGGTAGGTACAGAGTGCTGCCAGCGCACAGATATTTAATATCCATGTTTCCACCGTTCTGGCGGGGTGGGATAGTGCTGTGTGACCCAGATTCATTTAAGGCGGTACCTAGAATTCCAGGAAATGGCATGATAGAGACCGCGATATCCGATCGCTGTTTCATTCGGGCCATTTTTTGGTCAGACAGGTCCCATATTTGCAGATAATGATTCGGGAATTCTTCCTTAGGTAATAGTCCACGGCCAGGTCGTATTGCCGTCCAGCCAAATCCTAAGCTAGGGCGAACCTCAAGAATTTCAACGGCTAGTGTATCGCCTGGTTTAGATCCGCGTATAAAAACAGGACCAGTGAGTGGATGGCCCACTAAAGGTCCTTTTTCTTTTACGTCTCTGGCTGTAGAGTTCTCGCTGTAATAGTGATCTGCTGAATCCCTAGTATCAAATACTACGGTGTCGCCTGACTCAATTGTGAGTCTGGCTGGAGTGCTTTGATCCCAGCTGTAAGAGACCACGCTATCATCAAGATAGTGTTCCACGATTCTACAAAACCTTTGGCCACACTACCCATCCCGAGCTGCAACGCCAGGAATAGGATTTTACATAATCGAGTACTGTTGCGGGGCCTTTGGTCGCCGCCATCACTAGAATCCACGCTATCAATTCTGCGGTGCCACCTGAGCCTGCCTCTTCCATTTTCTCAAGAGTGCATTCTCTAAGCACCTTCTGGTGGTCTCCTTCGGCCATTAGATCGAGAAACCATTGATCGAACTCATCATCAATGTGGAAATAGCGAGGTCCTCCAGGTTCGTGAGAGAGCCCACCAGATCCTACAAATACAACGCGGTCGTCACTAGAAAAACTTTCGACAATCTTAACCATTAACTTGCCAACTTCGTATGCTTCCGTTGGAGTTGGAATAGGGGGACATGCGAAATTAATGCTGATTGGAACCATTGTTATTTTGTTGTCAGGATTGAGCCAGCATGTAGGAACTGAGATGCCATCATCAAATTTCATATCTCTGAGATGCGCCATAGGAAGCCCATTCTTTGCAGAGGCGTTGACAATGTGACGGGCAAGTTCCGGGTGACCAGCGACGCGATATTTTTTTTCTTGGTTTAACCAGCTGTCATACCAGTCCGCTGGCCCAACGTGTTCTGACCCAATACCTACGGTGTAAGAAGGTAGGTTGTTAATAGGCCAGTTCAACAAATGGTCATTCGAAAATACGATCATTACATTTGCATCTCTATCCGCCATGTAAGCTCGCATTTTAGAAAAAGCATTAATGGCAGCTTCCTGTTGTTCTTCTGGTGCGTCCTTAAACCAACCTAAAAGACCAGGGGTATGAGTGGTTGCCATAGCGCCAACGATTTCAGCCATTCTTTTCCTCCGCCACGTCCCATTTACTACCACCGATAGCGGCCTTAGATTCATCTGGAAAGGCTTTCTGGTAGGCAGTCAGTGCTGGGTGGGTATTGGTCATTCCAGTCTCACCGTAGGTAAGTCGCAGAATGTGTGGAATTAGATATTGGTGTACCCCAATATCCATCAGAACTCTTGGGCTGGGCTCACCTATGAGTGCATCTATTTCAACTTGACTGAGACCAAATTGTCTACATACTCCTTCTCGGTCAGTATTCCAACGTTTCCGAAGTTCAGGATCTTTTCTGACGTAATAAACCATTTCGTTGGTTGGAAGCGTTTTATCTACGCGATCAACATTTCCCATATCCTTATCCGTCACCCTTAACATGAACTAAAAAACTTAACTCTCTTTATAGTTTAACTCGAATGTTTGCCAGGGGCGATTAAACCATCGTTAGTCCAGCGGTCAAATATTTCTAGCGCTTTCTCTGTAAACCGGCTGTCGTTGATGTGATGATCGAGTGGGTGATATTCGACAGCGGTTGAAAGTTCGGCCTCAATGGTCCTTGCAAAGGTTGCGAGGCCATCAGGGTCTCTAAAGGGCTGTCCCACACGGTCCCATTCATCAATACCTTTCAGTGGCATGATAAATGCTGTAGGTCCGATCGCCTGATTGAGTTTCTTGGCTATTGTTTCAGCCGCACTTACTTTTTCTTCCTTCGTCAAGATGGCAGAAGAGATTAGTCGATTATGTATATGAGTTCCTCTTTCACGGAGCAGTTTTTGCGGGGCGTCCCAACTCTGGAAATCAACCAAGGTCACACCACCAGGCGCGACGATCTGCGGAATACCATTCTTTCCAGCTTTTTGAAGGCGATCGTTGCCGGCAGTAACAACGGAGCCCAATTGATGGTTGCTTACCTCCACCAAGCAGAAATCTAGGACGGCCGCTAATTCACCTTTCGCCAACATGGACTCCATAGCTCGTCCACCCATACCAGTGGCATGAAAGACTGCGACATCATAGCCCCGGTGTTCAAGTTCGGGTTTGAGTTCTACCATGTATTTGAGCGAGCTCTTCCCAAGTGAGGAGATGCCGACAATAGGACGTTCGATCAGAATTTGTGTAGAGAACTGACATGCGCCAACAATGGCGCTTGCAGCTTGTCTCAGGATCGATTCACAAATTGGGTTGAGCCCGTATAACCCACCCGACCATAAAATCATCATAACATCTGCGGAAATTCGATCTGGAGGGAGCAAGGGAGAGTAGGCGACCGTGGAAGCTATTAACTTTGGGAAGCCCAGCGGTAGAGCGGCAACCACATCCAGCGCAAGGTCCGTGGCCATCGTGCCACCTATCGCGAGCACTCCATCGATTTTTCCAGATTGCTGGAGCGATCGAACTAGCAACGCGGCGCCTTCCGCTTGCCGAGTCATCGCGAGATTTTCGTTACCTAGGGCGATAATAGCTTCGTTAGTGGTATTAGCAGCGGCAGCCACATCATGCTTGCTGTAATCGGCTTCAAAGTTCGGAGTCCCTAGAACTCCTATATCCATGACTCTTGGGAGAGCGCCAGCTTCTTCAACACATGATTTGAGAAATAGTAGCTCATCACCCTTGGTGTCAGCGGTTCCGATAATCAGGACGACTTTTTTATCCATGCTGCTTGGTTAGCGCAGACAATCCAGCGTCAATCGCGTCAATAATGTTTTTGATGTGCTGATTTGTGATGATAAGTGGTGGTGACAAGATAATATTGTTTCCAGAAATTCGAACCATCACGCCGTCGTTGTAAATTTCCTTCCCCACAAGCGCCATTGAGTTTTTATCTAATGCAGTTTTTGTGCTTCTGTCGCTAACTAGTTCCAATGCATGCATCAGTCCAATGCCTCTTGCGTCACCAATCCAGCGATGCAGTTTCTTAAGTTTCGTAAGACCTTGAGCTAATTCTTTACCACGCTCCCTAGAATTATTCGCCAAGTCGTTTGTTTTTAGTTCTTCTAGCATAGCTAGGGCGGCTGCCGCGCCTACAGGATGACCTGAATAGGTGTATCCATGATTGATTTCCCCCGCACCATCTGTGTTAGTTTCGAAAGTCTCAACGAGCCTCTCGCTGATCATAGTGGCCCCAAGTGGAAAGTAACCGTTAGTGAGAGCCTTCGCAATGCAAATGAGATCAGGGTGTACATTCCATAATCGTGAGCCGGTCCAGGCTCCAGTGCGTCCGAAAGCGGTAATGACCTCGTCTGCAATCAGTAAAATTCCGTGAGTGTCGCAGATTTGTCTGACGAGTGGCATAAAGCTGCTATCCGGAACGATGACCCCGCCCGCGCCTAAAACGGGCTCCATAATAACCGCTGCAACCGTGTCAGGACTTTGCGAGGCAATCTCATCATCCAATTGCTGGGCACAGAGTTGGGCCAGACGATCTGATTTTTCTTCGTTAAATGGATTACGGTAGGTCCATGGGCAGGACACATGAAAACAACCTGGTAGGTAGGGCTCGTAATTGCGACGGAATTTGACATTACCATTAACTGAGGCTCCACCAAAGTGAGTGCCATGGTAGCCTTTTTTGAGAGCGATAAATTTGTAGCGGTCCTTGTCACCACGTATCTTGTGGTATTGCCTGGCCAATCGAAGAGCCGTTTCGACAGAATCTGAACCACCGGACGTAAAAAAGGCTCTCCTCATCTGTTCCTTGCCGAACCAGTTAGTAAGGTTTCGGGATAATTCCAATGTTTTGTCTGTCGTCACACCACGAAAAGAAGAGTAGTAGGGAAGTTCCTGCAGTTGTTGAGCTATTGCGTCTTTAATGGTTTGACAGGAATAACCTAAGTTGACATTCCACAGTCCGCCAACTGCGTCAAGGACTGTCTGGTTGTTAGTGTCTGTAACGAACACACCTTTCGCCGATTTGATTGCGATTGGTGGGTCGTCTTGGACAGTTCCAGGGTGAGTCATGGGCTGCCAGAGTTCTTGCGTTTTTGTTTCCACGGAATAACTCCTAATCAATAGAGAGCAGATTCAACACCTGCTGATAGCTCGCTTTTGGTTGTTGGACCTTGAAATGTAGAGTTTGCATACCGATATTTCTAGCTCCTACAATATTGCGATATTGATCGTCGACAAATACACAATGCGATGCTGGGATGGCTAATTCATCAAGACATTCTTGGAATGCACGTGGGTCAGGTTTCAGAATATTAGAGTAGCTGGCATCCACTATCACGTTGAACAATTCCATGAATGGCAATTGCTTTCGAAAGTTGGCCCCATAGAACAGATCTAGATCATTAGACAAAATTGCCAACTTGCAACCCACAGCACTTGCTTTCTTGATCGCACTCAAGGCTTCTGGGCGAATAAACTGAGCGGGTTCTGCGCCGCGGGAGGCTTGAACAAAATCTGATACGGTGTTCCAATTCTTGCCACAGAGCGAGCCCACTTCCCGAGTGCGGGTCATCCAGTAATCCCGTTCTTCTATTTCTTCATTCTGAACAGCACGCCAAAGGGGATCCGATTCGAGATCAAAGGGCCCGCGCCAGGTCAAAGTGCCTGCAGGTAAACCTAACGCTTGTTCGGTGAGGGCATGTGTTTCAAAAAGCGTACGGCTAATAACGCCACCGAAATCTAATACCAAGGCTTTCTGAGTCATCAATATGTCGGTTCCCGATCGGACTAGAACGCAACTCGCGGCCAATAACAATCTTTAATGATAAGAATGCCATAGGAGGTCGCCGATTTTGTCGACCTTCCACATGATATGCTGATCTCATTATATTGAAACGATAGTAAGAATTATTGGATCAGAAGATATTTTATTAGCCGGATCGTAATGATGACGAAAGCAACGACACCTGTGAAGCTAAGTGAACGCCCTCTGGCGCCAGGCCAGCATCTAATAGATGGGACTTGGATGGATAGTGTGGATGGATCTACCAAGGAAGTGATAAGCCCTATTGATGGGAAAGTTCTAACACGTATCGCGACAGGCGGAGAAGAAGACGTTGATCTCGCGGTTAGGGCAGCTCGGCGGTCCTTTGACTCAGGGGTATGGTCATTCATGTCACCGGCCCACCGTAAAAATGTGCTGACTCGACTTGCGGATCTTATCGACTTACACAAGGAGGAGCTCGCCGTACTTGGTGTCCGAGATAACGGCACTGAGCTCAGAATGGCTCTTAAGGCAGAGTCGGGCAGTGCTGCTGGATCTTTTCGTTACTATGGAGAGGCAGTTGACAAGATCTATGGACAGATAGCCCCAACCGCTGAAGGGAGTATCGGCCTGATCTCTCGGGAGCCACTTGGTGTTGTTGGTGCAATTGTTCCTTGGAATTTTCCTCTTATGATCGCGGCCTGGAAAATTGCCCCTGCACTCGCTGCTGGTAATTCTGTTGTATTGAAACCCGCACAGTCGGCCTCTCTCAGTTTATTGGAACTGGCGCGGCTGGCCATGGAAGCTGGTATACCGAAGGGCGTCCTTAATGTTGTTACTGGAAGCGGGAGCGTTGTTGGGGAAGCTCTGGGCGTACATCCAGATGTCGACGTGCTAGCTTTCACAGGTTCGGGTGAGGTCGGACGACGTTTGTTGAACTATGCTGCCCAGTCCAATCTGAAACGTGTCCATTTAGAATTGGGTGGGAAATCACCCAACATTGTTTTTGCGGACACACCAGATATCGATGTTGCGGCGGCTACGGCGGTTAACGGAATCTTCAGAAACTCTGGTCAGGTGTGCACTGCCGGCTCTCGCTTATTGGTGCAAGAGACTATTTATGAAGAATTTTTGGAGAAGGTAATTTCTGGAGCCGAACAGCTTGTTGTTGGCGATCCGCTAGACCCCGCTACTGATATTGGAGCAGTGCACACTTTGGATCAGTTGAAGAGCAACCTTGCGTATGTAGAAACGGCGATCGCTGAAGGTGCTGTGCTTCGTACGGGTGGAAAACGTCTCCATGAAAGTAGCGGTGGTTATTATATGGAGCCTACGGTTTTCAGCGAGGTCAGACCAGAAATGCGTATCGCTCAGGAAGAAGTGTTTGGGCCTGTTTTGGCGGTCACTTCGTTTAAGAACGAACAAGAGGCTATTGAACTTGCGAACTCTACCTCTTATGGTCTGGCTGCTGCGGTGTGGACTGGTGATTTGTCGCGAGCGCACCGCATGGTTCGCAGGATTAAGGCTGGATTGATTCATGTGAATTGCTATGGTGGTTCAGATATTACCGTGCCTCTAGGGGGTATGAAACAGTCTGGAAGTGGGCATGATAAGTCACTGTTAGCTTTAGATAAATATACCGAGATCAAAACGGCCTGGATCAGCTTAAACGAAGGAACAAATTGAAACGGTGCGGTGGAGTAATAAACAGTAGTTAATGAAGAGGAGTAAATAATGAGAAAAAATAAAATACAGTGGGCATTTTGCCTAATGGCAGCATTGGCTCTAGGTGCTGCCCCAATGGCCCATGCCGATGACCGGGATGATGTTGAAGCCGTAATTAATCAATATATCGATTCAGAAGGTTTTGATTTAGCAGAACAAACAAAACTCATGGCAAGTGATCGGACCTATATTTTCGGCGGTATGAGATATTCAAATAACGATAAATCCATGGCTTTGCAAACCGCTGGTAACGCAGTCATTACAGCAGCAAATCCTGACGCTCAAAGGATCGCTACCATTGAAGATTTAGAAATTCGCGTAAATGGCAATGCGGCTCTTGCCAGTTTCTATAGAACAATCAATGACACAAATAGTGTAGAGAATGTTCGTGCTGGACAAGATGCGCTGATCACTATTTATCAAACTGCAACGATGGTGTTATTTAAAATGGATGATGGTTGGAAAATAGTACACACACATTTATCTCCAACCAAGTAAGTTTATTCTACTAGCAGTGATAGCCAGTCAATTCCTGGCTATCACTGCCATGTGGAATCCGTTCTCTACTTTCAATACTTTCCAACCTTGTTTCATTCTGAAAATCTCTATGAAAAAAGCCTCGCCTTGAAGGAGACGGTCACTTATGTGGAAGCCTGAAATAAAGGGCACTGTCCGGTTAGCCAGTTAGCTGAGTGTTCGGCAAAACTTGCTCTCTCCTAAACATTTAAAAGCCCGTGGTTTGGTAGGTCAGGAAATGGTATCCCTCTTCCTGAAGATTTACGATGGCTGTCATAGCCGAAAGCGCACTCTTCACCGGCGCTGCGACTTCATCCGCACCAGTGCCGCTGAAGATTCGACTTTGTTCACAGAGGTAGATATTTACCCCTGCGTCACTTAATGCGTTTAAGAGTGGTAGATTCGGATTGTCGACCGTATGTCGCTTCCGGTAGGCTTCATTCGTCAATGCTGTTTGAGTGCCGCCACCATGCAACACGATGGCTAGCTGTATATTTTCTGGCTGCACGCCCGCATGCGCATGCAAATTCACAAATCGAGCAGCCGTTTCAAGTCTCATATGAGGACCGGTAGGGTCGCCAAGGGCTTGGAATATTTCAAATACAACCTTGTACACCATGTCAGTGTTCGTCTTGAATGCTGCATTTGGTAGATCAACATGCTGTCCAAAATTGTGTATAAGCGGGCCATTATGTAGGTCGTTGCGAGAGTTTTGCGCGCTCGAGGACTTTACTGTCAAAAGTATTGATGCGAATATGACGACACCGAATATAAAAATGTGGTTCATTCGTAGTGAATTAAGGGTCAGCATTTAGTTCTCGGCTCCTATTCTGAACAGTGTGCATAGAGGGCGAAGTTTGACTTGCTGGCTAAGCAGTCTTCCATCCAGGGAATTGGAACACGCCTTACTCGGTCGTTGGTGGATCGTTAGTCAATGGCCGACAAGTCATATCTTGACTGCCACACCCCCACACTTGACCGGTCACGGTGTCAATTTTCCAGACTCCAGCGCCAGAACTCGACGTGAATTGGTCTCGTCCATTCCACCCGACCAGAAAGTATGACACCACGAAAAGAAACGCGATCAGCATCATCCCAAACATCCACATCTTATTCTGCATAATCCCTCCAGTGTGATTGCCCATACGGTATCCCGGTTTGGAGATTAATTCTAGGAGACCGAATGTCCGGTTAGCGTTGAAAGTCTTTATAAAAACAAAAGGTCCCGCCTTGAAACAAGACGAGACCTTTTTTCTGATAGTAAATGAAGGTTATGTTTCCAGCACTCTCTTGAAAACCTCCATCGCCTGTTCCATGTTTTCCATGGTGCCGAGCGAGATTCGGGCGTGTGTATTTTCCATCGGAGGGAAGTCACGTCCGACCCTGATACCGTGCGTCCGGCACGCGTCCCTGAACTCTGACGCCGGACGATCGATATTGACAAACACAAAGTTTGTTTGCGAATCAGGGGCGTCAAACCCCATCGCTTCGAATTGCGAAAGAGTCCAGTCGCGGATACGTTTGTTTTCCTGGCGTTCCCACTCCATGTGAGCGGTATCCTCGATGGCTGCAATCCCGGCGACAGATTGGAGTTCGTTAATGCTACCCAGGCCCCAAGATTGACGGAGTTTGGTGAGTGTTTCAGGCTGTCCAATTCCGTAACCCATGCGCATTCCAGCCATGCCGAAGGCTTTTGAAAATGTTCGAGTCATGAACACGTCAGGGTACTCAAGTGAAATCTGGTCGCCTGACCCAATACCCGGCGCGGTGGAGTAATGAATGTACGCTTCGTCAATGAGAATAGCTGTGTCTGGGGAGCGTTGCTTGATCGCCCGGACTGCCGCTTCAATTTCTGCGAGTGTATGGATCGTTGAAGTCGGGTTATTGGGGTTGCAAAGAAATACCAAACCGGCGCCTACTGACACGTCAACCATGGCGTCGATGTCGAGATAGAGATCAGGTCTGACCGGAATCGATCGTTCAGCGCCGCGCATGTAGGAGGGATCTCCCGAAACGAGCGGACGTGAATCCGTTACGTAAGCGCGCTGCGCTGCCTGTAAAATTGCTCCTGACCCGGTTGCCGTAATCACGTTCTCAGGTTCAACGTTGTGGGCTTTTGCAAGAGCGGCGCTAAATGCACGACTACTCAGTACGGGGTACCCGTAACCAAGTTCGATTGAGGGATGTTGTTTTAAGACTTCTATGACTTTGGGGCTGGGTCCTCGGAGATTTTCATTACTACTCAGTTTAATGTCAGTGGAACCAGTTGAAGCCTGCAGAGCGCTCTCGAGCGCTAAATCCTCATATCCAAGTGCGGTTAATTCTTCGTGTCCGTGTCCAATGATAAAAGAAGCTGAAGCAAGTCCGGCAGTACCTCTGCCGAGTTGCTGGACAAATGCACGACGTGAGAGTGCCATATGGTCCTCCTAGAACCTACGTATCGTGGATGTCACGATGACTAGGGTTTCTTTAATAAATGCCCAAATGTGGACCCTATCTTTAAAAGTCCTCGTTTACAGAGATACCACAGTAATCTTCCAAAGAACTTCGGTCAAGTGTGATCTCATTAAGGTGTATTAGTTCCCAGGATCACGCCACGGTGGACTAAATGGTTTGATCCGACCCTCCCACAGGGAGCGGTTGTTCTCTTGGCAGACATATTCCATTAGTTCCCCTTCGAATGGGGTAAAAATGCGCTCATTCGTCCAGGGTTTGGTGTACGTTTTTGGATCATCTATTGTTACTGTGAAATGGATATTGCCATTTTCGAGTAAATCAAAGGTTTGCACCAGATGTAGTTCATTGCTATGCGGATGTCCTCTTGTGTCGAGTCTGGTGTAGCCATTGAATCCAGTTGTTTCAATGATCAGGGTGTCGTCTTCCCAGCGCCCGAGGGAGTGTCCGTACCAGGCAGGTTCTTGATAGTCCGGTAGTCCGCGTCCATCGAGAGGTACGACATGAAACCAATATCCGATCTCATATAGGAATGAGAGGTGGGTCTCATTTTGCATGATCCGCATCGGAAACGGTCCGCTGATAGATCGAGGCAGACCGAACGGCATACAGTTTGCCGTATAGTCTCCGTCTCGTGGGTCGTAATCCGTCCAATTCTCTAGACCCCATTGTGTATACGGGAGTTCCGAAGGCCCTTCATGCCCAGGTCTAGCCTGAGTCATATCTGGCACGTACGGCCGTGCCCAGATACCGTTAAAATCAGGTTTGCCATTTGAAAGGCGTGGAATGCTCTTCGAAGGTAACGAAGGATCATTTAAGGCTGTTAGTTGAGAACTGCCCAGCAGCGCCACGTTGAAATTTTGAGTTAGCAACCCAATAGCAATGCCAGCAATCAGACCGAAAAGCACGCGCATATTCATAAGGTGCGCCTCCTTGGCGATTTATTATCTTCCTTAATATAAATTACACTTTTGGTTGGTTGCATGTGCATAGTAGTCTACACCGTCAGGCCTTTATTTGGACACTTGCGTTATAGTCCGCGCGATGAGAAAATGCATTTCGTCTATGGGATTGGTGTAATTTCCTAACCTTGGGTAGTAGGAGGTAACAATGAGCAGCACACAATCTATTTGTTTAGTGGGCCTTGGCTTGCTTCTCCTGTGTGTGCCGGTTGTGGGACACCATTCTTTTGCTGCAGAATTTGACAGAAATTCTCCTGTCAATGTAACTGGTCCAGTTACAAAGATTGAGTGGTTCAATCCTCATGTCTGGTTCTTTATGGACAGTACGGATGATGCTGGCGAGGTGACGAGCTGGGCGATGGAGATGGGGAGCCCTAATCAACTTGTGCGGGCCGGATGGACTCGGCAAACTATGAGTATTGGTGACGTCGTCACTGTAGAGGGTAGTCGTGCTTATGACGAGACCAATAATGCGAGTGCCCGCGTTGTAACACTGGCTGAGACCGGTCAGCGATTATTCGCAGCCTCAAGTCAAGGTCGTACGCCGTAAGACTGATTGCCTACATAAAAAAGGTCGGGGCCCTCACGTGGAGAACCCCGACGCTTTATTTTCTCGTGTAACCAACCGCTACGCGATTAGCACCTTCCGCGGAAATTGCCCGTTACGTTCGAGGAAGGTTTTCTTGGTTTCTTGTTCTGCGGCTGTCGGCTGCACCTTCCCTGTGCTATCCGTCACACGCGACACAATTGTGTGCTCTCCTGCCGTTGCGTCATTCCAGTCATACGTGAAGAACTTCCAAGAGTACTTGGAGTTTGTCCGTGAATCCAAAGTCGCCGGCTGCCACGTACCATCATCTATTTTCACTTCGACAGACTGGAGGGGCGTTCCATCGTGTAGCACGATTCCAAAGATCTTGTGACGATTACCGTCGTGCGTCACACGCGCAATGAAGGATTTCAGCCGCATACGGGTAATTGCGGTTTCTTTCCATTTCATTTCGCCATTCACCATGACTCCTCGCAAGGTTCGATATTGCCGAGCTTGGTGTTTGCCAAGATACTGGTCTTCTTGAACATGGATTTCAGCAAGCCACTTCACTTGCGCCATTCCATACCATCCAGGAACAAGTAGTCGAAGGGGAAAACCCTGATGACGAGTGAGAGGTTCTCCGTTCAGTGCGTAGGCGAGCATTGGTTCAGATGAGAGTGCCTTCTCTCGAGAGAGGCTGCGGCCATACTGCTGGTCAACCGGAAAAGTCGTTCCTCGGAAGGGAACCTCTTCTTCACCTCGGTCTGCTCCAAAAAAGACAACGTCTTTTGCCGAGGAAGATACACCGGCTTTGTCCAACACGGTCCGCAGTGGGACGCCGGTCCAGCTTCCGTTACCACAGAGTCCATTGACTGGACCACCATTACCAGAACATTCGAATCCGAAGACAAGGTCCTTGCTTGGCATCTCTCTAAGATCATCGAGTGAAAGTGAGAGTGGTTCATTGACAAGTCCCGAGACATGAAGACGGTAAGAGTCTCCGTCGACAACTGGGTGTCCGTAATGTTGTGTCGTCGCCCATTGGTCTGCAGGAGGGTAGATGACGCCATCAATATTCCGAATATCAATCATGCGACGTTCAGCACCACGAACGAGACGCATATTGTCTGGCAGGTCGAGGAAGTCGACCAGGGTTTCATTTTGCGCCAAGGCTGGCAAAACCCATTCAGGAACTCCAAAGGCTCCTAAACCTGCCAATGCCAGGCTACTTTTCAGAATGTCGCGACGTGTGCTTGATGTGGTCATCTTTGGTCCTTTCCGCAACCAAAAGTCGTTTGAAATTATAGCCGAATGCCTTATCGTGGTTCGGCTTCATGAATTCCACTTCTAATACATAAGTTATTGTTGCCACTACTCTCCGTTATTGTTGTTCTCCCGCAAGTTCCGTGAGTGTATTTGCGAGTGAACGGAGGCGTGACGCACCCCCTGGCAATAAATTGGCATCATCGTTCAATTCGACTGCCAGTTCTTGAAGGTCATCCACGGCTGCGGCGTCGGTATCTAGACGATTCAGTGCATCGCGAACGGAGGTAGCGTGCGCAGGTCGAATTGAATTTCGCCTCGATAATTGATCGACGTAGGAGAGGGCGACTGCAGGAGTCGGAGACCACTCGAATAAGTTCTGATTTTGAGGATTAAACTCTCCAAGTTCGACTTGTGTTGCGGCATCGATTTCGTTCTGCGATAAGTGCTCGCTTGGAGTTAATTCGAGCACATCAACACCACGTTGAATCGCCGTACCGTAAATGTAGCCATTGTACCAATAGCTTGACCAGTATCCACCCATGACTGGATTGTCAGAGTTGAGTGGGCCTCGATCGAAGAACGCAATTTCGACCGGATGCGCTGAGTCAGTGAAGTCGAATATTGAGATGCCGCCTTGATACCAGGACTGCACCATAATGTCGCGACCCGGCACAGGGATTAGGGAGCCGTTATGCGCGACACAATTCTCCAGTTCGGTTTGTGGAGCGGGTAGTTTGTAATAGCTCTTAAAGACCAATTTTCTATCCACGATATCGAAGATGGCGTTGGCGCCCCAGCTCGGTAAGTCAGTTGCGAGGCATCGCGGTCGTCCACCACCACCCCATTCGTCTGTAAAAACGATTTTGGTTCCGGCGTTATTGAAGGTTGCGGAATGCCAATAGGCAAAACTTGGATCGACGACTTCGTCGATCCGTTCTGGATTCACTGGATCTGAGATATCCAAGAGAATTCCGTTTCCAGCACAGGCCCCTGCGGCAAGACCAATTTCTGAGAAGACCGTGATGTCGTGACATTGTGTGGTCATTCTGGAATTCTGAGTTCCCTCACCGTGGTCACCGCCTTGCCAGAGTCCGGCCAAGGAGCCGGTGTCTGGATCGGCAAAGATGCGCGGTCTATTCACGATGCGTGCTGTTTCGGGCGCAGCCAACGGAACTTGGATAACGTCAATACTAAAGAGGGCGGTGGTTGGAAAGTCGTCCGGGTCCTGTCCTTCGTCGAAATCGACATTAACACAACCATCAAGTTCGTCGCCTGACCGTACAGAGCCCGTGCCTGAACCGTAGATGTACAGGTTGGCTGGATCATTGGGATCTGGGACGACGGTATGTGTATGCGATCCACGACAGGTTTGGATTGCTGCCATCTGTTGCGGATTTCGGATATCGCTGATATCGAAGATGCGGACACCTCGGAACCGTTCATCGCTTATCGGTTCTTCGACACCTTCCAAGCCGCAGTCGATTCGGCCGCGAGTTTGCTCGACAGACATAAACAGCAGATCGCCGTGCACCGAGACATCACCCTGACCTCCTGGACATACAATGGAGACCAGCAGTTCTAGTTCTCGCGGATCTTCCAGACTGTAGGTATTGAAGCCGTGATAGTTGCCCACGAACATATGGGTATCACTGAACGCAATATCGGAATTATTAAAGCCCATACTGCGCGGGCGTTCAGGAGGTGTCGGTTCAGCTGCCTCTTCTTCTTCAGCCACTTCAGCCTCGTCGTCCTCTGCTGGTTCTGGTTCGGGAGGTGTTCGCGGTTGAGATATTCGCCCTCCTGGAGCTTCGGGATCATAGAAGCCTTCTGGCTTCGGCAGATTAACGACCAGATTCATATTGTGAGCTGCTTCACCAGCGTCACGGAATCCACCGGCCAAGCCGATACGAGGATCGGCCTGTTGATCCTGCGCCAAGGCTGGTGAAGCCATCAAAAACATGGCTAGCAAGCTCAGAACCAACGGAAGTTTCATTCGTTCATGGTTGTTAGATGGCGAGGTAATCATATTAGCTTTCATAAAGGGCCTCATCGGTTTCGATAGTCGATCCATTCATTATAACTATTAACGGCTCTCAATCATTCCACGCATCCGACGCATCCGTGTAATCTCCATCGATTGGTCAGCGACGACGTCTGACGCAAAGTGAAAAATTTGTGACTCTTGACCTGCTCCTGGGCTGGCAAATAATGTTTCGACCATGATCACCGCACCTTGATGATGCATGATCATGTATTCCAAAAATAACTTATCAAAGTCTGATCCCGTTGCTGCTGCCAGCGTAGTCATCTGTTCCGATGTCAGCATGCCAGGCATGAGCATTGCGCCATGTGCATGATGGGCGTGAACGTCCGGGACCTCTTCACCACGCACTAGTAACCAATCCTGCATCATCTTGATTTCGTCAGCTTGTGAAACGTCGATACGCGCAGCAAGCCCCCGTATATTTTGCCAGTCAGTGCGATCGTAGAGCAAACTCGTCATTTCCAGAGCCTGTGCGTGGTGACCAATCATGCCTTGCATAAATTGCACGTCGGCTGCCCTCGCTTCGACCCTTGATAGATCGACAGCTTCGCTGACATCAATTTTTTGCGTCGATTCACCTGGAAGACCGGGTTGTAGGAGCGGAGGCCGGGATTCTGCGGTGCTTTGGATTAATTCAGCAGGGCTCGGGTCGGATTTGATTGCCATCGATTGGCATGAGATGGCAGAAATACACACAGCGAAAACGATGATTCGGAATTGCAACATTGTCGATGTCAAAGTATACACCGTCAGTGGTTTAAACATCTCTAGTTGCACTCGGCATCGTTGGCGTGCCCTTAAGATCATGATAGAGATGGGTTTAGAAACGCGAAATCACGAGTCGAAATCCAATGAATGGTCTTCGAGCACCAGGATCTGCACCACCGCGAATTGCTGTCCGAACGTATTGTGGAGGATCACCATAATGGCCTCCCCGCATCACCCAAAGAGCCGGTGTTTCAAGATTAGCTTGAGCCGTTAGGGAATCCTGCAAATTCTGATGGTATGGAGTCCGAGTCCATTCCCAGACGTTGCCACTCATGTCGGAAAGGCCAAATGGGCACTCTGGACAGTCAAGACTCCCGACCGGTAGCGCGTGTGTAAATTGGTAGTTCGCCCGATCGCGTCGAGGAGTATCTCCCCAGGGATAAATTCGTCCGTCTATTCCGCGCGCAGCTTTTTCCCATTCCGCCTCACTCGGTAACCCTATTCGCCAACCGCGGCTCAGGACTTCCTTCAGTCGCGGCGGCGTGTGGTTTGAGGTTCGCAGCTTGTTGTCTAGCCAGCGACAGTAAGACAGCGCATCCGGCCAAGAGAGATTCACGGCTGGATGATCGTTTGCAGTCGGAAGCGCCCGTGTTCCTAATTGAAATCCCGTTGCTTTCACAAAGGCTGAGAATTGGGCGTTCGTCACTTCGTACCGAGAAATAAAATATGTAGGCAGGTCGACGGCACCTTTAGGAGCAGCCTCAGTCAACCGTTCATTGTCAAAGGCTAGGGGATCGACAGTCGGGTCGCTACCCATCATGAATGGTCCTTCAGCTATTTCGACAAAACCAAACAAGTCATCATCTGGGAGGAACCAGGCGTCTGAGCGAAAGCGTGCCAAATTCAGCGGATCACTGGATGCTGACAGATTGTTCTCACCGTCGGTCTTCGGGGTTGCACTAGGTTGTTGGTAGTACATCCAAGACGCTACCACGATTGCGATCGCAGCTATTGTGACGATTCCTCCAACTGGCCTTGCGGTTGTGTCCTGATTAGAAAAAAGTCGCACTTGAGGTCCTATGTATGATTCCTTGATTAGGAAATGATTTCTAATTACAGGCGAAGCTCCATCCGTGGTCACAGGCGCGTGTGTACAGATCTTGCTCAGACATATTCAGTAGGTTCTGTTTCTTTTCACGCAACAATAGTCTGAGATCAAGTATTCGAGGATTGAACCGTTCAACCTTCTCAGTCTCGAGCAGGTTGATGCAACCAGGCTGGAAGCGGACTTCACACGCCCGAGAAAAGTAGGCGAATTCAAGATCGGCATTTGCAGGGGTGATCAGCGCTTCTCGGTAATGCCCCCCAAGCTCATTGCAGGCCCATCCAGAGTTGTCGTCGCAATAGGCAGTTTCAATTGATAGCAGGCGTTCGCAGGCGTTACGCTGACCGTTGTTGCAGGCCGTTTGCCAGAATGGCAAACTATCTCCAGTATGTCGCCCGTCAGTTGAACCAATAGCTGTCATCGCAGCAAACAAGACGGCCCAAGACGCGATATGGATTGAGTTGGTCCGCGAAAAGGGCCAATCGAGATTCCAACCAGACAGGATCCGATTTTGTTGAATCATGTGCACCAGACTATCGATTCGTCGAACGCTCAAATTTAGGAGGGGCACACATAAAAGCTTGTCGTAGAAGGTTGGCGCTCCAAGTGCGCCAAGAAGGGCATAGAGCATAAAGACACCCGCACCATAAAATATACCGAAAATGCTTTTACCAATCGGTGTTTTAGGGGACGTTGACGGGTCTGTTACTAGGAGGTGTAATCCGAGAAACACAGCCGCCGGAATTTCTGAGTCCAGGAAATAAGGAACCCCAGTAACAGTTGCATAAAGTGCACTCAGCGCAAAAAGGATCGCCGCGGCCGATGCGGCTATCAAAGTTATAGAAAAGTAGTACATCACCACGAGGCCGATCAGAAAAAGAAATAGATAAATATTCGGGGCAAGAACAAGTGTTGTGGCAATCTCTTGACCCCAGGTGAGGTCGCTCGTACTTGTGGCGATTAGAATTAACGAGAAGAGGCCGAGTGAGAAAGCAGAGGGGTTAAAGATGTGGGTGAGTTTTCCGTCTCGCTTCCAGCGGAAAAATTCCTTACCCATAAACCCAACACCAATCATGAGAAATTGCAGATAAAACCAATCATCCCTGAACCAGAGAAATAGGTTGGTACTGAAGATGATTGGAAACGGTCCAAAGCCGATTACGTAATTCTCACGACGAGTCCACTGTAAAAGCATGTCAAACGTATAGGCAAACAACAGTTGTGCTACCAGTAGCCACGCCATGTCGTAGACCGGTTGCCAGTACCAACCCCAGTAGCCGAATACGGCTAATTGAACAGCAGCTTGGAGGTAATGTTGTGGTCGAATGTTCACTTGAAAACTGCGTCCGGTAGAGTAGTGGCGACAGTATAGATAGAGGGCCCCTTGCCAGATCAAAAGAACCGCACCAGCAGTCAAGAAGGCATTCGCAAGTGAAGGTTGAGTGTTGACACGTGCAACTAGTGACACGAGGGTGAGGGTCAGTGTCAGAGTGAGGGGCGTCAAGAAGACACGACGGGTCATGGTTGTCACTCTCTAGTGATTCCTCCGGGCATAGGCAGTCGTTGTGAGATGGAAATCATTGGCCAGTAGATGCGGAGTTTGACGAATCTCGGTCAATGGAGATTGACCGGAATGGCCTCTAAAATATTAGGTGTTATTCTACGTCGTGCCAATGGCCGTGTTCAGCTGACCAAATTCGTCTAGTGCCACCAGCGCCATCACCTGCATTGTTCATGGATACCGCGACGCCTAGAACAGCAGCACCTATCAGTAGTGCAAACAGCACCATTGCAGTCCTGGAGCTAATCTGCGTAGATTTAGCCATGCAACACTTTTTATATTTCTTGCCGCTGCCACAGTGACATGGTGCATTGCGTTCAAGTTTCATTGAGACTTTATTCTATATGTCGAAGGTCATCGATGGCGAATTGTTTGTTGAATGTTAAAAGGACACTCTTGCATCGAGTTGGGTTCGTTTGAGTAACTTGTTCGACGCGCTGGCGCTCACTGCGAGTTTCTTTGTAAAGATTCCAGTGAAGTCGAGGTGCACTCGGGGGGCAATCATGTAGGAAATGACAGGCTGATGCATTTGGATATTGGTTCCTGGTGTATCGGAAAACGTAAACACTGAAAGGACCGCTTCACGTTCGATGTGGGCGTATGTATACGAGAGTTGGAAGGTTCCTGGTTTCGAGGCGCTTCCGTATGCCGCTGTGAGCCAGTAACCAAAATCTTCACTGGTTTCGGCTTTAGTGTTCTTAACGAAGTTAGCCGTCAATTCAATGGGGTAGTCGGATCGGCCGGTATCAAACGTTCCACTGGCGATAAGATCCACGAGGTTGAAATCAGAGCTGAATCCTGTTGTAGCGCCAGCAGTATTCTTGCTCAGTGCATTGGTGTTACGGCCGATATCCTTTGATATTTGAGTAAGGGCAACACCGTCCACATCACGAAAAGCGTAGTTTGCGATGGAAAATTGAAGATTGTGCGCGCCGACCTTCACCCCTACTTCTCCGTAACCAGCGAACAAAAACGCATCGGGACTTTTTTTACTTTCTTTCAAAGGAACTTGGGCGGTTACTAGCCTTAGAGAGACCGGGCCACTTGAGGTGCGTATTTGTTGGTAAAGGCCTTCCCAGTTCAGATCGCTGTCGAAGGTCATTTGAGTTCGAGTGACTGGCAGACCGAATTTTCCTGCTCGAATCGTCAGGGCCTGAGCTCCGGACGGATTCCACGTGAGAAATGCCCGATCCAGACTAATGGGCTTTCTAGTCAAGATATCTGTGAAGCTTTGATTGGTGGAAATCGGATTGCCGAGGTCGCCACTACCCAAGCGAACTCCGAGGCTAACGTCGTCGTTGATTTCTGCATTCGCACTTAACCGGAACCGAAATCGGAGGCGCTGACGAGCCTTCGTGTCGGCTTGGAAAAATCCTTCATGTCGTTGGCGAAAGTCTCCACCAAAATTAATACGTTCTGTCCAGCTAGATTGTGCGAAAACCGGCTCAGGGATAAACATGAGGACAATAAGTGTGGAGACCAGAGTTATTAAAAATGTGATGGATCTCACAATACCTATATTTAACATATCCTGAGAATAGCTAATAGGCGTTTCTCTCTGATTTCCGTCATGTAATCTTCAGGTAAATCTCAACACCCCTATTTGCGGTTCCTGTCCCGTCGAAGTATCCTGAGTTACCAAAAGCTATGGGGAACTTTTATTCAGGAAAACGGACAAAAAATCTCTTTGATCCCAAAGCCGCCACCATTTTTAAGTTATCACGATCCAAGATCGAACTCTTTCGGAATTGTCCGCGTTGTTTTTATCTTGATCGACGACTCGGTGTTGGTCAACCCCCAGGATTTCCATTTAATTTGAATTCAGCGGTTGATCAGTTATTGAAAAATGAATTTGATCACTATCGAGAACGTGGTGAAATTCATCCAATGATCAGAGAGGTTGGCGTGGATGCCATTCCATGTCAACACGAGAAATTATCACAATGGCGGAATAACTTTAAGGGGATTGAATTTCATCACCTAAAAACAAATTTGAAGATTTTCGGAGCCATTGATGACCTCTGGAGATTGTCTGATCAGTCGTATGTTGTTGTTGATTACAAAGCGACTAGTAAAAATGAGCCAGTCACTATTGATGCGCCATGGCAGCGGTCCTATAAGCGACAGATTGAGATTTATCAATGGCTACTGCGGAAAAATGGTTTGACAGTCTCCAATACGGGTTACTTTGTGTATTGTAATGCCCGACGGGACCGACCAAGATTTGATGCGCAATTGGAGTTCGACATTTCCGTTATTCCTTATACGGGGAATGACGAGTGGATAGAAGAGACTATAGAGGATGCGTATAAGTGTCTCATGAGTGAGGTTGTACCTCCTGCAAGCAGGACCTGTGATTTTTGCACGTATCGTAATGCCGTCAGGTTGGCCGTCCAAGAGACTTAAGTTGGTCGCATTGCAAGTGTCTGATCGGTGTTGCCTGGGAGAAGCTAGATTGAGGAAGTGATATGACTTTGTCCTTTCTGAAGAACGCGATTCTCGCGCTGCCGGGAGTTGTCACGGTTGTTGCACAGTTGTTTTCACCTGTCATGTCGAGTCCGTCAGACTTCCAAACACCGTTTCGACCTGACGAGCTTGTCACAGAATATAAAGAAAATCCGATTGGCATTGATGTGATTCGTCCACGACTGAGTTGGAAAATCGTAACCCCGGACCGTGGCTGGCAGCAGAGCGCATATCAAGTGCAAGTCGCTGGAAGTATCGACCAATTGATTTCAGGTGTTCAGCTCATTTGGGACTCGTCAAAATTGATGTCAGGCGATTCGGTGCATCGTGAATATGCAGGTCCAGCCCTTCAATCCAGCACCAGGTATTACTGGCGCGTTCGTGTTTGGGATGAGGCGGACGACGTGTCCGACTGGAGCAATTTCGCGTATTGGGAAATGGGACTCCTTGAGGAAACAGACTGGGTAGCCAGATGGATTACGCCTGATTGGGAGAGCGATTCATCAGTGTCTCAACCGGCGCTGTTGTTTCGAGGTGCGCTTAACGTAACTCACGCAGTTCGCTCGGCGCGAGTTTACGTTACGAGTCGTGGTCTATACGAAATGAGTATTAACGGTCAACCTGTGAGCGAGGATCTGTTCACGCCGGGTTGGACTGCCTACCATACGCGTATTCAATATCAGACTTATGACGTCACTGATCTTTTGCAGCAAGGGAGCAACATTCTAGGTGTGACGGTCGGTGACGGCTGGTATCGAGGACCCTTAATGGGGGGGAGCCGTAATCACTACGGGGACCGACTAGGACTGCTTGCGCAAGTGCGCATCGAGTATGCCGATGGACATGTTGAGATCTTTGGAACAGACGAGCAATGGAAGGCCTCTACCGGTCCAATCCAGATGTCTGAGATCTATCAAGGCGAGATTTATGATGCACGCCTGGAGCGACAGGGTTGGACGCGTTCTGATTATGAGGTAAACGACTGGCAAGCGGTCCGATTGTTTGACACACCACCTGTCCAACTTATCGCGCCAGCTGGTCCTCCAGTCCGACGGATTGAGGAAATTCCTCCAATTGAAATTCTCCGAACACCGAATGGGGATGTGGTTCTTGACCTTGGTCAGAACATGGTCGGCTGGGTAAAGCTGACAGTCGATGCTAACGGCGCACCCGCAGGTCAGAGAATCGTCCTTCGTCATGCCGAAGTGCTCGACGCTGACGGCAACTTGTATACCGACAACCTACGTGCAGCCAAACAACAGGTTGAATATATTTTGGATGGGACCGAACGCGGCACAGTGTTCGAACCACACTTCACCTTTCACGGATTTCGATACGTGGCAATCGACGGATATCCCGGTGACTTGACGGTCGATGATGTCGCTGGTGTGGTTGTTCATTCAAACATGCAGGTGACGGGTGAGTTTGAGACATCAGATGCTCGACTTAACCAACTTCAACGCAACATCCTATGGGGTCAGAAAGGCAATTTTCTTGATGTTCCTACCGACTGCCCTCAACGTGACGAACGATTGGGTTGGACCGGTGATGCGCAGGTGTTTTGTCGAACGGCGACCTTTAATATGCAAGTTGCCCCATTTTTTACAAAGTGGTTAGGTGATCTTTCCGCAGACCAGGCTCCGAACGGCAGCATCCCGCCTTTTGTACCGGATTACCGGACAAATGGTGGCCAGGGAATGGGCGCTACGGGTTGGGCGGACGCTGGAGTAATCATTCCGTGGACCATTTACTTGGCCTATGGTGATGAGCGAATTCTGTTGGACCAGTACGAGAGTATGCAGGCGTGGGTGAAGTATATGCACGGGCGAGCGGGAGAGGATCTTGTCTGGACTGGAGATTTTCATTACGGAGATTGGCTTGCGTATGCCACGACGGACCCGGGTTATCCAGGAGCGACGACCGATACCGATGGAATTGCGACCGCGTTTTTTGCACACTCTACTGGACTGCTTGCGAAAATGGCACGGATCTTGGGTCGAGCGGCAGAAGCGGATGAATATGAAGCATTGCGGGCGAGGATCGTTGAAGCCTATCAGCGTGAATTTGTTACCGTGACTGGACGGGTTGCGGAAAATACGCAGACGGCCTATGTGCTCGCATTGCAGTTTGATTTATTGCCTGAGTCATTGCGGCCCATTGCGGCGCAGCGCCTTGTTGATGATATTCGTTCACGAGGAAATCATTTAACGACTGGCTTTCTTGGGACACCGTATCTCAATCACGTGTTAACACGATTTGGCTATGTGGATGTCGCCTATGATTTATTGCTTCAAGACACGTATCCTTCCTGGCTTTATCCTGTGACACAGGGGGCGACGACAATCTGGGAACGTTGGGATGGTAGGCGTCCGGATGGAAGTTTTCAGAGTGCCGGGATGAATTCGTTTAATCACTATGCTTACGGAGCGGTCGGAGATTGGATGTATCAAACGGTGGCAGGTCTCGATACTTATTCGAGTGGTGCGGGCTACAAGCACGTTAAGATTCACCCCCATCCAGGCGGTAATCTGACCTATGCGGGTGCAGCCTTTGACAGTATGTATGGTCACACCGAGTCACGGTGGGATTATGGGAACGACGGATTTACTTTGCGTGTGACCATTCCGGCGAACACGACCGCGACCGTACGGCTTCCCAATGCGGCCAATCGTGAAATCACAGAAAGCGGTCTACCCGTTGAGCAGGCTGTCGGTGTGACGAGTGTTGAGGTGGAGGAGCGGGATATTGTGATCGGTATTGGTTCGGGTCAGTATACGTTCCTCACTCGCAATTAGGAGACATGTGCCGTAGCGAGGTCAGGTTAAGGCGGGTTTCCGTGCTCGATTCTATGAGTAAGCCTTTCACACGTACTTTGTGGCTCGCATGATTTTCTATTCCGAATTCATCAAGCGTTCCTATTAATCGAAGTCGCCGGTCGCCAAGTGGAGTGTCCACTTCGGGTTCTACTGGAACCTCTTCAGTAATTTCAAGCGGTTCGGTAGCTTCCACGACCCACCACTGGTCGCCTTCCTGCGCGACACAGCCAATTGACATAATCATCGGCACCGATTGCGTTGCGCCGAACGATGCAAGAGTCAGGGTCGCACCGAAAAACGCGACGATGATACTGAATCGGATAGTCATCTCAATGCCTCCACACGTAATTATTGGTCCGGAACAAATTTTTGCAGGCGTTGGCCGTAAGTATCTGCCACATACACGGCTCCTGTCGAATCGACGGCTATACCGTGTGCCCAGTCGAATTCGTTTGGACCGTGGCCTTGTTGACCCCAGCGGGCAAGGATTTCACCTGTCGCAGTTGAAACCTGCATAACTTCTTCATTGTCATGCTCCGCAACATAGGCGTATTGTCCATCTCGGGAAATAACCAAACCCCAGACATACCCCAAATGTGTCCACTTGCCCAGAAAGTTGCCTTCCAGGTCAAACATTTGGATGCGTCGATTCTCTCGGTCAAGGACATAGACTTTGTCGTTCTGGTCTATTTCAACCGCGTGGGGCAGGTGAAATTCACCATCGGCGGCCGATTCATCCTGAGGCCCTCCCCCCCATTGCTTGATAAAGGTGCCATCGGGTGCAAATTTTGCAATGCGGTTATTGCCGTACCCGTCGGCAATGAGAATCTCACCTGTGCTGGCGATGTCGACGTCTGCTGGTAGATCGAGATGGGTCTCGTCATAAGCTGGTTCATCCGTGATTCCGATTTGCAACAGCACCTCGGTTAACTCGTGATTAAACTTGAGGACTCGATGTGCGGCTTCATCGACCACCCAGACATAACCGTCATGGTCAACCTCAATAAAATGTGGAACTGTGCCGGTTATTCCGTCACCTCCAGAGCGGAGAAATTGACCAGATGAGTCGAAGACTAAAATTGGATGTGCTCCACGATGGAAGGCGTACACGTTGTCGTTGAGGTCTACTGCTACACCAGACACACCAGGTTGGAGATTCTGACGCCTTGGAGGCGGCGTTTCACCACGGGCAATCAGATCAGCGCGAACCCCCTCGGCCTCAGCCCGGATTCTCGCACGTTCTGCCGGTAGTGGAAATCCCTGTGGGTGGCCAAACACCCAGCCGTTTGGAAGCTTGGCCCAGTCTGGCAGCAACGAAAATGTGTTTTGTTGAGCAGTTAGTACGTTCCCGCCGATTAGGAGGATTGTAGCGATTAGTGAAATCGTGCGTCTCATAATTAATTATGCCTTTATCTTAGCGGCTTGTGGTTACAGGTACCTCTTTTTGAAACCATGCGCTGCCAAAGTTTAAAAATGGACCGTCGTCGATGGAGATTCGTGCCTCGATCTTGTAGTTGACCGGTGACACCAGTCGAGTTCGGTAGCGCAGTCGAACCATTTGTCCCGCGTGTGTCAATGGTCCTGTCTCGTAGTGAATGGTGTAGAAACCTCCAAGGTCACCACCAATTGGACCCGCATGGAACAGTTGAAAGCCTCGACTATCCTGGTCCCATCGAGCGAAGGTGCGTTCATTGGCTTGATACGCAATGACGCTCTCGATTGTGAAGGACCCTGTTGGGCCCTCTGCTTCAGTATGACTGGTTGAGAAGTTTCCGTCTTGCACCGTAAAGGTCTCAGTCCCTCTCAACGTTCCTCCAGGACCCAAAGGCGATTCAGGGACTCGCCATTCGAATTGCCACGTGCCTGGAAAATATTGGTTGTAGTCAAAGGTAGGCACCTCATCGGCTTTTTCGGTCTGTCTGCCTAAATCTGGAATTTGACCACGTGGGCGTTCAGGTTCTTGCGTGACTGGTTGAGCAGGGACCGAGGTCGAGAGCAAAACGACGGAGACAAAAGTGATGAATGTGGCTTTGACCATGTTCTTACTCCATAAGAGTCGCTGAAAACACCTGAGCCGAGCTTCGTTAGCTCGGCTCAGGATAAATCAAAACGATGTAATTCCGACTGACACTGCTTTATTGTTGCTCGTTGTCGGTTGTTTCTACTTGACGAGTCAAATCCTGGCTATCGATGGTGTACTCAGTGAAGGCTTGGTACATTTCGTCCCAACTCTGATCACCCCAATAGACTTCAAGTTGCGGACCAGGATTCCACCGATTATTTAATGAGTTGTCGTAGACACCAATACCGGTAATCTTGCTGCCCGCCGGTATATGCATCGGCTCAGCCAACTCATAATGGATCTGCCAGTTGAAGTCGAACTCTGGCACATCGAGAACGGTGTCTTCACGGCCATCAGGGTAAGTCACTACCCAGCGCAGGCTTTTGCCTCGAAGATGCATGTGCGGGGACATGCCGTACAGAGTGATCGGTTCAGTGATAGGAGTAACACCCGTAATTTTCCAATTGCCTTCATACGGTGGAATATTGGGAATCTTTGGTCGGACCCGCTCGCCGTTCTCGTCCAGAGTTGGCACGATCTCTTCACCTTGCACGATATAAATATCATGACCGAAGGCGCTCGTTGGGACCGGGTTTCCAGCTTGGCGAGTGAGCACTTCATGGGTCACTGGCTTGGTATTGAACCAGAGTCCGAGTTTAGATTGATCCGTTTCCACTTGGCCGGTGGCGTTATAGTGCATGGTGAACCGAACGTATTTTCCAGCTGTAACGCGTTTGCCCGTACCCGGCATGTGACGTTCGACTCCGCGTCCCGGCACATACGAGATGAGCTTGCTGCTTCCAGCCAGGTTGAATTGATTAAAGACCTGCTGTTCGATCCTCGTAGAATTGTCTCGTCGCAGTTTCGAAGCCGCGTCCCGATCGACCACTTCACCGTCAAATGTTTCAAGAATGCCGTGTTCGCCAACCCGTGTGCCCGGCGGCAAATCCACGACGTAGGCACCGGCATGATGGACTACACTTCGGTTCGAGGGGCGCAACTCAATCACCTCGGCGAAGCGGTCTTCCTTCCAAGGAATGGCAACATAAAAATCTAAATATTCTTCTTGTCCTTCTGCGGCGATTTCATATTCAACGGGTAATTCGAACACATAGTCCGGTTCGCCATCTTTATAGGTCCAATTTTCTGGAAACTCTGGCAGAGCCGGTAGCTCGCCCTCACCTCGGGGCGCTCCTCCGTCGACCCACGCGACAAGGGTGTTGATGGTCGCTTGGTCGAGGATGCGTTCGTCACGGAATATACCGCTGCTATTGTGTGGGTCAGCTAGCCATGGTGGCATTTCACCTGAGAGCACCGTATCTTTGATGGCGCGTGCCCACGGCCGTGTATCCCGATATGTTATTAAAGACATCGGTGCAATATCGCCCGGTCGGTGACAACTAGTACAGTTGCCGTAGAGAATTGGAGCGACATCTTTAGTGAATGTTGGGACGGCTTCCGACGCGTCGTTTGCCGATAACGCGGTGTAGCCGCCGGCAGCAACAACAAATGCGAGGATGAGTAGACCCTTGATAGGATTCATGAATGACTCCTTCGACCCTGTAGGGGCCGACGAGATGTGTGTCAAATGGCCCTAACAACCAGACTCAGAAGACGTTACTCCGTGTCAGGGAAACTGTCAATCCGATTTCGCTGGAATCGAATTACCGAGTTGATGCGGTCAGGATTCAGACGGTCAATAGTGGGTGTTTTGGCCGGATTCTTGCTGTTTACTAGCTCAACTCAAGCCCACGACCTTGAGTTCACGTTTGCGGTGGTGGTGTTACGCTCGGACGGCAGCTATCAAGCCGATATCACAGTGGATTTAGACGCCTTGGCCTTAGGGGTAGGCCTTGGTGCCAATTCTGCGGTGCTCGCGAATCGATTGGCGACATTGTCGCCATCCGAACTTGAGACCCGGATAAGAGATGCTCAGCGTGTTCTGACCGAACAAATCGCGTTGCGGTTCGACGGTGTGCCTCCGGTGTCCCTTCTCGACTTTCCCGAAGTAGGAAAGCTAATGAATGATGATCCGCCAAGTTTTCTTGGCCTCACAGCGAGATTCACAGGCAACATTCCAGTTGATGGCAGCACCTTGACCATCGAAGCTCATCGGCGCTTTCCACCCGTTTATTTAACGATTGTCGATCAAGATCAACATCGCGACATGCAAGAGATTGTGCCCCGTGGTGTAGCGAGCACCGCCTACACGCTCGGACAATTTAGTGGCGGGGCAGAGGGCACACGGTGGAGCACTGTTCGCCAATATGTCTTATTGGGTTTTCAACACATTATTCCTGAAGGTTTTGACCACATGCTCTTTGTGCTGGGCCTGTTCTTGTTGAGCCCTGGACTGGCTGCGTTGTTCTGGCAAGTGTCAGCGTTTACGATTGCCCACACGGTCACCTTGGCGCTCTCGACTTACGGATTAGTTACGTTAGCGCCAGACATTGTGGAGCCCTTGATAGCTTTGTCAATTGCGTATGTCGCGGTGGAGAACCTCTTTACGAACCGCATGCGGCGCTCGCGTTTCGTCGTTGTCTTTTTGTTTGGATTGTTACATGGGCTGGGTTTTGCTGGTGTATTGGGAACGCTAGGGTTACCCGACGAGCATTTCCTGATCAGTTTGCTTGGCTTCAACCTAGGTGTGGAACTTGGGCAGATCAGCGTGCTCGCCGTTGCGTTTGTGTGTGTTGGATGGGCCTTGCGTCGGTCATGGTATCGACAGATTGTGCAATGGCCGGCGTCATGCGCAATTGCCTTGGTCGGTCTTTATTTATTCGCACTGCGTGTGTTTACGTTCTAAATAAATTCTCTCTATCCTTAGATAGCGTTTTTAAACAACTCTACCAACCAATGAATTAACCGCTCATCTTCTTTTGGGTCGCTTACAAATTCTTGACCTCTACCAACGGTTTGTAGGGTGTCGTTGCGCCACAATGCTTTATTTTTGTGATAAGAGAGGCCACAACCTTTACGAGCTATATTAAGCCAGTCTGGGACTTTCCATAGGGAACACGACGAAGAATTCGAAGACAGCAAAGTATTAGAGTTTTCTGCTGAGAATTTTCCGAAACCTGGGAGCCCGTGTTCTCGCAAGATGTTTAGTTGGTCAGGTGGTAAATAGAGACTGCTATCCTTTTCCTTTTCCATCCAGTCCACTAATAGATGGGGATGAGCTTCGTATTTTGGATGGGTTTTAGAAAATGATTTTCCATCTGATCTCAGGTTAACTATCGTGCCAACCTGCAACCAACCAAAAATTCGATGTTCTGGTTTGGACCCCGTTTGATATTTAAACACTCCTGCTTGTTCGTGCGCTTTTTGAAATAAACCAAAGAATAAAAACAGATCTCCGGCGCCGACTCCTTGGTTCTTTAAATGAGTTTGTGCTGCACCGTCTTGGCCGAAGGCACCTAACTCAAGGTCTGGATCTTTATGGCATTTGTCAGTTGAACGTATCTTTCCATTTGATAAATCCTCAACAATCACTCCAAGGTTGATATCACAGTAGCGGGTGTTAGAAGGATCGGTATTTGTAGGAATTGGAAGACTTATAGGAACCTTATCGATGATTGGACTAGGTACTCCTCCGCTCGATGTGTCAAAACCCTTTCTACTAAAAATAATTTTCACTGTAAATGGTTCTCCCAATGAAAAATTACTAGTGAATGTTCGAGTGTAGTTTTAGACGCGGGTGTGTTTTTGGCGCAACGATGGCATTGAGCACTTCAAACTCAAGTTCGACGGTTGCGAGACTGTCGATGACATTAACCGGAATCATGGTTTCGCTATGTTGAGGAATGACAAGATAGTCATCGTCCTCAGCGAACGTGTAGCTAGAGAGATTTTTTAATTGAAACGTTGCATCCGACACATTCCTGAAAGTAACTTCCAGTATTGTCGTGTCAGGAGTGTACGAGGCTGATGCAATGGTCAGACTTGCTTTCAATAGAGGCGCTACATTTCTTTCTTCCCCAATCAAAAGATCGTTAAACCAGACCACGGTTCGTCTTGCAAACAACGCCTCTTTGACGGACGCTTCGGTGTTGGTCTCGGCTAAGATGAGTGTCACAGGTCGATGCCCACCGTGGTGAGGTTCATAATCCCAATCAATCAGTTGATGGACATCGGACGTTCCGAGAATGGTGAGGTTGTTGTCCAGTGCAATTTGCAAGGCGGCTTCTGAGAACCAATGCATATTTACGACTTCAATACCGTGTAGAAGTCCGTCAGCGATGAATTGCTTATGGATGTTTTCAAGTGTCGCGATACCATCCGGCCGTTGCGCGAACCAGGCGGGGTGGTTCCAAAACACAAACGCGCTCTGCGCGTTGGCTTCTTGCATCGCTTGTTCCGCTGGCCATAGGCGGGCGATCGCATTGTATTCCTCTGCTGGACTATGAATGGTGGCTTGGGGACGGAATTGCGCAAGCGCTTCTTCTTTCCTTGAAGCGTCGTAACGGTACAGCTTATTGGCGTCTTGGATAAAGACGGCATTGATATGTCCGGGAGCCTTCAAGTTATCATTAATTTGCCTGGTGATCTCAGCTCCTCTTATCACCATGAGATCGCTATTGCTGACAGCGAGTTGTCCTAATTCAAAAGATCGATTCCGATCAGGATGGGGTATGTCTTCGATGTGCGGCTGATATTCGAGATGTTCCGTGAACGAAATAACGTCTATGCCATCTTTCGTAGCTTCTTCAATGCGAATCGTTGGCCACACGTCGCCGTCTGAAAATACGGTGTGAGTATGTAAGTCCGCGACAAGTGTGACGTAGCCTTCTGCGTCAGGAAAGTCTATCGATCGTGCATCTTGTTCAGGCTGGGCGTCAGCATAGGTGACGGTACTGCCTGCTAAAAGTAGGCCTAGTAAGAAAATCTTCATTTCCAGGTAACCTCCATGCCGAAGAAATGGTCAAACACTTGTCGTGTGGGATGGTTTCTCGAATCGTTTTCAGGACTTCGAATATAAAAATCAAGTTGTTGCGTAGCTGGGTTAACAGCTCCCGCTGGTGACTGTTTGTCCTCGAGCGGGTAATGCGCGACGAGAGTCTCACGGTCGCGGATTCCTTGGGTAATCATAAAGTGAATTTGGTACTCCTCATACAGGGTGTCCCCATTTAAAGTGGCTCGACCGAAACCCCATCCTGCGAGAAAGATAAACGTTTTGGGCCAGTTGGCATCACCGCAACCGGAATCGGTTCCGTGTTCGAAGAGCGACGCAACAATACCACCATCCTGACATTCGCTAAATTCGTGAAAACGATCAATTTCAATAATGAGGGTCCCCTCAGGAATCTCCATACGTGCGACAAACGAGCCGGTGTTCTCAATTTCGTTCACATCAATTTCCACACTGCCGTCAACCGGATGGACATCGGACGCGTCGTTATCCATGTGGTCCCACCCCGGCGGATCATTTAGGGTCCCCACCATGTGGAGCTTGGAACCTGAAAGAATCCAGCGTCCATCGTACAGATCGTGCTGGTCAGGCGCATAGAAGCTGACCTCGGCCCCTGGCTGCTGACGAGGTGTCGTCTGGGAGAACAAGTGGTTCGGCGTGCCGACCATCAGGCTCATGGCGATTGTGAGATAGAGAAGGGTAGTAATTGCGGTGTTTATCATCGTGATGCGCTCCTTGTCATCCGATCTGGAACCGTCGAGTTACTCATTTGGTTTAGGGTGCAGTATACCTGCTAGGCCCAGGGCTTCGAGGTTGCGATTCAGTTCCGCGACATCGCCGTTTAGGATATCGCTCATGCGTAATTGGTAGGTGTTTAGAAGTTCTTCATAATTTTCAAACACGGCACGTTGTTGAGTTGTGGGTTCGAAATCCGTTTGCCCCACGTACGACGCGAGGCTGCTTAATTTTGCCAACAACTGCCTAGGCCAGCGGATGGAGTCTTGCCTCGCAGAGCCCCCTGACAGGCGAAGGTCACTCAAATTCATTTCGAGCGCGATCAAGCGTTCGTCTAGCGCGTGTGCCTGTTTTTGAATCGCGTCTGCCTCTGGGTGATTGTCCAGCCATCCGTCTTGTGCATCGAGTTGCTCACGGATCAGTTCGATTTCATTGATCAAGGACACTCCTTCGTTGAGCGCATCACGAATTTCAAAGAGCAGAATCATTTGTTTGGCTATATCCGCTTCAGAGCCAGAGGAATTTGGATCTTTCAACACCCTGAGCGGTTCAGTTAGCGTAGTGTCACCAACGACGAGTGTTACTGTGTAATCGCCAGGTGGGGCCAGAATAGCCACACGACTTCCATCTCCGATCGGACGAGTCTTGGTCTCTGGATCTGGACGGACATGGGAATGCCCTATGGCAGGCATCCGTATCCGCGGTTGGGTCGTTTGTGCGTAGCGGAGATCCCAGAACACACGGTGCAGTCCCGTCGTGGTTGATAAATTCGAAAGCGATCGGACGCTTTCACCGGCAGAATTGTGAATTGTTATCTTCACCTCTTCATCGTCTGAGAAGTCAGTACCAAGGTAATAATGCAAAGAGGCGCCATAGGTGGGGTTCGTGCCACTTCCCGAGTCCTCAGGTTGACTCATGACACTCTTACGAGTTCTAAACCGATACGCTGGGCGTGGAGTGAACAAATGTGCGTTGGTAGTGCCGCTCGCCTCGGTCCAGTGTCGCAATGGAGTAATGTCATCAAGAATCCAAAAACCTCGGCCATAAGTGCCAACGACCAAATCATTAAAGTGTGGTTGGATTGTTAACCAGTGCACAGGCGCGTGTGGCAGATTCGATTGTAAGGAGCGCCACTGTACTCCATTGTTGAACGAGACGTATAAAGCATTTTCAGTTCCGGCGTACAGCAACCCTGGTCGTACGGGGTCTTCACGGACAACGTGGACAAAACTGAGTGGACTGGTTGGGAGGGGGTCGCTGATTTTTGACCAAGTGCTTCCATAGTCAGTGGTGGTATAGATGAATGGATCGAAGTTACCAATTTGATGGAAATCAACACTCAGGTAGGCGGTGCCTGGGTCGTGCGAAGACGGTTCAATATTACTAATCGTGCCCCACGGGGGTAACTCTGGCAGATTGTTCGTCACATTCGTCCATGTGTCGCCACCATCGCGAGTGATGTGGACAAGGCCATCGTTTGAGCCGCTCCAGAGCAGACCTTCCGTTAGCGGCGATTCGGCGAGCGCGAACAGGACCGCAGCGTATGTCGGGCTGACGTCTTCAGGGGTGAGGCCACCCGTCTTCTGTTGTTTGCTTTTATCGTTGGTAGTTAAGTCTGGACTAATAATGTCCCAACTCTGTCCACCGTTCATGGTTACATGGACATACTGACTGCCCACATAAACCCGGTTATGGTCGTGTGGAGAAATTGCGATCGGGAAAGTCCATTGAAATCGGTATGGTACGTCGGCCGCGGCCCATCCTTCAGGATTGTCTGGCCACACGCTTACGTTGCGAGCATGCCCGGTGTTGAGGTCGTACCGCTCTAGGATGCTGTCGTAACAACCTGACCATACGATGTTGTTTTCAACGGGATCAGGAATTGCAAAACCGGACTCGCAACCACCAACCGAATGCATTAATCCAATTGGAATTCCGCCTTGTTGGAGACTATTGCTGGGTACACGAGCGGACGGGCCATCCTGTCGATTGCCATATACGTAGTATGGAATTTGGTTGTCCGTGTAGGCGTGGTACATCTGGGCAATCGGCATCCGCGGTCGCCACCAACTTTCACCTCTGGTGGTACTAATGGAAAGGCCGCCATCATGACCCACGATCATACGATCGGGAATCAACGGATCGATCCACATGTCATGGTTGTCACCTCCGGCTGTTCCTCGAGTGATCGTGAGGCCGCCGTCAAGAGAAACGGAGTGTCGTGTCGAAAGAAAGTGAATTTCGTCACGGTCGTCTGGTGCAACCGTTGCCCGCGTATAGTAAAGCGGTCGTTGTGCGAGAGTATGGTCCGCGTTCACCATCTGCCAGTGATCGCCACCATCGTCTGAACGCCAGAGTACGCCTTCGTGATCTTCGACAGTCGCGTCGGCGTTCGTCTCGATGAGCGCATAGATGCGATTTGAGTCAATCGGCGTCATCGATAAACCAATCTTGCCAAGTGGTTTGCCTGGCAAGCCGTTTTCAGTTAGTTCATGCCAGGTGCTACCTCCATCGCGAGAGGTCCAAAGCCCACTGCCTGGTCCGCCGCTTTCTCTACCCCAAGTTTTGATGATTAGTTGCCACATGCCTGCAAACAGAATCTCTGGATTGTTTGGGTCCATTACGAGATCAGATGCACCGGTATGCTCGTCAATAAACAGTACGTGTTCCCAAGTCAAACCATTGTCTTGAGAACGAAAGACGCCTCGATCTTCTTGGGGACCGTAGCCATGACCAAGAGCAGCCGCAAACACGATGTTGGGATTGGTGGGATGCACTACGATGCGACCAATGCGCCCAGTGGTGTCGAGTCCCATGTGCTGCCATGTGTTTCCAGCATCCGTGGATCGGTAGATTCCATTGCCGTGGGAAATGTTGCTGCGTATAAATGTTTCTCCAGTGCCTGCCCAAACAATATTTGGATTGACTGGATTAATAGCCAGGGCGCCGACCGAAGCAACTGGCTGATCGTCAAAGATGGGCTCCCAGTGAATGCCACCGTCGATCGACTTAAAAATTCCACCCGATGCTGCACCGGCGTAATAGATGTTTCGATCGCCAGGAACGCCCACGACTGCACTCACACGATTACCCACGGGTCCGATATGTCGGTACTCCATGGAGTCGAAGGTTCTGGGTTCCAATTTCGTCAGGGTTTGTGCGTAGGACGAGGAGGCTAATAGGTGCCAACATATTAAGAGGAGGCACGAGATACCGGTAAAACGGTAGGGCTGTAACATGGGTTTCTCCAGGTACGGGGTAGATTTCACGGTCACACTATATCCGGAATCTGGTAGTTCACAGCAGTGCTGAATCGGGATCGTCTCGCGCTTCCCCTCGTTGCTTGCTATATTTGGGCATATGGCGACACACCGATTAGGCATCGTGATGCATGGCGTCACAGGTCGTATGGGAGGCACTCAACACCTGAGACGCTCGGTGCTGGCGATTCACGAGGCGGGAGGAATCTTACTAACCAATGGCGATCGAGTCGTAGTCGAACCACTATTGCTTGGTCGAAATGGTGCAAAACTGGCGGCTTTGGCAAGTGAGACTGGGTTCAGCGAGTACACGACCGACTACGATGCAGCCTTAGGTTCACCGGATCACACCTTGTTTTTTGATGCCGGTACAACAGCCCAGCGTGCGAAGCTGCTTGGCCGTGCTCTTGTAGCCGGAAAACATGTTTATTGTGAGAAACCAGTCGCGGCTTCGTTGACCGAGGCCCGTGAACTAACGGCTCAGGCTGCTCAAGGCAAGATGAAGAGTGGCGTCGTGATGGACAAGCTATTCTTGCCTGGGTTATTGAAACTAGCGCAGCTAAAGTCTGATGGATTTTTTGGCCGCATTCTTTCGGTACGAATTGATTTTGGGTACTGGGTATTTGATGGTCAAACAGGAACAAGCAATCGACCCAGTTGGAACTACCGCAGGAATGATGGAGGGAGCATTATTTTCGACATGATGGCGCACTGGCGTTACGTGCTGGATCGGCTCGTTGCTCCCGTGCAATCGGTGATGTGTCTGGGTGCGACCCATCTTCAGCAACGATGGGACGAAGCGGGAGACTCCTATATTCCGGACGCTGACGATGCAAGCTATGCACTTATGCAATTGAAGGGCGGTGTTGTTGCCCAGGTCAATAGCAGCTGGTGTACGAGAGTTAATAGAGACGACTTGGCAGTCTTTCAAATTGATGGGACAGAGGGTTCAGCTGTAGCCGGTCTGAATTGGTGTCGGACTCAGTCATTAGGTGATACTCCACGTCCTGTTTGGAATCCGGACGAGCCCCAAGTCGAATCGTTTCGCGATCAATGGAAGCCCTATCAACCCGAGCAGAGTTATCCGAATGGTTTTCGTGCTCAGTGGGAACACTTCATCCGACATCTCTATGAGGACGCGGCATGGTCTTACACCTTACAAGAGGGCGTCAAAGGTGTGGAACTGGCCGAGGCTGCAATGGAGAGTTGGCGCCGGCGAGTCTGGGTTGACGTCGATGGCCTGAACGAGTAACCCGTCATTTGCTTATGCCTAGACTGACGCTCCCCAAGATGGATGGCACACTCGAAACATTTGAGATCCCGGCAAGCACACCATTCCCCGTAGCTGGAGGGACGCGGAATCGGATTGTGTATGCGGCCGCGCACGTTGTGGGTTGTCAGGACTTGCCTCAAGTAATTGATTGGGATGCTACGTTACAGTTTCGGGAGCATCTCTGGGATTGTGATCTTGGAGTTGCCGAAGCGATGGATACCGCGCAGCGCGGTATGGGACTCTCCTGGCTACAAGCTCGTGAACTTATTCAACGAACCCTCTCGGCGAGTACGAAACGAAAAAATGCGTTAGTGATCTGTGGTTGTGGAACCGATCAGCTCATCAGAACGGACGATGTCACGTTAGATGATGTCATTCGAGCCTATGAAGAACAGATGGCGTGGGTCGAAGCACAGGGTGGGCGAATTATCTTGATGGCAAGTCGAGGGTTGTGTGCTGCAGCGCAATCGCCAGACGACTATCTGATGGTTTATGAACGACTTCTAACGCAGGCGCGGCAGCCGGTGATCATTCATTGGTTAGGGGAGATGTTTGATCCGGCTCTTGCTGGGTATTGGGGATATTCGCAAATTGACGAAGCTCTCAAAGCCGTCAAAGCGCTTCTTTGTGCTCACGCCACCCGTATTGATGGCATCAAAATTTCATTGCTGGACAAGACTAAAGAGATTGCACTGAGGCGCGAGCTGCCCGCATCAGTTCGAATGTATACGGGTGATGATTTTGATTTCGCGGAATTGATTGGTGGTGATGCCCTTGGGCATTCGGACGCTCTCCTTGGTATCTTCGATGCGATTGCTCCGGCAGCAAGCGCGGCCTTGAGCGAGTTAGCGTCCGGTAGACGTGATCGTTTTGATGAGATTCTCGCACCCTGTGTCCCACTTAGCCGACATATATTCAGTGCACCCACGCAGTTCTATAAAACTGGAATTGTTTTTATGGCTTGGCTCAATGGTTATCAGAAGGAGTTTGTCATGCTGGGCGGTCAAGAAACCAAACGTTCATTGCCCCATCTTGCAGAGATCTTTCGTTTGGCCGTTAGGGCGCAACTCCTTCAAGATCCTGAGTTAGCGGTCACTCGAATGGACACACTTTGTCGGGCTGAGGGAATTACGGTATGACCGACAAACAAGCGCACCCGGCGATGGAGTTGTCGTTGAATACTGCGACGATTCGCGAGCAGTGGACACTCGACCAGGCGATTCAGGGCTGTGCGCGTCATGGGATTTGGGCAATTGCACCTTGGCGTGATCAATTGCAGAAGTTAGGAGTGTCCGAGGCAGTCAAGATGATTGGCGACCATGGTCTTCGAGTGTCTTCGTTGTGCCGAGGAGGATTCTTTACGGCTGATGCAAAACTAAATATGGATGATAACTATCAGGCGGTTGACGAGGCGCGTGCGCTGGATGCCGATTGTTTAGTTCTTGTGGTGGGGGGATTAGTTTCTGGGACCTCTGACATGGCGTACGCAAGGGGGCAGGTTGCGGACGGCCTTGCAACTCTTTCAGAGTATGCACGCGACCAGGGTGTACGCCTGGCGCTTGAGCCGATGCATCCGATGTATGCAGCAGACCGTGGGTGTATCAATACGCTGAAGCAAGCCCTTGATTTATGTGAACAGCTTGGTGGAGATGTGGGTGTGGCTATTGATACGTATCATGTGTGGTGGGACCCTGATTTGACTCGACAGATTCAACGGGCAGGCGCGACCAACCACATTTTTGCGCTCCACTGGGCTGATTGGCTGGTGCCTACCGAAATGATATTTGGAGATCGAGGGATGCCTGGTGATGGCGTTATCGATCTTAAGCAAATTTATCAAATGGTTCTTGCAGCAGGGTACGAAGGATGCTGCGAGATTGAAATCTTTTCAACAAATTGGTGGCGGCGCGATCCAGACGAGGTGTTGCGCATGTGCGTGCAAAGGTACCAGCGTGTCCTCTAGCCAGACGAAGAGAACCCGGGGGCAGCGATTAGAACCATGGAAAGTGGGATTAGATCAATACGGGTTGAGTCCTCTTGAGTTGTCTCCGTTGGATATCTTGCGATGGGCCGTGGATCACGGGGCAGATGGAGTGCACTTTTCTGGGTTTGAGCCAGAATGGCAACAACGGTTAGACCACGGTTGCCTTCAGGAGCTTCGGACGTTTGCCGAATCAGAAAGTCTCTACCTTGAATGGGGCGGTGCTGGACATATTCCACGCGATATGACGAACTGGTCGGTTCGTGATTTGTTTGATGCCAATCACATAGTCGCGACACAAGCCGAACACTTGGGGGTTCAGATTGTTCGGTCATGCTCTGGTGGGCTCATGCGGTGGACCGACGTCGCCCCTTCGACGGAGATTTTGCTCCGAGAGACGGCCACGGCGCTACAGGCACAGCGGGAGATGTTGCGTGATCACGGAGTCATTCTGGCAATCGAATTGCATTTTGAGTTTACGACCTATGAGCTGCTTCGACTTTTTGAAATGTGCGACGCGAGTCCAGGGGATTGGCTGGGTGTGGTTCTTGACACGATGAATGTGTTGACGATGTTGGAGGAACCGGTTCGAGCGACCGAGCGAATATTGCCATGGGTGGTGTCGACGCATCTGAAGGATGGTGGGGTGCGGAGTGTACCAGCGGGCTGGGAAACCTTTCCGACGGCCATAGGGGAAGGTATGGTCGATCTCTCTGGGGTGATTCGCCATCTAGAACGTAGCGATCGGTCGATTCATCTGTCGGTGGAAGATCATGGAGGTTCATTTTCATTGCCGATCAGAGATGAGCGTTTCTTGGGGAAATTTCCAGATGCCACTGAAGAAGAGATGACAGCGATCGCAACGCTAGCGCGTCGAACCCAACAAGCCGACCACTGTGTGCCGACGGAACGCGCGGACTGGCCTGCACTGTGTGAGGCGAGAATGAGTCAAAATCTGATTGCTGCAAAGCGGCTTGTTGCTGATGCGGGTTTATCGTGACAGCACCCGTGAGCATAATCATGGTCGGTATCAATGGTTATGGTGCTGACTACATTGACGTGTTGGCACAGCAACCTTTGAATACCGTCAAGGTGGTTGGCGCTGTTGACCCGCACTGGAGTCGTGATTCCGGTTCCTTAGAATGTTTTCACGATGCCGTGCCGGTCTATAAATCACTGCCGGACTGCTTTGAGGCCGGACATGCAGCCGATTTAGTGGTCATCGCTTCGCCAATTCATCACCATATTTCCCAGAGTGTGCTGGCGTTAAAGCATGGTTGTCATGTGTTGTGTGAGAAACCACTTGGTTCGGCAATTCAGGAAGCCAAAGCATTTATGGACGCATGTGACCGTTCAGATCGGTCGGTGCGGATTGGCTATCAGTGGTCGTATTCTCGAGGTATTCAGGCGCTCAAAAATGATATTCGGACGGGACGGTTTGGTGCGCCGATTCAACTGAAGACGATTTGTCTGTGGCCGAGGACAACGTCCTACTATCAACGTAATGCTTGGGCGGGGAAACTTCGCGAAGCGGTAACAGGGCGCTGGATCCTCGATAGTCCACTTAATAATGCGCAAGCTCATTTTTTACACAATCTTTTTTTCTTAATGGGAGCAACAACTGGCGCCAGCGCGCTTCCGATCGAAGTGACCGCCGAGGCATGTCGTGTAAACGATATTGAGAGCTTCGATACGGTCGCCTGTCGTGCACGGACTGCAGAGAACGTCGAAATCCTGTTCTATGGTTCTCATGCTTCACAACAGTCTCAGGGGCCTCGGTTTGAACTGGAATTTGAGCGCGCGCGCGTAACTTTCGATGCGAACACTCAAGGACAAAAGAACGAAATTGTTGTTAAGGATGGCACGCGTTGTGTAGACACGTACCCGTCGCCAGATGCAGACGGACAGTTTCTGAAATTGAATGAAGCCATTTGTTCGGTGAGGAGAGCCCAACCAGTTTCTTGCGGTCCCGAGGCAGCAATGGCCCAGACATTATGCGCAAATGGCGTTCATGAATCGCTTGGCCAAATTCTGACGGTCTCAGACGACCGTCGGCGTATGGCATATGGTCCAGATCGATTCTGGATTGCTGGTCTCGACGCTGACTTTCAGAAAGCTTATCAGCTTGGTGTTCTGCCGAGTGAAGTTGAGGGGTCCTTGAGTGTGCGTGGACGAACCGTCGATCTAAAAAACTATGACCAGTTTCCGTCACGAGAGGTAGGTTCGTGACCCTTTTAGGACTTCATCCGCTGGATGTGGCAATCCTGCTTGGATATTTGACCGTTATCATCTGGATTGGAAAACGAGTTGGAGCACAGACTCGAGATCGAGCAGAGTTTTTTCTCGCGGGACGTCGGTTAGGAAAGTTCTATCAGTTTTTCCTTAACTTTGGCACCTCGACAAACGCGGATCAGGCCGTAGCCGTATCCAGAGAAATCTATCGTCAGGGCATCGGGGGCATGTGGATTCAGTTTCTTGTCCTGTTCATCACACCGTTCTATTGGTTTCAAACTTTATTTTTCAGAAGGGTTCGCTTAACGACCATCGGTGATTACTTTACAGAGCGTTTTCAGAGTCCATTCCTTGGCGGATCGTTTGCGGTGTTTATTTTGCTCGTTTCAATTATTGGTGGAGGTGCGGGCTTCATGGTGGCCGGGAAAACTTTTATGGCGGTTACTCCGAAAGCCGAAACGGAATGGACGGATAAGGAACGTCACGACGTGCAAACCTTTCTCGAATATAACGAATTGACTGAGCGATTAGAGGAAGATCTCACAACAGATGAACGTAATCGTTGGGAGGAATTAGATGAACGGAGGAAATTAGGACAGCTGCGCTCACTGATCTCGCATACGAATCCACTGGTCTTTTATGCCATCTTCGCGTTTGTGGTGTCGATCTATACGATGCTGGGTGGATTTCGTGCCGCGGCTATCACCGATGTGATTCAAGGCATATTTATCGTACTGTTTTCGTTAATTTTGATTCCACTTGGCTTAATTATGATTGGTGGTTTCGAGGGGTTGCACGCGACCGTGCCCAGTTTCATGTTCGTCTTGTTTGGTTCGGCTGCACTCAGCGACTATGGGTGGTATACGATCCTCGCGATGATTCTCGCAAACCTCGTATCCATTATTGCTGTTGCTACGGGAATGCAGACCGCGGGTTCGTCGCGGGATGAAAACACAGCGCGATTCGGCATGATTGGCGGCATGTTTTTCAAACGGTTTATCATGCTCTTTTGGGCTATGGCAGGGTTGCTCGCTATCGGGCTGTACGCGGGTGATTTGCATGACCCCGAACTGATTTGGGGATACATGACGCATGACCTCCTTGCCCCGGGAGCGATCGGCTTAATGATGGTAGGTGTTCTCGCAGCCAACATGTCCCCCCTAGATGCTACGGCAGTCTCCTATTCGGCCCTGTTTATCCGGAACCTATACGAACCACTAAGACCTAATCAATCCGAGGCGCACTACTTATTAGTGGGGAGACTACTCATCCCCGTTACCCTCGTGGGAGGCATTGCAGTGGCCGTCTTGGTGGATGACCTTTTGGAGTTGTTTCGGTATGTGATTTCTGTACCTGCAATTTTTGGAGCAGCGATCTGGCTAGGCTTCATTTGGCGAGGGCTGACTCGAATGTCTGTGATTCTGCAGGTTGCGATCTGCGTGGTCATTTATCTTGTGGTTCCAAATCTATTTGCCACGATGGATTGGTCGCGACATCACCCTGAGTTTTTACAGGAAACTCAAGCGCGAGTGGTGGAAGTGCAAGAACCAGCCATAGCGGTCGACGTGGAAGCCGGACGAGCCGCACAGGTGGGCGACCTCATTACGAAGAGTCGTGAGATTCCGCGAAGCGCCATATTCTTCGATGCTGTAGCACGAGAAGACCCAGCCGCCCCGTCGTCGGCTCGAGTGGGTGTCGGTCGATTTAATGCAGAAGTGTGGGTGTTGAGCTGGTTGGGATTCGATTTTCGTGACACCCCACGGTCATGGTTGATTGCACTCAGATTTTACTTTGCGGCGCTATTTCCATTCGTTCTGTTGTTTTTGTTTAGTGCCCTGACAATTCCGGTTCAAACGCAAGCGCTTGACCGCTTCTTTGCAAAGCTACATACGCCGGTGCAACCGACTCCTGAGGGAGATGCCTCGGCACTGGAATCGGCTTATGCCCGTCCACGGCAATTCGATAGCGAGAAACTGTTTCCAAACTCAGGCTGGGAGATCATGAAACCCATGAAAATGGATTACATTGGTTTTGGAGGCAGTTGGGTGTTGGTTGGGGTGATTGTGTTCTTGCTTTGGATGATGGTGAATATTCGGTAAAGCAGGTTGTGCGGATAGTTACGAAGGGAGTGGCCAGGATGCACCGAAGTCGACTAATCATAATGGGCCTATGGGCGTGCGCGATGTTGTTGAGCGCGGGACAGAGTATGGCTCAAACGTCAGCCACGCGGGATATGTATCTGGAGTATGCACGCGGGTCAGCCAACTGGACCTGGGATAATTACGACAATTTGATAGACGACTGGCGAGACAATTTTGATTCTGGAAGCATTTTCGGCTATCGGCCACCAAACCGCTTGCTTGAAATGGCTGTCATCTATGCCTATCTCTTTGAAGAGGAGGGATTACCGGTTTACGCAGAGCGAGCAAAGCACGTCATGCTCGAATATGGCAACTATCGGAGTGAATATCCTCAGGATTCCATTGCTCGTCGTCCTGACTATACAAATGGTGTTCCAGCACTGCCTGATTTTTTTCGCGTGATGCGTTACATCAAGGCTTTTGAAACACTCAATCGTCTTAATCAGTTTTCTGCAGATCAAGAGCGACAGGCAGGCGAGTTGATCGGACATAGCATGGAGTATTTATTGCGAACCGTCGAGTGGGGCACCATGAATCGGACAATGCTTCGCGCGGAGTCGTTGGCGTGGGCTGTGCGAGCCATGCCGGATCACCCCCGCGCGTCGGTTTGGCGAATGCAGGACAGAGCATTGGCAGATGACAACTGGGGTAATTGGGAGATCGAGGACGCTACGCACTACCACGGCATTTGGCTTTACGCTCTGATGGGACATGCTGATGTCACCGGTCGTTTGCCAGCGCTATTCCGAACACCTGAGATGTACTACTACAGTCGGTATTTTGTGAATCTAATGGCACCGTCTGGCATGGTTCCGGATTTCGGTGATTCCAACTGGCTGTCCAATTGGCAACATTTTTTGGTGTTCTTTGAGGCGTCGGCGGCGGCCTACGATAATCCGAACCTAAAGTGGGCTGCAAGTGTAATCGCCGAACAATTCGTGGATTTTGATAATCCGACGAATGTGGGATTGGGATATTTTTTATTGGATTGTCACCGTTGGGGAACTGATGATGTTCTTCCCGAAGCCCCCACGCATTTATCAGCGGAAGTGATGGAGGATGTACAAGGCAAGAAGATTGTATTTCGCAATGGTTGGGCTCCTGAGTCGACGTATCTCTTGCTGAACTACCGGGATGAAGGTGACGGAGGCCTCAATTTTAGAGATTACCTTCGCGATACGATCCCTGTTGAAGAAGAAAAAATGACGCATGGGCACGCGGATGAGAACAGCATCACATTGTTAATGTCAGGAGGGTCGGTCTTACTTAATGACGGAGGCTATCGTGACTACATGCCGAGCGGGCCGTTTGGAGCTTATCGCCAGGACTATTTTCATAACCGACTAGTGGTTCGCCCTGAAAAGATTTGGATGGGCCAGGCTGAAGGAGAAGCGCGATTGGATACTCCAGGCGCCGTACCGGGTCAGCCTATTCTAGAGTTTCTTCACAACGCGGGTTCGTATCGACGAGTGAGGACCCAGAAGGTCGACTTCTTGCACTTGCCTGACGTTGATTACAGTCGCAGTCGAATGATCGATGACGGTTGGGGATTTGAATGGGATCGAGTCATTGCCTATGTAAAAGACCCAGAGCTGTTTGTCGTCTTCGACATTTTGAAGGCTCGGACCGAAGAGTACTTTACGTTGGCGAATTTATGGCACACGCGAAAGATCCTCGACCAAGGGGAGCATTGGTACGACACGGTTTACGATCGCATTCGGAATCGAGAACTGAGCGAGGACCGTCATCTCCTCATCCATTTTCCAGATACCCATTACAGACTGGAGGGGACAGAGTCCGAGAGGCGGCATTATCAGGAAGAGATGTTGATTCATCAGACGACCGCCCATCATTTCGAGTTAGGTGAAACCGAAGGGTTTGTGACGGTCCTTATCCCACACGATGATAGTGAGCCCCCACAATCCTGGGTAGACCGAATTCATCTGGTGAATTCCGTGCCAACTGGTTCTGGGTTAGGGGTTGAAATCGATATGGGCGAAAAACAGATTCTGGTCGGTGTAAAAGAAGATCTCCGGATGGACATTAGTCGCGATTGGCGGCGTCCTCGCTATACCTACGAGGCGGGTCGAATACGATTTAATGAGATCGAGACGAACGGTGACTTTCTTTTCGCCGTTAAGAATAAGAACGAATTAAGCTTCACGATTACCAACCTCACCAAGGCAACCCACGGCGACCAGGTTCTCTATGAAGGAAGCCCGTCATACTTTTATCTCGCATTCGACGGTAGCAAGGATGCCAGCGGTGTTGGAAAGATGCGCTATTGGCGCGGACGGGTGCAGCTTGAACCCTAGCCGCAAATCAAGTTATTTACGGACGAGCGACCCTGTGTTCCACAGGTTGTTCGAGACTACCAGCACGTTTCTTCAGCAAGACGTTATGGAACTCGTCGTTGATGGACGGCGGGTGAGTGGATTTCGGACACCGGATGCGAAGTCTATTTGGATTCGCGATCACTGTGACATGTTGCGAATGGGAAGATATTTCCATAACGATGCGGTAAGCGTGGTTGAACATTTTGCTGAGACTCAATCTGCGAGTGGACGGATCTTTGATTACTTCACGACATTTCCAGAGAAATTACCCTGCGAACGAGAAAACTGGACGAAGTACGTCCGCGTGCCGGTTGAAGCTGATGTGGAGTACCGTTTTGTGAAAGCCGCCTGGCTTGCGTGGCAGGCATGCAGCGACGACGAATGGATTCGCAAACTCTTACCAACGATGGACCGGGCCCTGAGCTACATTTTGTCGCATCCTTGGTATTGGGATACGGAACTAGGACTTGTAAAACGTGCCTACACGATCGACACCTGGGACTTTGCGTATACCGCCGGTCGTCATGAGTGGCTTCAATTTCAGATTGATGACAACACTTTTTGGGGCATCATGCACGGAGATAATAGTGGTTACTACGAGGCCTTTCAGATCTTAGCAGGATTGTACGTGTACTTTGGTGAGAAGGACCGCGGAGCGTACTGGACCCACCAGGCTGACGAGTTGAAAGCTCGTGCGAATGAAGTTTGTTGGAATGGTACGTTCTACACTCATTTTGTTAAACGGACACCGATCACGATTTCTGGTGTGGACGAGAGCAAGCAGCTGAGTCTCAGCAATCCAATGGATGTGAATCGCGGTCTTACAGATTTAAAGAAAGCGGTATCGATTATTGAGGAATATCGCCGGCGGCGAGAGACGACCGCTGCTTTTGCTGAATGGTTCTCGATCGACCCACCATTTCCTAACGGAATTTTCGGCGATAAGAAACTGGTGCAAGGAGCCTATGTGAACGGCGGCATTATGCCACTGGTCGGTGGCGAGTTAGCTCGAGCGGCGTTTGAAAATGGTTTTGAGAGATATGGGGTCGATATTTTAAGACGGTATTGGAATTTGATCGGTGAGAACCAGGCAACCTATTTATGGTATTTCCCGAACGGTGCACCCGCGAGTGTTGAGACAAGTACGAGTCCGGAAGCTCAGCCTACCGATGGTTGGGGGTCATCCGCCATGCTGTACGCGTTGGTCGAGGGATTGGTCGGGATAACTGATGATGGCAAGGGATTTGACAGAGTCACGCTTGCACCTCGATGGGCGGCTGCGGATGTTGAAGACGCCGAGGTTCAGTTAGAGTATCCCCAGTCGGGCAAGTCAATTGGATATCACTATCAGGCTGAGGAACAAGCTATACGCTTTGCCGTGTTCGCAGAGCAATCAATGGCATCTCTACATGTCTTGCTTCCAGAGGGGCTCGTTGCAACCCAGGTGACAGTGAGCAACCTCCCGACTTCCTGGAAAAACACGTGCGTGCAATCAAGCAACTACGTGAATATCGATCTTGATGTTGAACGCCAAACAGATGTATTGATCGAGTTGGCGGCCGGCGTGGACTCATGAAGACGGTCTCCGAAGCTTTAGCTTGTGTAAGCACCGTAAGAATTGAGCCGGATGCGCCGCCAGTGGTGAACTTGGTCGCAGAGCGAATTGCGACGAAGGTTGATGCTGTAATTGAAGCGATCCACACCAATCTGGAACAACAAAGCCCTGGCGTGTTTCAGATTCCGACTCCTCGCACAGGGCTCCTCAACGATCACAGGCAGGAAGTCTTTATTCGTATAAATGAAAAAGGCGGCGGGATTCTTGCGGTGACGGCTTTACCCCTGCTGTTTGGGAGTGCGACAAATCTTCTCACACGTCTTGGAGATGATCCTGTCGAATCTTATGAGCAGGGTCGTCGAATGCCAGTGGCGTTCAGTTGGCAACGCAGCCTGTTCGACTTCACGCTTACACAGGAAGGGCGGATTCAATTTCAGCGCGATCCATCAGCCTATGTTGAGCGGTTAGCAGCTAGAGGATTTACTCATGTCGAAGTAAACGGGTTGGCTTCGGCCCACGGCTACGAGACCGGACCGCCCGACGAAATTTATCCCATGTTTTATACGTATGGTCCGGCGCTCGATCAGTTTGTCGCGAGCAAACTCAACACCGGGCTCTACCCAAAGGAGTGGCTTGCAGAGAACCTTGCGAATCTCAAGGCGAATGCCGCCCTTGCGGTGACCTACGGTTTAGTGCCTGGACTCTTCTGTTTCGAACCTCGTTCAGTGCCGGATAAATTCTTCGACGAGTATCCGATGCTACGTGGCGCACGGGTGGATCACCCGTTTAGAAGTTTTAAGCCACGTTACAACATGACGACTAGCCACCCAAGTGTACAGGCACACTATAGAGAGATGGTGCAAACTCTTCTTGCTGAGGTTCCACAGCTCGGCTTTCTTTCAGTATGGACTAATGATAGCGGTGCCGGATTCGAATACACGAAGTCTCTCTACGTTGGACGTAACGGTGGGGCTTATTTGATTCGTGAGTGGAATGAGGATGCCGAAATTGCAAAAGTTGCTGGCGAGAATGCCATCCAGTTTCTCCGACTGTTACGTGACGCCGGAAGGTCTCAGCAGGCTGATTTCAGAGTGTTGACACGCATGGAATCGTTCTATGGCGAACACGAAACGATTTGGGCAGGTTTGGAGGAAGGTGTTGAAATCGAAAGTGCATCTTTAATAGGGAAGGGCTGGGACATGCCGTATACCCATCCTCGGTATTCTGACTCGAACGCGGTGAATCCTGGAACCGTGTACCAGGACAGCTTTGACTCGCGTGAACGTGACTTGATGTCGGATTTGGAAGCGCGTGGCGTTCGAGCGGATTTCTATTTTGCAACAGGTCCACACGCGATTTTTGCCCCCCTGCTTGGTGTTCCCTATCCTCGATTGACCGGTAGAAGACTTCAGATGCTTCACAAGAATGGAGTTCAGCATATTGCTCACCTCGGAGGCACGAATGTTCCAGGACTCGTACCATTTGATCCGAATCATGAAATGGTGGCGGCGTTTCAATTTAAACCTGATTTGGAGATTGATCGCGAGGTCGACCGTATGGCAAAGCGGTGGGGAGGCCGCCAGTTCGCTACGACATTGCTGGATGCCTGGACCGATGCGGAAGAAGCGATTCTTGCGTATCCGAACGTGGTGCCATTGTATTCAATGTATGGATTTGTTTGGTACCGTCTATGGGTGCGCCCACTTGTTCCGAACATTGAGGCAATTTCAGAGGGTGACCGAGCTTATTATCAAGACTTCATGTGTACGACGCCACACAATCCAAATAATGTCGATCTGAGTCGAGATGTACTTTTTCAGCTGACGACACGAGAGTCGTGTCAGAAGGATTTAACTCGATTTGACGCCCACGTGTGGAAACCACTCGACCGTGGGATAAGTCGCCTTGAAGAGTGCTGTGATGAAGCGAACAACGCACTCGGTGTCAAGAACGTGATTTATGACCAGTGGATTCGAATGAGAGCACTTCGCTGTTGGTTACGTACGCAGCGGAGCGTGGCGGCCTGGGTGGTTAGCGTGCATGGATTCCTCGAGGCTAAAAAAATCGAAGATGCTAAAGCCATGGCCCATTGTCAGTCTGTCTTGCACGATACGATGCTTGAAGAGATAGTCAATTCAGAGGAACTGATAGAGCTTCTCGCTTCTGGTATTGAGTTCATGGCGACAACCGATCAGGAGGAAACTCCGCTTATTCACGGAAGAAACTTGAAAGAGTTATTGCAGAAGCGCATCCGTCTAATGCGGGCCCATCTTCATGATGAACCCTGGATCGATCCGCAGTATATAGAGCGAAGAGCCTCGGCGAGGGGCAACCAGCGAGCAATATCGAATAGCCTCGAATGAGACCTTTCTGTTAGCGAGCTAGAAATAGATCCCGCCCCTTTACCAGATTCACGATTTTTCGGTCGGCAACACTTCGAGGTAACATCCAAAAACCACAATCAGGATGGACCCATCGAATGCGGTCCTGACCAAGCACGTTCACAGCGTCTTCAATCCGGGAGGCAATCAAGTCTGGTGTTTCCACTTCGTTGTCCTTAATGTCGATTACGCCAACACCCAACGCAAGTTCGGGTTTGAGATCCCTCAATATTTCGAGCTCGTCGTAACCAGGCCTTGCGAATTCAAGTAACAGATGGTCAGCATGGAGCGCATTAAGAAATGGCAGCAAGTCCTTCCAGAAACCATGTTGTATTGTTGAGCCTCCATAGTTTCCGAAGCATAGATGCACGGCCTTCTCGTGTGGAGCAGCATCGAGAATCATGTTGATAGGTTCATAAGCCCAATCACGGTCCTCAGGATGCCCTGTCAGGTTGGCTTCGTCGACTTGAAGAACGGGCGCGTCAATTTGCGAGATTTGGGCGGCAAGGATTGTAGCGAGTTCGGTGCAGAGTCTCCTGAGGTCGCCGTAGTGGTTGTCCAACAGTGTTTTCGCGAGCATGTAGGGTGACGTTACGGTAAATTTAATTGGCTGCGTGCTAAGGGGCGGTAACTGCTTCCAGTGCGATGACAGATCAAGGGTGCCGGCACCAAGTGAGCCACGCACGACACCGGCGGGCCGATTTCGGAATTGCATGCCTGACTGGGATTCAAAGGCGTTTCGTTCTTCCGTCGTGAGTTCTGTAGAAATACCAGCGAGTGGACGAATAAAGAATTCAATCATGCCATTGGTATCAGGATGATTGAGATCAAATCGAGCCAGTTCGCCATCACTCACCACATCGATTCCGGCAAGCTCTTGAGTTTTAAGCACAACGAGCAACGCGTCTCGCAGCGCAGGCTTGGATGGCATGGCTGATAACCAACTGGGAGTCGGGTAAGACCCGACGACTTCTGTGCGGATCAGAGGTTCTGACATAGTTCTGCATTATAGTCTTCTGAGTGCCTGGTTTAGCGTGCACTGGACTCATCATGAGAAAATCGACGGCCTGCAAGAGTTAACGGTGAGGAGAAATTAACAATGAGCGAGAAAGTGTTGGTTGTTACCGGAGATGGAGGAGAGAGCTACGAGTCACTTTATGCCGTTCATCGGCTGCGTGAGGCCGGATTTGAAGTCGTCGTGGCAGCTCCAAGTAAACGTCGGTTACACCTTGTGATCCATGATTTCGAACCAGGTTGGGACACCTATATCGAGCGACAGGGTTATGGTCTCGACTCTGACCTCGCTATAAAAGAGGTCAGAGCTGAGGACTACTTGGCCGTTCTTGTGCTTGGTGGTCGAGCGCCAGAATACCTGAGACACGATGCCGCACTCATTAGCCTCATCCAACAGTTTGCAAAATTGGATCGCTGGATATTTTCAATTTGTCACGGCATCCAGGTGCTAATTGCGGCCGGTCTCGTGAAGGGGCGAACGGTAACCTGTTACGAACATGTGCGGAACGAAGTGGAATTTGCCGGTGGCAGCTATTCGACTGAAGAAGCCTATCGAGATGGAAGGATTGTGACAGCCCAAACCTGGCAGTCGCATCCAGAATTCTATCGACACGTTTTGAACTGCCTGCAGGATTCAGCTATTTGAGAAGATTCTATCGACGTGCGAGGTCGGGAAATTGTCAGGCATGAATTTCCCAATTGAGTGTCTCGTCGACGAGACGGTCGGCGCGCAGCACGAGACCGCAACCGGGCGTGTCGGGGACCCGCATACGGCCATCCCGTAATTCGAAGGCGGAGGCATCAAAGAGGTCAGTGTTCGCTGGATCCTGTTCAGCCATAATCAAATTTGGAATACCGCGTCCCAACACTAGCTGCATGTAAAGGCCAAGGTAGTTACCCCAGTTGTGTGGAGCGAGGCGAATGCCCGCGGGGTCTGCCTGTCGTGCAAGATTACGTAACTCGGTGAAGCCGAAGCGGCGCATGTCACCCTGAAGGACGTCGAAGGCACCACGTTGGATGTACGGCGTGAAGTGATCCAGCTCACGCGCGGATTCACCGTCGGCAACCAGTGTGGCCCAACCACGCGAATGGATCCATTCCTTGAGTTCCAGGTCTTCGTCGACGGATTCCGGGAACATCTCTTCCAGAAAAAAGAATTCAATGTCTGCTTCTTCGAGAAAGCGTTTGGTTGTCGCCAGGTCATAGCCATTATTCGAGTCAACCATTAATTTAACGTCAGAGCCGACGTGTGCGCGGATGGCGCGTACCACTTGGATATCGCGTGTCAGTCCGGCAGCCGACGGCATCCATTGATAGCCCCGCCCAACCTTAATTTTGAAGGCCCTGTGTCCTAATTCGAGTGCGTAATCAATTTCTTCCAAAATTCGAGGAATTCCGCGGTCCTTGTATTCAGGCTCGAGGTCCGAGAAATAAATACTTCCGTCATACACCGGCACGGTTGCAGGGCCGTAACCACCGAGTAGGCGCCATACCGGTTCATTGAAAATCTTGCCGGTTAAGTCCCATAATGGCGCATCCCCTCGTCCAAGAGGACTGACGATTCCTCGACCTGGTTTAAAGAACTCAAGCGGGTCTTTATTTAAAAGTCTGTTCGCGTCGGCTTCCTCTGGATTCGACGAGCCGAAGCCTTCTAGGCCACTGGCTGTATTGATGATAAGTAGGCGATCGGTGGCGGTGTCTCCATGGACGTCGAGATGGGAATTCTTACCGACAACCTTCCAACGTTTGGAGGTCACTGTGAAGTGACGGATGCGGGTGATTCTATCTCCAGAGGAGTTCGCCGCCGTTGGGGTTTGTCCAGACCACGCGATTGGTGAAGTCGTTGTTGCCAGAAGAGCAGCAGTGGTTAGCTGGAGCATTTCACGACGTCGCATGCCTGAGCTCTTACTTTCCATGACCAGTAATCCTTATTACACGGCAGCTTTGTGAAGTTTTCTCGGTCGAACCAAACAACTTTCTAATGGCGTAATTCTCCAAGAATGGCCTGCAAAAGAGGAATATCTTCGATTGCAGGTGATTGCGATGGGAGAGATTCAAGAAAAGCATAAATGTCGGCTAGATTCTGGTCCGAGACCTCTGGCTCTTGGTATGGCGGCATCCGTTCAGGATTAGTCGGGTTACGGAGGTACTGAATGAAACGCGCCTGCCGCATGCGGGGTGGATTGAGTCGAGTTCCCAGGCCGGTTTCTCCAGTATAGCCGTGGCAGCCTGAACACGTATATTCATTATAGAGTTGCTCGCCGTTTTCCGTATCTCCAAGAAGAGACTCAACGTCTTGGGATTCGCTGAGTTGACCACCAACGAACAGAATGGTGAGTGTCAGTAACGCGAGTGTAAACAATGGTAAGCGATTCATAACCTCCTCCTCATCCTCGTGGTTGGGTTAGAACGTCAAGCACGGCAGGTTCTCCAGCTTTCACCCGTTCGAGTGCACGTTGGAGTGCCGGACCGAGCTCGCGTGGGTTGTCGATAGGACCCTCACCGTAGACGCCGTAGGCTTTCGCCATTTGGGCGTAGTTAATGTTCGGGTCCTTTATCGTTGTTCCAATCTCCGCACGGTCTACACCGCGGTTTCGAGCTGCACATTGCTTTTGCAGGAACATTACCTCTGCGTGATAGGCGCGATTGTTCGCGACTATTGTGAGCAGTGGAATTTGGTGGTGGGCGGCCGTCCAGAGTACACCAGGGGCATAATTCAAGTCGCCGTCGCCTTGGATATTGATAGAAACCCGCCCGTGTTTTCGATTCGCTAGGGCAGCACCCACGGCTGCGGGTGCCCCATAACCCATTCCGCCAGCGCCATGTGCACCGATGAAATGGTGAGTCTTTTTCATATCCCATAAGTGACTTGGCCAATTCCCGAGAAATCGTTGGGGGGACACGAATGACCAATCAAGTTCCTTAATGTGTGGCCACACTTCCGCGGCAAGTCGCGGGAGACTCACCGGGCTGTTGTTCCAGCCGTATCGGGCATCTGTGATTGTGCGGCGGCGTGCTCGTAAATGAGCATTGGCAATTTTTGTACCGCGATCCTGCAAGAACGCTTTTCGGTCGCTCGTCATCAAGCGCCGAACCTCTTCAATGAGTGCAGGCAAGGTCGATTGTGCGTCGGCGGCGACGACGAGGTCGGCGTTTCCTGCTCCGTTGCCGAAGACATTAAAGTTGCTCGTTGCGAGAAATTCCGCGGAACTAATCGTAATCGTTGTGAGGTTTTCAGAATCGGGCATTTGGGATCGACGGCCAGTTGAACGTGGTGAACTCGGTGAAGTTCCTACGCGTGAACCCGGTTCTAAATTCAGGATTAAATCCGGTGTTCCCGTTCCCGCACCTTGGAGCGGATGCCGTGACGGGAAGTTGAGGCGATTGGTGACGCCGTTGACCGGTACTTGTAACAGTTCAGCAAGTTCCACGAGCAAGTCGAGGCCTTCTTGTGTGCGCGCTACTTGACCTGTATTGATGCGAGGATTTTCTGCTGCGAGCAGAAGGCGAGCGATTTCTCGCACTGATTCAATATCGGCACTTGGAAATTTTGGTAGGGAAATCTTTGGAATCCCTGGTGGATTGTCGGCTGCGTCCTTTTGGAGTTTCGCATCGAGAACCAGAAGCACAGGAGCCATAGGCGGTGTGGTCGCAAGGGTGTATGCACGGACAGCCGACCGACCGAAGTCCGACAAGGCACCAGGCTGGTGGTCCCACTTAATGTAGTCGCGGACCAGAGCAGCGAGGTCAGTGGCATTATGGGCCGACACGGGACCGTCGTAGTCAAGTCCGGCTGCCATGTAGACAGGTACACGATCTACGTAGGCGTTATAAATGGCCATTGCGGCATGTTGAAGTCCGACGGTGCCATGAAACAAGGCCATCATGGGTTTACCTGCGATTTTCGCGTAACCGTGGGCCATGGCCACTGCCGATTCTTCGTGAAGACAAGTCAAAAATTCAGGCAGGCGGTTCGCGCCATAATTGACCATGGATTCCTGTAATCCGTCAAAGCTGGAGCCGCAATTTGAAGCACAATATTCGATGTCGAGCGCCCGAAACACATCAACCATGTAGTCGGACCCTGGATGTTCTATCGTTCGGCTAACTTCACTGTTGTTGTCCGTTACAACAACGGACTCGGGTCTTGCCTCACTGTTCTTTGTGCGCCCTGAGGCTTCGGTGAGGGAGGCTGGAACACTACTGCCGGCCAACATCGCGGCGCCGGCGGCTGCCTTTTTGAGGAAACGTCGACGGCCGACCGAAGCGTTTTTGGGATTTCGAATTTTTTGTTTCATTTTTCAGCCTTTAACGTGTGATTTTCAGACGCCAAACGACCTGCTCTCGTATGCTGAGTGAGTATAACAGGATACGATGTTTGGAATTGCCGGCCGATGGTGAATCAGTAAAAATATTGAAGAGGCTGGAATTTTGGCTCTTACTGCTGAATGAGGAGAAATCATGAGTGGCTACACGACAGTTGTGTTTGCACTAATTATGTCAATTGCGAGTGGTGCTTCTGGGCAAGAAACACCTGACCGTTGGCAGCTTGTTCAGGCTGGTACGCTCCTTGCTGTTCCCGGTAGCTCTGCCGTGGAACGCCAAACCCTTGTGATTAAAAACGACCGTGTCGATCGCATCGTCTCAGGATTTCCATCCGCTGAATCGCTCGATCTCGAAGGAGCAAAGGTTATCAATTTGCAGCAGCACTTTGTCCTGCCGGGGTTGATCGATATGCATGTGCATTTGACGTCTAGTCGAGGTGTGTCGCTACCTAGGGCCGACCAAGGACGTGATGTGTATAGCCTGACCGTTGGGATTGCCAATGCGCGCAAGACGTTACACGCCGGGTACACCACTGTTCGAAATCCAGGTTCAACAGGATGGTCAATTTTTGCGTTGAGAGACGGAATCGCAACTGGTGATCTCCAGGGACCTCGGGTATATGTGGCTGGCCACACCATTCGTATTGGCACTGACGGCAGTTCTGGCGCGTGCTCTAGTGTTGATTCGTGCCGCGAGGCAGTGCGTCGTCAGATTGGGATGGGCGCTGATTTTATTAAGGTGTATGCCACGTGTAGCGGGTCACAACCCTGCGCTCATGAGAACGCTCCTGCCGTGTTCTTGTTGGATGAGTTAAGAGCCGTGGTTGAGACAGCCCAAACCCGCGAATTAAAAGTAGCAGCGCATGCCCATCCGACCGCCGGAATTAACCTCGCTTTAGAAGCTGGAGTGGATTCCATTGAGCACGCTTCTTGGCTCGACGAAACCTCCTACCAACTCTTGCTCGAATCCGAGGCTTATTTAGTACCAACCTTAATGGTAAAGGACATGATTCGACGGAGTCTCGGAAGTCGTGATCCGACAACGAGAGCCCGCCTAGAACGATCTCTTGCGGAACATCCGCGACGGGTGGCTGAAGCATTTGCTGCTGGAGTGAAGATTGCTTCTGGAAGTGATGCTGGAGTGGTGCCACATGGCCAAAATGCCAGAGAGCTTGAATGGTACGTGGACATTGGTCTATCAGAGATGGAGGCCATTGTGACGGCTACGGTGAATGCGGCAGAGTTACTTGGCCAAAGCGACCATCTAGGGCGACTGGAGGCAGGCCGGTTCGCTGACATGATTGCGGTACCTGCAAATCCGCTGGAGAATATCTCCGAACTGTTTAATGTCGCCTTCGTCATGAAGGGTGGGAAGGTCTATCGAGACGATCGTTGATCGATTCCGACGCGACCCGGTGTATGCCGTGGCGACACAAGGCGTTCATGATCGTTAGTCTTTTGCCTGTCTACCCAAGTAGGTAGTTCAAATAATCAACAGGCGAGTGGGATAGCGGCGGTGCTTAACGTCCCGGCACCATCAGGTGTGCGCCAGAGGTTCCTCCACCCATTACCGAGATGATGTTTGCGGAGCGACCGCCTGGTAGACCCAAAGATTCGTTGGTCGCGAACGGCACCATGACTACCAGATGTTGTCGCGCGCTCTCTTGATCGTTGCCCACCATATAGTAGTAGACGGAGCCGAAAACAGGCACGACGCGTGTCCCGTCTGCTTCTGCGGCATCCATTAATGCTTTTGACTCTTCTGGGGTGCTGCTAGCCCGAAAGAATTCAAGGTTTTGTTCGTAGCGTTCCAGGTTGCCCTTGTTTGTGCATTGCACGCTGAATGCGCGCTGACCGTTTTGATTAGATCGATCCCAGCAGACAAAATCGTTTGTGCCTTCACGGAGCACTCGACGAGTACCGTCTTCATCCCATGTGACCACCATGGCCTCAGTTTGCCCCGTGCCACCTCTGCCAGCAGGCGCTGCGAGGACAGCACGTTCGATAATTTCCTCGTCAGTTTGTGCCGTTGCAGGAGCGGCAAGGGCAAGTAGAGCACAAGCTAGGAGTACAACACGTTTCATGGGGTAACCTCCGTGTGAGTAAACGTTATAAATAGGTTAAATCGCACAGCAATCATTTATTGTAGGTGAGTTAACCAATTGGGACAATGAGATGTCCCGAATAGTTCTCGTGAGGTGTATAGTCTTATCCTATTCAGGAGTTGGACGGTTTCGCTATCAAAATAGTGTTCGGAGAGTGAGGACGAGTGCCATGAAAAAGTTATCAGTTTTGTTCCTAAGCGTGCTGGTCACGGCGATGTGGGATGTAGAGGTGAGGACGCAGACTTTCGCTTCGGATGATCCGGTGATTCGACAGATCTGGACGGAAGGAATTGAGAATTCTCAAACCTATTCGTTAGGCCAAGTGTTGTTCGACAAAATTGGACCGCGATTGACGGGCACTCCCGGAAAGAAACAGGCGAATGATTGGCTGGTGGACACCTATAGGAAATGGGGCATCGAGGCTGAGAATGAAGAGTATGGCACGTGGATGCGCTGGAATCGAGGGCGGACGCACGTCGACCTTGTGGAGCCTCGGGTCCGAACGCTCGAAATGGCATTGTTGGCGTGGAGTCCAGGGACCGAGGGACAGCCTCTTCGTGGCGAGGTTGTGATCATGCCAGACGTCGAGAATGTAGCCGCGTTTGAGGCTTGGTTGCCAAACGTAAAAGGTAAGTTTGTTGCGATTGCTTTTCCCCAACCAACTTGTCGACCTGATTCAGATTGGGAGCAGTGGGCCACGGAAGCGTCGCTGAGCGAGATGCGAGAGACCCGCGACCGGGATGAACAGACGTGGCGGGAACAGATGAGTCGATCCGGGTTTGAGATTCAGGGGCGAGGCTCCGAAACAATTATTTCTGAAGCCCTCGAAAGAGCAGGTGCAGCCGGTGTGATTGCCTCCCGCTGGAGACGGGCGACCACTTCTGGAGGATGGGGTGCGAATCAAATGTTTGCGGCCGGTACCGAGCGCATCCCAGCCTTAACGGCTGGGTGCGAGGATTACGGCTTGTTGTATCGGCTGGCAGCGAACGGACAACATCCGGTTATTGAAGTTAATTCCGACGCTGAATTTCTTGGAGAAGGACCAGTATTTAATACGATCGGCCGGATCCCTGGTGTTGAACTCCCAAATGAGTACGTCATTCTGTCTGCCCATTTTGACTCATGGGACGCAGCGTCCGGTGCGACCGATAATGGCACGGGAACTCTCACGATGCTGGAAGCGATGCGACTTCTAAAGATGGCGTACCCTAATCCGCGTCGTACGATTCTTGTGGGACATTGGGGTGGCGAGGAGCAGGGTCTCAATGGATCACGGGCGTTTGTTGAAGACAATCCTGAGGTGGTTGAGAACCTCCAAGCGCTCTTTAATCAAGACAACGGCACTGGACGCATTGTGGCTGTTTCGACGCAAGGTTTCGTCGACGCCACGGGCTACGTCGCCCGATGGTTTTCGGCAATGCCGTCTGAATTTTCCAATAGCATCAATTTTGATTTCCCCGGTATGCCAGGTAGTGGGGGTACTGACTCTGCGTCGTTTGTCTGTCGTGGCGTGCCAGCATTCAGCCTCAGAGCCCTGAATTGGAGTTACAGCCAGTACACGTGGCACACGAATCGCGATACATTCGACAAGGTCGTGTTCTCTGACTTGACGCGCAACGCCACTCTTTATGCCATGCTGGCTTACTTGGCATCAGAAGAGCCTGATCGCGTACCCCGAGAGCGACGTACCGAATTTCCGGTGAATGCAACTACTGGGGAACCCGGGTCGTGGCCGGACTGTCAACCGGCGCGTCGAGAATGGTCGGAGCGTCGGTAAACTAGGGCGGCGGTTCGCCGCGACGAAATTCTCACCTCGGCTCTTGGTGCGATCGTTTGTGAGCTAGTCAATCATGTCTGCTTCGAGTTGTGTTTCGACAATTTCACCATCTTGGAGATCCACGTAGTATGCGTTGGCCTCTTCTCGAGTCCGTACGACTTGTGCCACTTCGTTGTCTTGGAAATAGATGCCAGCGTCATTATCACAGGCGTACCCAGGCTTTAGCTCACCTGATTTAATGAGCCTGTGGTAAGTCGGTCGGCGGTCTTCCTCGCCATCATAGTGTGGCGAGTGGCTCCCCTTGAGGAATCCGAGGCAGTTAATTTTTGAGAGCTCCTTTGGGCGCGAGTCCGTGGTGCCCTCCTCGAACCAACATAACGAACCAGCGCTTGCACCGCCAAGAACAATTCCCCGATCCCAAGCTTCTCGGAGCACCTCGTCAATGCCGTGGGCTTTCCAGATGACTTGTTGATTTAGGGTATTGCCTCCGGACACGACAATGCCATCGACGGACAATAACACTTCAGCAAACGTTTTTGTCATTCGTCCGCTGCTGATGAAACTTGTCTGCACAGAGGGAATTACATTTAAAGGTGCGCAATTTTCGTACCAGCGGATAATGCCGGACTCGCGGTCGGCTGAAGCAGTTGGCAGGTAGCAGAGCTTCGGCCGGTCTTTACCGGTTAGTGTCGCGAGGTGGCGAATAAATGAGGTTCTGAACCCGCCTCCCGCAATGAAGATTTTTCGATTCTCGCTTTGCGGCGTGCGACCTTTCGCTGACGCTGCGAGCGAGAACTCTCCGGCTCCAAGACCGATGGACCCGAGTGTGGTTGAAACAAGAAAATCTCGTCTTTTCATGATGTTTTATTCCTTACTGAGAGTGATTCGACGTTCCGATTATAGGTGAAAGGACTAGAAACGATAAACGCCTTTCTAAATGATCCACTTTAGGGTCGGCGGCCACCGGATTTCAGGCAGGGTTATAATTATGGAGGTTCCGACTTTGGAGTGGTTATGCCTACATTTGATGTTGTGTCAGAAGTGAATCTCCACGAAGTGACGAACGCTGTAACTCAGGCGATCCGGGAAATTACTACACGATTTGATTTTAAAGGTAAAAACGTGAAGCTTGAATTTGCGGATGACCAGGTAACAATGCGGGCACCAGAAGAATTCCAATTAGAACAGTTATACGACGTGCTGACGAATAAATTTGCCAGTCGAAAGGTGGACGTGCGTTGTCTCGAGCGGGATCCTGTCCAAAAAAATGTGAGTGACGTTTGGCAGGTCGTGCGAGTTCGTCAAGGCATTGAGGTTGAGTTGGCTCGGCGACTTGTGAAACTGGTGAAGAACACCAAGCTGAAGGTGCAGGTGGCGATACAGGGTGAAAAACTTCGAGTCTCAGGAAAGAAACGGGACGATCTGCAGACGGCGATTCAAGTGTTGAAAGATGCAAAGGTCGATATCCCACTCCAATTTATTAACTACCGGGAGTAATATGGACTCGGTCCGTATGATGTTTGTGAGAAACATTAAGTCGTATTTTAGAGAAGCCAGCCTAGTCCTTCTTGGATTTGTGCTGTTGGTGCCGCCGCCGGTTTATGCTTCGGTGCGAAGTGTAATAGGCGTAGAAATCCAGGTGTCACAAGCGCAAGAAGGTGAGATAGATCTGGCTTACCTGCAGGCGTTAGCCGCCCAAGGTGATGCGCTGATGCAGTTCGCACTTGGGCTGATGTATGAAACCGGCGAAATCGGCCCAAGTGATGTGGAAGCCGCAGCGCTCTATCGACTAGCCGCTGATCAAGGCTTGCAAGAGGCACAAGCCCGACTTGCTGCTTTCTATGCGGAAGGGAAGGGCGTGACGCAAGATATCGAAGAAGCAGTACGTCTGTACTACGAGGCTGCCATCCAAGGAAATTCTGAAAGTCAAGGAGCACTTCGAGCGATTGCTGATCAAGGTATCGCAAGTGCTCAGTATCTTGTGGGTTTGATGTTTCATACAGGAGTGGGATCGAGTCCGGGAAGTTCAATGGCTGCGCAATATTACAACCGAGCTGCCCAGCAAGGACATGCGGAGGCCTATGAAGGGCTTCGCACCCTTGGAGAACACTGGACGCGAGCGCAGTTCTTTTTAGGATCCTTGAATGATCTTGGTGAGGGGATCGAGCAGAATTACGCGGAAGCCCTTCGTTGGTACCGTCTAGCTGCAGACCAAGGGGATGAGGAGTCCCAGTACAGAATTGGAATGATGTATGCCGAAGGCCGTGGCGTCGAGCAAGACTATTCAGAAGCGGCGAAATGGTTTCGCGTCTCCAGTGAGGATGATATTCATGATTATGACAGGGCCGGAGAACTTGTCCCTGACCCTGAGTATTTGACTCAAGAAGTTGAAGGTGCGCGGACCAAATTGCGTCAACTTGCGGAACGTAAAGACCCTGCGGCCCAATTCCATCTCGGATTGTTGGAAGAGCGTTACGCCCGGAAATGGTACCAAGAAGCGAGTGCACAGGGTTTAGCGGAAGGCCAGTACGCTTTGGCCGAAAGCTTCGCGGAAGGCCGCGGTGTAGCACAAAATGATGCCGTGGCGGTTCGACTATACGGTCGTGCAGCCGCACAAGGCTTCGGAGAGGCGCAGTACAAGCTGGGTGTGATGTACGTGCTCGGACGCGGTGTCGTGCCGAATACGAGAGAAGCGCTGAAGTGGTACCAGCAAGCTGCTGAACAGGGCGTCATCCAGGCTCAACTTGCTCTTGGTGCCATGTATGCCAGAGGACAATTTCTCACTACGGATCTGAGGGTGCCGACGGACTACGTGTCCGCCTATAAGTGGCTGAGCCTTGCAGGCGCCAAACTGCCAATGGATCAATTCCTGCACTGGCAGGCGACGAATCTCAGAGAAGTCGTTAAGAAAGAGATGACGCTAAGCGAAATTCGTCAAGCCGAACGTCGCGAACACGCCTGGTACCAGCAAGCTGCTGCACCTGATGGGCCGGGTGCCGGGTCTTTGCTCGGTCGTGACCGGCTTGCCTCCGCCCAGTACAATCTGGGCCTTATGTATGCTGAGGGGCGTCATGTGGCACCAGATATCAAAGAGGCTGTGGTGTGGTTTCGACAAGCCGCCGACAAGGATTTGCCTGAAGCTCAATATGATCTTGCCGAAATACTTGAAGAAGGAGAATTGGGTGTCGTCCGCAATCTTGACGAAGCCGTGCGATGGTACCGCCGTCTGGCTTCACAGGACTTCCGACCGGCAGAGTTGCATCCGTCAATTGCTGAAGCTCAGTATGTTCTGGGCCAGTTCTACGAGCAGGGCCGGGGTGTGCCACAGGACGATGGACAAGCTTCGAACTGGTTTGAAACTGCAGCCGGACGAAATCATGGACAGGCCCAATTGAGGTTGGCAACAATGTATTTGGCCGGGCGAGGAGTCGAACGATATTTAGCTCGGTCCCTGATGTGGGTCGACCTCGCGGCCACGCGTTTGGTAAATAATCCTGAAGCAGTCGGTCGAATAGCGATGATACGGGATGCATTGTTGCGTGAAATGACTGACGAGGAGGTCCTTGAGGCCCATTGTCTGTGGCAGTTAGAGCATCCTAAGTTGACAGGAGTCAGTACCGCAGAAATGCACGATCTGGTTCTGCAGTGCGCGGAGGGAGAGGGATTCGCTGGTTCTTAAAGTTGGGGAGTGGTGAGAGTTCCACGTGGCTTTAGACGCTGTGTTTTACCGTGAAGACAGTCTTCGCGTCTTGATATTTACCGCGGTGTTTGTCCTAGCTGCCGCATGGGAATTATTCGCAAGCCAACGAACCGCTTCCATGTCTCGGGTTCAGCGTTGGTCCACGAATCTCGGGATGCTTGTGCTTGGCATTGGAACCATTCGCGTGCTACTGCCGATGACCTTGATTACCTTGGCAGAGTGGGTTGCAATTTTCGAGTGGGGACTGATCGGATTTCTCGATCTTCCATTCATGGTTGGCGTGGCTCTTGCGGTGGTCGCTCTTGATTTCTGTCTGTATGTTCAACACGTCGTGATGCACCGTGTGTCATGGCTGTGGCGTTTACATCAGGTTCATCATTCTGATGCAGAATTCGATGTGACCACGGGGCTTCGATTCCATCCGTTTGAAATTGTTGTGTCCGCCCTGTATAAGGCCATGGCGGTGGTACTGTTAGGGCCTCCAGCGTTGGCAGTTTTAATCTTCGAAATTGTGCTGAATAGCTCTTCGATGTTGACTCACGCAAACGGCCGGCTACCACAGCGTCTGGACCATGTGGTTCGTTGGTTGTTTGTGACGCCAGGTATGCATCGGATTCATCACTCTGTTGAAGTTGGTGAGCTTAATACCAACTTCGGATTCAATTTGGCTGTCTGGGATCGCTTGTTTGGAACCTACCGACAACGTGCGGTCTTAGAGTGTGCACATATTGAGGTCGGACTTCGGCTGCAGCCTGGAAGGGCATCGAGTTTACGATCGGCGCTTCGGATGCCGTTCGAGAAGGGAACGATCTCGTCATCCTAGAGTCGATCGGAGCGCACCAGGTCGACGTCAGGAAAGAGGTGGTAAGTGTCGTTCAGGGACGCTGGTTCGCCGCCCGACCGAGCTGAACCACGATATTGAATTCTGCCTTTGTGACCGGTTGGATGGAGAGACGACTCCCTTTCTTGGTAACCATCATCTTGCTAAGAGCCTTGGTGGCTTTCAAGGTTGACAGGGGCAGGGTATCTGGAAATTGCTCAACGAACGAGATTTCCACCATATGCCAAATCGGCTCTGTTTTGGTGCTCTTGGCGTCGAAGTATTTGTGGCCCTTTTTCCAGGCGTAGTGATCGGGATGGGCCTCCCGTGAGACTTTCGCAATGCCGGTGACTCCAGACGGTTCCGCATTGGACGCATAAAAGAGGACCCCATCTCCAACCTCCATTGTGTCGCGCATGAAGTTGCGGGCCTGGTAATTCCGGACCCCTTCCCAACTTGTGGAACCATCACGTGCCAGATTCGCAATCGTGTAGGCCGCAGGTTCACATTTCATTAACCAGTAGTTTCGAGCCATTCAATATTCTCACTTGTCTTCTTGAACAATTCAGCAGCTAATCGTAAGCTAGATCTAGTTGAGATAACAATGTTCCGGAACCTTTGGTCTCTCCTCACCGCTCAAGGTGAAAATCGCCGTAAAGGCGTTGCCTTTCTACAGTATTGCCTGTTTGTCTATGTCCTGATCCATTTGTTTGCGGCAGGGTTTAAGTGGCTCATGATGGAATTGGAAGGACAGTTTTACACGTGGACGACTGCGGTCTACTGGGTCTTAATGACAATGAGTACAACTGGTTTCGGTGACATTGTGTTTACCCATGACGTGGGCCGAGCCTATACGACAATCGTCCTGGCGTGTGGGATTGTGGTGTTGATTGTCGTGTTGCCGTTCATATTTTTCAAACTGTTTTATGAGCCATGGTTGGATGTGCAGATGCAGACGGGGGTCGAGAGGCGCGTCCCCAAGAATATTCGAGACCATGTCCTGATTAGTCGCCAAGGCGCGATCGCCACGGGTCTGATCGAGCGGCTCGCGCCAAGTAAGATTCCTTATTACCTTATTGAAACGGATGCTACGGTTGCCAACAAGATGCAAGCCGATGGTCTGTCGGTGCTCTTGGGTGACATCGATAGCCAAACCAATTATCGCAATTGGAATGTCGCGAATGCACGCGTTGTGGTTGCGAATCGTGAGGACACGACTAACACGAACATTGCGTTAACCGTACGGGAAGTCTCACAGGATGTGCCAGTGGTCGCATTTGTCGAAGATGAGGATTCGATGGATGTGCTAGAACTTGCCGGCTGTTCTCATGTCGTCCCAGTGAAAGTACGGTTGGGTGAGTACTTGGCGAATCGTGCCAGTGCAGGTCTTGGCAAGACGGATGTGATTGGTAGCTATGAGGAGTTGCAGATTGCTGAATTCTCAGCGCACAACAGTCACTTGGCTGGACGCAAGGTGTCTGAATCGCACCTCCGTGAACAGACCGGTCTCAATATTGTCGGTGTTTGGAATGCTGGTCGGCTAAATCCGGCTTATCCTAAAACTGTCATTCACGACAAAAGCATTGTCGTTGTGGCGGGCCTGGCAGCCCAGATGGAGACGTTGGATGAATTATTGACCCCGAAGACTCAAGAGAAACGCCCAGTGCTTGTGGTCGGTGGCGATGCGGTCGGGGTAGCTGCCATTCGGTCGTTGAAGGCAAAAGACGTTCCGGTCAATTTGATCGACAAAGATCCTTACATCATCAAGAAAATGTCCCCTTTCGTTGACGATGCCATTCTTAGTGACGCTAACAATCTGGATTCACTTGCGAATGCTGGCCTCCATGATGCGACGGCAGTCTTGCTTACAACGAGCGATGATGCGATGAATATTTATCTGGCGGTGTACTTGCGGCGCTTGAAGCCCGAGTTGCGAATTGTGAGTCGGATTACCCATGACCGTAATCTCCAAGCCATTCATCGTGCGGGCGCCGATTTCGTGATGAGCTATGCATCTCTTGGAGCGGAGGCCGTCATGTCGTTGGTTGAAGGGCACGAGCTTGTGATTCTCGGTGAAGGGGTTGATTTGGTCACGCTGGGGATTCCGAAGTCCTTGGTCGGGAAGACTCTTGAGGAAAGCGCGATTGGCTCTACGACAGGCCTGAGCGCGGTCGGGATTAAGCACGAAGGAGAGTTGGTGTATAACCTGCATGCATCTATGCGTCTTGAAATGAATGACGAGTTGATCGTTTTTGGTGATGTGAAGCAACGAGCCGCCTTCAGAAAAGCGTTCGGTGCGTAACGTCTTACTCTTAAGGAAAGCAGCAGAGGTGAGGAATGCGTGATGCGATTTAACTGGACTCGTGCTCTTGCGCTCGCACTGATTTGCTGCACTGGTTCTGTGACTCTGGGTCAAGTGTCATCGCATGTGATGGTGTTGGTTGTAACCGACTTGGGTGAAATCATGGTCGCGATTGACACGGAACAGGCTCCCAACACGGCTGCAAACTTCCTGCGCTATGTGGATGCCGGCGCCTATGATGGCGGACAGTTTCATCGAACCGTCACCATGCAAAATCAACCAAATAACGACGTCAAAATTGAAGTGATTCAGGCTAGTGTGAATCGTGGGCGGTCGGAAGACAGTTTTGATCCTATTCAATTGGAACGCACCTCAGTGACAGGCTTACGTCACATTGATGGAGCGATTTCAATGGCGAGAGGCGGACCCGATACAGCCACGTCGAGCTTCTTTTTTTGTATTGGCAATCAACCGTCTCTTGATTTTGGCGGTAATCGAAACCCTGACGGCCAAGGTTTTGCAGCGTTTGGGCATGTGATGTCTGGCTCTGAAGTTGTTCGACAGATTCAAATGCAACCGGCCGATGGCCAACGACTTGAGCCGCCAATTCGAATTGTGTCAGTCTCACGGTCAAGTAATTGAGGAGTGGACAAGATGTGGAAATCAAGGATGTACCGATGGCTAGGAAGTATGGTTCTGGTGACGGCGTTGTCTTCCGTTGGAGTTGTGAGAGCCAACGAAGTGGTGACGGTGCACCCGCTGGTTTCACCAGCACCGATGACGAGTCTGACTGGTAACCTAGTCGCGTCTGACTCCAAACTGTATTTAAGTTGGCTTGAGTCCCATGGTGATGGGCACGCGTTCCGTTTCGCTGTCTGGAATGGTAAGAACTTCAGTGAACCGATGACCATTCGAATCTCTGATGCGTTTTTTGCAAACTGGGCTGACTTTGGTTCCCTCTTGCCGCTTGAGAATGGGCAGTTGGCGGCACAGTGGCTGGAGAAGGCTGCCGAGGGAACCTACCAATACGATATTTGGATGTCGCTCTCTGATGACCAAGGTAAGACGTGGAGTGAGCCGGAGCGACCACATCGTGATGGCACGTTGAGTGAGCACGGTTTCGTATCCCTGACCCAGCATGGTGCGACCGGGCTGGCGGGCGTCTGGCTCGATGGACGCAAGTTTCAAAAAGGTGCTTCGAACAATGAGATGTCCTTGATGTTTACTACCCTAGAGGATGGAGTATTTAAGGAAGAATATTTACTCGACGGGCGAGTCTGTGAGTGCTGTCAGACGACCATGGCGCGCACCGAGAGTGGTTTAGTGGTTGCGTATCGCGATCGATCGGCCGACGAAATACGAGATATCAGTGTTGTGCGGTTTGTCGAGAACGAATGGACCGACCCCGTTACATTGCATGCGGATGGTTGGCAAATTCCTGGCTGCCCAGTTAATGGGCCACAGGTCGCGACGGTGGGAGATCAGGTCGCGATTGCGTGGTTTACCGGGGCTGGTGGCGAACGACGAGTTCAGGCAAAATTTTCTCAGGATGGAGGGGCGAGTTTTGGTGAGGTGATGCGCGTCGATGATGGCCAACCAATAGGACGAGTTGACATTGAGATGGTTGGGTCGGAGGCGATCCTCACCTGGTTAGAACGGACTGAAGCTGGCGAGGGCCTTGTGCAGTTCAGACGGCTTTCACCGTCGACTGGTCCTGGCCCCTCTCAAACCGTCGCTCAGACGGGTGGTGGCCGGGCGAGTGGTTTCCCGCGCATGGCCTTGTTTGATGATGAGATTTTTGTGACTTGGACGGAAGCGTACACTCGGGATGGAGACTCCCAAGTGCAGATCGCGAGAATCTCAAGCGAATGAAGCAAATTAGCCTGGTATGCCTGTTCGTGTTCAGTCTAGGGCCTACGGGATCTGCTCAGAATAATCAAAGTCCAATAACCCTCTTAGACGAGCCCGCAATCGAATTTCATGCGGTCGATCTTGATGGTCGAGACGTTCGACTATCCGACCTGAGAGGCAAGGTTGTTCTGATCAATTTTTGGGGAGTATGGTGTGTGAGTTGCCGAGAAGAAATTCCTGAATTAATTGCCCTTGATCGAGAATTCAGAAATCGTGGCTTGGTGGTGTTGGGTGCGGATTGGGGCGACGAGCCAGCGGCTCTTCCACCCTTCGTCGAGCAATTTGGTATGAGTTATCCCGTGCTGTTGGATGATGGACTCGCCGAACGTTATGGAGTCATCGTATTTCCCACAAGTGTAGTGATTGACCGAGCAGGACGATTACGTGCTCGGGTCGAAGGTTTTCTGCCTGAGCGATTTGAGGCGATGAAAAGCGAAGTGGAGCGGCTTCTCAGCGACGGTGAATAGAGAGTTGAGGAACGCTGTTGTGCAAGGGCTTATCGCTTCCAAAGACGCAGTTCATGAATTGACCAATACCACGTCGAAGAAACACCTCTCTGACTGAGTCGAAGCTTCAGGGACTCGTTCTGTGGAAGAGTGATGTCAATCGGGATGTGTTCGGGATCATTCACTAGGCCCAGCAAGAATTTCGGCAAGCCGCGATCTTCATATAAGGTTCTGTAAGTCTCACCATCCAGACTGCTTTCAATCAGTAAGGTGCGCGGATAGTCGTTCACGCTTTTCGCGAGCGAAAATCTAACGTGACCGATGTTGGTCGGATTGTCGAAAGTCCACTCAATCCATTCGTCGCCAGTTTGCGGGGCATCACTTGACCAGCGAGTTTCATAATCGTTATCCCACAGCGCTTCCAGTGATTCCGTGCGATGCGCAGTCGTGTGGCGTAATCCTGGTAAGTCAACTGGAATCAGGTCGTCGGTCAGAGGGTCGATGCTTTCGGTGGATGGAGCGAGTTCAAAGACGTCACTCGTGCCAAATCTGTGGTGCGCAACCAGTTGGTCGGATTGGGCGCGGACCGCTGCCGAGATCAATGGGCCATCCGTCTGTTGCATCCAGGCTTGATCTTCATATCGATGTTCATGGAGGACAAGATATCGCACCTGAAGAGCACGTAAACCTCTAAGGAGATCGCGATAGGCACTCACATCGCGTTCGTGAATTTCGATAGAGCGGACTAATGGTGTGCCGTATCCGCTGTAGCCATTGACTAAGGGTTGTCGATGGTGCAGCGTGCTATACACGTAACGAAGAGTATTGACGATGGGGTCCCGGGGGCGAATTGGTAAGATGAGGGTGCCGCCAGGCGGTTGTTGTTTGAGCCAATCATGCGCAGCCTGCTCTGAGGGGATTGGTGTCTGGGGAAATGGGATGAGCTTCGCTTGGTAATAGCCCTCCGTGATAAAAATCGCTGCCAGAATGAAACAGCCGACTCCGGCTACTCGAGGTGGGCAGAGAGTGCGAAGCCGCTCAATGCCGATTGCAGCGAGTACTGTTAACCCGAGAAACACAAGAATGGCCGCTCGAGCTGGCACGCGAAGCCCATCAAGTCCAGGCACGATGTTATAGAGCCAATCGTATGGCCCACTCTCAGTGAGAAGTGTTCCGGCGTAGCTGGGCTCGGGACCAAGCGACAACACAAACCCAATCAGCACGATGAGAAAGTAACTTATGCCGAGGCGGGCCATGGCGTATGGGTTCCTGCCGTCTTGCCATTTTGTCAATGAACCAAGAAGCCCAATCAGGGCCATTGTCAGCAATGCGAATCCTGGAAAGAGCGACGCTTCAGGAGCCCCTTGGGGTAGGATGTCGCGCCAGAGCACGAGGTTTGGAGAGGCATGGAAATAGGCGAGCACATCCGCACTGAACATGATGTTTTCACTTCGAGTGCGAGAAAGGGCTTGATTGGAGCCGACGTTGAGATAGGGAATGGCCACCGGGATGAGTGAAACCAACATGAGGAAAGCGGTTGCAGCTAATTCAACGATCATGCGTGGGCGGGTCCACACCCGGGTTAAGAGTTCAACGACACCGATGACGATGACGGCCGCACTAAAAAAATAGAAAAAATATCCGTTTGACAAGCCTTGAAGCAGAAAGGCTCCTGCGAATACGGTGAGAGCCAGGCGGTGGCCGGTGGAAAAGTATCGATGAAAGCCCCAGAGCGCCACAGGCATCCAGCCATACATGAGGACTTGAAGATGGGGAATTTTGTCCGCACGATAAGGTAGAAAGGCAAAGGCAATTCCCGCGACTAGACCAACTGCTCGACTACCCGTAATCGAAGTGGCCAGAAGGTACATGCCGGTTCCCGCCAGCACGAAAGATGCGAGGAATGCCACGTTATAAACCAAGACCGGGTTTCCCGTGAGCCATTGAAGGGGTGCCGTGAAGATCGCGATGCCAAGCAGGTTTTCCGAGTAGGCCAGAGTTGCTTCGTATGGAAAGTACATGGGCGCTGTCCACAGGCCGTTTAAGCCGTGGAGCAGACGGTCGGCATCCCAGGCCAGGATCCACGCATTCAGCACCGGATCGCCGAGATCATTAGGGAGCACACTACCGAGATGCATTATCAAGGGATACGTGGCTGCAAGGGCCGCGATGCTAAAGCCGCAGGCGATTAAGGTGACTTCGCGCGCCAGGGTTAGCTCGGTACTCAGCCAGCGGGTGGCGAGTTCTGTGAGGAGAGACAAGGGTTTACGCATGCGCCGAACGTTAGTTTAGAAAAGCGGACGGGTTAAGACGAAAAAACATAGCCGCGACTCTTACTTCGCGGATAGAAGGACTTTTGCCCCTTTCTCAAACGGCACGTCTTTCTGGAGAAGCAGTGAGGCCGAGCGGACACTGTAACAGGTGCCGTCGCTCGCCGCTTTGGGTTCTTGACCATGGGCTAGAGCATTGGCCATGTCGAGGAGATGCTGCCGATAGGCAATAATCGCTTTATCGGAGGTCCCAAGCATTTCTTTGCTTCGATCGGCGATGGGGCCCATGCTCTCTTGCACGGCGACATCCTGATTGGGGATACCTTTGATCCCAGTGTAGTTGATGTTCTTCTGCATTTCGCGATCAAGTCCATAATCATTCGCCATATTCCATTGTGGGCGATAGGTGTCGTCAACTGGACCCCACATGCCCGTGTGGGGGTCGAACCGTTCCCGCTCTGCTTTCGTGAAATCCTTATGCGGACTGCAATTGAAAGACCAGGTCCACGTATTTTCGTCGTCGATAGGTACCCAGGCATGCCCGGCGTAACCTGCCTTGCTGGAATCACGGTCCTCATCCCCAATGATTGGCGGGATCATGGTCCAGCAGGGGGCGAGGAACTGTGTTACTCGCCAATAAAGTTCGTCACCCGCTTTTCTACTGGCACCAATAAGGAGGCCGTAGTCGGTTTCTTTGATCGTGAATACGGGTGAGCGGTCCTCAGAGGAATATTTACGGTGACCCGTGGCTGATTTTTGCGGTTTGAGGTCAACGAGATTTCTATGCAGATAGGAAATGTGACTCGAATCGATCCCGCCTTCCACCGCCTGGGCCCAGTTGCATTGCTGGACACGTTTGGTCATGACTGTACGGGCAGCAGAGACTCTGGCCCATTCAAAGTCTGGCAGTTCGGGTTTTAAATCGCTCGGTCCCATGTAGATCCAAACGACACCACCCAGAGTTGCGACCGGATAAGACGTTGTTTTGACCCGCGCCTTAAATTCGCTCTCAGGTGGTTCGGAGGGCATATCCACACACTGTCCACTAACGTCGAATTTCCAGCCATGGTAAACGCAGCGAATGCCACATTCTTCATTTCGACCAAAATATAGATGCGCTCGGCGATGAGGGCAGTAGGCATCCAAGATGGCCAGTTTGCCTTCGCTATCGCAAAAGGCGACCAGATCTTCACCGAGAAGACGTAGTCGAACGGGCGCCCCATCCTTTTCTTTTAATTCTTTTTCCAACAGAGCCGGAAGCCAGAATCGCCGTAACAGGGTGCCCATTACGGTGCCAGGTCCTACACGTGTCAAGAGTTCGTTGTCTTCTTTATTGAGCATGGGTCTGTGTGCCTCAATGTTATCAGTCTAGTCAGTCAGTCGCGAACCCTGTAGCGCTTTCATGGCAACCATTCACAGTCGTCGTCGCTATTGCGGTGGGGGCTGCCGACGTTTGCGTTCGTACTCTTCGCGGAGTGTAGGCGAGAGCGGATATACATCTCTTACGCGATACTGTTTTGAATTCATAAGTTCGCGCTCATAGTTTTCCAGGGCTTGGCGATCGCGAGCCGCTTGGAGGACTTGAGGCAAAATCTCCGGTGGGAAGAACAAGACTGCTTCGGCTTCTGCGACGACGATGTCGCCTGGAAGCACTGTGGCGGTGCCCACACGTACAGGGACGTTCCATGAGACGCCCAACCATTCTGGACCCCGTGGATCAAAATATCGCGCATAGACTGGAAAGCCGTCAAACTCTTCACCGTTCAGTTCGTTTTGATCCCGGGTTGCGCCCTCGATGATGACTCCCTTAATGCCGCGCAGCTTCATACCGAGTGCTGTCATGTCACCGAAGAAGATATCGCCGTCGAATCCTCCGCGCTCGGCGACGACGATATCACCGACGCGACCTTCTTCTCCAGCTCGAACGTAGCCGCGACTATCCCAGTTTCCTTCTGCGGCAAGTGTATCCACGGCTCGCCTCAAATCGGGACGTGGTGGGAGAGCTCGCATAGTCAAGGCCCGACCAACGATACGGGTGCCATCCTGGGTATGGACAAAACCTCGCACGTAATTTTCTTGGTACTCGCCGAGGCCTCCCCAAATGTTTTCAATCTGATAGGTTGCAAGTTCGGCAAGATCCTCGTCGGATACTTCAGGACGAGTGGGACCTAAGACATCCATAATTGCTGAGTAGGAAGTGCGATTCGATCGAAAATCTTCAGGTGCTTCAATGTCTGGGTTGAACGTTTGGTCCCAGGGCACTTGAGCCATGACTGGGAACGCCAACAACGCGACCAGGGTTCCTATTTTCCACAATTTCATGCTTTCTCCTCTCGATATTGCTCGCGCCAGTCCGCCTAAACACTCGACGTGTGCGATGCATTGTCTCACAGACCTAGTTGTTCAGCACCCAATCCAATGAAAACCTTGCGAATATGATTTCCTCATAATTTGACCGTTCGTATAACAAACCGATCTCGTCGTTGGGAAGTCGCGCCAGTGATGAATAGGCGGACGACCCGGGTTCAACGAGTCGCTGTGTCGGCCAGGAAGTGCCGTCATCAAAACTCGCTCGAATTGTCATGTGGTCTCTAGTCGCGCTTGCGGGATTGGAAAATAGAAGGATTCCCTGGGGGTAGTTGCTAGTCGACCAACGATAACGCAAGAGACTGGCTTGGCAGGTCGGTTCAATGAGTGTGCGATCAAGCGAGACAGCAGACCACGTGACACCACCATCCACACTGGTGACCACGGCCCGTCGCTGTTCTCCGTGGTAGGACCGCATGTTGAGCATGAGCGTGCCATCGGATAATTCGACAACTGTCGATTCATTGGTGTAGGGGCCGTGCGTTCCACCCAGTTGCCAGTGGTGTCCACCATCATCACTGAACAACACATGGCTGCGATAGGTTGTGGCGTCCGACTTAACACTAGCAACGGAATGATTAGCCGGAATGACGAGGCGCCCCTTGTGTGGTCCTTGACTGATCTGAATTCCATGTACCGGTCCCGTCGCATACCATCGCCAGTCGGTTTCACGGACGGTCGCACTAATATCACGAGGCGTCGCCCAGGTGCGGCCATCGTCGGTCGACTGTGTGTACCACACTCGTCGAACATCTTCGCTGGTGCCACGCATGATGCTACGTTCGTCATCGCTTCCGATGTTGCGCGTGAGTAGCAAGTGAATGACTCCAGTCTCTTGATCGACCACGGGAGCAGGGTTGCCGCAGGTGTGAGGTCCGTCATCGCAGATCACGTCCATCGGCGACCAGGTGCGCCCATTATCGATTGATCGCTTAAAGACCAGGTCAATATCGCCCGCGTCTCGTGCACCGTCCGCTCGGGCTTCGGCAAAGGCGAGTAGAGTGCCGGGCGGAGTCGCGAGCAAAACCGGGATGCGATAGGTGTGGTAGCCATCGGTGTCGGCTTGCCACAGAATCAGTGTGTGGGGTTCAGGTAGTTGCGTGTGGACCAAAGTGATCGTGCCAAGGAAAACTAAACACCATGTTAGCGATCGGAACGCCATTCGAAGTTGGTCGAACAGTCCTGGGTCGACTCGCGGTTGTGGTGGCGTGAGAGATCCGTGCATGGTCTATGCGCCAGGCCGACTGAGAATAATCACGACTTCCTTTCCCGCGGAGAGGCCATTATTCACAGTGACACCATGAAACTGAAACCCCGCGGCTTGGGCCCTACGCAACTCGCCTTGCATGGTGGAAGTCTTATTCGTGGCTAGGAGTGAGTACTCGATGGGTGCAATCCTCTCTGGATCGCGACTACGTGACAAAAAGATAACGTTTTCTTTTCGGTGGTCGACATGATCGTGATAGGCAAAGCCCGCTAAGCCCGCCTGGCGCAGTTCTTGCGCCATCGTGGATGTTCGCATGGTGGCGAGCACCCAGTACTCAAAGCCTGGAGCGTCCTCAGGGGTCCGTTGGAGAATTGCGATTATTTCACCAAGACTGCCACCGGTTGTGGTCGCCTCGAGCAACTCGTATCCCTGATCCGCGGCGGCTTTCAATTCATCCTGCATCGTTGAGGTGTTGCTCGTCGCCAGTAGAAGATAGTCGTCGTCAGCTAAGGTTGTGTCGATGGCGGCGGAGCTGCCCGATGCCGGTGCGGGTTGTGAGGCGGGCGAACTAGTCAACTGTTTTCCACCGCACGCGCTACTGACCACGAAAACCAGAAACAGAGGAAGCGCGACATGAAAACGTAATAGCACAACTCACTCCTTCTTTTTCAGAAATTGCTTGAAGAAAACCACATCATCTTTAACTCTATCATCTATAGAGATGGTGATTGCATCAACCGAGGAACAGGTTATAGTGAAATTTGAAACAGTACGATCACGTGGTAGGAGCCAAGCGGTATGAGTTTGTGGGATCGCCGAAGTTTTCTGACAGTTTCTGCTGGAAGTCTGACGGCACTGAAGACGCGACGTGCCTTGGCGATGTCGGCAGAAGACGATCCGCTTGGTGTGCGTGGAGAGTTTCCAGCCGCAGAGAACCAAACCTTTCTCAATACCGCATGGGTCGGTCCGATACCTCAAGTGGCACGCGATGCGGGCGTCGCCTACGCGGATGAAACATTAATCTGGGCGGATAGTCGAAGTCGATTAGATGAAAAGGAACTAGCGCGCACGGAGTTCGCGGAACTCTTTGGTGCGAAACCGGAAGAAGTGGCCTTGCTCTTCACCACGGCGGACGGTGAAGCTATTGTGATCAACGGCCTCGATTTGCAGCCGGGTGACAATATTGTGGTCGACGCCCTCCATTACACCGGCACCTTTTCCCACTTAATGTACCTGCAAGACCACTATGGGATTGAACTGCGTGTGGTGCCACATCGCGATGGCGGAATCCATGTGGAGGATTTTGAATCCTATATTGATGCACGCACCCGACTTGTGTCCGTGGCGTGGGTGAATAATCGCAATGGCTTCCGACTCGATCTGGAGAAACTCGTGGCGTTGGCGCATGCAAAAGGAACTTTAGTGTATGCGGATGTTGTGCAGGGCCTTGGGACCTGTTCGGTGAGCCTGACGGAACTCGGTGTGGACTTTGCCTGCGCGGCGGCTCATAAATGGCTGTTCGGGGGCTACGGAGTGGCGGGTTTCTTTATCCGCGAAGAACATCTTGAGCGTATCCGCCCTGACCGATGGGGGCACGGGCAAGTATCTCAAACCCGTACGCCGAGCGGCTGGGTGACGGGGTTGCCGGCCGGCCGGTTTCCTGAACTAGAGTTTCGTCATCGAGTGAATGCGGACAAGTATGAATATTCCTGTCTAGCCTATGGGGCCGTGGCGCAACTCGCCGCGTCGCTTGGATTATTAAAGCAGGTCGGACTGGCTGAGATTGAAGCGCATACCATGCCCCTGGCCCGTGAGCTGCGGGCGGGTATCGCCGACCTGGGATTCTCGGTGTGGACACCGGAAGGAAACCAGGCACCGATTGTCAGCTTTGTTCACCGGCAAGAGATTACCGAACTGATGCGGCAACTCGCGGAGGCTCGAATCTCAGTGAGTTTCCGAGAGCACGATCGCGCCTTGATGCGGGTGAGCGTTTCATTATTTAATAATCGACGTGATGTTCAACGGTTGCTTGATTTCCTGAAGCCACTAGCCTAAGTGTCACTCGTGTGAAGTCCGAGAGAAGAAACAACAAACTAACATAGAGCTCTGATCGTCTAAACAGCTGATAAGAACGAATCAGTCACTTTTTGTTAGAACCTCGAGAGGTTTAAAAGATGAAAATCTTTTCATATCGTTTAGTAATTGCAATGAGAATGAGTCTAGCGAAACTGATCCTGGCCACATTTGTCATGAGTGTGCCGATGGTGACGGCGCAGGGGACAGATTTTTCCGGCACCTGGACGCTCGATGCTGAAGCCAGTCAATTACCTAACCCTCCCGGGGGAAGGGGTGGTCGACGCGGCGCTGGTGGAGTCGGGAGAGGCCCCGCGACAGTGGTGATCGAGCAGTCCGATGATGTGTTGACCATGGAGCGCCAACTCGCTGGTGGAACGCAGGTGGCGACTTATCGTCTGGATGGTGTCGAAAGTACGAATGCGGGTCCGCGTGGTCAACAAGTCACGACCTCTCGATGGGAGGATGGCAGGTTGGTGACCGAAGGCACGATGGCGATCACGACCCCTCGAGGTGATCGCTCGATTCAGCTTCGGGAACAGTGGACTCAAAGTGAGAACGGGCAGGAGCTTGTCATCGAGTCGACCTTGATGACTCCACGTGGTGAAATGGCCGCCCGATTAGTGTATCGGCGATAACCCTTAATCACCGGCTGGCACCACCATTAATTGAGATGAGTTACGGTGTGGTCGTTAGATTGGTTTTGTTAGTCCAGAAAATATCGAACGCCCCAAAACTGCTATCCGATCGATCCGAAAACCACGTCAGTGTGCCCCCACCCGGTGGTAACGCCGGGCACATGTCCGCCGATTCCGTGTTGACTTGGGAGCCGAGATTGATCGCCGGGGCCCAGGAATTTGGTCCGAGTTGTTTTGCACTATAGAGGTCCATTCCTCCAAAGCCGCCCGGTCGGTTCGACGTGAAGTACACGACCCCACTGGCGTCCTGCGTGAAATGGAATTCGTTTGCGGCGGTATTGATGTTCGGTCCCTGATTGATGGGGTCCTGCCAGGTCCCATTGGCGTCCTGCTGGGCGCACCAGATATCGGATTGGCCATACCCACCAGCTCGCGCCGAGGCGAAACACAGACTTTCCCCATCTTGCAGCAGCATGGGGCAGTGCTCATTCCCTTCGTCGGTACTGATGGGCGCGGGCAACAGTTCCGGTGTGGACCAGGCTCCATTGACGAGATGGGTTACAAACAGATCATTGTTGTTGCGCGGTGTTGTGGTGGCCGTTCGGTCGGACTTGAAATAGATGGTCTGTCCATCACCAGTGATCCAGGGTTCGCGATCATCGCCCTTGCGTAGGGGATCGACGTCTGTTGCGGGCGGTGCGTTGACTGGTTCACCCATGTTGACGGGTTCATTCCAACTCCCGGTCGCTTTATTAAAGGTCGCAATATACAAGTCCTTCGGGTCACCAGGCGCCGCATCTAAATCGGCTCGGGCGCTGCAGTAGACCATGGTGCCATCGTCGGCAAAGGTCAGTTCGCCTTCATCCCACATGGTGTTAATGGGGGCACCAAAGTTATGGACGGCCAGTTGCACCCAATCCTGCTGTTCCGCTCGGACGCCATTAGACCCGTTCGCGAACGCTAGGACCATCATGGCGCAAAGACATTTAACAAGAGTTCGTGTGTTGTGCGTAATCATAAAGATTCCATTCTCTCCGTTGATGCTGACAGCACTATCGGTAAAGCTTAACATGTCGCTGATTCTTGTGTGATGGGGCTAGTTTTGAATAGTACAATTTAGAGAGTTGCGGGAGACGATTCTTGAGAAATCATTTACTCTTCGTGTTGCTTTTATTAATTGCTACCCCTTTGGTCGGTGTGGCCCAAATCTACGACCTCGGCGGGATGTATACCTACCACTACCGAGATGGTCGGTATTCGGACTGGGGTGACTTCAGCCTGCGCGGTTCTCGGATTGCGATTGCGGAAATTAACGACTCCGGTATGTTGGGCGACGCACGCATTCGAATGACGAACGAGAACACGATCGACTATCACTGCTGGCCGGAGAATGCCGCGCTCATGGCGGAGACGCTCATGCAGAAGGGCATTCTTGTGCTCACGGGAGCGGACTGTAGCGGGCCGGCGGTCGACATTGCTCGCGTTGGGGAGAAGTACAAAATTCCAGTGATCTCGAATGGTTCCAATGCGTCCATGCTGTCGTCGGTCGAGGAGTTTCCATATTTCGTACGCGTGGTCAGTCCAAGTGAACAGTATGAAGGGTATCTGATTAACGTCGCGGCGCACTTTGGAGTTGAGGAGATTGCGTATTTTTATACGACGGACGCCTGGGGTCTGGGGGCTCGGGACGTTATTCACGAATCGACGCGCCAACGGAATATCACGATTGCGCAGGAATATAGTTATCCACGAGACACGCCCTACGATGAAATCAAATCGTATGTGATCAAGGTCAAAGAAGCCGGCATTCGGCATATTGTGAATACGAGCCCGACGCCGGACACGGTGAGGATATTCCGTGCGCTCCATGAACTTGAGATGAATGAGGCGGGCTATTCATTCTATGCCGCCGAGATGGTGTCAGCCGATGAAGCACCTGAGGCCGTGGCGGGCAGCCTCGGTTATTTCGCGCCCATGGTCGAGCTGATGCCGTCGCCGAAGCTGTCACACTTCCGGGAGGCGCTTGAACAACGATTAGGTAAGCCTGTCGATCAGAGTTCAAAAGCTTTTTTCTATGGAGCGTTAAGCTACGACCATATGTTGGCGGTAGGCTATGCCATTCGCGATATTCAAGAGGCGGGTGAGCGTGTGACCAGCCAGAACATGTTGGCGTATCTTAGACGCATGGATTTTGAAGGAGCGACCGGTCGTGTCTCGCTTGTGCCGGGCACCAACGACCGTGCGGACATGCCGATTCAAATTGTTAATAGTCATGGTTATAAAGAGGATGGCGATACCGTTGATTTCGTATCTGTTGGGAGTGTGGACCCAGCAACTGGTCGTCTAATCTTGAAGGAGGATGCAATCGTGTGGCCTGGGAACGTCAGAATCCCACCCAACCAATAACCAATCTGGAGTAGTGATTGTTGATGAAGTCGGGTGCTACACTTTGGCCGACAAAGTGGCGAAAGAGGTGTGACTGATGAGTGAAGTGACCTTACATGTGAATGGCGTCGAACGGACTGTGGATGTGAACCCGGTGACTCCACTGCTGTATGTCCTGCGCAATGACCTCGGCTTACGAGGGCCGAAGTTTGGATGCGGTCTTGGACAGTGCGGAGCCTGCACGGTGATCATCGATGGGGTCGCTACGCGGTCGTGTGTAACTCGCGTCGGTCGGGCTCAAGGGAAAATCATTACCCTCGAAGGACTGGCCAAGGATGGCGAGCTTCACCCTGTGCAACAGGCATGGATTGATGAGCAAGTACCCCAATGTGGGTTTTGCCAAAACGGCCAGATCATGACCGCGAAGGCCTTGCTAGACGAGAATCCGAATCCGACGGACGCCGAGATTCGTGAAGGGATGTCCGGAGCGCTCTGTCGGTGCATGACCTATTACCGAGTCCAAGCGGCAATCAAACGTGTCGCGGGCGTCAAAGCGTCGAATGGACAAGTGGTAGAGCAGGAGGGTGTCGAATGACTCTCTTCTCGAGTATACCCAGGGAACTTAAAGAGGACTTAGAAACGAGGAACAGTGGGGCGTCTCGAAGAGATTTCCTCAAGACTTCAGGCCTCATTGTGGTGAGTTTCGGGGTAACCGCATCGGATGCGGGGAGCTTCGTGTTGGCGACCGGTGCCGAGGGTGTTGAGCAGCAGGGAGCCGGTCCTTATCCAGACCCGGATTTTAGGCAACTTGATTCCTGGATAGTGATTCATCGGGATAACACGGCGACTTTCTATGTTGGGAAGACGGATTGTGGACAAGGTACGGGGACGGCATTTCGACAAATGATGGCCGATGAACTCGATATCGGCTTTGACAGCACGAGTGTCGTCATGGGCAGCACCGATGTGACGCCAGATCAGGGTGGCTCAGGCGGTTCTGATGCAATCCAAACAGATGGGTGGCCAATGCGGAGAGTGGCTGCCGAAGCACGCCGTATCCTGCTTGCCTTAGCCGCGGAGCGATTCGGCGTACCCGTCGATCTATTGAGTGTGAATGAAGCGGTAGTGAGTATGACGTCGGATCCCTCTCGGAAAGTTACCTACGCAGAATTGATTGGGGGACAGCGGTTTGATGTCAATCTCCGGGGACGTACTGTCAATGAGACGACGGGCGTGGCCACGGTCAAGCCGGTTGACGCACTCCGGATTGTTGGCCAGTCGCCTATGCGGTTTGATATTCCCCCGAAAGTGGATGGCTCGCTCATCTGGGCAGTGGATGTCACGCTCCCCGGGATGGTCCATGCACGCAATATCAAACCGCCGGTCGTGGGGGCGAGACTCCAAAACGTTGACGAATCGTCCGTGGAAAACCTGCCAGGCTTTATCCAAGTGGTACGGAAAGGAAATTATTTAGCGGTAGTGTGCGAACGGGAGGAACAGGCGATCACTGCGGCTCGACGGCTCAAGACCGATTGGGAAAAGCCCGAAGTGGCGCCGTTTCCGACTTCGGATAAGTTGTTTGCCTACATGCGGAGTGTCGCGCCGAAGTCGAAGTTTGAACCCGAGGCCGTGGGAGATCCTGACGCGGCACTCGCGGATGCAACGACCGTACTCAAGGCTGATTACGACGTACCCTTTCAAGGACACACGGCGTTCGGCCCTGCGCATGCGTTAGCCGATCCTTCGAACGGCCAGATGACGATCTATTCCAACGACATGAAAGCCTACGGCATGCGAACTGGCATTGCGGAATTTCTTGAAATGCCGAGAGACCAGGTGCGGGTTGTCTGGATGGAGGGGCCGCAGGCCTACGGTCGTACGGCCGCCGATGATGCGGGGTTCGAGGCCGCCTTTCTCGCAAAAGAAATCGGTCGACCGGTTCGCTTGCAGTGGATGCGTGATGAGGAGACCGCCTGGGATACCAAGGGAACGGCGTTTACCTTCTCGCTCCGCGGGGGACTGGACTCTCAAGGGCAATTGGTCGCACTCGAATATAATGCGCAGGCCGCCGACTACAACCATGTCGGATATAACGAGGTGCCGACGGTCTTAATTTCCCAACTCATCGGCACGCGCCTTGCAACACCCAATAACGGACGTGCGGCGACCCCATCGGAAATGTATGTCATTCCGAACCGGCGTGAAGCCACCCAGGTCGTCAGTTTGCCTCGCGTGTGGGAAACCCCGCTTCGCACGGGAAATCTCCGAGATCCGAATGGACCCCAGGTGACCTTCGCATCAGAATCCTTTATCGATGAATTAGCGGCAGCTGGTAACACCGATCCGGTGGCCTTTCGACTCGGGTTACTCGCCGGGACGACCGAGGACGATAGTGGATTTAAGCGAGCGCGTTCGATTGCGGTCATCCGCGCTGCGGCCGACGCTTATGGTTGGGACAGCCGCCCGTCGCCAAAAACTCGACGCACGGGAACCATAGTGTCGGGTCGCGGGATCGCCTATGCCTACCGCAGTCAAACGGTGGTAGCGGAGATAGCGGAGGTCGAAGTGAACCGGGATACTGGGCACGTGTGGGTGAAGCGCTTGGTCTGTGCCCATGACTGTGGCTTGGTCATTAACCCTGAGGGTTTACGCCGTACGATTGAGTGCGGGATGCTTCACTCGTTGAGTCGTACGCTTCATGAGGAAGTGCAGTTTGATACTGAAAAAGTGACGAGTGTAGATTGGCGTTCACATCCGAGCCTGCTTCATAGCGACGCGCCGGCTGTCATTGATGTGGTCCTGGTCAATGGAGATCCAAACCCCGGGCGGTCCGACTTACCTCCGTATGGAGCAGGAGAAACAGTCTGCAAGCCCTTGCTCGCCGCCGTGGCAAATGCTATCTTTGATGCCACTGGCGTACGTCTGCGCCGAATACCATTTCGGGATGGCCGCGTGCTCGCTGAACTAAAAGCTGCAGTATAAGGAGAGAAGTCGTGCGTCGTTGGCGTTTTCGCGTTCTGAGTCTGAATATCCTTGGTGCAGTACTTGCTATCAGTTGCGGAGGCGGAGGTGGAGGCGGGAGTTCCTCACCGACGGCACCAACTGCGACCGCGACTGCGACCACCACCACCAGCTCTCTGGGAGTGTGTGCTATCAGCACCGCGCAGGCGAGTGTCACACCCACGTTTGACATCATTACCATTCCGGCTGGGGACCCGTTTGCCTCGGCGGCCACCAAATGCATTCGTGTCTTCGGTGTGATGGTGATGGCCGTGAACACGGGTGCAGCCATCACGGATGCGAAACTGACACACGCGGCAACGATTACGGCGGAATGGCTTGACAACAATGAGGACGGCCTTGTCGACGACCCGCCGGTCAACAATTCGATGTTGGAACGGACTACCACTGTGGTCCTAATCAACGGTGACGGTGATTTAGATTTCTTTATGCAGCGCGTTGGTGAACTGGTGCAACACAACGCTCAAGAAGTTGGTGTCTTTGAGACGGCACCAGATCGATGCAAAGGGTGTGGCGGGCCGGAGTACGATGCTGCGGCGGAGGAGATCCTGCATCTCATCCAGAACAACGGGTGGAATTTTGTCTATTCAGACATCGACGATCGAGGGGTGACCACCAATAAGCTCACGACCGCCATGGATGTGGCGCGCGGCGGTAATTTTCAGTCGATCCCTGCTAGCTATCCGGCCAGCGCCTGGTACACCTACGATGATGCGAATTGTGACTATGCGTGCCAGCTAACCGAGTATCTCTTCTGGTTGGTCACCAGTGCCGCTGATGGCAATTCGCATCGCTGCAGTATTATTGAACACGAATGGGATTTGTGTACACGTGCGCTGGTGGAAAGCTCCGACTCGCTGGGCTGGGCCATCCTCACAGACGCGTCCTACAATCTTCCCTCAGTGCATCCAAACGGTAGCTATCGCTAGGGTGAACAGCCTCAGCCGACACCCAACTGCGCCAGCATCGTATTGATATCGAAATACTGAACCATGGACGACGCCTTGCCGTCCTTGATCTCAACCACCTGGCAAGCGCGCATACTGATGTTCTTGCCGGTCGCGGGTATTTCGCCGTTCGGAGTCATCATAGGGCCGGTATGCGTGCCGTTCCACGTGAGTTCCAGCACGACCGTGTTACCGATGACGTAGGCATTGTGAAACGTTGCCCGTGATTCGGGGAAGGCCGTTGCCCAGCCCTTGCACATTTCGAGATAACCTTCAGCGTTTTCAGATTTCCGATGGCTTGCGACTTCGTCGTAGACAAAGTCGGGCGTGACACTGGCGACCGTTTTGTCCCAATCTTTTTCGCTGTAGCCGATGTTCGGGAGTTTTGCTGCTGCAATGAGTTCGTCCGACATGATTTCTCCTTCGTTGATTAATGTTTGGGAACCCGCTCTTGCAAGGAGCACAATAGTATCGCGAGATGCGATCTTTACAAATTCAAATTCTGGGTTGATCAAGAAATAGGGGTGTCATGTGCGAATTGAGTTAAGCAGTGTGTTCGTCGCGGACCAGGAACAAGCCCTCCAGTTTTATACAGATGTTTTGGGCTTCAAAAAAAAGACCGATATGCCGGTTGGGCAGTTCCGGTGGCTCACGGTTGTGTCACCCGAGCAATCAGATTGTGTCGAATTATTGCTGGAGCCGGCGGAGATTGCCGCGGCGAAGATCTTCCAAACGGCCATCTTCGATCAGGGGATACCCGCCACGGCGTTTGCCGTGGATGATGTGCAAGCTGAGTATGCCCGGTTAACGAAACGTGGTGTGACCTTCTCGACCAAACCGACGGGTAGTCCGATGCTTGCAATATTTGATGATACGTGTGGCAACCTGATACAGATCTATCAGCAGTGAAGTGCTTCCGGATGGCCAGTATCTTTAAGAAGGAGTCTGCAATGATCGGTAAGAACCTTTATGGTTGTACTTCGGTTGGACTCTTCGTCGTGCTCGCGAGCACCTATCTTGCGGCTGCATATCCAACCATTTTTCCAACAGGGACGACCATTTACAAACCGGGAGAGGCGTATAGCAGTTACATCCTTATTTCGGACCATTCCGACGTCGGTAATCATCCTGACGCCGCGGTGCGCGCAGGCAGTACTGTTCCCGATGACGTTCGTCTCATCGACATGAATGGCAATGTCGTACACAGTTGGACCGTGCCGGCATGGCTTAACAAGCGAAGCCGCTTGCTGCCAAACGGGCACCTGTTGTACGCGGGTCCGAATCAAACAATTTTCGAATATGACTGGGACGGCAATGTCGTCTGGACCCATGAAGGCATCGGGTCCGTGAACGACTTACGCTGGCTTCCCAACAATAATCGACTGCTGGTCGCGCATCAATTGATGCCGGATGATTTTCAGAACCAAGTCCGCGATGTTGAAATCGCCCCCTGGTGGCCGCCTCGTAAACGCGGCAGTGAAGAACGCCAGCGCAGTGCGGACATCTATGAGGTGACACCAGATGGGGACGTTGTTTGGGAGTGGCATGCCTACAATCATCTCGATCTGAATAAATTTTCTCCGGCGACGCCCGAAGGCGACTGGCTCCATGTGAACTCGATTGCACCCTTGCCAGAAAACAAATGGTTTGATGCGGGCGATACACGATTTCGCCCCGGGAACATCCTGGTCAACGCGCGCAATCTCGACATGATCTACTTGGTTGACAAGAAGACGAAAGCGGTCGTCTGGGAAGCGACCCATACCTATAAGGGCGGCATGTCCCATTCCCATGAACCGGAGATGATCGAGAAAGGGCTGCCTGGTGCCGGTAACATTATCCTATTTGATAATGGACTGTTTCCAAGGAATCGGACGCACAGCGGACAAACCTTCATTGTTGAATTGAATCCAATAACCCAAGAGATCGTCTGGACGTATGAAACGGACGGGTATGCGAACATTAAGTTTTTCAGTAAGACCATGGGGTCCCAACGGAGACTTCCGACGGGCACGACGTTTATCGCTGAGGACAACACCGGACGACTGTTTCAGGTCACGCCAGATGGGGAAATCGTCTGGGAGTATGTGAACCGTGGGGGCACAACTCGTCCGTCGCCGGTTCCTTACGATTTCACACCGCAACTTCGAGCGCTGCCTAGACCGGATGAATTGGCCGTGACGCCGCCGAATAATCTTGAGTGGCACTTACAGCCTGATGTTTTAAGAGAAGGAATCGTGGGCTCGGATTCGTAGGTCAGGTTGCGTTGTTGAGTTTAGCGGAACTACACTATCGACTCATTGTTCTTCGTCGTGGTCTAGGAGGGACTTTATGATCTGTCGCCGCGTCGTGTTTCGCTGTTGGATAATCATCCTCGGGGTCATCGTACCGGCCACGCTCTCAATTAGCTATCAAGTCCAAACGCCAGCGCCAGCGATGCTGCATGCTGCTCAGGTCTTTCTTGGGACTCTGGGTCCCGCTGAATTGGTGCAGACTGCCATGCCCTTTGATACGGAGGAACGCTACGCCTGGTTTTATACGCCCGTGGACCGCAAAGGACTACCTTTTAAGTCAATGAACCGCGCGCAACAGGAAGCGGCACTTGGCTTGCTGAGAGCTGGCTTTAGCGAAAAGGGTTATGACAAGGCCGAGACCATTCGGCAACTTGAAATGGTGCTATTCGAGATGTCCGGGCAGGCCTTCCGCGACACGGAGTTGTACTACTTTACGATCTTCGGTGAACCCTCCGCACGTGGACCATGGGGCTGGCGCTATGAAGGGCATCACATCTCCCAACATTGGACTCTTGTGAACGGGAATGCGATGGCCGCGAGCCCGCAATTCTTCGGGGCGAACCCGGCTGAGGTTCGGCAAGGTTCGATGCGCGGCACTCGCGTATTGCGCAACGAGGAGGACTTGGCGCGTATGTTCCTCCGATCCCTGAACGAGTCACAACGGGCAGAGGCCATCGTGAGTCCAATTGCACCAGACGATATTTTGACGACCAACAAACGTGAAGCGACTGTTCAAACCGACGAGGGCATAGCCTTTGGGACCCTGACCGGTGTTCAGCAACGAAGGCTGATGGACGTCATCGAAGAATATACCAACGCGCAACCGACTCAGGTTGCGCAGGCTCGTCTCGAGCGACTGCACGCCGAGCGGATGGAACAGATTAAATTTGCCTGGATGGGAAAGATTGAGAAGGGTGAACGACATTACTACCGAATTCAAGGTCCGAGCTTCTTAATCGAATACGACAACACACAGGACGACGCCAACCACATCCACAGCGTCTGGCGCGACTTCAATGGGGATTTTGGCGAGGATCTGTTAGCTGCGCACTATAGAAAGTTCTCCCATCACGCTAACGTAGAACCGTAGAAAAAAAAGAATTTTTGGAGAAAAATTATGATTAGTCGCTGCAGTTGCGTTGTGGCCGTCGCTTTCATGGCATTCGCCCCATTCGTCGCCTCAGCCGAGCAGCGCTTCGAGGTTTCATTTCCGTCGGCGGCACACGCGGAGTCGGTGACGGGTCGGATCTATGTGATGATTTCTCGAACGGCGTTGCGCGAGCCGCGGCTTCAGATCGGGCGCACCGGCGTTCCCTTTTTCGGTCGTGACGTTGAAAATCTGTTACCGGGTGAGCCAGGCATCATTGATGCGACAGACCTTGGCTCGCCCGTGTCCAGTCTGCGCGACATCCCGCCAGGCGACTATTTCGTTCAGGGTTTCGTTAACATCTACTCCGAGTTTCGACGCGCCGATGGGCACGTTGTCTGGATGCACGATGACCAGTGGGAGGGTCAGCACTGGAATCGATCGCCAGGAAATCTTTATAGCGCGGTCGAGCGGGTTCGACTCGATCCGGACACCGACACAACCATCACGCTTAGCGCCGAGAATATTATTCCGCCGGTTGTCGTGCCGCCCGATACCGAGTGGGTGCGACGCTTCAAATTTCAGAGTCCGAGTCTCACGGAGTTCTGGGGGCGTCCGGTGCACTTGGGTGCGACCGTGCTCTTGCCGCGGGATTACGACACCTCGACAATCAGCTATCCAGCGAATTACATCCAAGGGCATTTTTCGCTGAACGCACCGAACCGGTTTCAGGTGGGTGACGACTTCTATCGCGAGTGGATCCGGGAGGACTTTCCTCGGATGGTTCTGGTGACGTTCCAACATCCGACGCCGTACTTCGATGACTCGTATGCCGTGAACTCAGTCAACCTTGGTCCCTACGGTGATGCGATCCTTCAAGAGTTGATTCCTGAGGTTGAAAAACGGTACCGCATTCTGGCGGAGCCCTACGCGCGGGTGCTGTCCGGTGGTTCGACTGGTGGCTGGGAGTCACTAGCCTTGCAAATTTTTCACCCAGACTTTTTTGGCGGGACATGGTCGTATTGCCCTGATCCAGTGACGTTCACCGACGTTGAAGGAATTAACATTTACGAAGACGTCAACGCGTTCTATAAACAGCACGAATGGCGTCGCGTGCCAACGGCGAACACGCGAGAAGTCACCGGTGAAGTTCGTCTCACGTCACGTCAGCGAAATCACTTCGAGTTGGTCAACGGAACTAAGGGGCGCTCGGGTCAACAGCTCGATATCTGGTCCGCAGTGTATGGTCCGATTAACGACGATGGATACTTTAAGCCGCTGTTCGACAAACGCACCGGGGAGATCGATGCTGAAGTGGCTGAGTACTGGCGAGCAAACTACGATCTGTTGCATTACCTTCGGCAAAACTGGGCAGAGGTGGGGCCGAAACTTGTGGACAAACTCCACATCTATACTGGAACAATGGACAACTTCTACCTGAACAATTCCACGCGTGAACTTGAGCAGTGGATGAAGACGACCGAGAACCCTCATTATGAAGGTGTGTTCATGTATGGTGATGGGCAGGGACACTGCTTCAGTGGGCCGGTTACGCGGGCCGAACGGCTTCGCGAGATGGCACAGTTCATCATGCGCAAGAAGCCGGATGATGCCACAACTCCGTGGTGGAACTACTAAGCGCTAGCGATGTTTATCGTTCAGCGGGCCACCAGTGGCGGATCCTCCATGACAGATGCTCCACGACGTTGGGATACCGGTCGGCGAGGTTAATTGTTTCGTGCGGATCGGCGAGTAGGTCGAAGAGTTGCGGTTTCCGCGGACTGACAGCATGCACGAGTGCGTATCGGCCCAAGACGCCCTCGTGTGGCACCAGCAGTTTGAAACGTCCTTCGATCACCCAACGATAGAGCAGGCTTGCAACTGGGTCATTAATGTCAGCGATGTCATGAGCGAAGGCCTCGCCGAAGATCGCATCCCGCACGGGCGGCTCACCATAGACAGTTACGCGAAGCAGGTCGATACCTGGCATCGGCGTTGGTGCTGCCATCGGTGTCGGTGTTTTGAGGTGAGCGGCAGCGAGCAGTGTCGGCGCGAGGTCGACGCTGCTGACTGGTAGATCATACCGGTCGGGTTCGATCACTCCCGGCCAACGTAGGACGATAGGCGTGCGGGTTCCGCCTTCAAACGGCGATTGCTTCGAACGCGGTGCAAATTTTTGGTTCCAACCCTCGGGTAAGTCCGTGTCGGGCGTTGCCTGAATCCAGCCGTTATCTGTAATGAACGCGACGAGGGTGTTCTCAGCGAGTCCCTGTGTGTCGAGATGATCCAGTAGCGCGCCGACTGTCTCGTCGAACCATTCACACATCGCGTAGTAACGTGAGATCTCGATCGGCCGGCCGGGAGAGCGGTATTTGTCAAGAAGTCGCACCGGAGGATTGTGCGGGGTATGTGGGAGGAACGGCGCGTACCAAACGAAGAACGGTTGGTCATTCACACTCTCAATGAAGTCGAAGATTGGCTGCAGTCCTTCCCGGCCGATCGTGAGTCCTTCGTCGCCGTGGCGGCCGCTTCGGTTTGGATCACCGTGGGTCATGCCGGAGTCGAAGCCGCCACGAGCGTAATTACCTTCCCACCATTTACCCGATTGGAAACTGGTGTAACCTCCGTTTGCCAATAATTGAGGCAAGGTGGGAACGTTGTCTATCTGAGCGATAACCCGCTGGTTGAGCGCGCGGTAAGTCGGATCGTTTAGATAATCAATACCGACCGGAATATCGCCGATGGTCGGGTCGTTACCCGTGATGCCATGCGTGTGGGCATAGAGTCCAGTGGCCAACGTGGCCAGTGATGGCCGGCAGAGTGCAGTCGGGACATAGCCTCTGGTGAAGACGGCGCCGGCCTCAGCGAGTGCGTCGAGATTCGGCGTTTCGATCGTCGAGTGTCCCATGAACCCGAAATCAGTCCACGATTGATCGTCACCAATAATGAGCAGTAAGTTTGGTGGGTCTGACGATGTTGCTGTAGGTCGCGCCTGGAACTCGTCTCGATTGTAGGGACCGCCAGAGGCAGCGACCCACGTGTTGGTGCGTGTCCTAAAATCATTGAGCGTTTCCTGATAAGCCGGATCAGCAGCGAGATTCTCTAGTTGGTCGGGATCGCGGTGAAGATCGTGGAGAAATTCGTAGACAGGATCCTGCTCAAAGTAGCGTGCGTAAACCATCCGTTCGTCGCGCACGCCTTCGTACTTCGGAAGATTGTCGTCGAACTCCATGAGGTGTTCGATGAAGAATTCAGTTCGCCAATCCTGCACTTCGACCCCAGCGGTAAACGGGAACAAGCTTCGTCCCTGATAGGACACAGGTTGTTTGATGCCTGCGATATCCAGAATCGTAGCTGGAATATCAAGATTGAGGGCCATGTTCTCTACCGTGTGGCCGTAGTTGTCGGTGCCACGTCGTGGATCACGGATGATGAGTGGTACACGTAGCGATTCCTCATAGTGCGACCACTTGCCAGCAAAGTTTCGTGAACCGAGGTAGACCCCGTTATCACTCGAAAAGATAACGACGGTGTTGCTGTGCAGGTCGAGCCGCTCAAGCTCGTCGAGCACCCGACCCATCGCTTGGTCGATGCCACTAATCATCCGATAGTAGGCGCGAATATTTCGGTCATACTTTTCTGGGGTATCCCAACGCCAGAACCAACGCTGCCGGTTGAGCGAAGTTTTAAGAAAGTCTGGTTGCGCATCGAAAACATCGTCGCCTGACAACGGCGGCGCGAGGATATCAACGTTGTCGTACAGTCCGTTTAGAGCTGGAGGCCAGGGGTAGTGATTCTCGTGGTCGATGTCTTCCGCGTGCGGAGCATTAAAGCTCACGCTTAGGGCAAACGGTTGTCGGCGATCGTGCGTTTTCAGAAACTGGACCGCTCGGTCTGCTGTGATTTCGCTCACGTGACGGGTTGTTCCGTCGGGCTGAATTCGAAAGTACGGATTTCGGTCGAGTGGTTCGAAAACGTCGAACATTGTCCGGATAGCGCCGGACTCTACCTCCATGCCGAATTTGCCAACAAACCCCGTACGGTAACCGGCATCACGCAGCAGGGCGGGATAACTGAGGTCGGTGTGTCGGTTTTCGATGGGCGGGGTGCCGAACGTGAAGCGGTGACTCCGCTCAACCAAGCCCGTTAGAATAGTTGCACGGCTTGCGGCGCAGATTGCGGTGGTGACGAACGCGTTGGTGAACCGTGTTCCCTCGGCTGCGAGCGCATCAATGGTTGGTGTGTGCAGCACTGGATGGTCGGCTGCGCCAAACTGGTCTGACCGCTGATCGTCGGATAGAAAGAAAAGGATATTTGGTGATTCAGACTCCACGGCTTGGGCCGATACCGGATGACTGCCCAAGGTGAGAAACAAGCCGAGAAAGAGTAGCCGGTTGGTGCGCATCAAAAAAAATGAAAACTTACTGGCCGGATCTTCACCGGATCTTCAGTAGTGTGTCCGTCTTAATACACCCGCTGATAGCCGTCCGCCTGGAGTTTCACAAGCGCCGTCAGACCCGAAAGGGTCATCCGCGCAGGCGCCTCAATCTCGTCGGGGCGGATGCCGAGGCTGTTCGCGGACTGCACGCAGACGTAAACGGGCACACCGGCCTCGGCTAACGCTTCGATGAGTGGAATGTTTGGATTATCCACACCGAACCTTGCCTGATGGGCGTCATTACTCAGCGCGTCATGGGTGGCCGGCCCGTACAGTACCACGGCCGCGTGAACGTTCTCGTTCGGCACACCAGACCCGACGTGCATATTGAGGAAGCGGGCGGCCGAGTTGATCTGCGGGTTCATTCCTCCTCGTTCCGTTGTCGAGTTCGTGTCGAAGACGACCTTGTAGACGGTATCCGGCGTCACGAGTTCCTGGTCATCGAAAGTGAAGAACGATCCGTAGGCCTCCAAGACGGGACCAAAGTTTGCGCCCTTCTCGATTCTTCCGGTCTCTCGAGTTCGTTCGTCTGGGAGGAGTCCACCTTGCGCCGCCGCCTCAGATGCGAGACATAGCATCCCCATTGAGAGTGTGAGTACTCCCAGCCATCCACATCGCTGCAACATCAACCTGTTCTCCTTTTCGTGTTCGATGACCCGAATGTCATTCCGCGGCAAAGCAGTAAAAGAGACCCGCGCCGCCGACACTCACGAGATTCGCCTGCGTGCAACCCGGGGTTCCGTGGGAGGAGTTCCAGGGGGCCCCTGGTGTCGAGAACGAGATGCGGTCCGGGTGTCCGACTCTGGCGCTGCCTTCGTTATTGCTTGTCCAGTTGTTGCAGGTTTGGTCGTCGCCCGCCGGAAATGCCGTCCCAACAATCTGTGTTCCAGTTAGCACGTCATGTTCTGTAAACTCCGGGTCGCCGCCGAGTCGCGATTCGAATTGATCACCATTTTCGTCCAGGGCATGTTCCCAGGTGATATTCGAGTTGTCGTGGTGCAGACTTTCGCTGTTAGTTGCAATGGTCAGACCTTCGGCGTTGGCCCAGGGTCCGGAGCCGATGCGATCACGAGCATTGACGGCGTCGTCTCCCTGCGTACTCAAATAGGCCCGCCAGGTGCGGTGTCCCGCGCCTGCCGCTTCAGCCAGGACCTGACAGTGGGCGTCCGCGCCCGCGAGGCCGCCCAAGTTGCCACCATCGCCAAGGCCGACGCTGGTAATAAAGAAACCCATTTCGGGCGGCTCGTCACTCTGTGGTTGGGCAACGATTGTGAGTCCGGTTAACACCAACGCACCCACTGTTCCCGCAACTGCGATCGAGATTCGTTTCGTATTCATGGTCGTGTTTCTCCCGAGTTAAGTTTCAAAAATTTTAGGATCAGCCGTCCAGGCCATCCTTAATGGACATTAATTATACACATGAACGTTCCCCTGTCATTTAACCTACCTAAGAGCTTTTAACTGAGTGCTGATTCGACCGCCACGTTGAACCCGTCACGAGTCAGCGGTAGGATGGGCGTCGGCATCTTCATCGACGTGAACGAAATGGAGGGACTGATGACTCGACGACAATCAACCTACGCAGTTATGGCCTGCCTGGTCTGTTTTGGGGCAGGCATGTTTGCGCAAACCGCAACGGATATTGTGAGCTACCAGAGCGGACCGAACGGCACACTTCTTGATGTCCTGTTTGACGGACCCACTATGGGCGCGGACGTCGATGTCGGACAGTTGACGTTCCCTCCCGGAACCAACTCGGGTGACCACTCGCATGGGGTGACCGAGATTTTTTACATCTTGGAAGGAACGCTCGAACACGTGGTGAACGGAGAGAGTCACATGCTGACTGAGGGCATGCTGGGTTATGTTCAGCCACCCGACGTGGTGAACCACATCGTCGACCCGGACGGACCGCCGGCCAAGGCCCTTGTCATCTGGGCGCCTGGTGGGGAAGCAGCCAGCATCGGCTCGCGCTGGCAGCGTACCCCATGATATGAGGTCGTCCTAGGGTACGCGTTCGGAGTAGTTCACACCCATATAGAGTCGGATAACGTTTCCGCTGTTGTCGAGCTCGAAGCGTGCGAGTTCTCCATGCGGACCACCACCGGTGCCTTCGATCTTGAAAGTGTGTTCCCCGACGGGTCGGAGTGTCGACTTGCCACCCATTGGGTCGTCACTGCGTGGCGAAATGACCATCAGTTCTTCGTTGAGCACGATGACCTGTCGCTCGCCACCGCGAGAACGATACATGCCAACATACTGCGTCCACGAGGGATCTGCGGCGGCGGGAACTGCGGGTTGTGCCGTGGCGCGTACGATGGCCGGAGCAATCCACTCGAACGCTTTGTTCAGGTAGCGGCCTGGGTTACCGTCACCGCCGTTCGTGAACACCACGACACCAACGTTCTCCTTCGGGCTGAGCTGGGTAGTCGTACGGTTGCCAGGGTAGGAGCCACCGTGGCCAATGAGGTCACGATCGTCTCGATGAGAAATGGAGAACCCCCATCCGTTCCCGCTCCGCCAATTTTCTCTGAGCCAGTGCACGCGCTGCATTTCACGCAGCGTGTTTGCGCGAAGCACCTCAGTGACATGTGTTGAGCGCAGCCGCATCTGCCAGGAGAGAAATTTCATCATGTCGCTAACGCTCGAGGACAGTCCAGTGGCTGGGTCGAACGATCGCGCATCGATGAACGGCATCGTGTCACGTGGCTTATCAAGCCAGCGTCGACCATAGCCCGTCACGAGACGGGATCGGTGGCTCTCGCTCGGCACCCCCACACTCGACGAGGTCATGCCCAGCGGTGCCATGATTTCCGTTTCTACATACTCCTCGAACGCCCGACCGGAGACCGTTTCAACGATCGCACCGGCGAGCGACAGGCCGAGGTTCGAGTACTTCCAAACGGTTGCAGACGGATAGGCGGCTTGCTGTTGCGAGACAGTCTCCCGGAGATCTTCACGAGTCGGAAACTCGAATTCTGTCCACGATGGATGATTAGACTCTCGTGGGAGACCCGCGGAGTGAGTCAAAAGATTCGAGATCCGGATTGGTTCTGCATCTGGATAAGGATTCTCCATGTCGAACCACGGCAGGTGGTCGGTGATGGGGTCGTCCAGTCGCAGCTTGCCGGCTTCCCGCAATTGCAAGATAGCGATACTGGTGAATAGCTTTGAGTGCGATGCGATTCGGAAAATTGAATCAACCTGCATTGGCGTGGCGAGCTCAACGTCAGCGTGGCCGTAGGCTTTGGACCAGACGACTTCCTGGTCGTGCACGATGCCAATAACGAGACCAGGGAGATCGATCTCCTTTATCTGGGCGTCAATCCAGGCATCCATCAGTTTGATCTGCGACGCGACTTCGGGATGATCGGCGAGGTTTTGCCCAGTGGCCGGTGCATTCCAGAAACAGGCGAGAACAACCCCGAGCGACACCAGTTGTTTGGTGATGCCTGTCGTCCGGTGAGTGAACGAGACTAGGTGTCCGATTGCGATACGTGTCACACTGGTGACCCCTGTATTGTTCTGCATGTTCCCTCCAGACTGAGTTGATCATAGGATACTCCTATAAGAAGATTACTTCCAGCGTGTCGAACCTTTCGCCATCGCGTAAAATATGATGATGGAATTAGATTTTCCTCAAGGTTTTCCTGAGGCCTATCAGCCGCAGGTCGAGGTGGTTCTCGGCAAAGCCGAAGAAGATTATCGGGCTGCCACGAAAGATCTATCTACGGAACGAATCGATACCTTCGAGGGTCCGGCGATTCAATTCATCGAATCGACCGCGCTGGTGTTTGCTACGCAATGTATTCGTGGTGGATGGCAGCGAGATTGGACAGCCGAGCACATACGTCGCAAGGTGGATACCTGGCTGGGGACCGTTAGCCGGATCGCCTATTTCCAGCTTCTTCCGAGTTTCAGATCAGACCACTTCAGTTTTGCAGAGTTTAAGAAGAAGGCGGAACTATCCGTAACACAAACTGAGGGATGGTTGAAACACGTAAAGGCACGAGAAAGCCTGTTGCCATCAACTGGATGCGTTGCGCCTTCTGAACCTTCTTCATAAAAGATTGAACGAGTGTCAATGACAACGGACAACGGTCCAGATCTCCGGCAACAACTCATAGAGTTACTCAAGGGCAAGGGTGCGCATCTTGCATTCGATGAAGTAATTAATGGTTGGCCCGCGGAGGCACGCACACGGATTCCAGATGGCGCACCACACTCCGCCTGGCAGATCCTCGAGCACATGCGAATTGCGCAACGGGATATCTTGGACTTCTGTGTGAAGCCTGACTACATCGAACCATCTTTTCCTGACGATTACTGGCCGTCGGATGACGAAGTGCCTAATCGCACAAACTGGACGAACAGCGTGAAACAGTTTTCCGATGATTTGGATCAGATGCAGCGACTGGTGGCCGACCCGGAAACCGATCTACATGCGAAAATTCCGCACGGGACGGGTCAGACGATTTTGCGGGAGGCGCTCGTCGTGGCTGATCACAACGCTTACCATGTGGGGCAGCTCGTCCTACTACGTGGCCTGCTCGGCATTTGGCATTCGCCCGGGTCCTAGCTCACCGGCGAACTGAACCGCCGTTTTCGCCACTGTGCAGCGATCCTCCGTGCTTCGCATGACGATATCGGAAAGTTTGACCGCAATTCCCAAATCCGCGATTTCCGCTTCGAGCGAAGCGTCATCGTTGTCGATGAGGAGACCATCGATCAACCCGCGATAGTGATGCCCAATTGCGGTCGCGGAACAGGGGATGCCAAGCTCTCTCATGATTTTGGACGTGGGTCCCTTCATTGAATCACCCGACACGACTGGAGATACTGCAATCACAGGGACTCCACATTTCCGAAGACCATCACGGATACCAGGCACGGACAAGATAGGGTCGATGCTCAGGTAGGGATTCGATGGGCAAATAATGATCGCGGACAAGGCGTCAGCGGTCATTATTTCTTGTAACTCCGCTGTGGGTGCAGCATCGGTTGTTCCTTGGAACTGTATCGACTGCACTACGGGCTCGCATCGCTGACGCACGAAGTAGTCCTGAAAGTCCAATGGTCCGAGTTCGGTTTCGATGACTGTTCTGACTGTCTCGTCAGTCATTGGAATGATGCGGCTGGTGATCCCCAAGCGGTTGGCCATGTCGGCCATAAACTCACTCAGCGTCGTTCCCGATTGAAGCGCATGGGTTCTGAGCACGTTCAGTGCCAGGTCTTTGTCACCGAGTCGAAACCATGTGGGGCCACCAACTTCTTCTAACGCCCCCATGAATGACCACGTCTCGGCATCTCGCCCCCAACCGGTCATCGGATTGTTGATTCCGGCCAACGTGTAGAGCAGTGTGTCGAGATCGGGCGAGACGTGCAGTCCGAGATGCTCGAAGTCGTCACCGGTATTGACGACGACCCCCAACTCCTCAGCCGGCACCGCGTGGGTCAACCCGAATGCGAGTTTCGCACCACCAACCCCGCCAGAGAGTGCAAGGTGTTTCACTGTCATCGAAAGAGGTCGTGCTCCTTGTCGCGAACCAGTGCTTTGGCATTGGTCGGTTGATCGAATTTACCTAATCCGCGGACGAGAACAACCGGTCGTCCTTCCGCGCCTTGCCCCATGACCATGGTCCCGGCCGCAGCAATTTCGTCGGCTAAGCCAATTTGGGTAGCGCGGAGCGCTCGGCCAAACAGGTCCAGCGAGGTGCGAAGATCAACGAGTGCCTCAACACCTGCGACGCCGATCGCATGTCCAACGATCCCTTTGCGCCATGCGCGACCCATGCTGTCTGCGATCACCACCCCGACAGTTCTCGAGAACCGTTGCATGAGTTGCTGTCTGAGTGTTGCCGCGGAACGGTCAGGATCTTCGGGCAGTAACAACACATGACCCGTTTCGACATTCGATTGGTCAACACCAGAGTTCGCCATGACGGTGCCAAACGCGGTCTCGGTAATGATTAAGGAATCTGTTTGGCGAACCACGCGAACGGACTCACGTAATATCAGCTCCACCAACCGGGGGTCCTTGCCGGTTTGAGTGGCGCGTCGCTGGGCCTCTTCCGATGGGTCGACGGTGGCAAGATCGACAAGTCGGTCCTCGGCCTTCGACACAATTTTTTGTGCCACAACCAGCACATCATGATCGTCGAGCTGGGCATCACTTTTTTGCAAGGCGTTGGCAACCAAGTCGGCCAGGTCGTCACCGGCGCTTACTAATGGTATGTCGGATAGTGCGATGAGTTCGAGATAATCAGGACGCATGCTCGCTACCCAAGGCCTCCCGAGCGGTGTTGCGCACCAGGCGTGTTTTTTCGAAACCGGAAGGGCGACGCTGTGGACGAGATACCGTCGTGTTGTCCACCTTCTCGAGTGGGACAGTATCGAACGATTGGGTTGAGCGCTCGTCTGACACGGTGCCGTACAGCGTCGTGCGTTGTTGAGGGATTCGTTGCAAGGAATCCACTACCTGCTGGATTCGACGGGGTGACAATTCCTGTCCGTGAATGCTCCCTGCTGCTCGACTGATGCTTTCGTTCATCAAGGTGCCGCCGAGATCATTGGCGCCTGCCTGAAGACATGCCCGAGCACCGTTAATGCCCATCTTCGTCCAAGAGGTTTGAATGTTCGTAATGTAGGGGTGCAACGACAGACGTGCGACGGCATGCATCAGCACCGATTCCCGGTATGTGGGTCCCATGCGACTCATACCTTGTCGATAGAGTGGTGCCTCAAGGTGCACGAATGGTAACGGAACAAATTCAGTGATACCGCCGGTCCGGCGTTGCAAGGCTCGTAGGTGTAGCAGGTGTCGCGCCCAGTGACGAGGTTGATCCACGTGACCGAACATGATTGTTGAAGTGGTTTTCAGGCCGACATCGTGCGCTGTGCCAATGACATCGAGCCATTGCTGCGTGTTGATCTTATCGGGACAAATGACCGCGCGAATCTCATCGTCCAAAATCTCGGCAGCAGTCCCCGGCAGCGTGTCCAGTCCAGCATTTTGTAGTTGTTCGAGAAATCGTACGACGCTCAACCCCAGCGTTTCGGCACCTTGCCAAATCTCCAAGGCCGAAAAAGCGTGGACATGAATCTCCGGAACGGCGGTCTTCACGGCCCGACAAATCTCGAGGTAAGTATTACCCGTATACTGCGGGTGAATACCGCCTTGCATGCAAATTTCAGTCGCGCCGCGTACGTGGGCTTCACGCGTACGCCTGGCGATTTCCTCGAGTTCGATGTCATACGAGGGACCGCGAAGACTTTCGCTGTGTTTGCTTTTGGAAAAGGCGCAGAATCTGCAGCCAAAGTAACAGACGTTCGTGTAGTTGATATTCCGGTTAACCACGTAGCTGACGGTATCGCCGTTCACGACCTCGCGCAGCGTGTCTGCCGCTTCGCACACGGCATCGAATGATGCACCTCGGGCGCTGAACAGTTCGACGATGCTGGACTCCGAAAGCTCGTCCCCACCCTGAGCCCGCTTCAGACTCTCGACCAAGCTCTCGCTTAGACCAGTGCTCTGCCTCAGTTTGGCCCGTGGAGATTCAGTGGGCAGATCGTACGGCACCTGCGAGGTGTGTCCGGGTGACCACGCATCGGTCCGAGCGTAACCTTCACTGTCGACCATGCGCAGCGCGCAGGACCGGACCGTTGGCGCGACCCAGTCCGGTGTTGCACGAAGATACGACGGGTACACCGCTAATCGTTCTACTAGAGTTTTGCCCGCACGCGCTGTCTGTTGCGCGAGCGATGCGAGATGTGGCCAGGGGGCTTCGGGATTGACAAAATCTGGTGTCACCGGTGACACCCCGCCCCAATCGTTAATGCCCGCATCGACAAGACGCTGGAGGTTACCCGCGTTCAAGTTGGGCGGAGCTTGAATATTCATCTCCGGGCCAAACAGCAGGCGCGCCCTAGTGATCGTCCACTGCAACTCGTCAAGACCCGGTTCCGTGGCATTCGCCATCAACGTCCCTGGCTTAGCGCGAAAACTTTGAATAATGATCTCTTGAATATGCCCGTATTGACAGTGGAGATCGTGCAGTGCGTGCAACGACTCCAGGCGTTCCGACCGAGACTCTCCAATACCAATAAGAAGACCGCTCGTGAACGGCACGCGCAGTTCGCCGGCGAGCCGAATGGTGTCGAGGCGCCGTTGTGGTAATTTATCCGGCGACCCTTCGTGCGGACCGCCTTCTTCACACAAGCCCGTCGAAGTGCTCTCCAGCATCAAGCCCTGTGACGCCGACACTTCTCGAAGCATAACCAAGTCCTCTGATGTTAGGACGCCCGCATTGATATGCGGCAACAAACCGGTTTCCTGTATTACCAAGTCTGCCATCTGGGCGACATAGTCGATGGTGGTTTTACATCCGAGTTCGGCCAGGGCTTCCCGCGCGACCCGATAGCGAAGTTCGGGCTTATCGCCCAACGTGAACAGGGCTTCTTTGCAGCCGGCCTTTTCACCGGCTCGAGCCACAGCGAGCACCTCATCCCGGGACATGTATGGATTACGGATATCGTGTGGGGCTTGCGCATACGTGCAATAGTGGCAAACGTCGCGGCACAAACGTGTCAAAGGAATAAAGACCTTGCGGGAGTAGCTGATGATGTTCCCATGACCTTGATCGCGAAGGTCGCTAGCCGTCTGCATCATCGTATTTAGGTTGGCTTTCCACATGGTTAGTGGTCCGTGCCCGTCATTTCACCAGGGCTGTCCAGGTGAGTCATTCCGTGGACTCGATGGGCGATGCCGCTGTCCAGTAGGAAGGCTCGCGATGCCGTGCTGATGTCGTGTTTCAGGAACTCGATCAGGTCGGAACGAACGTCTAGGTCGAGAGACAGACCAGGCAGAGGAACAACGTGTGTCTTCAGTCCGCTATTTCTTGCGGCGGTCAAGTGCTTGTGCAAGGACGATTCGCCGAACGACAGCGGTATGGTGCACGGCAGTGAGCAGGCGATACTGTTTGTGCCGGTGCCGTCGCGATTCGGTACTAAGCTGACCGTTCCTCGGTCTTCGAGAGTCGAACACAGAGAATCGATCTCCGCTCCCGTCAGGAGCGGAACATCGCTGGGTATCGTGACCATGCGTGTCACACCCTCATCCAGTAGAATTTTGCCGGCAGTGGTGACTGCAACCGACTGTCCTTGGTCTAGATCGCACTGGATGAATCGTGCCCCCGCATGTCGAGCTAGACTTCGGACGCTTGGGTCACGAGTGACAATCGCCAGTCCGCCGAGACTAGTCGACTGACCGATTGCCGCGAGCACGTCAGACACCATCGCACGAAAGAGAGACTGTCGTTCAGAGGCGGTAAGGAACGTGCGCAATCTCTGCTTCGCCGTGTGCATCGATTTGATCGGCAGAATCGCCCACGGTAACGCTGCGTCGAGCCTCCGAGGGGCGAGGGTCACGTGGTTTCGCCCATCTTTGTTCCCGTGATTCGCAGGCCTGTTCCGTCGATTTTGTATTGTTTATTGATGAAAATGAGCACGGAGGTGAGCGCCTCACTCGCCACTGAATTATCAATCGACCCGGCATGCAAGCCACGCAGACCTGTTGCGGCCACAAGGTCGATCACGGCCTGCCGTGCATCACTATCGTTACCGTACACCAACACGTCGCCGTCGTCGGGTCCCTTCTCCCGTTGCAAATGTCCGGCGGCAACGTTGTGAAATGCGGACACAACTCGCACATTATCGCCCAGGAATGACTGGGCAGACTTTGCTACTGGCCAATCGTCTGACAACTGTACCCGTGTAACCTGTGGCGGGACCAACGGTACGGTGGTGTCCACCACAATCTTGCCCTGAACCTCTGCTCTGATCATTTCGATCGTTGATTGATGGTGGGTATATGGAACAGTCAATATGATGACGGCCGCGCTTCTGGCGACGTCACGATTTCCTCCTCCAGAAACCTTCGCGTTAGGCAAGCGCGTGCGCAATTCGGCAGCTGCGGCAGTGCCCTTTTCGGGAGACCGTGAACCGATAGCGACCGAATAGCCGGCTCGGGCCCACCGATAGGCGAGACCGGTTCCTAGCGCTCCGGTGCCGCCAACAATCGCGAGACTTGGTAATGGCTCCGTCATGGTGCTTCTCCACGCTCGACGGTTTCGGTAAACAGACTTGGCATTTGCCAAAGCGGTCGAGGCCGGTTTGAGGTGAGGTAATACCTCTCGACAATATAGTCGGATATGATAATTCACGAAAGAATCAATTGCATGCAGAGTCCGAGGTAATGATGACGATCGCAACAAGGTCTTGGCGCCTAGTCAGTCTGGCTCTAATAACGCTACTGCTGTCGGCGCTCACGCACTCCCTGCTCTCGGCAGCCACACAATCTGGAAACCCGGAGTCATTGAATGAGGTCATAGCTGCCGCGAAAGAGGAAGGTCGGGTTTCGGTCTACGAGGGCCAACAGCCACAAGCCTGGGCGAAGATTATGGCGGCGTTTCAAAAGCGTTATCCCTTCGTTACGTCGTATGACCAGGAACGCCTGGTCGCTGGGGCAACGGTTACTCGCGTCATTACCGAGGCCAGGGCGGGAATTTCAAACGCCGACATCGTTGCATCGGGGACGGTTCAAATGGACGACTTTGCCGCACGAGGACTGCTTCAGCCGGTGGACTGGAAGGCGCTGGGGATTCCCGAGAAATCTGTATTCGACAGATACACTGCGGTCGGCAGCATGTTCGCCTATGTCATCGGCTACAACACCGATCTCGTAAAGGGTCCGGATATCCCGAAGGGATGGGATGATGTTCTGGATTCGAAGTGGAAAGGCCAAGGCTCGTGGTGGTTCAATTCGCAACCATGGGCAACACTTGCGGCGGTGTGGGACGAGGGCAGGGCGGTGAGTTTTCTCGAGAGCCTACTCGCTCACGATTGGCGGTTGAGCCGTTCGGCCGCAGCTGTGTCCGCTTGGCTGTCGTCCGGTGAAACTCCGATTGGTATCGTCGTCCTGCATCGCATGCAGGCGGCGAAAAGTAAGGGAGCACCGGTGGGGTGGACGTTTGCCGATCCGGTTCCGGTGCAATTGATCACTTACGGCATTCTCAAGGAAGCAAAGAATCCGAATACTGCCAAGCTCTTGATCCATTGGTTGACGACTCCTGAAGGTGCCAGGGTGTATGAAGATGCGGTGTATCGAGGAAATCCCTACGTCGAGGGAACCGAAATGGAAAGACTCATTGGTAGCCGAAATATCGCGTATCACGAAGGTGAGCGATTGGCTGAATTCAAGTCGATGACCGAGAAAATGATTGAACTGTTGGAGAGGAATAGATAACGGGTTCTCCGTTTTGGTGAAAGTGGTCCAGTGAGTAATCGTGCTTAAAGTCGAAGGTTTGTGGAAAGCCTACGCCGTGGACGGTGGTGAAATTCCCGCCGTCCGAGGAGTTGGGTTTACCGTTGAAACGGGAGAATTCTTCACCCTGCTCGGGCCGAGCGGATGTGGAAAGTCCACGACGCTTCGCTGCATCGCGGGTTTGGAGATTCCTAACTCCGCCGAGATCACGTTGGGCGAGAGTCATCTCTTCTCGAGTCAGCAACACAGGTCGGTGCCGATCCACAGGCGAAACATTGGCATGGTGTTCCAGTCATACGCCATCTGGCCGCACATGAGCGTTTACGACAACGTCGACTTTCCACTGAAGGTCAAGGGCATTTCTGATCGTCGAGAGAAGGTCATGCGAGCCCTCGAACTAGTAGGCTTGCATCATTTGGAGGGTCGGTCGTCGACCGACCTTTCGGGCGGTCAGCAACAGCGCGTTGCCATTGCCCGAGCCATCGTTATGGATGTCGACCTGTTACTGTTCGATGAGCCGTTAAGTAATCTGGACAGCAAGCTTCGAATCCAGATGCGGTTCGAGTTGCGCCAGTTACAGAAGCAGCTCGGCATTACCAGTATCTACGTCACCCATGACCAGGAGGAAGCTATGGTCCTGTCGGACCGGGTAGCGGTGATGGACAACGGCTACATCGTCGAAATCGGTAAGCCTCAAGATATCTATCTCGAGCCTAAGAAACTGTTCACCGCCAAGTTCGTTGGTCAAAGCAATTTGCTCCCGGGTGAAGTCGTCTCGACCGATGGTGCAACCACGACGGTGAAGACGCCGATCGGACAGATCGCCATGGGAGGCTCTAGTGGCAGCGCGCCTAGCGGGGGCTTTTTGATGGTTCGGCCCGAGCATATTCCTATGGGCTGGACCAAAGAGAATTTGCCGTCGTCCGACGTCAACGTGTTCGAGGGAACGATCGTCTCAGAGACGTTCACCGGCAAGCTGCTGGATTGTCGGGTTCGAGTCGGTGAGTTTACGTTCGAGGTCCAGACGCCACTGCGCCATGCGCTGGAAGAGGAGAATCGAGTCTTTCTGTATCTACCGCCTGAACGGTGTGTGATGCTCCCAAAGGATGCACCAGGCTCTTCATGATCGATGCAACGCGTGCGGTAGCGACACCGCCGAACCTGCGGATTCGTGGAATCCACGTTGCTGTTGGTGTAGTCCTCGTCATTCTTGCGTATCTGGTCGTTGTTCCTCTGCTGCTGTTGGTTCTGAGCGGCTTCAAGGAGACCGGATTCATCTTCGACGCCGGTTTCACGCTGAGACATTTCATCGACATTTATGTCGATGCGCGAACCTATGAACTGATTCTCAACACCTTGGTCTTCGCCGCTGGGAGCACTCTTGTGAGCTTGTGTCTCGGCGTCATGTTCGCCTGGCTGACCGAGCGGACCGACCTTCCGTTCAAAACCGCAACGAGGATCAGCCTCATATTGCCAATGGCGATTCCGGGCGTCCTGCTCGCGGTCGGGTGGGTGTTGTTGGCTAGTCCGCGGATCGGCATGATTAATAGAATTTTTGCAGCGATGTTTGGCGGCGACGCACTTGTTGACATCTTCACAATGCCGGGCATGATTTTCGTGCAGGGGTTGTCCTTTACGCCGACCGCTTATCTCATTGTCTCCCCGTCGTTCAGACGCATGGATCCTCTCCTGGAAGAAGCCGCGGCTATTTTCGGCGCCAATCTGTTTCGCACACTCAGGCATGTAGTGATTCCGCTCTTACTGCCCAGCATTCTGGCCGCCGGTGCGATGGTTTTCCTCGTCAGTTTGGTTGTTTTCGATATTCCAGGAACGCTTGGCATGCCGAGTCGCATCCTCGTGTTCTCATCGGAGATTTTCGCGGCCGCGAGTGCGCCTCTCGGAGTTCCGGAGTTCGGTCGCATCGGCGCGCTGTCGAGTCTCTTCATGTTCTTTACGTTTACGCTGGCTTTGTTTTACAACTACATGACCCGACGGGCAGGCAAGTTCACCACGGTGACCGGAAAAGGATATCGTCCTAAACTCGTCGAACTCGGACGGTGGAAAGTTTTCGCACTGGCCGCCATCGTTTTCTACCTCGTCCTTTCTTTGATTTTGCCCTTTGTTACGCTTCTGTGGACGAGCTTGCTGCCGTTCTATCAGCCGTTCTCGTGGGACGGGCTTCAGATGCTTTCCTTTGAGGGGTATCGCACGACGTTAAGCCTTACGCGAGTTCACTTGGCGCTTACCAATACATTTGTCGTGGTCGTGGTAACTAGTATGGTGGTGGCGATTTTTTCGACTGTCATTTCCTGGCTCATCGTGCATTCTCATCCCTATGCCCGGCGCGCCTTGGACTTGTTGTCGTTCTTTCCCTTGGCCATACCGCATCTGATGCTAGGCTTGGCCCTGATTTACGTCTATTTGACATTGCGGTTTCTTCCCATCTACGGGACCGTGTGGATCCTCGTGATAGCTTTCGTGACGACCTATATCGCTTTTGGCACGCGAACGACCAACGCCGCCATGTTTCAGCTTCATCAGGAATTAGAAGAGGCGGCCCGTGTTAGCGGAGCGTCGCGGTTGCGGGCGTTCAAGGAAATTATCATCCCGCTTATCGTGCCAGCGATGTTAAACGTGACGATTTGGGTCGCCGCGCATTCGATGCGGGAACTGTCGGCCGCGCTGATGTTGAGGACGTCGAAGAGCGTCGTCATCTCAACCCTGATCTGGGAATTCTGGGCTGAAGATTCGGCGACGACCGAAGCAGCGGTGCTAGGGATCGTCATGATCCTGATATTGTTACTCCTTACAGTGGTTGGTATTATCGTATTCGAACGCACCTCAAGGGTTCGGTCCTCGAGACCAAGACGCATGGTGGAACCAGACCTACGAAATACTTTGAGCGTTGATCACCCGTCACCGTGAAGACGCACCCTGGAGTAAGGGAGTAGACAGAGATGGCCAAGCTGAAACTCGGAATTGACTTACACAATCGCGCGAGCGTGTTTATGCCGCAGCAGGGAATCGACTACGACCTGAACCGCCTGATTGATCTCGCAGTGTTGTGCGAGGAGCTCGGCTTCTATTCCGTGTCGGTCGGCGACAGCCTGCTGTCGAAGCCGCGCTGGCGCGCAATCCCGACAATGGCCGCCATGGCCGCCAAAACCTCACGGATCAAGATCACGAGCCACATTCTCATGCCGCACCTCTACAACAATCCGGTGCTGCTGGCCCAGGAGTTGGCAACGCTGGACGTAATCAGCAAGGGTCGGGTGGTACTCGGGTGCGGTATTGGGGCCGGCAAGAGTGATCTGGTGGAGCTCGAACACCAGTTGTGCGGCGTACCAAAGAAACGACGCGGCAAGGCGTTCGACGAATGCCTGATGTTGCTCAAGCGTTTGTGGACGGAGGACGAGGTCACGCATAACGGCGAGTTCTGGCAGTACGAAGGCGTCAGCCTCGGGCTCAAGCCGCATCAGAAACCGCACCCGCCGATTTGGGTTGCGGCCGGAACCTATCTGAGTAAGGCGGGGACTGGAAACTTTGGCGTCGGTGAACGTCCAGACGATGTCGAAGGTTTTCGGCTTGCCAAGGCGCCGGTCGATCGGGTGGCTCGAATTGGAGACGGCTGGTTGACGAACCACTGCACGGCCGACGAATACAAACAGGCGCTGCCTGGCGTGCGGAAACTGGCCACCGAAAAATATGGGAGAGATCCCGACGCCCTCGAAACGATCTACTGCGCTGGTGTGTATGTCGATCCCGATGTCGAGGCCGCGTACAAAGAGGTGAAGTGGTACGAGGACAACTACCACGCCATGTCTGTTCCTGAGGATACAATCCGAAGATGGACTATCTTTGGCGATCCTGATGCCTGCATCAAACAGATGCAGCCGTTCGCGGATGCCGGCATACAAGTCTTTAATATCTGCGTGCGTTCCCGCGACATGTTTTCGCAGGTGCGGGCGATTGCGAAGGAAGTCTTGCCTGCGTTCTCGTGAGGCGTCTTTCTTTTGGCGGAGAGGGCTCTTGATCGCCAAGTGGCTACTTGACTTGAGAAGCCGGGCGGAGTACTAACAGAGCGTGATCGACAAGACCGTCGAGCTTTGCCGGAAACAAAACATCATCATCCCCACCATCGCCCAAATGAAAGACCCGGCGAAGGTTTCTGCTCTGATCCAAAATAGGCTGGCCGACGTAGGGCTCTGGGACCTCGATCCAGCGAATCTCTTTCGTATTACTTGGAAAAATAAGCCGGTCTCACACGGTGGCGGTTACAATCACGGCAACTGGATCGAATTTCCTTCGGCGTTGACGGGGGTTCCAGCTCGGATTATCGGGCTGTGCGGCAAGTACTTTCCGACTGGGTCTCACAAGGTTGGGGCAGCATTTGGTTGCCTCGTGCCTCGACTCGTGTCAGGCGAAGTGGATTCAACGAAACAGAAATTTGTGTGGCCGAGCACGGGTAACTTCTGCCGTGGAGGCGCCTACGTCAGTGCGTTACTGGATTGCAAGGCGGTTGCGATACTGCCAGAGGGTATGTCATCAGAACGCTTCGACTGGCTGCGGTCGATCGGTGCTGAAATTATCGCGACCCCGGGGTCGGAGTCGAACGTCAAGGAGATTTACGACAAGTGTTGGGAGATCCGGCGGTCGAAGCCCGACCACGTAATCCTCAATCAGTTCGAAGAGTTGGGAAACGCTGTCTGGCATTATCACGTCACGGGCAGCATGGTCGAGGAACTTTGCGAACGGATCGGCGGGGGACGAGAGAATCTCGCAGCCTATGTGTCCGCGACCGGTAGCGCAGGAACAATTGCCGCCGGTGACTACCTCCGCACGATCGGGTCCGACGTCAAGGTGGCCGCGGTCGAAGCGTTGCAGTGTCCGACGCTCCTCCGGTGTGGGTTCGGCGAGCACCGCATCGAAGGCATCGGCGATAAACACATTCCGTGGATTCATAATGTTCGAAACACCGATGTCGTGGTCGCAGTCGACGACGCGCACTGCTTGAATCTGATGCGCCTGTTCAACGAAAAACTCGGCCGAGACTTTCTGGCGAGTCGGGATGTGCCTGAAGAAACGATCGAGAGTCTCGACCTGCTTGGCATTTCGTCCATTTGTAACCTGGTCGCGTCGATTAAGATGGCGCGGTACTTCGAGCTTGGGCCTGAGGATTTATTGTTCACCCCGTTAACCGATTCCATGGAGTTGTATGGGTCGCGACTTGAAGAAGAGCGCACACGATGCGGTGAGTACACGGAGCGCGACGCCGCAGGTGACCAGGCGCGGTATCTTAAAGGCGTGGCTATCGACAACATGCGTGAGCTTGGCTATTACGATAGAAAGGCCCTGCACAACCTCAAGTACTTCACATGGGTTGAACAACAGGGCCGAACGTCCGACGAATTACACCGGCTCTGGCAACCGGAGTTCTGGAAGGAAACGTTCAGCCAGGCTGGTGAATGGGATCGCCAGATCGACGATCTTAACCAGCGTGTGGGTCTATTGGATTGAGCGGCAGGCTCACCTGTCTCGGGCCTGGCGCATGAGGGTTGCGTGGGAGGCGAGGGCGACAAAGGAGCGGTCTTATGGCTACGCGTCAGATTGGAACGGTTACGCATTATTTTGGGAAACTTCGGGTCGGCATCGTGAAGCTGACTGGACGGGTTTCGACAGGGGATAAATTACACTTCCTCGGTCACGGAGCTGATTTTAAACAGAAGATCAAGTCAATGCAGGTTGACCATGCGGCGGTCGACACTGCCTCCTCCAGAACCGAAGTAGGAATTCGTCTTAACCATCGTGTCAGAGAGGGAACGAAGGTGTATAAGGTGTCAGGTGGGAGCGAGGGTTGGTTCGCGAGACTCAAAGATCTGTTTACTGGCTAAAGACGTTGATGCAAATAGTGAAGGTGGAGGAGTGATGCACGGAAAGATTACTCGACGTGATTTTCTAAACGGCACCCAGGTGGCCATCGGGGCGTCGCTCTTGACTCCGTGGACGGACGTGTTCGGGGCCAATACGGGGAAGTTTCAGTTGGGCGCGGACTATTATCCGCCTGCCAAGACGGGGCTTCGGGGCAGCCACGACGGGTCCTGGGAAACCATGCACTCGCGAGTGTTCGGCGCGACCTGGCCGAAAGGTAATCCCCAGGAAGAATACGATCTTGTGGTCGTAGGTGGCGGAATCAGCGGGCTGTCCGCAGCGCACTTTTTCCTGAGGGAAAATCCAGGGGCTCGCATCCTCATCCTCGACAATCATGACGATTTCGGCGGTCATGCCAAGCGCAATGAATTCCAGGTGAATGGCGAAACCCGCATTGGCTACGGCGGCACCGAATCCATCGATACGCCCTCCGGCTACGCGGACGCTTCCAAAGGACTGCTGAAAGATATTGGTATCGACGTCGAGCGCTTTTACGACTACTACGACCAGGATCTCTATAATTCGCTGAACCTAGGCTACGCCATTGCCTACGATAGCGACACTTACGGAGAACGTAAGCTGGTCCGGGGCTACGGCAGCCGCCCTTGGGGGGAGTTTGCAGCGGATACGCCAATGAGTGAAAGAGGCAAGGCCGATCTCGTTCGGGCGTTTAACGCCGAGGTGGATTATCTTCCAGGGATGTCACGTGAAGAAAAGGTCGACCTGCTCAGCAAGATCAGCTACCGGACCTACCTGCGTGACTATGTCAAAGTCGATGATCAGGTGCTGGAGATGTACCAACGATGGGGCATGAGTTTCTGGTGCGTCGGCATGGATGAAGTGCCGGCCATCTACATCCTCGGATACGGCGATGGTGGTGGTTTGCCTGGCCTCGAGCACACCGTGCAGAGGGAAGGTGGGCGGGGGAGTGAGCCGTACATCTTTCACTTCCCAGACGGCAACGCGTCTGTGGCCAGGCTATTGGTTCGCAAGCTGATTCCGGACGCGCTCCCCGGGAGCACGATGGAAGATAGCGTCACGGCTCGCCTGGACTACAGCCGCCTGGACCAGGAGGGCGCGGACCTGAGAATCCGTCTGAATAGCACCGTCGTTAATGCCGAACACACCGCTGATTCGAGGGCGGTTGACGTGACGTATGTGCACAGTGGTGATGCCCACACCGTGCGGGCGAAGCGATGCATTATGGCCTGCTACAACAGTGCGATTCCCTATCTCTGTCCCGAACTGCCAGAGAGACAGCAACAGGGATTGGCATACAACGTCAAGGTTCCGCTTACATACACCAAGGTAATGGTTCCGCACTGGCGCTGGTTTGCGGACCTCGGTATGAGCTTCGTGTACTACACCAACGATTTTTTCAAGCAAGTCGAACTCGATTACCCGGTCTCGCTCGGTAATTACCGTTTCAGTACATCGCCGGAGGAGCCGATGGTGTTGCACATGTGTTACGTGCCGTACTTTGGCGATATTCAGGGATCGGAGCAATGGCGCGCCGGCAGACGGCGTTTACTTGAGACACCCTTCTCGACCTTCGAATATCATGTGCGCGACCAGCTCGACCAGGCACTGGGCGGCGCTGGTTTCGATGCCGAGCGTGATATCACTGGCATCACCGTGAATCGCTGGCCGCACGGCTACGCGTATAGCCCCGATTTGTTGTGGGAGCCGACGTATGCTTCGGAAGAAGATAAGCCCTGGGTGCAAGGGCGGAAGCCGTTCGGGCGAATTACGATCGCCAATTCCGATGCCGGTGCATCCGCCGACACCAATTCCGCGATTGTCCACGCCTATCGCGCGGTGCAAGAAGCGATCGGATGAGTAACAGAAACTTGTGCTAAGTCGAATTGCGTGTTCATTACGTCGCCTCGCCGTTCACTCATGGTTTGCTTTCGCAATTATTTGTGGAGTGATGGCTGGGCTTCTTTCTGCCCAGATGCCAACACATGGGGAGATTGCTGCTGACATTTTGAATGGATTGAGTTTGGCAGAGCGTGCCAATGTCAGCCTTAGCGACCTGCCGGACCAAGATTCAGTCGAATTCGAGATTTTTGCAACTGCCGTGATAGAAGGTCAGGAAAGAGCGATCGAAAGCCTTCAAGAGGCGGCGACAACTACGACGAGATCTGTGGTAGGTGTATCGGATGTCGACGCATTGCGTGATGTGAAGGGCGTGGCGGTCGAGTTTAGTCAAAACTATTTGTCATTAATCGATACGCTAAGAGACGGACAAAGAACGCAGAGGGCCCTAATGGATCCCAGCAATTTGAATGCTGGCAGCATCCTGTCACTTCAGGCGCAGTCGGACCAATTTAGTGTGGCGCTGAATGCTGGCTGGGA
>CAZMUA010000003.1:0-76701 GCA_964569695.1 uncultured Woeseiaceae bacterium
AAGGAGAACCTGGCGTGCTTTGGCCAGTGCTGGAAGTTGCAGACGGCAGTACGAGGCCCCGGCTGAGAGAGCACCCAGTGCCGCGCGCTGACTTGCCGCAGGAGGGGAAATCAGGACGGTATCTTGAATCTTGTCCATCGCTCCGCTAAGTGCTTTGGGAATTACCATGTATCCGACCCGCCAACCTGCAAATCCATAGGCTTTCGAGAATGAGTACATAGAAATCGTGTGCGCACCAGCATCGGTGATGCTGCCAGGTGAAAAATGGGTAGCATCATCGTAGACAAAATACTCATATGCTTCGTCGTGGATGTGATAAATCCCACGCTCACGACATAGGGAGTTCACTTCACTTAGCACTGTTTGTGAGTACACCACCCCGGTGGGGTTGTTTGGTGAAATGGTGACAACGGCACGAGTGCGGGGTGTTAAGGCGGCCCGAATTGAATCGAGCTGTAACTGGCAGTGCTCGTCGACAGCGACGGGCACTGACCGACACCCTGCCATCACAACGGCCATTTCGTGATTAAAGTAGAACGGAGTAACGAGGATAATTTCGTCTCCAAAATCTGCAATGGCCAGTAAGGCGTGGACGAAGGCCATGTTGCTACCCGCGGTGACTACGAGCTGGCTGTTCGGACGCACGTGGATTCCGTTTTCATTAATTAGTTTCTCTTCCAAGGCTTCGATAAGTGAAGGTAAGCCCTCGACAGGACCATAACGATAGCTTGCAGGGTCATCGTGGAAGGTGGCGAGTGCGTCGATAGCCTGATGTGGCGGAGCGAACGCAACCATGCCTTGAGCCATCGAGATGGTGCCCGGAGTCGCACTGATCATACGCTCGACTACTGGCACGATCGGTGGACGAACCTCTTGAATGCGATTGGATTCACGCACGTTGATCTTCTTTCAAAATTTGCCGTGTTGACTTTATTTCGTTTGCTGTACCAATGCCCGGATCCGATCTGCGTCTGTGATGGTCATTGAGTATTCAGGAGGGCGTATAACTCCACCCATGAAGCAACGGTCGTTTCGAAACGTCATCGCACTGTTTTTTGTTCTGGTTCCTGTAACGTGAATTTCTTTTGCGCCCGTCGTATCGAGTACTTTCTTAATATTTTGTTCAGTAATGCCACCACCAGGCATGACAATGATTTTGTCGTCAGCGTGGACCAGAAGATCATGTAGTAATTCAGCGCCCTCCAATGCTGAAACTTCTTGGCCAGACGTTAAGACACGGTTAATGCCGAGTCCAATGAGTGTTTCAAGTGCAGCGATCGGGTCACGGGTCATGTCAAATGCCCTGTGGAACGTCACATTCATCGGCTTGGCATGGTCCAGTAAGACTCGCGTTCGGTCGCTGTCAATGTCACCTGCCGAAGTCAGTAAACCAAACACGACGCCGTTCGCTCCGAGTTGCTTGGCCAATTCAATGTCATGCTTCATCGAGGCGAATTCAGCATCAGAGTACAAAAAATCACCACCGCGCGGTCGAATCATAACCTGGAGGCCAATGCTGACCTGTACTCGTGTTATGGCGATTGTACCGGCGCTCGGTGTCAGTCCCCCTTCGAGTAGAGCTGCGCATAGCTCTACCCGAGTTGCCCCACCTTTTTCGGCCGAAACGGCACTGTCGACAGAATCGACACAAACCTCAAAAATTGGATTCGACATGGGTCACAACAATCAAAGGATCCGCTTTAGCGACACTAGCGCACTCCCAACAAGACTTCGATCGTTAACTGATCGAGCCGCTCATAGGGAAGTCGATGCGAAAAGATTTCGTCTCGGTCAAAGTCGTAAGACAAAAGCTTGTGAACATGGTCCTTGCTGTAAGGTTCTATCGCGAAAGCGTTAGCATGAGCAGCAGTGACCTCCGACAGGAGAGATTGAATTTCTTCATCTGCATTCCACTGCTGAGCCTTTTCTTTCAAGATTAAGTAAGTCCGCATGCAACCACGCGCGAAATCTTTGACTCCTTCGTTGTCTTCGGTACGGTACGCATGCGCGTCGAAGTGCCGTGGGTTTTCATAGTTCACATCTTCTAGAAACTTCACTAGAAAAAAGGCGGATTTTGGATTGGCTGCTCCAAACCGGAAATCCTGATCGTAACGACCAGGTGATTGGTCGTTAAGGTCGACATGAAACAATTTACCTGCTTCCCACGCTTGGGCAACCGCGTGGGTCATATTCAACCCGGACATTTGTTCATGCGCCACTTCCGGGTTGACGCCAACCATATCAGGGAAAGCGAGTGTTGCAATGAATCCAAGGTATGCTCCGGTGGTTGCGAAGTAAAGGTCGCCACGAGGTTCGTTAGGCTTCGCCTCAAGTGCAATTCGATAGCCGTAATTCTGTTCGATGTTGTACTCGCATATGTAATTAACAGCCTCGCGAAGACGCTTAATGGCCTCATCTGGCCGACGACAGGCGTCGGTCTCGGTTCCTTCACGGCCGCCCCAGATGACGTATGTGGAAGCTCCTAGTTCAGCACCTAAATCCATTGTCCGTAGCGTTTTTTGAAGTGCATAAGCTCGCACATCGGCATCATTTGCGGTAAAGGCTCCATCGCGAAAGACTGGATCAAAAAAAAGGTTGGCGGTGACCATGGATGTTACGACAGCAGCACCATCGCATGCTTTCTTGAAATCACGGACAATTTGATTGCGCTCGGCATTGGTTGCATCGATTGGTACAAGATCGTTGTCATGTAGGTTGACACCCCAAGCTCCAATTTCTCCAAGCAAGTGAACCAGATCGACAGGTTTGACTGGTGGACGTACCGCATCACCGAAGGGATCCCGTCCGCGGTTACCCACCGTCCAAAGTCCGAAAGAAAACTTGTGCTCAGGACGTGGCTTATAGGAATCAGTGCTCATATGCATCATCCACTGTTGAGGTTAAGTGTACGCTACTTTTTTTAAGGCTGGGTACAGAGATCGATAGCGGATGTAATGGTCCGTCATACGCTCCGCCGTCGTTACGTCAGGGTCCACGCGATTTGCCACGGTTACTGCTTGGTTGCACGCCTCATCGACAGATGACCAGACACCAGTTCCGACACCAGCGAGTAAGGCAGCCCCGTACGCTGCGCCTTCCTCTGCGGTTAGGGTTAAGACCTGCTGGCCATAAACGTCAGCTTGAATTTGTTGCCAGAGAGTAGACCTTGCTCCGCCACCGCCTAGGCGAATTTCCTGAACTGGCACTTTCATTTCCTCAAAAATGGTGAACGAGTCACGTAGACTAAACGCGACACCCTCAAGAATTGCGCGGACAATATGGGCACGTGTATGGCTGGCAGTAAGCCCAACGAGTGCTGCACGGGCATTCGGGTCTAGGTGGGGTGTTCGTTCTCCCATTAAGTAGGGTGCCCACAAGAGGTCATCTGCGCCAGCAGCAATTGTGGCTGCCTCATCACATAGCTGTTCGTAAGGGTCTCGGTCATCATCGTTTACGGTGCCGAATTCGTTGTGGAACCACCGTAGGGAAAGACCCGCTGCTTGCGTCACGCCCATGACGTGCCAGCGATTTGGCACAGCATGACAGAACGTGTGCACGCGCCCCTCTGGGTCAAGTGCCGGCCGACCCGTCGCAGCGAAAACCACTCCTGAAGTCCCAATGGTTGCACTGACAGCACCAGGCTGCACGATTCCCATGCCAACCGCGCCAGCAGATTGATCCCCACCACCCGCGACGACTGGAGTCTTAAGAGGTAAACCAGTGGCACTTGCAGCGTCTGCAGTTATTCCGCCAGTTACGTCAGGTCCTTCGAAGACACTCGGCAGATGGTCGAGAGACAGGTCTGTTGCATCCAATATCTCAGGTGACCATCGTCGGTTGGCCACGTCGAAGAGCAGGGTTCCCGATGCATCAGCAACGTCAGTGGCGTATGCTCCTGTCAGACGTAAGCGGACGTAATCCTTCGGGAGGAGCACACGGTTAACTTGAGTCCATTTCTTCGGTTCGTGTTCGCGAACCCAGAGAAGTTTTGGCAGGGTAAACCCTGTGAGGGCTGGATTGGACGTGAGTTCGATGAGGCGAGTTGCCCCAATTGTGTCGGTTAGCCATTGGCACTGTGTTTGGGTACGTTGGTCGCACCAAATGATCGCTGGGCGCACAACGGAGCCACTTGCATCAAGCAAGACGGCCCCATGCATCTGACCAGAGAGTCCAATCCCGGTTACCGTGTCTGGGTCGAGAGCACCTTGCTTAAGCACAGATCGAATGGCGATTTGACTTGCTCGCCACCAATCCTCCGGTTCTTGTTCAGCCCAGCCGGTCTTTGGTGAGGCGAAGGGCTCGTGATTTTCGGTCGTCGATGCTAGAACCTTGCCTTGCTCATTAATCAGAATCGCTCGACTCCCGCCGGTTCCAACGTCAATACCCAGAAGTGCCATCGTAAGAGTAAGGATAACTCAGGAATGAGAAAAAATTTTGGAACTGGTCTAGTGGTCGCGACATCGCTATCATGGCATGATATTGGTGTTCTAGACCATGTACGCGATGGGTTTGACGGAGTCCGTAACGGGTTTTGACGTTACGAGGGATAAGGAGAAGGGGCGATATGACTGGTAACGGGCTTGGGTTGTCACGCAGACGTTTTCTAGGCGGTTCGATGGTTGCTGCTGTTGCTGGGCTTTCCAGCGATCTATTCAATATGAGCTTGGGGGCGCAAACCCGATCAGTGTCGGCGCTACCACTCGACGAGTTGCGTCCGATGGGTGCACTCGATGAAGCATATTGGTGGAAGGTGCGTTCCCAGTTCAATATCGTCGACGGCTTAGCTTTTATGAATAACGGCACACAAGGACCGATGCCGCGGGTTGTGAGGGAGAAAAATGAACGCATCCTGCGAGAGATTGCAGAGGATCCAAGTGACAATTATCGTCGAGATGAGATCAACGCAGTTCGTGAAAAGGTTGCGCCATTCGTCGGTGCTTCGGCGGCTGAAATTGCTTTGACACGCAGCACGACTGAGGGCATGAATATCTTTGCGCATGGACTCGATTGGCAGGAAGGCGACGAGGTGTTGTGGAACTCGCATGAACATGGAGGAGGACGGGGTCCATATCTAACGCTCATGGAACGGCGCGGGATTCGCCCTGTCATCATCGAACTGCCGTCTCCACCGGAAAGCCAGGAGCAGATTGTTGACCTTTATGAAAAAGCGATCACGCCACGGACTCGCGCGATTATGGTGAGTCATATTACGTACGTGACGGGTTTGGTCACGCCAATCAAGCTGTTGTCAGAGATGGCCCATCGGCATGGGCTACTAGTTTCCGTGGATGGAGCGCATCCACTTGGCATGCTGGACCTCAATTTCCATGACATGGGTTGCGATCATTATGCTGCGGCCGGTCAAAAATGGCTGCTTGCGGGTGGCGGCACAGGCGTGTGCTATATCAAACAGGAAATTCAGGATCAAATCTGGCCGCTCATGGGTCGTCCGCCTGGAGAGAATGCTACGGCTACGCGATATGAGTCAGTTGGGCAGCGTAATGTTCCTTCCTTGCTCGGTATGGCAGATGCCGTCGAGTTGCAATTAACGATAGGAAAACAAAACATCGAGGAGCGCGATCGATATCTCAGTAATCGGTTGAGAGCTGGCCTCAATGAAATTCCTGGTGTTCATCTGTGGACCTCAAGCGACCGTGGCTTAAGTGCTGGTTTAACCTTGTTTTCCATTCACGATATTCCAATGGCAAACATTGTGAGGGCGTTATCGGCCGAGTACCGTGTACACATCAGAACGATGGGTACAGGTAATTTGAACGGGGTGCGGGCTTCAACGCACTTCTACAACATGCCGCATGAAGTCGATCAATTACTTGAGGGGGTACGTCATATCGCTGCAAACGCAAGCGACTACATGGCCGCATAGACGTGATTGTGGTCGTTATGATGGAAACTAGATGGTTAGCTGTTGACCTATGCAAAGGCTCCTGTAGGTGGGATCGGTGACCGAGGAGTCGTGAACTAGAGGAGATTGCAATGTTTAAATTTTTGTTTAAGGCGTCGTTCGTGTTGGCCTTGCTCGTTGGTGTGTCCTGTGGCGGCAGTGAACCGATGGAGTCGGTTGCTGATGTTGCCCCTAGTGAAGAAGAGATCGTCGAGCAAGCACGCGGTATTCACGAGCGAGTGCTAACGATCGATACACACGATGACATTCCCTTTAATTTCGCCACTGAGGAAGTCGATCCAGGAGTACGCGGTGAACGTAAGGTCGATCTGCCAAAAATGCGGGAAGGCTTGCTTGACGTTGGGTATTTCGTGGTTTTTGTTGGTCAGACGCCACGCACGCCTGAGAATTATGAGAAGGCAAAGTCCGACGCGATGACGAAGTTTAATGCGATTCACCGCATGACTGATGAGATGTATCCGGACGAGATTGGATTTGCTAATACAGCCGACGAAATTGAGAGCATCCACGCAGCTGGCAAATTGGTGGCGACAATTGGTATCGAAAACGGCTATGTGATCGGTAAAGATCTCTCGTTAGTTGAGAAGTATCACGAGCTCGGTGCACGGTATATGACGCTTGCCCATGGTGGGCACAATGATATCGCGGACTCTGCGACTCCTCGAGCTGACGAACCTGAGTCTGAGCATGACGGCTTAAGCGAGTTTGGTGAGGAAGTGGTTGCTGAGATGAATCGTGTTGGCATGATGGTTGATGTCTCACATATCTCAAAACAAGCGATGCTTGACGCCGTTGCGGCATCACGGGCACCGGTCGTTGGTTCTCATTCGAGCATGCGAGCAGTCAATGATCATCCACGCAATATGGATGATGAGCAGTTGCTTGCTCTGAAAGACAACGGTGGCGTCATCCAAACAGTTGCCTTGGGTGCTTTTGTTAAGTCGCCTGCACCTGAGAGACAGGACGCGATTGCGACACTACGTGAAGAGATGGGGATTGCGGGTCGCAACGTTGCGCGTAGTCTTGCCGAACAAGAATTGAGCGAAGATGAATATGAGGCCCGCTTGAGTGAGTACGAGACACGCTTAGCGCAAATTGACGAGCAGTGGCCACCCGCAGACGTTGCGGACTTCGTAGACCACATTGATCATGGGGTTGATCTCATCGGCATCGACCATATCGGGATTAGCTCAGATTTTGATGGTGGTGGAGGCATTGTTGGTTGGAATGATGCAAGCGAAACGGGCAATGTAACCTTAGAGTTGGTGCGGCGTGGCTATAGCGAGGAAGAGATCGCAAAGCTTTGGGGTGGGAACCTGCTTCGGGTGCTACGCGAGGCAGAGCGCATTGCCAGCGAAATGCAAACCGAATAGAGGCGCCGGTCTCTAGATATAGGAAATCAATGCGAGGTTGCCTGTAATGTCAGGCGTGGTTTTTGACCAGTTGCCATCTTCGGCGAGGCTCTGGATTTTTGCTAGTGATCGTGCGTTGTCCTCAGTGGAGGAAGCGCGCTTACTAGCCGACATCGACGTGTTCTTGGATGATTGGACAGCTCATCGCGCACACCTCACTGCGGCACGAGATTTCCGGTATGACCGCTTTCTTATGATCGGGGTTGATGAATCCCAAGCCGGTGCGTCTGGGTGTTCGATTGATTCACTGGTGCGGCATGTGAAACAGCTGGAACAAGAACTTGGTGTGACGTTTGTTGACAGCGCGCCGGTTCTCTTTCGTGAGGCAGAAGGGATCCAGCGAGTTTCGCGAGATCAATTTGCCGAACTGGCGGAATCGGGTGCTGTAACACTAGACACGCTAGTGTTCGATAACACGGTCGCGACCGTTGGCGACTTACGGGCGGGATGTTGGGAAGTTCCTGCACGTGAAGCTTGGCAAGGTCAAGTCTTCTTTGAGACGGTTAAATAGTGCAATGCACTGCTAAAGGTGCAGACCATCGAAGTTGACTAATTGTTACGCGGCCTTCTCGGATTGTTGCAGCTCTCTTCGGATTTGCAAGAAACGAAGAGAGCCTTCTATTACCAACCAGGCAGCGAGTACGAGTAATCCAACTCCTATCACGAAGAGAAGTAATTGGTCTTTCAGATAAAAAGTTTGGATATTTGACGCCATCGCTGCGATTGTTGTGATTAGCATGAAAACCATCGGGACAAATGTATACAGACAATTCTTGCGACGAATTACGAGATATAACGTGACTGTGATGAGTGTCAATCCTCCAAGCAGCTGATTCGTTGTTCCAAAGAGGGCCCAGAGTGCAAGTCCCGCTGATTGCCCATCAATCTTGAAGAAGGCGAATAACCCGATTGCCACAACAGCGAGTGCAGATGAGATATAGCGACCTCCGAGTAAAGGCATGCCAAGCGTTTCCGAAACTTCTTGGAGATTGTAACGAAGCAGGCGAGTGGCGGAATCCAACGTTGTCAACGCGAATGAAACGGCAACCAGCGCAATGAAAGCACTGCCTACAGCAGTCGGAATACCTAGTTGGTTTAAAAAGAGCGCAGATCCATTAATGAATGCGTTCATGCTTTGACCAAGCCCTTGGGCCACATTCCAACTTGCATAGTGCGTTTGCCAGGCTTCAGCGTTGATGAAACCGGCCGTGCAGGCCATCACAGCAACGAGCCCAAGTAGGCTTTCTCCGATCATCGCGCCGTATCCGATAAACGGGGCGTCAGTTTCTTTATTTAGTTGCTTGGCCGTTGTTCCGGATGAGACTAATGCATGAAAGCCAGAGATCGCGCCGCAGGCAAGAACGATAAATACAAAAGGAAAAAGTGGTGGTGCACCTTCCGGATTGAGGTTGAGGGGTGGGGCAACGAAATCCGGCCGTAAGAGAAAGAAGCCGCTAAACAACAGTGCCAGTCCCAAGTAGAGCAAGAGTGCATTCAGATAATCTCGAGGTTGAAGCAGCAACCAAACGGGCAAGATTGAGGCGACAAAGGCGTAGGCGAGCATTATCGTGGCCCACGTATCTGAAGCAAGATTCGGTGTGGGAAGTTTCAGCCCAAGTATGATAGCCCCGAGACTTAAAGTGAAAGCCACCAAAGTCACCGGTAGTAATTTAACGCCTTTTTTATAGAGTAACGCCCCCATAACCAGAGCAAGGGCGATTAGCGAGAAACTAGGGAGTACCGTTTCAGGATAAAAATCGGCCGTGAACAACTGTGCCACGATTTGGACGAAGACTCCCATGGCAAGAGAAATAAAGAAGATGATTAGGATGTGAAAGAGACTCTTCGCCCGTGAACCGATGACTGATTCCGTGATTTTTCCGATTGACTGGCCTCCGGAGCGGATACTTAGCACAAGCGCAGTGAAATCGTGCACCGCACCAATCAGTATGGTGCCGAAAACCACCCAAAACAGGGCTGGCACCCAGCCCCAAATTACAGCGATGGCTGGGCCAAGCATGGGTGACAGGCCAGCGATTGAAGCGTAATGGTGACCAAATAATATGTACCGCGGGCATGGTACGTAATCGAAACCGTCATATTTTGTGTGCGCTGGTGTTTTGGTCTCTGGATCAAGTTCAAACACGCGATTGGCGATTCGAAGTGCGTAATAGCGGTACCCGAGCCAATACAGGACGAAACACACGAGCACGACGAAAATGGTCATGTGCAGTACATGCTATTGACGAGCTTGTCGTTTCGCAAGTAGTCTGGCTTTTAATTGATGTCTGAGCTCTCCCGAAAAGTATCCGCCTTACGTGTGCTATTGCACGATCTCAAGCGCGTTGTGGTCTGTTTCTCGGGTGGCGTCGACTCAGGCTACCTAGTTGCAGAGTCGTTTGCGGCCCTCGGCAAGAAAGCCTTGGCGTTGACAGCTGTTTCACCGAGTCTTGCGCCGGAAGAGGGGGCCCATGCACAGCGACTTGCAAAAGAAATAGGGGTGCGGCACCTCCTCGTTGAGACTCAGGAATTAGACGACCCTCGGTACACTGCCAACCCAGTCAATCGCTGCTATTTCTGCAAGATAGAAACCTATGGTGTGGCAATTGAGCATGCGCGTGGTCTCGGAGTGCCACATGTACTGGATGGGTTTAATCTGGACGATCGTGGGGATCATCGTCCAGGGCGACAAGCCGCGGTCAAATATGGTGTGCGATCACCGCTTGATGAACTCAATTTCACAAAAACTGATATTCGGGAAGCGGCGCGCCGTATCGATTTACCGATTTGGGACAAGCCAGCGCTAGCATGTCTGTCCAGCCGGGTGCCTTACGGCACAGAGATCACGCGGTTCAAGTTAGAGCAGGTAAACGACTGCGAGCAGGTATTACATACTCATGGATTTCGTGTTTGTCGTGTACGACACCATGGTGCGATGGCTCGCATTGAGGTGTTACCTGACGAGATCGAACGCTTACTGTTACCGGAAATGCGTGAGGTGGTCGTTCGAGAGTTTCGAACTGCTGGTTTTCATCAAGTGACGGTGGATCTTCAGGGTTATCGGTCTGGTTCATTAAACGAGGCAGTTTTGTCCAAGGATGCGACCAAAAGCATCGTGTCTCTTACGTCAGATTCTTAAGCAAGAATGATTCCTACCTTGCGAGTTCTGACTTTTCAATTTCTTCTAACGCTTCGACGAAGCGGTCAACATCTTCAAAAGTGTTAAAAATGTGAAGTGAGACTCGCACCCCGCGACCGCGCGCCGCTGTCAAGATGTTCCTTTGCGTGAGTGCCTTTACAACCTCTTCCGGATTTTGTACTACAACTATTGTGATACCGGCGCGATCACGTCGATCGCTTGGCGATGCAATCTCAAAATTTCTCTCGTGTAAAACTTCGTGTAAGTAATCAGTGAGTTCGTGAATGCGAGCTTCAATGTGGCTCGGCCCAATTTTTACGAGCAGATCGATGGCAGCACCAAGTGAAAAAATGCCAGCGAAATTCGGACAGCCCACTTCAAGTGCGGCTGCGGTGTTCTTCAGGTTCAGTTCATTATTTATTAGCAACTCTGGCTGGCGGGCACTGAGCCAGCCCGCGATGGGGAAACGACCCGACTGCAGATGCTGTTTGGCCAGGTAAATGACGGCAATGCCATAGCCAGCCATCGTCCACTTGTAACCACTGAAAACGAGAGCGTCAATCCGCGCATCGTGTACATTGAGTGGAATGGCTCCAATGGATTGTGAAGCGTCGACAGCGAGTAGAATATTTCGGTCGTGACAGAGTTGTCCCAATGCGATGAGATCTTGATAGAAGCCGGTCCTGTATTGCACAGAACTAGTGACAATTACACGCGTCTCTGGTGAGATTGCATCTTCGATTTTACGCATTGGAAGCAATCCTGCCGGGTCCGACTCAATGAATCTCATCGTCGAGCGCTGCTGGAGCCAAGGAAGCGTGGACGATGGGAATTCGTCAGCCAGCGTAAGAACTTCACCTTTGGTTCCGAACATTTGAGCTACTAGATTCATGCCGTGCGACGAACTGAAAGTGAATGCGATTTCTTCGGGGTTTGCACCAATGAAGTTAGCTGTTTTCGCTCGGACGGTTTCCACTTCTGCTAACCATCTATCCCAAGGTAAATCGCCTTGAGACGCCATTTCTTCGTAGTAGCGGATTCCAGCCCGACTGGCCGGAATCGAAATTGGCGGGGCACCTGCAGTAGCCAGATAGGTATATTTCTTAGCAGCAGGAAACAGGTCACGAATTGTGTTCCAATTAGGTTTGGTCATGACTTAAGGAATTTATCTAAAAGGGTTCTCGGTGGTTAATTAATCATACTCCGGTGGTTAAACAGAACTTAGATGAGATTTTGGATTCTCATCTTGAAGTGAACTACCGGTAAAATAGCTTTCTCGCAAAACTAGGTCACTTCCAACGCAGGAGAGTCGATCATGAGGATGCGTACATTTTGGGTAATGTTGATTGGGTCTGCCATCACGATTGGGTGTGGCGGCGACGTACCGACTACAGTTGATCCGCCTGGTCAAGCGGTGACGCCAACTGAGCCCGTATCGGTTGATAAGAATGACTACCCAGTTTTTCCAGAGAAGGATCTGAATGCTGATCCAAGTGTTTCAGCGGATGCTGGCGGTGCTGGTTTTGTCGGTAACGCTTGGGAAACTAATACCGCTTTCGACTTGATGGGTGATCCGCATGCCGTGAAAGGTGGCCAATTCCATTCTCACGAACGTGACTTTCCGACCACGTTTAGGTACCACGGTCCCAACACAAGCGAGTTTGACTTAATGCTTAATGGCATGGTTTACGAGAGCTTGCTGACTCTGCATTCCACGACGAACCAATGGATTCCGTCGATTGCAACCCACTGGAAGATTTCCGACGACCATATGACCTTTCGATATCGAATCAATCCCAACGCGCGTTTTTCAAATGGGGAAGCGGTAAGGTCTGAAGATGTCATCGCAACTTGGGATTTAATGATGGATGACGGCCTTCAGGATCCTGCATCCAAGCTGGTTTACTCGAAGTTCGAACGGCCGGTAGCCGAGAGTCCGTATATTGTGCGAGTTACCAGCCAACAGTTGAACTGGAGAAATTTCTTATATTTTTCTGGCATGCCGATATATCCGGCCTCTGTACTCAAGACGATCGATGGTGCGACGTATATTTCCGATTACAACTACAAGATGTTGCCAGGCTCTGGGCCGTACCTGGTTAACGAGGCTGACGTTGATCGCGGAAATCGTGTGATTATTCGCCGCCGGCCTAATTATTGGGCGGAAAGTCATCGAAGAAATATAGGCTTAGGTAACTTTGACGAGATCCATCAAATTGTCGTTCGGGATGACAACCTGGCTTTTGAAATGTTCAAGCGAGGCGATCTTGATTACTACTATGTGAACGTCTCGAGAGAGTGGATCGAAGAACTCGATATCGAACCCGTCCAGCGTGGGCTTTTACAGAAGCGCAAGGTATTCAATGAGTATCCCTTAGGTCTTTCAGGTATTGCGTTTAATACGAGACGGGCACCTTGGGATGATCGTCAAGTACGTCAAGCCTTGACGCATCTCTATAATCGTGAGCAGTTAATTGAGAAGCTGTTCTTTAACGAATACACACCAAAGAATACATATTTTTCTGGTCCATATAAGAATCTTGATAATCCGAAAAACCCATACAACCCAGAGCGCGCGGTAGAGTTGCTAGCCAATGCCGGTTGGACGGAGCGTGATACCCAAGGACGGCTCATTAAAGATGGTCGTCCACTTACGGCGGAATTACTCTACGGACAGCAGGGACTGGAACCCTCATATACGATCTTCCAGGAAGATCTACGCCGTGTTGGTATCACGCTGAATCTTCGGCTCGTGACGTTCGAGACGATGATTCAACTTATCGACGAACGACGCTTTGATCTGGTGGCCGTTGCCTATACGGGTTTGTTGTTTCCGAATCCAGAGACGACAGTGCATTCATCGTTGGCAGATCCTGACAACACGAACAACATTACTGGTGTCAAGAACGACCGTATTGACCAATTGCTTGAAGCGTACGATAAAGAATTCGATCAAGGAGCTCGCGAAACGATCATTCGTGAAATTGATGGAATTCTGGCAAATCTACACCACTATATTCTCGGGTGGGAGGCGCCGTTCTATCGGATTGCGTTTTGGAATAAGTTTGGTCAACCAGATGGCTATTTGTCTCGTTTTGGGTACTACCGAGATCCGTTGACGCTGTGGTGGATCGACCCTCAGCAAGAAGCGCGTTTCCGTGAAAGCATGGGGAGTGCTTCCAGTACACTTGAGGTGGGTGAGACAGATGTGCACTACTGGGAGCAGTATGTCGAACGTATTGGACAGGAATTACCGACACCGGGTATCGAGTAGCAAGTGTGCCACACAAGGAGCCGTCCAAACTTCCCTCCGGTTTAGGGTCGTTACCACTGTCGCGCTCTGTGTAACCGTCATGTAATGACTACATCATGACTGCTTACTTCCTTAGGCGTTTTTTGTTGATCATCCCAACTTTCATCGGGATCACAATGGCCGTTTTCGTCATTATGCATTTTGTCCCAGGAGGTCCAGTTGAACGTCAAATAATGCAGTACAGGATGGCTGTCATGACCGAGGGTGCAGTAGCCGGTGGTGGTACTGAATTTGCGGTTTCGTTACCACAGGATGCGATCGATGAAATTCGACGCTTTTACGGTTTTGATAAACCTGTACATGTGCGATACGGCCAATGGTTATGGAATGTAGTGCATTTTGATCTCGGCAATTCTTACGTCTATCAGGACCCTGTTTGGGATGTCATTAAGTCGAGATTTCCGGTTTCGATTTTTTTGGGGTTAACCGGATTTCTGTTGAGCTATATGGTCTGTATTCCACTTGGAGTCATTAAAGCTGTTCGGCACGGTAGTCGTCTTGATTTCGTGAGTAGCGTGGTTGTATTTCTTGGATATTCCGTGCCTGGTTGGGCCCTTGGGACGGCGCTGCTTGTACTTCTTGGTGGTGGTAGCTTTTGGAACGTATTTCCGCTTGGTGGGTTTCGTCCATTTAATTGGGAGTACCTTAGTGTAGGTGGCAAAATCTTCGCCCAACTTCATCATATGTTCCTACCGGTCTTGTGTTACATGGTGGGTTCTTTCGCCACGCTGACAATTCTGACAAAAAATTCCCTCATGGAAAATCTTAGCCAAGATTACGTTCGTACTGCTTTCGCGAAGGGGCTATCTGAGCGGCGAGTAATCTTTGTCCATGCCTTACGCAACTCAATTATTCCGCTCGCGACTGGTTTGGGCCACGCGTTCAGTTTGGTGCTGGCCGGTTCTTTTCTGATTGAAAAAGTTTTCAACATTGATGGGATGGGTTACTTGGGCTACACCTCGATTCTGCAACGTGACTACCCCGTAGCACTGGGTATCTTAGTTGTTGGCAGTTTACTTATGTTGATAGGAAACATTTTATCCGACGTAATTTACACAGTGATTGACCCACGCATACGGTTTAAATAAATGATCGAATTTCTAAAAACACTGAGGTGTTGGTGGCATCCAGCGAATTAAACAAACAGCACGGAGGGGCAGTCCCTTCGGAATCGATTATTCGTAAACGCCTACGCAAGTTTAAGCGGTTGAAGCGAGGTTACTGGTCGTTTGTCGCGATCCTCATTGCTTATGTGGTTTCATTTTTTCTCCCGATGCTGGCGAACAATAACGCGATTATCGTGAAGTACGAAGATAAGCTGTATTTCCCATTACTTGAGGTTTATCAAGCGACCCAGTTTGGTCAAAGTGCAATTGGCGAGGCGAACTACCGGGCGCTTCGGGAACAATTCACTTTGGAAGAATCCAGTGACTGGGTGTTCATGCCGCCATACCCGTATGGTCCCAACGAATCGCTACTTGACGAGTCAGGATTTCCACCACATCCACCGACGAAACAACACCTCTTTGGTACTGACGACAGAGGACGTGACGTCTTTGTACGCTTGGCTTACGGTTTCCACATTTCAGTTACATTCGCCATTCTCGTCACATTGATTAGCTATGCCTTAGGTATTGTTGTTGGTGCAACCTTAGGGTACCTGGGAGGAAAGGTTGACCTGCTCGGGCAGCGCACGATTGAAATCTGGTCATCCCTACCATTTCTTTATACGGTGATCATTGTGAGTTCCATCATTGTGCCGGTGTACTTACCGGGACGAAACCAGCTTCTTCAACCGGCATTCTGGTTGCTGGCAATGGTCCTGTCTGCTTTCGGTTGGATGGGTATTACCTATTACGTGCGGGGCGAGTTTTATCGAGAGAAGGTTAAGGACTATGTCGGTGCAGCTCTCTCGATGGGTGCTTCTGAGCCGACCATTATGTTTAAGCACATTCTTCCCAATTCATTAACCTCGGTTGTTTCATTTGCTCCGTTTGCGATCGTGGCGAACATCGGTGCGTTGGTCGCGCTCGATTTTTTAGGTTTTGGTTTACCTGCACCCACACCGAGTTGGGGTGAACTAATTGGTCAAGGTATGAACAACTTGACGAAGTGGTGGCTCGTACTTTTTCCTCTGGCGGCGGTGTTTGTGACATTGCTACTGGTGGTTTTTATCGGTGAGGCCATCAGAGAAGCCTTCGACCCGAAAGAATTTTCTCGATTACGATGACAACAGGTAGGTCTGAAGAGAACTTGGTTATGCCCGAGGAACCCCTACTGCAAGTGCGTGACCTGCGTACCTACTTTGAAACCGAAAGTGGCACGGCAAAGGCAGTCAACGGTGTTGATTTCGATATTCGTAAGGGTGAGGTGCTGGGTTTGGTTGGCGAATCTGGCTCTGGCAAAACCGTTACTGCTTTAAGTGTGCTCAGACTTGTTCCTGATCCCCCAGGGAAGATTGTGACCGGTAGTGTGCATTATAAGGGACGTAATTTATTACAACTTACTTGGGACGAAATTCGCCAGGTGCGCGGCAAAGACATTAGCATGATTTTTCAGGAACCAATGACTTCGTTGAATCCGGTCTTCTCGATCGGCGTGCAAGTTAGCGAGGTCATATTGGCACACGAACCCTGTTCGAGGGCTGAGGCATTCGACCGTAGTGTGAGGATGCTTGAGTTGGTTGGCATTCCTGATGCGAAATTACGCATGAGGGACTACCCGCACCATTTTTCAGGTGGTATGCGACAGCGTGTGATGATTGCGATAGCACTCGCGTGTAACCCGTCATTACTCATTGCCGACGAACCCACCACGGCGTTGGATGTGACGATCCAGGCACAGATTCTTGAATTAATAGTGCAGGTGAGAGCGCAGCAGGCCGAGGCGGCTGTTTTACTCATCACTCACAACTTAGGTGTGGTGGCAGAGACATGTGACCGAGTTATGGTCATGTACGGTGGAAAGATCCAAGAAGTAGCCCCAGTTGACAAAATTTTTGGTGGAGCCCTTCACCCCTATACACAAGGATTACTTGCGTCTTTGCCGCGGATCGATGGTGATAGGGCTGAGCGATTGAAAACCATTCCCGGCGCAGTTCCTAGCATCCACGACCTTCCGTCGGGTTGTAAGTTCTGTACCCGTTGTGACATGAAAGTCGACGAGTGCGACACCGTTGAACCTGAACTCATCGAGGTTGCGCCTGGTCATTTGGTGCGATGCCATCTTGTGAACGCGTAATGGAACCTTTACTTGAAGTTGATGACCTGAGGGTTCGGTTTCCAGTGCACGGCGGAGTCTTACTACGACAGATTGCTCAAGTAAAAGCGGTTGACGGGGTGTCCTTTAGCCTGAATCGTGGCGAAACGCTTGGCTTAGTTGGGGAATCGGGTTGTGGCAAGAGCACCATTGGTCGGGCCATTGTCAATATTCTGCACGCAATGAATTACGGTGTAAAAATTTCGGGACGCATTGTGTATCACCATGAATCCCGTTCTGTCGATCTGGTATCACTCAATCACGCAGAGATGAGGCCATTTCGAACTGATCTTCAGATGATTTTTCAAGATCCGTATTCATCGCTCAGTCCACGCATGACTGTTACGCAGATCGTCGAAGAGCCACTAGCCATTCATGCGCGCGAGTTAAGTCGGGCCGAGCGGCACGATCGTGTGCGCTGGCTACTTGAGAAAGTTGGCTTGACTAGTGAACACGCTGGTCGGTATCCCCACGAATTTTCTGGTGGACAGCGTCAACGTATTGGCATTGCCCGTGCGTTGGCTACTAATCCGAAAATTGTGATTGCTGACGAACCGGTCAGTGCGCTCGATGTGTCAATTCAAGCGCAAGTAATCAATTTAATGCAGGATTTGCAGCAAGAGTTTGGGATGTCCTATATCTTCATTGCTCACGATCTCTCAGTCGTGAGGCATATTTCTGATCGGATCGCTGTAATGTATCTTGGCAACATTGTGGAGATTGGCTCGGCTGAGCAAGTGTATCGTGAGCCACAACATCCATACTCGAGGGCATTGTTATCAGCCGTACCTCGGCCGGAACCGAAGCGGTCGCGTGACGATCGCATACGACTAGTGGGTGATATTCCTACTCCTATCCGAAAGCCGTCTGGTTGTGCATTCCGGACGAGATGTCCGATCGTGCGCGAAACCTGCCGCGATGCCATACCACCGCTTGAAACCAGGCATGGACGACTAGTGGCCTGTCCTTGGGTTTAAGCGTGACACTCCTCCAAGACACGAATGCGCAAGGGCTTTGAATGTGTTGAGTGCGTTGGTTACGGTTCAACGAACCGTGGTCATCGGGAGGCTCAGGTAAAACCGGTTGAACCACAATGATTGATGTCACCCGATGCCGCACCGACGCTTGATGTACCAGCAAATGTGGAGAATTGTTTCTCGAGCGACTTATGTCCACAGCTAGGGCATTCTAACCCTCTTGAATCTGCGCCCATTCGTTGCAGTATTTCGCTGCGTGCATCACACTTCCGGCAAATGTACTCATAAATAGGCATTGCTACTTTCAGTATATCGTTGAAGCTCCACTCAACGAAGTAATTGAAAGTCGGTTGCCGGGACTGAATTCTTCAGGTACGATTCGTAAAGCTTAATGACTATGCAACGCACACTTTTGTTACTTCTCGTGTTGTTCATGCTGGATGTGCCGCCACTTCTTGCCCAATTCCGTGATACCGCTAATGAGATAACACGACTGCAGGATCTGGAAGCTTACCAGGGAGCCTTGCGTCGCCTTGATGAAGGTTACGATCGATTTGTGGAGGAGCTGGTGCAACTGACTGAAATTCCGGCGCCGCCTTTTGGTGAGGCAGCACGAGCCTCCACATACATGGCAATGTTGCGCGATGCAGGTCTAACGAATGTGGAAATGGACCAAATTGGGAATGTTATGGGTCTGCGACCTGGAACCGGCGAGGCACCATTGCTCGCGGTGGCAGCCCATTTGGATACGGTGTTTCCAGAAGGCACTGAGGTAAAGGTTCGGCGTGACGGCAACCGACTGAGGGCGCCAGGGATTGGTGACGATACGGCGGGGCTAGCTACGTTACTTGCTGTTGCACGTGCACTCAACGAGGCGGAGCTCGAAACTGAATCTGATTTGTTGTTCATTGGGAACGTTGGGGAAGAGGGAGCTGGTGACTTGCGAGGGGTGAAGCATTTGTTTAGGGACGGGAAGTACAAAGATCAAATTGGTGGTTTCATTTCGGTTGAATCTGGGGGTCAGTCAACCATTACGACTGGGGCGCTTGGTAGTCTTCGTTACCGCGTTACGTTTAAAGGACCAGGTGGTCATAGTTACGGAGCGTTCGGTTTAGTCAATCCAGCCTATGCTATGGGCAATGCTATCCGTAAGGTTAGCGCCATAGCTGTACCTGAGACACCAAAAACCACATTTAATATTGGTATCGTTGAAGGTGGAACTTCAGTCAATTCGATTCCGTTCGAAACATCCATGGTGGTGGACATGCGTTCGGAATCACGAGATGAACTCGAAAAGCTTGTCGAAAGTTTTCTTGATCTAGTTGACGAAGCTGTCGAAGAAGAAAATACAGCAAGATCTATATCGGAAGGTCAGATTGAGTTGGAGATGACGCTCATAGGTGACCGTCCGTCTGGTCAAACGTCTGAATCAACAAACATTGTAAGGTTTGCTGTCGCTGCCTTCGAAGCGTTTGGAATTCGGCCAACCTTTCGAATTTCAAGCACTGATGCGAATGTTCCGATTAGTCTTGGGATTCCTGCTATCACGATCGGTCGGGGTGGCCTTGGTGGGCGAAGTCATTCCTTAGACGAATGGGTTGACATCGAACGAGAACCAACCGTACGTGGAATACAGGTTGTGTTGACGACCATCCTGGCCATTGCTGGCGTGGTTAATTAATCGTTACAACAGTTGTCGTATGATGACGACGGTTCCCAACACACCGGCTACGCTGAGTACCGCTTGCCGTGTGTAACCGTGGTCTAAGATTGTAGACATTCGGGATGAAAGGAAAAATCCAGCAAGAATTCCAGGTTGTAAGAGCAGGCCGAGCGATAACTCTCTGAGTCCGAAGCGGCCTACGGCGGTAAGGGCGACTAGGGAAATCAGAACTCCGATAGTAAAAAAGACAGCTAGTGTTCCTCGTAAACGTATTCCTTCGGTGCCTTGATAAAGGAGAGCCATTGGTGGGCCACCGATTGAGGACGTCGTTCCCATAAAACCAGACAGTGTTCCAGCACCTATCAGGGATCTAGGTGTCGGAAGTAGTTGCAGTCCAGACGCGCTTAACAGAACTGAGAACAGGATAAGTGAACCAAACATAAGATCGAGGTTATCGCGCGAGACTGACGTTAGAGCGAATAACCCCAAGGGGGTTCCAATGATCCGACCTGCTAAGGCCCATGGCAAGTCAGCATTATCAATGCCGAGTCTATCGCGATAAATCGTTAGCGATGTCAAGGTCAAGGTTGCGCAAAGCAGTGGTCCTGGTATGAACTCAGGATTGATGAGTAACAGTACAGGAACTGAGATCATCGCCAAGCCGAAACCCACCGAGCCTTGAATAAAAGCTCCGACGGTGACCGTTGTAATGGCGATTAAAATTTCAAGACTGGTCATACTGTTGTGGACGCTCGATTCGAAAACGAGTGCTAATCATTAGTTGGCTCAACTGTTTGATGTGTAAGTAGTTGATCATACTACGTTCCTGTCTGTTTTCAGGCGCCGCATGATTGCCAGCTTCGTGAATCGACTATGATTACTGTAATGATGAGATAGGTAGATGCCAACGTGTGGTAGTTGCATTGATAATGCGATGACCTCGGAGACAAGAAAGTTATGGATTTCTGCGAACATTGTGAAGGGCAACGATTCGATCGGTCGCGAATTCTCCGTGCACTGCGACAGACGAAGAAAGATATGCGGGATCAAGGTACTGATTTTGATTTTGAGAAGGCGCTGACTATCGCGATTAAGGTGGTACGTGCAATTGATATTCCCCATTTGGAACCGTATGAAGAAGAAGTCGTGCACTAGAAATGCGCGTAGTGTTGGTAAGGAGAGGCTGAGATAACGTGCGAAGCTTTCTATTTGTGGGTTATTGACATGGTTCGGGTTCTGGAAAAAGATGTCCTAGGAAATCATGAAAAATCGGTAAAGAAGTTGCTAATTACGTGGGGCGAATGGCATGCACAACCGTACTCTTCGGCAGAAGGTCAATGACAATTCTGGGCCGCTTGCCAACGTTGGATTCGGTTTTCCGAGATACCTGCAACTAGGACTGCTCACATCGGCGGCACTAATCTGTGCCTGGTCACCACTTGCAGGAGCGCAGGAAACCTCATCAGCGACTGTTGATTTTCAACGAGACGTGCGTCCTATTTTGGCAGATAACTGTTTTCAGTGTCATGGTCCTGACCCAGGGACACGAGAAGCTGATCTCCGGCTTGATACTGAAGAGGGAGCCTTCGCCACACGTCCTAAAGGCTCCGTAATCGTGCCAGGAGATTTCCCAGCTAGCTTGTTGTACCAACGGCTCGTGCATGAAAACCAGCGACGAAGAATGCCGCCAGTAGTGTCGAATAAGACATTATCAGACGCCCAGATCGATGTTATGCGGCGATGGATCGAAGAAGGGGCTTCATGGGATCAACATTGGTCCTTCAAACCCATTGAAAGGCCAGAAGCCCCGCTAGTGGCCGACGAGGCGTGGGTTCGGAATTCACTCGATCTTTTCGTGCTGGCTCGGCTTGAGTTGGCTGGGCTCACTCCAAATCCTGAAGCAGACAAGCGAACGCTTGCTCGTCGACTGGCGCTGGACCTCACAGGGTTACCGCTAGGTTCGGAGACATTGGAACGCTTCCTGGATGATCACTCAGAGGAGGCGTACGAAAAACTGGTTGATCAATTACTGGAGTCCGAGCATTGGGGTGAACATCGGGCACGTTATTGGCTCGACGCTGCCCGCTATGCTGATACGCATGGGATTCACATTGATAACTATCGCGAAATGTATCCCTATCGCGATTGGGTAATTCAAGCTTTTAACGAGAATAAACCGTTTAACGAGTTCACTGTTGAGCAGGTCGCTGGCGATTTATTGCCTGACCCTTCCCTTGATCAGTTGGTTGCGAGTGGCTTTCAACGTAACAACATCACGACCAACGAGGGTGGGGCCATTGTCGAGGAATACGAAGCGGTTTATGCCAAGGACCGCGCTGAAACCACGGGCAGTGTGTTTCTCGGATTGACAGTCGGTTGCGCTACCTGTCACGACCACAAGTTTGATCCAATCGCACAGAGCGAGTTTTATGCCATGACGGCGTTCTTTCGGAATACGACCCAGTACGCGATGGATGGGAATGTGTCTGACCCGCCACCCATTTTGGTGGTGCCAGAGAATAAAGATCTCGAACTCTGGCATTCATTGCGCACGGAAGCAGGGATGCTTGATGCTGAAATTGCCAAGCGGGAGATATCAGTAGGCGACATATTTGCGGAATGGCTTGCAACTGAGGAATACCGTGCCCTAGAGACGCCGCTTGAAAAGTCGGCGCAGTTGATGACTATGGTGCTCGATGAGACGAATCCTCCGGTTGTTGAGTACGAGAATCAACACCACGAGATTACACTTCATTCCGGTGCAAAAGTTGGCTCGGGCCCGCAAGAAGGTCAGCTTGCTCTGACGTTCGGCGAGGAGTCATGGGCGGAATTACCTAGCCTGCCATTAGACACGGATACGCCATTTTCGTTGGCGATGTGGGTATATACCCCTGAGGATGAGGGTAATTTTGAGGTGGGTGGCCAGTCTGATGCGCTCGATGACTCACGTGGATGGCGGGTTAATCTCGCGGCTCGACAGATCACATTTCATATGATTGGCGAGGATACTGCGGACGACATGGACCGCAAACGGTTTCATCTCTTCCCGACCAATATGAAACGGATGCCAGTGGGTGAATGGACTCATGTTGTATTTACGTACGACGGCTCTGGTGAGAGAAGCGGCCTGCATGTCTACCCTGATGGCGAGGTTGTCGAAACGGAAGGCAGTGAATTTTTTGCGGACGTCGAAGGCAGCGTTCGGACCGCCGAACCCTTTGTGTTAGGCAAAGGCCTGCAGCCGATTGACGAATTTCGTGATGCACCGGAGCCGCGCTTTTTTGCAGGAGGTGCTATTGCCGATCTGCGAGTATTTAATCGGGTCCTCACGGTGCAAGAGGCTAAGGTCGTATCGGTTTGGCCTACACTTCAGCAGGTGCAAGATAAAGATCCTGCGGAGCTCGATATGCGGGAGCGAGAGGCACTTCGACACTTTTATCTCAGCGTGAAAGATGGTGCGTATCAGAAGCTTGTCGCTAGGAGACAGACGATTGACCAAGAGTGGCGAGAGATTCGCCGACGTGGCGGCGTGACTCATGTGATGAACGAACGGTCAGATGCTGAACCTGAAGCCTATGTGTTGAATCGTGGCATGTATGATGATCGTCGTGAGCGCGTGCCGGCCGGCGTGCCGGCTGTCCTACCGCCAATGGCTGAGTCTCTACCGCGGAATCGGCTAGGGCTTGCCCGTTGGCTTGTTGCCGACAACAATCCGCTAACGAGTCGGGTGACAGTGAATCGTTTCTGGCAAGAGGTCTTTGGGACTGGCCTTGTCCGCACCAGTGAAGATTTTGGCGCACAGGGGGATCAACCCTCGCATCCAGCGTTGCTCAATTGGTTGGCCGATGAGTTCAAGGAATCAGGATGGGATACGAAGCAGTTTTTTCGCATGCTCGTGACATCAGCGACTTATCGCCAGTCGTCGCACGCAACTGAAGACAAGCTCGAACAAGATTTAGACAACCGCCTGCTTTCTCGTGGTCCAAGGTTTCGTATGGATGCCGAGATGATTCGTGATTATGCACTTGCTTCGAGTGGACTTTTGGTGCGAACCATTGGTGGCCCGAGCGTGAAGCCCTATCAGCCAGACGGAGTCTGGAGTACGGTGGCAATGCCGCAAAGCAACACACGGGTGTATGAACAGGACACGGGAAGCAAACTCTATCGTAGAAGTCTCTACACATTCTGGAAGCGTTCAGCGCCACCGGCGTCGATGGAGATTTTTAACGCACCCACACGGGAACACTCAACAGTTCGCCGTGAGAGGACCAACACCCCACTGCAAGCTTTGGTGACGATGAACGACGCGCAATTCATTGAGGCGTCTCGCCATCTTGCAGAACGTGCGATGCGGGATGCTGGTGAAGAGTTCAACCAGCGACTCGATTACGTCACGACACGTCTGTTGGCTCGTTTGTTTGAAGACAATGAGCGCGCGCTGGTCCGACAAACTCATCAGGAATTACTCGAAATGTATCGAACGGATATCGATGCGGCGACACAATTGCTAAACGTTGGGGATTCAGTATCGGACGCAGCATTAACGGTGCCTGACTCGGCTGCTTGGACCATGTTGGTCAGCCAGTTGATGAATTTAGATGAGGTACTGAACAAGTAGTGGGCTGTTGGTAACGACGAGAGGTTCCATAATGCATCCAGTCAAAGAGTCCATACTTAACGAGACCCGCCGACAATTCTTTGGTCAGGTGGCGAAGGGAATTGGTGGGCTGGCATTGTCGAACCTCATGGCTGAGGATCTGTTTGCGCAGCCGCAGGGCACCGAGGTGTTTGGCGGCCTACCAACATTGCCTCACTTCGCACCAAAAGCAAAGCGGTGTATTTATCTCCATATGATGGGAGCACCGCCACAAATGGATCTACTCGACTATAAACCGCAGATGCAGGGTTGGTATGACAAGGATTTGCCCGAGTCGATTCGCAAGGGGCAACGCCTCACGACTATGACGTCGGGACAGGCCCGTTTTCCAATTGCGCCATCCGTCTTTAAGTTTGACCAACATGGACAGAGTGGAGCATGGATTTCTGAATTGTTGCCGCATACAGCGAAGATGGTTGACGATCTTGCGATAGTACGTTCGATGTACACCGAGGCGATTAATCATGAACCCGCCATTACTTTCATTCAGACAGGTCAGCAAATTCCAGGGCAGCCGTGTGTAGGCGCATGGTTTGCTTACGGCCTTGGAAGCATGAATCGTGATTTGCCAACCTTCGTAGTGATGAACGCCGAAAAGAGCCACCCCAAAAGTGGAGTCCAGGCAATTTCTGCGAAAATGTGGAGTTCTGGGTTCCTGTCGCCCGAGTATGCCGGTGTTGGGCTGCGCGGCGGTACGAATCCGGTTCTGTATCTGCAGAATCCGGATGGTGTCTCACGTGAAGTTCGGCGCAAGATGCTCGATGGTCTCGGAGAACTGAATCGCATTCAGCATGATCAGCTGGGCAGCCCTGAAACCTTGGCTCGTATTCAGCAGTACGAAATGGCCTTTCGGATGCAGATGGCTGTGCCGGAAATGGCCGATCTTTCAAGTGAGCCAGCAAGTACGTTTGAACGGTGGGGTGAGGAAGCGAAGCAGGCGGGTAAGTTCCAGAATGCAGCATTGATGGCTCGCCGGCTGGTCGAACGAGACGTCCGCTTCGTTCAGATTTATCATCGAGGCTGGGATGTCCATAATGATGCTCCAGAAGTACTCCGGGCGCAGGCGAAGGACGTCGATCGTGCAGCATGGGCACTGATTCAGGATCTGAAAGAGCGCGGTCTCTTTGATGAGACGTTGGTTATTTGGGGTGGGGAGTTTGGACGGACAATCTACTCGCAAGGGAAGCTGACACCAACTGACTATGGGCGTGACCATCATCCACGCTGCTTTACTGTGTGGATGGCTGGTGGCGGAGTCAAAGGAGGAGTTGTGTACGGTGAAACAGACGAGTTCTCCTACAATATCGTCAAGAATCCTGTCCACATTCGTGACCTTCAGGCGACGATTCTGCATCTTTTCGGTATCGATCATGAGCGGTTTACCTTCAAGCACCAAGGGTTGGAGGCTCGGTTAACTGGGGTTCGAGAACCGGCGCATGTAGTGCACGAGTTGTTGGCCTAGGAGCCTTGGGACTTCTTTTGTCAACGTGATGGGCTCTTCAAAACCGGCAACGAATTGTTCTAGGCCAGACGACGTCGAAGCCGGCTTCGACATCCAACCAGACTTTGAACGATTCCACCAGCGTGACGACGTCTTTCGACGGTCGTGGTGGGATGCGCGCATTCGCAATCCTAAAAGTAAGCTCTTCTACGAAACTTATCGCGAGCCGCTTACGAACTGGCGATTAACTGACGGCTTTACGCAGAAGGACTACGCACTTCGTAACGCAGCGTGGCACGTTTCGGATCTCTTCACTGAACTTCATCAGGACGACGATCGACGCGAAGGGTTCAGCGATGAATTCACGCTGACGCGAGGCGTTGCGATAGAACGCATGGACATGGGTACACCAGCCCAAGCGGCTGATGAAGTGAAGCGGGTTGCCAAAGGCTTTGGGGCTGACCTAGTTGGTATTACGAGCTATGACGACCGGTGGATGTATGTCAATAAGTTTAGTGACCTGACCCTCACGGATCGGCCGCAGGAAATTCCAGCTGAAGTAACGAATGTGATTGTGACAGCCCAATCCATGGACTATGACCTCATTCGCACCGTACCATCGGCGCTTAGTGGAGCGGCGACCGGTTATGGGTACTCCCAGGATGCGACGGTAGTCTTGTCAACTGCCCAGTACATTAGAAATCTTGGATATCAGGCAGTGGCGAGCATGAATGATACTTCGCTGGCGATTCCGTTCGCGATCAAGGCCGGTCTAGGAGAGTACGGTCGACATGGGTTACTCATCACAAAAGAGTTCGGTCCACGGGTCCGACTTGGGAAGATTTACACTGATTTGCCGTTGGCGCACGACCGACCCACAGACTTCGGTGTGAAAGACTTTTGTGACATCTGTCGTCGGTGCAGTACGGCCTGTCCGGTGCAGGCGATTCCGGATGGAGCCCCTAATACCGTTCGTTATAACCAGTCCAACATCAAAGGGGTCCGGAAGTGGTCGATCGATGGTGAGAAATGCTTTAGTTACTGGGTCGCTCAAAATACCGATTGCTCGATTTGTATCCGAGTTTGTCCGTATAACAAGGATTTTTCGAAGTGGTGGTTGCGAGTTGGCCGTTGGCTTGCTGGTACAATGCTCCGCCGTTTGATGCTTTGGCTTGATGTGTGGCTAGGTTATGGTGAGCGTATGGACCCGAAGCAGTGGTGGTCTGCGAAGGTTTAGAGTCCACGTTTATCCGGTCGCTGGTCGTGTGATTGGGTGCAGCGAATTCCGCAAAATACGGTTACACTCTAACAGTTATGAGCAGTTCTACGGACCTAGAACGGTTAAATACTGCAAGATTGAAAATTGCTATCCGGCTGACTGTTGCCATGATGGCGTTCTATTTCGGCTTCATCTTGCTAGTCGCGTTTCGTAAAAGCTTTCTTACGATGCTTGTGAGTCCCGGGCTCAGTCTTGGGATTCTGCTCGGTGCTCTTGTGATTGTTGCAGCTTGGGTTCTTGTGTGGATCTATGTCCGGTGGGCTAACCGACACTATGATCAGAGTATTGCTGATCTTCGGGAACAGTTGTGACGTCTAGTCTCGGGGATCCCAGTCTGATTGCCATCACAGGCTTTTTCCTCTTTATTGCACTATCGCTTGGCATTACGTATGTCGCAGCACGACGAACTCGCGATGCCGAGCACTTCTATGCAGCTGGTCGTAGTGTCACTGGATTACAGAATGGTTTGGCCCTAGCTGGTGATTACATGAGCGCAGCGAGCTTTCTGGGGATTGCGGGTTTGGTTGCGCTTTCAGGTTTTGACGGTCTGATTTACTCGATCGGTTTTTTGGTTGGCTGGCCGATTGTCATGTTCTTAATTGCTGAGCCACTTAGAAATCTGGGCCGGTATACGTTTTCTGATGTCGTCGCCTTTCGCCTGCGACAAGCGCCGGTGCGTGTTGCAGCAGCAGCTGGTTCTCTGGCTGTTGTGGCGTTTTATTTGATTGCGCAGATGGTGGGTGCGGGCAATCTCATACGCTTACTGTTTGGATTGCCGTATGAGCTCGCCGTTATCATCGTCGGTGCTGTCATGCTGGCATACGTGCTCTTCGGTGGGATGATTGCCACAACGTGGGTACAAATCGTAAAGGCAGTCTTGTTGTTATTGGGTGCTTTCCTGCTAGCTGCACTCGCACTGGCACGTTTTGATTTCAATCCGCTCACGCTTTTTAAAGCGGCGGGTGATCAGTATGGGCTCGGGGTGCTTGGACCTGGTGGTCTCGTGTCCGATCCAATCGATGCCGTGTCACTTGGATTGGCACTCATGCTTGGAACGGCTGGCCTCCCGCACATCTTGATGCGCTTCTACACTGTCCGAGACGCACGGACCGCCAGAACCTCAGTGTCCTATGCCACCGCGATCATTGGAGTGTTTTATCTCCTCACCTTCATTTTGGGTTTTGGAGCCATGGTAATTGTGGGTCAGGACACAATCCGCGACGTTGATACAGGTGGCAACATGGCCGCCCTCCTGTTAGCTTCGGCTTTAGGGGGTCCCGGGTTCATGGGGTTCATCTCGGCCGTCGCCTTTGCGACGATCCTTGCTGTGGTGGCAGGTCTGACGCTAGCCGGTGCGGCCGCTCTTTCGCACGACTTATGGGTTAACGTGATACGTGGCGGTACCGCTTCTGACCAAGAGCAATTGCGTGTGGCCCGCGTGTCCTCAGCACTGCTTGGCGTATTAGCGATCGTCTTGGGCATTGTGTTCGAAGGTCAAAATGTCGCCTACATGGTTGGCTTAGCTTTCGCGATCGCAGCCAGTGCTAATTTTCCGGCTCTCCTCCTGTCAATATTCTGGCGGGGATTCACGACTCGCGGCGCACAGGCGAGCATGTTCACAGGTACAGTGGTAAGTTTGGTCTTGATCTATCTCTCACCTGCGATCCAGGTGGATGTACTTGGTCATGCGTCAGCGATCTTTCCGCTGCGGAATCCAGGGATCATTTCAATCCCGCTCGCGTTTCTCGTTGCCTTCGTCGTGTCTGTTGCGTGGCCGGAGCCTGAGGCTGCCAGTGGATTCACGAAACTCGAACGTCGGGTCCACCTAGGGGCTGACGAGTAATGAGTTTTTCTGCAACGCCCTCTCGTCGCGCGTCACTCTTCTTTCGCTAACTGCAGAACGAAATTGGCGATATGGTCGGCACCTTGGTCGTTTGGGTCGACGAGTTTTTCGACAACTGAACTGTGCGTTCGGTCGGCAATCTCAACAGCGTCAACGTTAGCCTGTCCAGCAGCTTTAAGCTCCCGCACGGCCCGTTCAATTTGGCCGCGCCGCCAATCGGCATCGCCATCTGCGTACACGAACAGTAACGGTGGTTTGCCATCTCCAATGTAGGTAGAGGGTGAGGCTTGACGCCATGTTGATAAATCAGTACCCCAGACCGTCTTGTCTCGATCGGGAGCAACCTCTTCGACGTACAGGAATGGACTGATCGAAATTGATCCATGAATAACCGACGCCGAAAGCCCAGCAGCTTGAATATAGGAGTCATCCAGTGCCAGCAGGGTGGCCATGTAGGCGCCGGCTGAATGGCCGGCAAGGTGCACTTGATTCGGGTCGCCGCCATAATCAGCAATGTGTGCGATGGTCCAGGCGAATGCGGCAGCAGCATCCTGAAGATGTGCCGGATGTTTCACACGAGGTGAGAGGCGATAGTTGGCTGACACCACACCTATCCCTCGTGGCACAAGTGCGTTCGCTAGGTATTCACCTTGTCCCTTATCGCCTTGTAACAAACCCCCTCCATGAAAAAAGACGACGACTGGAGCATCAGATGCGCTGACGGGCATGAAAACGTCAAGCAGGTCTCGGGCATCGGCATATTCGGCGGTCTCGATGTAGTCGATGTCACGATGTACCGTCATCTCAGGCTGTGTTGACTCTTTTGCGACAACGGTGGTTGGCAGGGCCACAGCTAGGGCCAACCCTGTCGTCGTCAGTACTTTGCTGAGAATGTGCATGCCTTACGCCTCCTCACCCAGAATTTGGGTTATTCATGTGCATATTACGAATACGAGGCAATAGGGTATCAGAATGAATGAGAAACGGATAACATGACTGCGTCATTGCAGATTGGAAGGTGGGATGGAGGTCCCTGGATGCGGAGAAGAACGGTTACCGCAATCTTCATTGTCCTGACCGGTACCGTTGCTTGGTTGACGGTGCCTGGTTCTGAGGTGCGAGCACAACAACCGACAGTTCAGCAAAGGCTCCTAACGTTTAGTCGCGATATTCAGCCAATTCTCTCCCGTCACTGTTGGAGTTGTCATGGCGCTGACCAGCGCTCCGGATTCGATCTACGCACGCGTTTGACGGCGTTGAAGGGTGGTCGCCGAGGTGAAGCAATTGTTCCTGGCGATAGTGCGGCTAGTCGATTGTTCCGTCGCATCTCGGGTTTCGAACAGCCTGCTATGCCGCCTGATGGTTCACTGAGTTCTGATGAAATTTCCGCGGTTCGTGAGTGGATCGATCAAGGGGCTCACTGGAACACTGGACCAGCGACAGTAGTAGCTGAGACTACAAACCTTCCCAATTCTGACGTTGAGGATTCTTCCGCAAATAACCGTGACTATTGGGCCTTTAAACTTCCCGTGCAAGTGGCAGTACCGCTCTCTCCAGAGTTGGAACATCCCGTTGATCGTTTTCTCGAACAGGCTCGGCATGAGCAGGGCCTTACGGCAGCGCCGCGGGCTGACCGTCGGACGTTGTTACGTCGCGCTTCTCTGGACTTGATCGGCTTACCACCCACGCCTGCTGAGACCGCACAGTTTCTAGCGGATACGGAGCGCGGAGCTTGGGAACGTTTAATTGATCGCCTACTTGCTTCTCCTCACTACGGTGAGCGCTGGGGGCGCCATTGGCTAGATGTAGCGCGCTACGCTGATTCCACCGGATATGAACAGGACTTCGATCGTCCGAATGCCTGGCGCTACCGTGACTACGTCATTGCGGCCTTTAACAAGGACAAACCGTACAACCTGTTTGTCAAGGAGCAAATAGCTGGCGACGAACTCGATTACACGACAGATGAGACACGCATAGCTACGGGCTTTCTGCGGGCCGGGCCACGGGTCCAATTCCGCGAGAAAGACAACCCCGAGCGTCGAAATGATTATCTCGATGATGTGCTAGCCACCATTGGTCGTGGGATGTTGGGATTGACGGTGCATTGTGCTCGGTGCCACGACCATAAATTTGATCCAATTCCCCAAGCTGACTATTACAGCCTGCAGGCGTCGATCTTTGGTTATGTTGAAACCGAGCATCCATTGCTTTCTCGGGGAGACGCGGAAGTCTATGCACGGACGAATGCCGAGATTAGCACGCGCCAGCAACCGCTTCGGGACGAGATCACGCAACTTGAGGCACCCTATCGTGAACAGCTTAAGTTGCAGCAATTAAGACAACGCTTTCCAGAAAATGTTCAACGTGCTGCGTTGAAGCCAGCAGCGGAGCGCACACAGGGAGAGCAGCTTTTAGCCACGCAGGTACTGTCGATTAATGTGCCACGTGAGCAACTCGACGAGGCGTTGCGACCGGAAGACAGAGTTCGGCGACAGCAGCTTGTTGATCAAATTGAAGCTATTGAGCAACAACGTCCGGCTCAAATACCAGTGGCAGAAATTGTTACCGACGGCGACTATCGCTATGCACCTGACGGACCAGGGGACGAAGTCATTGGATGCCCCGAGTGTCGCGTTATGCCTAATACGTCTGGAAATTTTCTCCATGACGGCGTGGGCTCATACGAGACGCCACCGAGCCATTTCTTGGTGCGGGGTGATCCGTTTCGCAAGGGCACCGAGACGGCGCCAGGTTTCGTGACCGTGGCAACATACGGCAATCCGCCGACTGAGATTCCTCGTGCCAACGGACGCACCTCAGGACGGCGGTTGGCATTAGCTGAGTGGTTGGGTTCGCCCCAAAACCCGCTGACCGCTCGCGTCTTAGTCAATCGTTTATGGCATCACCACTTTGGGCGCGGTATTTTCGGCACGCTCGACAACTTAGGCCTCATGGGGATACCACCAACGCATCCCGAACTACTCGATTGGCTGGCCGTGGAGTTTATGCACCGCGGGTGGAGTATCAAAGAAATGCACCGGCTGATTATGACCTCTCAGGCGTATCAGATGACGTCGGTGTTTGAAGATTCAGAAAATGCAGTCAATGATCCCCAAAACCAATTACTCTGGCGGTACCGACTGCAACGATTGGAAGCGGAAATTCTTCGTGATGCAGTCATGATGGTGAGCGGAGGTCTTGACCTCTCGATTGGCGGGCCGCCCGTCTTCCCGTACATACCTGAGGAAATTCTTCGATCGTCACCAGCCCCATTTGGCCGATGGGACAATCAACCCGATGGCCCGCATGCTTGGCGCCGCAGTGTGTACGTGTACCGTCGCCGATCTCTCGGATTGCCGTTCTTCGACACTTTCGATCTGCCTGATCAAAACGTGACTGCTGCGGCGCGGAATGTCTCAACGGTAGCAACGCAAGCATTGACGCTAATGAATAACCCGTTCGTTTTGCGACAGGCTGACCTCTTCGCAGAGAGGTTAAAGCAGGCTGCTCCAAGCGATCCTCGTCGACAGATTGAACTTGCCTATGAAATTGCGTTAACGCGACAACCCACCACGGCCGAAATGGTGTTGGCGCGTAAATTGGTCGATCAGCAATCGCTGGTGGATCTGGCTCACGTGATGTTTAACTTAAACGAGTTTTTGTACATTAGGTAATCGCTATGAGTCCAAAGAAGAGTTTCTGGTCACGGCGAGATTTTCTCTTTCAGTCTGGCGGAGGTATTAGCGGACTCGCCTTAGCCCATCTCCTAGAGCGTGACGGACTCAAGGCGGCGCAACAGAGCGCGGTCAACCCGTGTGCGGCCCCGGCGCTTGGGGAAAATCCGTTTACACCAAAACCACCACACTACGCGCCACGCGCCACGGCGGTGATTTCACTTTTTATGAGTGGCGGTGTCAGTCAAGTCGATACCTTCGACCCCAAGCCAGCGTTGTCGCGGTACGCCGGTGAACCTCTTAATGACAAGGTGGAGGGCAACATCGTTGCGCGTCAAGGTTTCCCCGGTCCACTGATGCCGAGTCCCTTCACATTTCAACAATATGGGCAGAGCGGCATTGAGGTCTCGGAACTGTTTCCACATTTGGCTCGGCATGTCGACGAGTTGGCCTTCCTGCGCTCGGTTTATGGGCGGTCCAATGATCATGTCCAGGCGACCTATGAAATGCAGACCGGTCAAATCCAGGTGGGTTTCCCGAGCGTGGGTTCGTGGGTGACCTATGGCTTGGGTTCTGAGAGCGCCAATCTGCCGGCGTATGTTGTGATGAATGATTACCGAGGTGGCCCGCTTGGTGGTCCGGATGATTGGAGCGCGGGATTTATGCCCGCGAGCTATCAAGGGACCTTGTTCCGCGCCGGCAGCGATCCCATCGTTGACTTGCGTCCTCCGACGGGCATGTCTGTGGAGCAACAGCGGGCCCGGCTTAACACCTTGGCGAAATTGAACGAGGTCGACTTGGAGAAACACCCAGGCAACTCGGAACTCGCTGCACGCATCTCGTCGTACGAGTTGGCGTACCGTATGCAAGGTTGTGCCCCCGACGCGATCGACACCTCTTCTGAATCGGAAGCAACGCAAAAACTCTATGGGATTGATCAGGAAATCACCGCGCCCTTCGGTCGACAGTGTTTAATGGCGCGCCGGTTGGTTGAACGCGGAGTACGTTTCGTACAACTATTTCATGGTGGGATGGGGAACCAAAACACCGACACGTGGGACGCGCACAGTAACTTGGAAGAAAATCACCGACAGCACGCCGCTGAGTCGGACTTACCGATTTCTGGACTACTCACTGACCTGAAAGCGCACGGCCTGTTGGATACGACGCTCGTGCTCTGGCATGGCGAGTTCGGGCGCCTCCCAATTTCTCAACGGGGTGTCGGTCGCGACCATAACCCTGGGACAATGACGGCTTGGATGGCGGGAGCGGGAATTCGAGGCGGCCAAGTCATTGGTTCAAGTGACGAATTTGGGTACAAGGCGTTGGAACAGCCGATTTCAGCGCACGACATGCACGCCACGATTCTGCATCTCTTGGGTATGGACCATACGAAGCTGACGTATCGGTTCAATGGTCGCGACATCCGTCTGACCGATGTGGCTGGCACCCTAATCCCGCAGATTACTTCAGGATAATGAATACTAGGATTCGTTCATGAGTTTGCTTCATTGGTAAAACCAACAGAGGGGAAGAGCATGGGTAAGCTGTGCCGTTCGTTTATTGGATTTTGTGTTTTATTAGGCGTTATTGTTCTTGCCGGAGAGCTCAGTGCTCAATCCATCCCACTTCAGGGTATTCCTGCAAGTGACGCGTTGGGTGCTGAAGATATTTGGGGCAATCCCACCTTCGTGGGTGGCGTGGTCAACGGTGGACCGACTGCCCACAGCGAGTGGTGAAACAGCGTTTCGGCGCTGGATCGCGCCAACAATCGGTTGTTCGTCAGTTCTCATGGTAGTCGCGTCACCGTGTATCAGCTGGACGAAAACGGCAGGCTGGCGAGTCGTACTGCTGATTACGTTATCGGTGAGGCCTCGCTCTACGGTCGACGCAATTCTCCAGAAATCGCGACACGTTCAGAGGGCTCACTGATCTCAGGAATTGCCTACGACAGTGTCAACCATCGTTTATTTGCTCGGGACACTTCAGTCATTGCTTGGGGCCCGAATGGTCGTTTGTTGGTGTTTGACGTTCACCCCGACCGCATGGTCAACGGACCCCAAGCCTTGGCGGTGTTCGGCCAGCCAGATTTCACGACTCGGAGACTAGGTGGTGTGGGACCACAGAAACTTGCCTCCATTAATGGAACCGTGCTGGACGAAAAGCATCAGCGACTGTTTGTGAGTGATGGCGACAACAACCGCATCCTCATCTGGGATGTGGACCCTGCACGCTTGACGGAGACTCCGAACGCCATGGAGGTGATTGGACAACCGGACTTTTACCAGAACGAATCTCACGCTGGAGCGTCAGGGCTCAATGACCCAGGCAGTATTCATTATGACGCTGCAACCGACCGCTTGTTTGTGGTCGATGGTGGTAACCACCGCATTCTTGCTTTCGACGTGACTCCCGAGAGTCTTGAGACCGGAATGTCTGCACAGACGGTGATTGGGCAACCTGACTTTGATTCGAATCAACCAGGTGTGGGTGCTGCACGGTTGGATCGTCCAAGTCGACTTTCCTTTGATCACTTAACCGAGCGTCTGTTTGTGGCCGATGGTGGGAATCAGCGAGTGCTCGTTTTCGATGTACGACCAGCTGCTCTTGATTTGGGTTCGACTGCCACGCATGTCTTGGGTCAGGACACCTTTGGCACGTCCGAGCGTCGAGTGGACCTTCGGAAGCTGGCACCGGGTCAGATGATTCTTAATCGACGTCAGCAGCAGCTCATGGTAAATGAAGGAACTGTCGCCAATCGAACACTTGTCTTCGACGTGCATCCCGACCGAATCGAAAACAACCCCGATGCCACGGCTGTCCTCTTTCAGACGGATTTCGAAACATCAGAGCGACGAACCAGTCAGATTTATGAAAACTCCCCACGCCCGTTCTTGGATGAGGACACGAACACACTGTATGTGGCGTCAGGCTACCCAGGCGGGAATCGAGTCCTGCTCATGGACATGTCGCCTGGGCAGGTGACGACCGGGATGCCGGCTTTTGATTTGATCGGACACTACGATGATGAAGGAGAGCCCAATTTCGACGCGCGCGCGGCCTACGGACGCATCAACGACCGGTTCATTTATCCCCGAGGGGTAGCACTGGACCCGGCCGATCACCGACTCTTTGTTAATGACCAATACAACAACAGGGTGTTGATGTTCGAGTTGGACACGGAGAATCGCATCGCCGACCGGGTGGTGGACGTCGTCTTGGGGCAACCGGATGCTTACACAGGGCAGTTGCGAGAGATCTCGGCGCGAACACTCCAGATTCCTCTGGCACTCGCCTATGACATCAACAGTAAACAGCTCTTCGTGGGCGACGGGTGGAACAATCGCGTCATGGTGTTTGACGCGCACCCAGACCGCCTCAGCACCTTTGATGAGGCGGTGGCCACCTTGGGTCAACGTGATTTCGAATCAGACGAGCCCAGCGTAGGACCAGACCGACTCAACTTTGGTGTCTCTTGGGGCCGAGGTATTCAGTCCGCAGCCCCAACTCCACTTGCCCTTGAGGTTGACACTAATCACCATCGATTGTTTGTCTCTGATGGCATCAATCACCGGGTACTAGCCTTCGACATTCGTCCGGGCATGGTCAAAACGGGGGCCTCTGCGATCGGGGTACTAGGGCAGAATGATTTTGAACAAAACGACCCTACGCCAAAGGAGAGTACTCGTGTCACCGATAGTCTCGGAGTATTGGGCGCACGGGTTGTTAGTGGGCGAGCACCTGTTAACAATCGTGGCTTTGATACTCCCAGCGGACTGGTCTATGACGTCAACCATGACCGGCTGTTCGTCGTGGATGGTAACAACTCACGCGTGATGGCGTTTGATGCAGCGCCTAGCAGATGGCAGGACGGTCAAGAGTCCATTGCCATCTTGGGACAGATGAACGACACGGAAGGAGACGAAGTGCGTCTGGATAGGCTGGACGTTGGTGAAGACACGGGTCGGCGCCGTATGCGGATGCCTAGTGGCCTCACCTACGATACGGCCAACGACAGGCTCTTGGTGAACGACAAGGGAAACGACCGCATTCTATTTTTTGAGGCCCATCCGAACCTGCTGGAGACCGGCATGGCGGCCAGCGGTGTCATTGGGCAAAAGGATTACGTGAGCCGAATTGCCGGCAACGGTGAACAGGAGCAGCTGCTCGACCCCCGCGAAATTACCTTCGACCCAGAGCATCAGCGCTTGTACGTTACTGATTCCTTCTGGGCCCGGCTGATGGTTTTTGACCTGCCGCGCGCTGAGCGGTCCGTAGCCGTTCCAGCCAACACCACGATGAGCTATAGAACGCTGGATGCTTGGAATGGTCGAGACCAATCTGAACAGGACATTCGTCAAGCGTGGCGTGGATCGTTGAGAAGTGAACGTGGGCCTGCACCGGGTGCCATGCTGGTTTATTACAACACGCACCGCGAGTTGGATGTTTTGGCAAAACGACGCAGTCGGATGCTCTTAAGCGAGACGAGTGTCGTAACGCCACAACCTCAGACAAAGACTGTGTTCTACGTGGATGTGCGCCAGGGGCAACAAGTCACTCTGATAGTGACCAATCCCGAGTCCCGAGAAGCCCAGGTGACCCTGCGCTTGTCCTATGGAGATCACGTGCGCACTGCAAAGGTTTCCTTGGGGGCGAATGGTTTCCGCGCAAGGCTTCTTGAAATCTTTGATCCCGATGAATGGGTCGTTGAGGGTACGCTCGAAGTGAGCGCACCACACCCCGTTGCTGCGATGGTCTTGACGCACACCTTGACCGAGCGGGACGAGACCCTTGTGCAAGCCTCCAGGGGTTCCAGTGAATGGGATGGACGTGGTCCGCTGGTGATCCCGAATTTGAAAGCCGGCGGTGGCTATCGCTCTGAACTAGTTCTCATCAACCCCGATGAGTCGGTCATGGAGGGAGTGATCACCGTGTTTGGTCGAGATAGCGGAGCCGTTTCCGGGGCGTCTCAACCTGTAACCTACCACCTCGATCCTGGTGAAGTGTTTCGATGGAGTCTTGAGTCATCTTACGGAGTGCCTGAGACCTCTTATGGCGTGGTCCGTCCAACGGTAGGGAGGGCTCCCTCAGCGATGGCGCGGGTGAGGTTGTTGAAGGGGACGCTACTTTTGAGTGAGACCGAGATCCCGGCACGGGTTTCGACCCAGAACGCCTGGTTTCCGATTGACACCTTGCCGTCGATTATTCGTCACGGTGAGTCACAGGTACTCTTTACCTTCGCGAATGCCACCCGCACTCCTGCGACCGTACGTTTGACACTCTTTGACGAGTTGGGTCAGGAGAACGGGCGTTGGGAGCGAATCCTGCCAGCTTTCAGCCAACGAGTGTGGTCATTGGGTGAATTGTTCAACGTGCAGAAGCATCGTGGTGCGGTGCGACTGTGGACGGATGTGCCTCTGGCACTCAGCGCGCAGCGGGTCACACGAAATCTGCGTGGAGAATCCATAGAAAATGAACTCGGGTATGTTGAGACAGCCGCGCTCACAAGCCAGGGTCTTGAGTTTCCGGCAATTTTTGATGGGCAAGGACTAGCCACAGAAATTATGCTGATTAATCCGTCGAACGAGACAGCAAAAGGTCAAATGATATTCGTCGGTTCGGAAGGTCAGTCCAAGGACATCATCTTAAGATAATTCACCATGTTGAATGTAACCAGACTAGCGACGCTCTTGTTTCTCCTTATGATTAACAGTCACGCTGGACTGTCTCGCGCACAGTCGCTGTCAGCGCTCTCGGCACCGAAGCGAATTAACAAGGCCATCGAGTTGTTAGAACGAGGGCAACCAATCTATTACACGCAGGTTAATGGTGGCGGCTACGAAGCCGGAAAGGCACTGGCGCAGACCTGGGCTGACTACATCACTTACAACTTCGAACATAGCGCGTTCAACGTGTCCGAATTGCACGAGTTCATGCGTGGTTTGGTCGACGGTGGACCGACGAAGAGTGGGCATCGGACGCCAGCCGTTATTTGTGTCCTGCCAGTGGCTGGTCTTGACGGAGCTATGGTGCGGGCAAACGCGTGGATGGTGGAACAGGTACTTTCCGCCGGTGTCCACGGGATTTTACTTGTGCACACTCGCTCACCAGAGGCAGGTCGAGCCTTGGTGCAAGCTGCACGGTTTCCCATGCACACCCAGGCGGTAGGGAGTGGCCTTGAAGAAGGGTTGCGGGGAAGTGGCGCAGCAGGTAACCCGGCGCGGGTGTGGGGTGTGTCGCCGGCCGAGTACAGACGTGTCGCCGATCCTTGGCCACTTAATCCAGACGGCGAACTTCTGCTTGGGGTCAAGATCGAGGATCGCCATGCACTCGAGTACGCCGAAGCGACCACTAAGGTGCCAGGACTGGGTTTTGCCGAATGGGGACCTGGAGACATGAGCATGTCGTTTGGTGTCTCACGGACCGCTGACGGTACGTGGCATCCATTCCTTGCCGAAGCGCGCGCTCGGGTGCTTGCTGCGACGCAAGCGGCTGGGATTGCATTCTTAAATGTGGTGCGGCCCGATGACGTCGAAGCGATGATCGATGAAGGGGTGATGATCGGTGCTGCTAATCAGCAGGCGGCAGAGTTGGGCAGGCAGCACACAAGTCGGGCCATGCCCTGGTGAGTTCTGGACTCTACTGCGAGATATAGGACTGACGGCTGTTGTTTCTTCCGTTGAGCACCGTGTAGCTTTGCCCATCTTGGCGAATTGTTGCTTTAAGCCAGTGACCTAGACACTCGTCTTCGTCGGTGTGGTTGGCAATCAGTCGTGCCTCGGTGTTGTGCGCGTCGTCAGTGTCGAGCGCTCGGTGTACTTGCCACATGTCTTCGATTCCTGGGATTTGAGAGATTACCTCGAAGCCGTCGGCGCTTCCACCCTTGTGAGGCCCTTGGCTGCTGATCGTCACCTGTGGCATGAGGGCCCACAGCAATTCAGGAGCAAGGCCATTCCCATGGTGAGGCACTTGAAGGAGATCCACGGTGCCAAGCTTATTCATTGGACAGGCGAGTGTGTGCTGACGATCGACTGTGAGGTCACCAAGGTTAAGAAACTGAAACGGTCCGAGTGACAGAAGATAGCCCACACTCCGTCCGTTCTCACCCATGTCTGGCTCAGTGGGCAACACAGCGTCACAGAGGGCATTTGGTCCAGTTCGCAACAAGCTTTCCGGTATCGTTTGACCGTTGGAAGTTACGAACATGAACTCCATGCCGTGAAGGGGGAGGGTGTCCCCAGCGGTGACACTCCGACGTTTACCGCCGACAACGGCTAAATAGGGGTTCCAGAGCTCCGGATTGTCTTCAACGCTGTCACCGTGATCGATGAACTGATCGATTACAACACGATTGGCGAGGGCGGTAAGACCGCCGACATGATCGGTATGGAAGTGCGAGGTAATGAAGTAGTTGAGACGGTCGATACCTGCGTCGGTCATCGCGGCTTGGATTCGTTGGGCATCTCGTTCGTCAGACCGGGGCCACCCGGCATCCATCAGAATGGACTCGTTGGATGGAGTCACGATGAGCGTGGCCGCGCCGCCCTCGACGTCGATCCAGTAGATGTCGAGCGTGTCACGTGACAGCATCTGGGCAGAGATCACTTGTGAAGCAAGCAACACTGTCGCTCCAACACGCAACAAGACATGCATCGAATCCTCCTAGACAGGTTGTGAATACTGGAGCCGACGAGCGGACTCGAACCGCTGACCTGCTGATTACGAATCAGCTGCTCTACCAACTGAGCTACGTCGGCTTTGGCGAGGCTTTGCACTTCCTCCTGCACCAAGCATCGAGTCTAGCACACAGAATCCATAAGGTACCGGAGACCAGTTGAACTCAACCGAACCGTGCGTTAGCATGTTCTGTTACCGGTCTCAAGAAAAACCTGTTCTACAGGTCCGACATGACACAGTCTGCATCAGAGACGAACGGTCAAATCGTTATTCAAGGTGCCCGGACTCATAATCTGAAGGGGATTGATCTGACGCTGTCCCCGAACCAGTTGGTGGTGGTCACCGGTGTGAGCGGATCGGGAAAATCTTCCTTAGCCTTCGACACACTGTATGCCGAAGGGCAGCGGCGGTACGTTGAATCGCTCTCTGCGTATGCCAGGCAATTTCTTGAGCGGATGGAGAAGCCGGACGTCGATCGGATCGATGGCATTTCACCCGCTATTGCTATTCGCCAGAAGAATAGCATTCGGAATCCCCGGTCGACTGTCGGCACTACGACAGAAATCAACGATTACTTACGACTGCTGTTTGCGCGGGCAGGTCAGACGGTCTGTCGAGAGTGTGGTCGTCCGGTGATTAGAGAAACGGCAGAAGTTGTCGCAAAGAAGTTAACTCAACTGACAGACGTCACTCATCTATTTGTGGGATTTGTGATGCCCCTCGTTACTGGCGCAGCGAAGGTCGACAAAGATCAAGAGGAATTGCCTGCTCTGGTGGAGGAGGAAACACAGGATGGTACCTCGAAGGCAGGTGGCTCAGGGAATGGAGCTCCCGAGTCTCTTCAGGCTGTTGATTTGATTAACGCCACCATTGAAACGTTGCGCCGGAAGGGTTTTGGGCGACTCTATGTTGATGGGCGGGCGGTCGCGTTCAAGGATTTCAACGTTGCAGCGCAGGTGAACGGTTCAGTCCTTGAGGTGGTGGTCGACCGGGTCAAAGTCGCGCCTGATATGCTTACACGCCTGACTGATTCGATTGAGATTGCATATCACGAAGGGGGCGGCACGGCCTTTGTGATCGAAGTGGATCAAGCCGGAACCGGCACAACCCGTCACGAGTATTCTGAACACTTTGAGTGTCGTACGTGCGATCTCGGTTATGAAGTACCTCAACCCCGCTTATTTTCGTTTAATAATCCGTTTGGGGCCTGTCCGACCTGTCATGGATTCGGCAACATTATTGAGCTCGATATGAATTTGGTCGTGCCAGACCCGAGCCGATCGGTTCAGCAGGACGCGATCGAACCATGGAGCAAACCACACTATCGCAAGAAATTGGCTGATTTGAAGCGTGCAGCGCGTGTGCAGAAGATCAGGCTCGACGTGCCGTGGGAGGAGATGCCCAGCCAGGCCCGCCAATTCATTATTGAAGGTGATGGTGAAGGGTATGATGGCATTCGAGGATTTTTTCGACGGTTGGAACGAAAGAAGTACAAGGTCCATATTCGAGTTTTTCTGAGTCGATATCGTGGGTATCTCAAGTGTCCTGATTGCGCGGGAACACGGTTGCGTTCTGAAGCCCGAGACGTGCAGGTCGACGGTCGCACGATTGATCAGATCTGCGCACTTACGGTGTCGGAAGCAGCGGTATTTTTTTCGAATCTGGCACTCGACGATCGGGAGAATGCCATTGTTGAGAGGGTTCTCAATGAGATCCGGAAGCGACTCACGTTTTTGGGTGATGTTGGTTTAGATTACCTCACCCTCGACCGCTTGTCGTCCACGCTCTCTGGTGGGGAAGCACAGCGGATCAATTTAGCCACCTCGTTGGGATCGGCCTTAGTTGGGACCTTGTACGTCCTTGACGAACCTTCGATTGGCCTCCACCCACGCGACAATCAGCGATTAATTACAATTCTGCAAAGGCTACGCGATCAAGGGAACACCGTAATCGTAGTTGAGCACGATGCTGACATGATTCGTGTCGCGGATCATGTTGTCGACTTGGGGCTCGGTGCTGGCGATCATGGTGGCAGTGTGGTCTTCACAGGTCCATTTGAGGAATTACTTACACAGAAGCGTTCATTGACCGCCAAGTATCTTCGTGATGAATTAGCAATTCCAATACCACAAAAGCGCCGCAAATTACGGGAGCAAAAGCTTCGTGTGTTTGGTGCTAGCGAGCATAACCTGCAAGACATTGATGTTGAGATTCCACTTAATACGTTGACGTGCGTAACTGGTGTGAGTGGATCAGGGAAATCAACACTAGTGCATGATGTTCTGTACGCTGGACTAAAGCGCATCAAAGGATCATGGGATAAACCTATTGGCGCGCATCGGGCTATTGAGGGTGGAGAGCTCTTGGATGACGTGGCCTTGATTGACCAAGCACCAATCGGTCGAACCCCACGTTCCAATCCAGTGACATATCTCAAGGCTTTTGATCCAATCCGTGCGTTGCTGGCGTCAACGAAAGATGCAAAAGCGCTTGCGTTAACTCCTAGTCATTTTTCATTTAATGTGCGAGGTGGGCGGTGTGATACTTGTGAGGGTGAGGGAGTAGTCCGTGTTGAGATGCAGTTCCTTGCTGACGTGTTTGTACCATGCGATCAGTGCAACGGTACGCGGTTTAAGCCTCAGGTGCTTGAAGTGAAATACCGCGGACGTAATGTGGACCAAATTCTAAATATGACAGTGCGAGAAGGACTTCTCTTCTTTAATAATTCTCAAAAGGTTCTGCGTCGGTTGCAGGTCCTCGACGAGATTGGTCTGGGTTATCTCAGGCTTGGGCAGTTAGCGACGACGCTCTCGGGTGGGGAAGCGCAGCGCATTAAGATTGCGTCACGATTATCTGCCCATGGGAGTGACCGTACTCTTTATATTCTCGATGAACCTACGACTGGCTTGCATTTTGATGACATTGCCAAGTTACTCACAGCGTTTCGTAAACTTTTGCAGGCTGGCCATACCCTATTAGTCATCGAGCATAATCTCGATGTGATTAAGATGGCTGACTGGATTATCGATCTTGGACCTGAAGGGGGTCTAGCAGGTGGACAGGTTGTGGCTGCTGGGCCACCGGAAGCCATCGCGAATGTCGAGCATTCACATACGGGTCGCTACCTTCGGGAGGTACTTGCGAAGGGACGTTCTCATGCCTATGCGACTGGAACGGACGATAGATGACGTGGGGTTGAGGTCAGCACTGAGTCTGGGATGGAGAACCCTCGATGCGACGTCTTGATCGTCAATTTTATACTCAACCAACGCTGGACGTTGCCCGTTCGTTGATCGGGTGCGTACTTGTCCACGTCACTCGTGCAGGTAAAGTGTCTGGAACCATCGTCGAAACGGAAGCCTACATTGGCGAGGACGACCCAGCCTGTCATGCGTCCTCCGGACCGACTCAACGGAACAAGCTAATGTACGGAACACCAGGATACGCTTACATCTATCTCAACTATGGGATTCATCATTTGCTTAATGTGGTCACCGAACCTAGGGGAGTACCAGCTGCTGTCTTGATTCGGGCCTTAGTTCCACTTGAAGGCATTCCAGAGATGCACCGTCGTCGGCAACTCGCACGCAACAGTTGGAAACGCCTGGCCGATTATGAGTTATGTCGTGGGCCTGGAAATTTGACACGGGCACTAGGTATCGATTTGCGTCAAAACGGACTCAACCTGTGTGAGGCTCAGCTCCACGTTGAATCTGGCATGGTTCATTTTGAAACTATTGGTTGGAGCGAACGTGTTGGAATTCGGGTGGGCACTGATCGTAATTGGCGATGCTTCGCACTGGACCAAGTTGCGGTTTCAAAGCCTGTGACGGGTTTGACCATCAGCGGCCACCCTACTGACCCAGAGCAATTTGCACCTCGATCTCAATTGAATCGCCATCACGAATAACACCGAGGGTGACGGCCTTACCGATATTCGCGTCGGCAAGCAGGCGGAGTAGATGTGATGCGTCCTCGACGGAGGTGTGTTCAAATGTTATGACCACGTCACCCGGCCGTAATCCAGCATCGTACGCTGCCGAATCTCGTCGCATTCGCTGGATAAGCGCGCCTCGACCATCTGGCACACCCAGCTGCGTAGCCAGCCGGTTTGTTAATGGGGCGATTTCGATATACCCGATTGATCCGCGCCGGACCTCACCGAATTCGATGAAATCTTCCATGACACGACGCGCTAAGTTGCTGGGCACCGCGAAACCGACACCCTGGTCACCGCCACTCTGACTATAGATTGCAGTGTTAATACCCACGAGTTCACCGCGACCGTTAATGAGTGCGCCACCCGAGTTACCTTGATTGATAGCGGCGTCCGTTTGAATAAAATCCTCATAAGTTGCAATACCGAGATTCGCTCGACCGACAGCGCTCACGATACCCAACGTGACTGTCTGATTCAGTTGAAATGGATTTCCGATAGCAAGAACCCATTCGGCAACTCGCAAGTCTGAAGAGTCCCCCCAAGGCGCAGGTTGCAGGGTCTCGTCGTTGATTTTTAGCAGTGCGAGATCTGTCCACTGATCAACCCCAATCACTTCGGCTGTGTATTCTCGCTTGTCGACGAGTGTGACTGTTACTTCGGCGTCAGGGTTACCGACGACGTGGTTGTTTGTGAGGATGTAGCCGTTTTGAGAGACAATGACTCCAGAACCCAGACTCTCCTGACGGTCCCAACCGAATAAATCTGGTTCGTCACCAAAAAAATATTGGAAAAATGGATCACCCCCGAACGGTGAAATTTGGCGCGGCTCCAGGGTTTGTGACGAAATATTAACCACGCTCTCGATGCGTGCCGCAGCAATACCCGTGAAATCTGGGACATTTGCGGTGACCGTGGGTGTGGCAGTTTGCTGTGACGCGACGGTGGTGACGGTTTCTGCTGTCGTTTCCTCTGCGTAGCGAAGTCGCCCTGTTAAAACAAGACCGGCTAGTAATCCGCATACGAAAAGAAGTAATGGTACAAATAAACGTTTCATTATGAGCATTCTCCATCCAGCATTCTTACAAGCATACGATGAAACCTGAAAACCTGCGTACGAACAAGGATAATTTTCGTTTTGCCGTGCCGAAAATCATTATGCTACGATTCGTAATTTGCACTGGTAATTATTGTTAGCACAAAGGAAAGAAGGCGATGAACTCCATTCAAGCAACACGGCTTCGCAAGGGGATGTTGATCAAGAGGGGCCAAGATTTGTTTCGAGTATTAGATTTGATGCACTTAACGCCAGGGAAAGGGCACGGGTTCGTCCAATCACGTCTCAGGAATATTCGATCGGCTACGTTGGTCGACCATAAATTTCGCTCAGAAGATCATGTTGAGCGGGCGATACTTGACGAACATGAAATGCAGTATTTGTACTCAGATGGAGACGTGTATCACTTTATGGATACGGCAACGTTCGAGCAGACGCAAATGACAAGCGATACCCTGGGTGATTCGGTTAATTATTTGGTGCCAGATGCAATCATCCGTGTTGCGTTCTACGAAGATGAGCCAATTGGTATCGAACTGTCTCAGACGGTGGATTTAATAGTTCAAGACACACCACCTGCCATCAAGGGTGCAACAGCCAGTGCTCAGATCAAGCCCGCGACACTTGAAACTGGTCTCGTCGTGCAAGTTCCATCTTTTATTAATGTAGGCGACAAGATTAGAGTGAACACTGAAACAAGCGAGTACCAGTCGCGCGTGTAGGTGGGAGCCATACGCTGATTTGTGAACAGTTAAGGTAGCACAATGTATGGATCGCTACTGTCGAACATCTTATTAATCTTAGGCGTTGGCTTTTTGGTTGCCAACTTGCGAGTGCTTTTCGCTTACCTTCGTTTTCGTCAAATCCGTGGGACGGCCCTTGTAACGTGGCGAAATGCTCGTCCACCCCTGTATGGTCTCTTGCTTGCAATCGGTGTTGTGCTTGGAGCATTGGTCTTCTTTAAACTTGTTATTCAGCAGCGTCCTCTCATGCAGTTGTTCGGCGAGAGTATGATGTTTATCTATTACGCCTATGCTATTCAGTTAAATATTCGGATTGGCCGTGGGCTTTACGAGGATGGGATATGGGTTGAGACCAGCTTCGTGCGGTATACGGAGATCGGTGGTTTGACTTGGCGTGAAGGCGATCCGCTGACGCTGATAGTCATTTACCGATGGCGAAAGTTGGCGCGTCGCTTGGTCGTACCTCAATTATACTATGGTGAGGTTAGACGTCTTCTTCGTCACAAAATTGCCACTCACGACATTCACTTTACCGGTAAGAGTTTAGATCTTGGCGTTCACGATGAGCGGGATGACGTTTAATAAGCCGGAAGCACTAACTACAAGCAGACAGGACTACTAGACTTTCTTGCGAAGGCTTTCAGTCAAAAAACAAGCGTAGCCAGCCAATAAGTCCGGGGCCATCAGCTGTGGGATCATTTAACCAAGCGGGTGGTGTAATCCAAACGAATGCCAATATGGCCACAACTAAGAGATCGTATTGCCACGTTGCACGTTCGTAGGTCCAGTACGCTGCATTCCAAAGGATTAAGAACGGCAAGAAAGCTAGTTCGCGCAGTGTCATACTGTGGCTCCTGCCCGTTCGTGATTAAGTTCCCGCCAGGTGTAGTAGATTCGGTCGGCTACTGTGAGAGCCGAAAGAATGCAAATTACCCAGAGCACCGCAGCCATCCTATTTGTAAAAGCACCGATCATGAATAAGACAATACGCTCCGGTCTCTCCATGAAACCTACCTTGCATTTCGAGATTAGTGATTCGGCGCGTGCGCGTGTGTAGCTCGTTAAGACCGCGAACATCATGGTTAATGCAGTAATGACCACATAGTCGGTCCGACCCAACTGTGCGTAAAGATAAACAAGGCCGATGAATAATGAGATGTCTGAGAACCGGTCCATGACTGAATCCCAGAAGCCTCCAAACTCTGAGCGCAGCTGCAATTGTTCGGCCACCTTGCCGTCAATAAAGTCAAAGATATTGGCGACAGTCATGATGATACCTGCCAACGTGAAGCGTCCTTGCGCCAATGCCCAGGCAGCCAAAATGTTGATGAGTACCCCAATTAACGTCAATACGTTGGGATGCAGACGTAGTTTGACGCTGATTGCGATTAGCAAGCGGAGAGGGAACATGCAGGTTGCGCCAATAAGGCCGGTGAATGTCATCGAGGACTCTGTTTAGACAGACGTGACACTATAATACGGCAATCGGCAGATTTTTACTCACGCGGCATCAGTCGCATTCAGTCTAAGTTCGGCGTCAAGCCATGCTCGCCGGTTTGCAGTGTAGCTTATGCCTATCCAAGACCTCAAGGTTCAGATATCAACATTACCAGAACAACCCGGTGTTTACCTGTACTTGAACGGCGCTGGCGACACCATCTATGTCGGAAAAGCAAGCGTGTTGCGGGATAGGGTGCGGAGTTATCTAAGTGCCCATGGTGCGAGCCCTCGTATTGATGCCCTTCTTGACGATGTCGAGAGTCTTGAGATTATCGTGACCGATTCGGTAGCTGAGGCGCTCGCGCTTGAAAACAATCTGATTAAGCACCGTGCACCCAAATACAACGTCTTACTTCGAGACGACAAGAACTATCCATATCTTCAGCTTACAACTAATGAAGCATTCCCGCGGGTGCTCGTCTCGCGCCGAGTTCAGCGGGATGGAGCATTTTATGCTGGACCATTTCTTCCGACCGCACTCGCTCGGAAGACCATGCTGCTTACGCATCGACTTTTCGGCATTCGATCTTGCAACGAAGTCATCACAGGGCGTCGGGATCGACCGTGTCTTGAGTACGACATTAAACGATGTTTAGCTCCGTGTGTTGCCAATGTGTGCAGTCAGGAACGATATGCGGAAGCCGTCGAGCATACACGAATGTTTCTTGAAGGGCGAAACCATGAGCTCCTTAAGACTCTCACTTCGCGCATGACCCAGGCTGCAAAGAACGAACATTTTGAACAGGCTGCCGAGTGGCGTGATGCAATTCGTACCATTCAAGCTCTCCGTCAGCGGCAACAGAAAATGTCATTGCCTACACTTGGCGACCGTGACGCGTTTGGTGTGAGTCTGGGACCGGCTGGTGTGGTTGTTCAGGTCTTTCAAATGCGCCGAGGCCGGGTCATTGATCGTATTGAACTCGTCGCAGATGTCGAGGAGTTGCGTGACAATCGAGAAGAATACATTATGCAGGTCGCTGTACAGCAGTTCTATGAAGCGAGACCCGCACCGCCGGAGGTGCTTCTACCGACGATTATCGATGATCTTGAAGCGGTGGAAGAATGGCTTTCAGAGCGAGCAAAAAAAAAGGTGCGCTTGTCCGTACCTAAACGTGGCAATAAACGTGCGCTTCTGGAGCTGGCATCGCGAAATGCGACTATAGGGTATAAAGCACGCTACTCGGAGGAGGTTGTCAGCCACCATGCAGCGATGGAAATTCTTCGGGTTGAGCTTGGCCTAGCCACATCGTTGCATCGGATCGAATGCTTCGACATTTCTACCATTCAAGGGAGCGATACCGTTGGCGCGATGGTAGTTTGTGAGAATGGTCGCATGATGCGTTCCGCCTACCGCAAATTTAAGATTCGTGGATTGGTAGATGGGAAGCAGTCCGTCCTCAGATCTTCTTCAAGTGGTCTCGATTCTGTGGTCGGCAAGCCAGACGATTTTTCCGCCATGCGTGAAATCGTATTTCGTCGTTATCGGAGGCTGCTGGAGGAGGGTGGACCGTTTCCAGACCTCATTGTAATTGATGGAGGTAAAGGTCAGCTTTCAGCGTCGTATGCGGCCCTCGAAGAATTAGGGCTGAGTAACCTTATTGCAGTTGGCTTGGTGAAAAAAAAGGAAGTACTGGTAGTACGCGACCGTCCAGATCCCATTGCATTACCGTCGGCCAACGAGGCCTTACTCCTTTTGCAGCGAATCCGCGATGAAGCCCATAGGTGTGCGGTGACCTTCCATCGACGCACACGAACTGCACGCCATCTGCAATCGGCACTGGATAACATTCCTGGTGTCGGTTTACAGCGACGGCGCTCATTATTAACGCGCTTTGGTAGCGTGGCTGGTGTGCGTCGTGCGTCACGCGAGGAATTAATGACCGTAGTTGGTGCTCGTGTTGCCGATGCTGTTCTTAGCTATTTCGCAGCAGCACGATAAAGATATGTAACAAAGATCTAGCTCGTAGCACTTGCTCTCTTCGTGTACAGCCCTTATTCTTGAGTGCATTGCCCGATTTCAACATTATCGATTTACTGAGCACCTTTATCATTTTGCTGTTTTCGTTAACCATCCACGAATCAGCTCATGCATGGACAGCTAACTACCTTGGGGACCCGACTGCGCGGAGCCTAGGACGTATCACGCTGAATCCCCTAGTACATGTAGATCCAATCGGCACAGTTTTATTGCCGCTTATAGCCTTTTCCACTGGTGCACCTATTATTGGATGGGCGAAGCCCGTACCGGTCAACATAGCAAATCTCAGAAATGACCGTAGTGACTTTGTCTGGGTCGCAGCAGCAGGTCCCATCAGTAATTTGGTGATTGCATTAGCAGGAGCTTTAATGATGCGCCTGCTCGCTATATGGGTAACAAACGTGGATGTTTTAGCGGGACAATCGAGCTTGCTATCCTACGATCTAGGTGAGCTAAGTGGTCCCGTGATCAGGATTTTTCAGTTGGCGACCTTGGCAGTTCAGGTTAATTTGCTCTTGGCGGTCTTCAATATGATTCCGATTCCACCGCTAGATGGTGGTAATGTGCTTGGCGGTATGTTGCCAACGTGGCTCGGCGAGCAGTACGACCGGCTTGTCCGACCGTACGGATTTTTATTGCTCTATGCGTTACTCTTGACCGGAGCACTCGGGACGATTATCGGACCACCGTACCTCTTTCTTTCACGGCTACTGATGTCTGTCACAACCGTATACTGAGACTATGAAAAAACGTGTTTTATCAGGGATGCGCCCAACAGGTCAGTTGCACCTTGGCCACCTGAGTGGCGCCTTGAAGAACTGGGCCGAACTACAGAATCGTTACGACTGTTTTTATTTTGTAGCTGATTGGCATGCGTTAACTAGCGACTATGCTTCAACAGAGGACTTAACGGATTACGCCTTGGACAATGTGACTGATTGGATGGCAGCCGGTCTTGATCCTGAGCGTAGTACTTTTTTTATACAATCACGTGTACCAGAACATGCTGAGCTCTATCTGTTGTTGTCGATGGTGGTCCCAACACCTTGGCTAGAGCGAGTACCGACCTACAAAGAACAGATCGATGCGCTAACGGATCTCGATCTATCAACCATTGGATTTTTAGGTTATCCGCTGTTGCAGGCCGCAGACATCATTATGTACGGAGCCCATTACGTACCCGTTGGTGAGGATCAAGTGCCGCATTTAGAATTGACTCGAGAGGTGGTTCGGCGTTTTCAGGGATTTTATGGTCAAGTATTTGTTGAGCCGCAACCACTGTTGACGCACTTTCCAAGATTACCAGGGCTTGATAATCGCAAGATGAGCAAGAGTTATGGTAATACGATCGATTTGGCTGACGATGCCGAGACAGTGCGTAAAAAGATCATGAAGATGTACACGGATCCAAAGCGGGTTCGTGCTGACATTCCTGGTACCGTTGAAGGGAATCCAGTATTTATGTATCACGATGCGTTTAATCCGAAGATTGATGAGGTTGATGATCTTAAGACGCGTTATCGGGCGGGCACGGTTGGTGATGTTGAGGTGAAGCAGAAACTGGTGACTTGTCTAAATGAAATGCTAGATCCGATTCGCGAACGACGAGCAGAGTTACTCGCTCAGCCGAAAAGAATTCGTGAAATCTTGTTCGACGGTTCCAGTACGGCACGGCGGGTCGCGAAGGAAACGATGGCTCGTGTTCGAGAGGCTGTGAACCTCTCCTACGAATAATAGTGTTCGGATTTGTCTAAGGAACTTTTTAGTTATGCAGCGACCAGACAATTTTGAATCACTTCTTGAGGCCTATCCAGTCAAAGTTGCAAATTTCGAGGGCCCCCTCGACTTGCTCCTTTTTTTGATTCGTAAGCATGAGATTGACATTCAGGATATTCCGATTGCGCTTATTACAGAACAGTACCTTGAGTATCTGGAGTTGATGCAGGAACTCGATCTCGACATAGTTGGTGAGTTCTTGTTAATGGCAGCGACACTGATTCATATCAAATCGCGTGCATTGTTACCGCGTCCTGTTTCAAGTGAGGAAGGATCTGAAGAAGATCCAAGAGAAGCACTCATGCTTCGACTGATTGAGCATCGGAAATTCAAGGCAGCAGCTGAATTGTTACATGAGCGAGAGACCGTACGTAGTGCTCAATGGGGCCGCCCTGACGATCGTATCTCAGAGATTGCCGGTGAAGAGTATGAGCCAGAGCTTGAAGTCGATTTATTTAGCCTGTTAACGGCATTTCAAGCAGTTGTCGAACGAGCCAAGCAGCGACCGTCAATGGCTTTACCGATCGAGCAAATCTCGATCGAAACACGTATCGAGCAACTTCTCGCGAGGCTTTCAGAGACAGAAGCTTCTGGCTTTGAAGAGTTATTTGCTGATACTTCTTCGCGCGCGGACTTAATTACGACATTTTTGGCTTTACTGGAAATGATTCGGCTGAAACTTGTAAGGGTCTTTCAAGATGGCTCATTTGGTCCTATTCGGATATACAAACGAGCGCGTCCCGTTGATGCGCCAACACCGATTGGTGATCCATTATCCTAATCTGAGGTAAAGGAGAGGAGAGGGTGTCTGATCAGTTAAAACCAATTATTGAAGCGCTAGTGTTTGCGTCGCCAGAACCGTTGACCCTCAAGACGCTTTTTAAACTGCTTGAAGATGAGCCGCAGGAAGATGTCGAAGCGGCTCTTGCAGCGGTACAGGCTGATTACGATCGGCCTGGTGGATTGCAATTGGTTAAAGTAGCAGGCGGCTTTCAAATCGTGACTCGCCCGGAATTACACGAATGGGTGCGTCGCTTGTTCCATGAGCGTAGCACACAGAAATTAACAGTTCAGTCGTTGGAAACCCTTGCCGTTGTCGCCTATCGTCAGCCGGTCACAGCGCCTGAAGTTTCCGAGATTCGAGGAGTGAATACTTCTGGGGTCCTAAGTACATTAATTGAGCGTCGATTAATCAAAGTGGTTGGGCGCAAAAAGGTAATTGGTCGTCCGTTTCTTTATGCAACCACACAGGAATTCTTGATTCGATTTGGACTAAGTGATCTCAAGGATCTTCCTAACGTTGAAGACATGGCTGAAGCGTTTGGGTTAGAGATCGCAGGATCATTAGCCGAAACAAGTACAGGAGAGGACGAGCAGCTGCCAGCGCAAGAACTTGGTGATGCGCCACGACAACACAAGTCCGCGGAAGGAGCTGCGCAGGCAAAAGAGTCTACCTTCGACGATAAATCGAGCATACATTGAGCGTCCAATGCCATCACCCAAGGTTCGACTTCAAAAGATTCTAGCGTCTGCTGGTATTTCGTCCCGTCGTGCAGCAGAACGGCTCATGGAAGTTGGACGGGTAAGTGTTAACGGTCACTCTGTAACAAAGCTTGGAGCAAAGGCTGATCCAGATCTTGATGACATCCGGGTCGATGGTCGCAAGGTAATCACTGGGCTCCCTCGGTCCTACCTTCTGGTGTGCAAGCCGCGTGGTTATGTCACCACTCGGTTCGACCCTGAAGGACGTCGAACCATCCTGGATCTGATCTCAAATGTACGTGAGTACGTCTATCCAGTGGGACGACTGGATTACGATTCAGAAGGCCTTGTGATTCTGACAAACGACGGCACGTTGGCTGCTCGACTCACGCATCCTCGCTATGGTGTAGAGCGTGTTTACGAAGCACGAGTTCGAGGCGTACCAAGCCAGGCGGCGATAGACTCGCTTCGTCACGGTATCCTAATTGATGGACGCCGCACTGCTTCAAGTGCAGTGAAGTTTCTGCGCAGGCTTAAAGCAAAAAGTGGTGAAAATGCTTTATTACGAGTTGCGATTCGTGAAGGCAGGAATCGACAGGTGAGGAAAATGTGTGAAGCGATTGGTCATCCAGTGATTCGACTTCGCCGTACACAGATCGGCCCAATTCGTGATTCTTCTCTTAAAGTTGGTGAACACAGGCTTTTAACTAAGTCTGAGGTGGCTGCGTTGACCCGCGCAAGCGACGTGTCACTCCGCCAAGATAAGATGAGTTGACTAGAGTCTATGGCAGAAGCACACACAATTATCGCAATTGATGGTCCGTCTGGCGCTGGGAAAGGAACTGTAGCTCGTGCCGTTGCTGCCAAGCTTGGGTACCAGCATGTTGATACCGGAGCGATGTATCGTGCTGTGGCGTGGAAAGCCAACTTGGAAAAGGTGGCCTTTGATGATGAAGAGGGTTTGTCGAAGTTGACTGAGCGGGTGACCTTCGGGTTCAAAGATGGTCGTACAGTCATTGACGGTGATGATGTTACTGAGGCAATCCGTACGCCAGAGATCGATGTTGCAGCGGCTGCGGTCGCGAAATTGCCAGATGTCAGGCGGGCACTAGTAGCGCGACAGCGGGCACTAGGCGAATGTGGGGGTTTAGTGATGGAAGGGCGAGACATTGGAACCGTTGTCTTTCCTAATGCCACTGTAAAAATTTATCTTGACGCGACGGCTGACGAACGGGCCCGCCGTCGAGCTGCGGATCCAGCCCATGCGAGTGGAAGAGGCCATGATTTAGCTTTTGTCGCGACCGCCCTTGCGACTCGCGATGAATTAGATCGAACTCGTGCTGCTTCACCGCTGAAACTGGCTGAAGATGCTGACCTTGTCGACACGACCGGTGTTCCCATTGAACAAGTTGTTCAGCGGGTGCTGACCCTCGTACATGCCAAGCTTGGTCGCAGCGATTCCGAGTCATCTTAGACACCCCACCAACGAAGCCTTGGTGAGATCATTAGGCCGCAAGGTCTTCTTGTTCGAGCGTGTTGTCAGAGGCATTAATGGTCAGTCAGTCAAGGGTTGTCGGAGGTGTTTTGGACCGCATTCTCGCAGTTTCATTGCCCTGTCGAAACTTGACTGTCTTGAGATAAGTAGCGTATAATCTGTATCTTATCGTTACTTCGAAGAGGGTAGCTATGCGCTTATGGTTGCTTGAACAGGCCTCGCAGATTCGAAGAAACAGACTAAAAAGGGGGAGGGCCCGAAGAGCATGGCCAGCGCAGATGAGACGGAAAATATCGAACTGACTAAAGGAGGTCCAGATAGCACCGTTGTCAAATCGGAACCGCACGACTTAGTGGAAGATCCCGATACCCCAGACCCTGATGAGTACGCCCGCCTATTAGAACTGTACGACAGCAGTTTTCGAAATATCGCTGAAGGTGAAGTAGTCAGTGGCACAGTACTTCAAGTCACATCTTCTGAAGTTGTAGTCGACGTTGGCTATAAATCAGAAGGCATGATTGCGATTGAAGAATTCCGTAATGAGCGTGGTGAGATCGTAGTTCAAGTGGGTGACCTTGTAGATGTCCTGCTTGAGCGAACAGAAGATCGACATGGCTATGTTGTGCTCTCCCGTGAAAAAGCCGAGAAGATGAAGATTTGGGATGAGATCGAAAAAGCCTATAACGATCAAAAAGTTGTTATTGGACACGTCATTGAACGAATTAAAGGTGGCCTTGCAGTCGATATTGGCGTTCGAGCCTTTCTTCCAGGTTCGCAAATTGATGTTCGTCCTGTTAGAAATCTCGATTCGCTCCGCGGAGAAGAGCTACGGATGCGGGTCATTAAGGTAAACAAGAAGCGTGGCAACATTGTGTTATCACGCAAGATTTTACTGGAAGAAGAAAACGCTGATAAGAAACAACAAACGTTAAGCACCTTGGCCGAAGGTAAGGTCATTAAGGGTGTTGTCAAGAACCTGACTGACTATGGTGCTTTTGTCGATCTTGGAGGCTTAGACGGCTTACTGCATATCACGGATATGTCTTGGGGACGAGTCTCACATCCGTCTGAGTTGTTCAAGATTAACGATGAGGCAGAAGTGATTGTGCTTAAGTTTGATCCTGAGACTGAACGGGTCTCCTTGGGGTATAAGCAACTTATCGCAGATCCGTGGGACGGTGTGGATGACCGCTATCCGGTGAATGGACGTGTTAGTGGTCGGGTCGTAAGTTTGACGGATTACGGAGCCTTTGTAGAGCTGGAACCTGGTGTTGAGGGTTTGATTCATGTATCGGAAATGTCTTGGAGTAAGAGGGTTAAACACCCGTCAAAAATTTTAAACGTTGGGGATACAGTAGAAGCGTTGGTGTTGGGGGTTGACCCGAACGCTCGACGGATATCACTAGGCTTGAAGCAAATCGAAGTAAATCCTTGGCTGCAAATTGCCGATCGTTATCCACTCGGTACGAAAATTACTGGGACTGTTAGGAATGTTACCGAGTTCGGTGCCTTTGTTGAAGTTGAAGAAGGTGTCGATGGATTGATTCATATATCTGACATGTCGTGGAGTAAACGGCTGCAGCACCCGTCTGAAGTAGTCAACAAGGGTGACGAAGTGGAGGCGGTGGTACTCAATGTGGACGCTGAAAACCAACGGTTGTCATTGGGTCTTAAGCAGTTGTCAACAGATATCTGGGACGATTTTCTTTCCAACAATAGCGCTGGCGATGTTGTCGAAGGCAAGATCGTCAAGTTGACGAATTTCGGTGCATTTGTTGAGCTCGCCGATGGAATCGAAGGGTTGATTCATATTTCAGAGTTTGACGATGAACAGGGTGACGAGAAAATTGAATTAGAAGTTGACCAAACTTATTCGATGAAAATCATTAAGCTCAGTGCAGTAGACAGAAAGATCGGACTGAGTATACGGGCGCTCAAGTTAGGTGATGAAGCGGTTGACTGGTCATCTCAGGACGAGCAGTCGGGTTCACCAGAAGCCACATTAGGCGACCACTTTAAACGTGCGCAAGAGTAACTTAGCTTGACCTTGGTTTAATCGTCTTGGGCAACGAGTAGGGGGAGCGGTATGACAAAGGCGGAGCTTGTTGAAGAGGTTTCGCGTGTTTCCGAACTTACCAAGAAACATTCCGAAGTCATTGTCGACACGGTATTCAAAAGCATTGTTACAGCTTTGCATCGCGGTGAAAAGATCGAACTTCGAGGTTTTGGGAGTTTTCGGTTAAGGCAGCGTGAGCCGCGGAAGGGGCGAAATCCTAAAACTGGCGATAGGGTTGACGTTCCGCCGAAGAAGGTGCCATATTTTAAACCGGGTAAAGACCTGAAAGAGTTAATTAATCGACGGTCCAAAGAGTCTACGGCTTCAACGCCTAGTGTCACAACTTTGCCAGACAATACCAGCTTACGGCAATACTGATGTCCGTATGAGATGTCGCATGCGATCAAAAGCGAGCATCTCTCTGTTGCTGATTTCCATCCTGTTTTATTAGGTTCGCGTTTCGTGAAATACCTCTGGTCACCCTGGAGATTTAAATACGTGGTCAGTGCCAACCGGTCGCGGGAGTGTATTTTCTGTGAAGTCTTAACGGAAAATTCAGCATCAACACTCTTGCTTTATCAAGGGGAGACTTGTTTCATTCAACTCAATCTCTATCCTTACAGTCCAGGTCATTTAATGGTTGTTCCTAATCGACATTTACCTTCGTTGACTGCGGCGACAGTGCAAGAGCGGATTGAAATGATTACATTGATGGCCCGTGCTGAAGTTGCCCTAACTGAGGTTTACGCACCACAGGGGTTGAACGTTGGTATTAATCTTGGCACTGCGGGAGGCGCTGGGGTGGTGGACCACATCCACGTACACGTTGTACCACGCTGGTCTGGTGATACAAATTTCATGACTGTAATTGGTGACACCCGAGTGCTGCCAGAAGAACTCGAACAAACAGCTGCCAAACTACGGCCTATTTTAAAGCGTCTGGCTGTATCCGAGAAGAAGAGCTAGATTGTATTGGTGTAACTGATTTCGATTTACACATTCGAGTGAATGTTTAAAATCTATTCTCCAGAATTTGCTTAGCGATTGTTTGCAACTGCAGATTAGAAGTTCCTTCATAGATTTGTCCGATTTTCGCATCTCTGTACAGTTTCTCGACGGGATAATCTTTTACGTATCCGTAGCCTCCAAAAAGCTGCACAGCAAGCGAGGTAACCTTTTCAGCGACATCTGATGAAAAAAGCTTGCACATCGCCGATTCGGTAAGAAATTTATGCCCCCCGTCTCTTAAACGGGCGGCGTTGTAGACGGTAAGTCGCGCAGCTTCTAACTCAGTTGCAGCTTGGGCAAGTTGAAACTGTACTCCTTGAAAATCTGCAATCGGTTTACCAAATTGTTTGCGTTCCTTCGTGTAGGCAACAGCATGGTCCAAGGCACCAGAGGCGAGACCGATCATCTGTGCGCCGATGCCGATCCTGCCGGCGTTCAAAGTTTCAATGGCTACCTTATATCCCTGACCAATTTCACCGAGGAGGTTGCTATTCGGGACGAGACAACCGTCAAGAATTAACTCACACGTGCTACTCGCGCGAATACCAAGCTTGTCTTCTTTTACTCCGATACTAAAACCTTCCATATCTCGTTCTACGATGAAGGCTGTAATACCACGATGTCCCAATTCGGGTTTCGCGTTAGCGAAAACCACGAAAATGTCTGCCTCGGCTGCATTTGTGATCCATAGCTTTCGCCCGGTAAGTTCAAAGGCACCATCACGAGGAATGCAACGGGTTGTCAATGAAAATGCATCGCTTCCGGAGCTTGATTCTGAGAGCGCATATGCTCCGACCGTAGTGGAAGTTAATCTCGGTATGTAGCGACGTTTTAGGTCTTGGTTGCCCCAATGGAGCAGTGCATTAATGACTAACGTGTTGTGCACATCGACAAGGAGTGCAATGGATGGATCGACACGTGAAATTGCTTCAATGGCTAAAATAGTCTGAAAAAAATATCCGCCAGAACCTTGAAATTCGTCTGGTGCTTCAATGCCCATTATTCCAAGTTTAAACAAATCATCAATGAGAGCTCGAGGAATCGTTTTGGATGAGTCCATCTCTCGTACGAGTGGACGAATACATTCGTCGGCGAAGGAACGCACGCTCGTACGGAATAAAAGTTCTTCTTCGGTTAACTTGGTCAGCGGGCCGGGTGTCTCAGGCGCATTATTTGTCACGATATCTTCTAGGTGGATGTGCTTACGACCCTTGATTTGATGTCATGGTTTCAGATGCATCCACAAAAATGACGAGACCGCCTTGGTTGCTGCGAAATGTTATCATTAAAACGTGGACGGCATGGTAGGGCAGTTGTGTAGGGCTTATCTTCAGGCTACTTGGCTCGTCGCATGAATCAGCTCATGTCTCGAATCCTTAACTTCTCTTTATTTATTGTCGTTTTACTCCACTTTGGTATTGGAGAAGCTCACCAGATTCAACCTCCTCCCCCTGAGCAGGCCCAGGAAGGTCAAGCTGAACAACCTGTATTTCGTACAGGGATCAATTTTGTTCGTGTAGACGTAATCGTAACGGACGATGACGATAATCCAGTTACTGATCTAACAATCGAAGATTTTGAAGTGTTCGAGGATGGTGATTTACAGACAGTTGAAACGCTACAGTTTTTTGAGATAAGTGGCATACAAAGCGCATTAGAACCACCTAGGGCGATTCGGAGCATCTACGATGAGGAGACCGAAGCGAATCGTCCAGATGTGCGCCTGTTTGCCATCTTTATGGACGATTATCACGTCAGGCGTGGGGCGGGATTACGTATCATTGAACCGCTCGTGAATTGGATTCGTAACGACTTGTCTCCATCAGATCTTATCGCCGTCATGTACCCGTTGACCCCGTTAACTGACGTGCGCCTGACACGTAATCACGAAGCGATTATCAATGCGATAGAGAAATTCAGAGGCCGTAAGTACGATCACGAAGCTCGGAATGGCTTTGAGATGCGCTATGCCACTGCATCAGCAGAAACAGTTGAAATGATTCGTAACGAAGTATCTCTGACAGCATTGCGAGCACTTATGACTCGCTTGGGTGGGCTTCGTGAAGGGCGCAAGTCAGTAATTCTTGTGAGCGAAGGGTATACGAATATCGTGCCTCCACAATTACGTAATCCGATTGCTAGTGAATTTGATGACCCACGTCAGCGGAATCCATTCATTGGTTCGGATGATCCACGTGAATCGGCTCGTCGGATGATGGCTGATGTGTCGATCCGGACTGACTTAGAGCGCGTTTTTGATACGGCTAACCGAAATAATACGTCGATTTATGCGCTGGACCCTCGAGGTCTAGCTTCCTTTGAGTTTGATATCGACAGCGGTGTCGGTTTGACAGATGACAGCAATATGCTTCAGTCGACTATGGCTACTCTTCGTGATTTGGCCGAGACTACCGACGGCCGTGCCATCGTTAACCGTAATGATCCGACTGATGGACTTCGTCAGGCAGTGCGGGATTCAAGCGCATACTATCTTCTGGGTTATACGTCGAACGACACTCCAACTGATGGTCGTTTTCACGAGATTCGAGTGCGCGTGAAGAGGCGCGGTCTCGATGTTCGTGCACGCAAAGGGTACTGGGCACTGTCTGAGGAAGATCTCGAGCGACTTGAAGCGCCTGCACCAGCCGCAGCACCGTCTGAGGTCGACTTGGCCTTGCGGGTCTTGGAGGCGCGTCGGAACGCAACTCAGATACAAACTTGGATTGGTACAGCGAAAGGCAACAATGGTTTATCTCGAATGACCTTCGCCTGGCGTCCAATCCCACGCGTTCCTGGACGGGCTTCTGTGGATGTATCTGGTGTTGAAATTGTCGCGCGTGATGAGGAGGGTACGACCTTCTTCGAAGGCCTAGTGCCTGCTGAAACTGCTATAGAGTCCCAGTCCGACTTGTCTCCAAGCACAGAAAAGCCGGTGCAGCTGCCCATTGTTGCGTTTGACGTTGAACCTGGTTTATTGAGATTAGATTTATCGATCCAAGGTGCTGATGGCAGAGTGTTAGATAACGATGTTCAGAGTTTTACCGTACCTGATTTTACTGAAATCGATGTAGCCCTCAGTTCGGCAATGGTCTTTCGCGCAAGTAATGCATATGAAATGCGTCAGTTGCGAACACAATCGGATGTTGTACCGGAGATTGGGCGAGAGTTTCGACGTGGCGATCAATTGCTGATCCGATTCGAAACCTATGCTTTGGGCGAAGCAAGTCCGTCTGTAGAAGGTGCGTTGCTCAATCGTGCTGGGGACGTCATGGTTAAGCTTCCGGTCATGTTGACTGCCGCAGGAGCCGATTTTTATGAACTCAGTTTACCGTTGGCGAATCTTGCTCCCGGAGAGTATCTAGTTGAACTGACAGCGTCGATCGGGTTGGAACCCGTCCGTCAATTGATTGCATTCCGAGTGACTAGTTGAGTGGAGACCCCAGTCTGGTCTGGCTTTTTGCGCCGTCAAATGGTTTCAGTCAGTTAATTTCCTGGTGAATTTAAAGTGATGGCGCATGGTATATTTATGAGTTTGTAGGTACCGAGCGATTGTTAATAGTTAGATGCTGACATATTACTGTGAGGAGGATTGACAGATGGTGACCAAGGGAACAAAGGCTCAGGCGCATACCGCGACTAGCTACACTTCTGACGTACTCGCTAGTGTTCTTGAGAGGAATACAGCAGAGCCCGAGTTTCATCAGGCTGTTGAGGAGGTATTCACCTCTCTCGGTCCGGCGCTGGAACGGCGCTCCGATTATCGCAACGCACGCATTCTTGAGCGGATCGTTGAGCCCGAACGGGTCATCATGTTTCGAATACCTTGGCAAGACGATCAAGGTGGTATTCATGTCAACCGAGGGTTTCGAATCGAGATGAATAGTGCCATCGGTCCTTATAAAGGAGGTCTTCGATTTCATCCTTCTGTGAATCTAGGTATCCTCAAATTCTTGGCGTTTGAACAAATTTTCAAGAATGCACTAACAACACTGCCGATGGGGGGAGGCAAAGGAGGATCAGATTTTGACCCCAAGGGCAAGAGCGACTCAGAAGTGATGCGGTTTTGTCAAAGCTTTATGACCGAATTGGCTCGCCACATTGGTCCCAACACAGACGTACCAGCGGGTGACATTGGAGTTGGTGGTCGAGAAATCGGCTACATGTTTGGGCAATACAAGCGTCTACGCAATGAATTCACCGGGGTAATAACTGGTAAAGGACTCAATTGGGGTGGTTCGCTCATACGGCCTGAAGCGACCGGCTATGGTTCAGTTTATTTTGCTGCAGAGATGTTGGCGACTAAGGGAGAATCACTCGAAGATAAGGTTTGTCTTGTTTCTGGGAGTGGTAATGTTGCGCAATACACGGTTGAAAAATTGATTCAATTAGGTGCGAAGGCGGTAACCCTGTCCGATTCAAGCGGTTATATCTATGATGAGGCTGGGATTGACAAGGAAAAACTTGAATTCGTATTTGATTTGAAGAACGTACGCCGTGGTCGTATCAAGGAATACGCAGATAAATATAAGAATGTAGAATTCACGGCGAGGAATGCTGCACTTGACCATAATCCTTTGTGGAATCACAAGGCGCAGTGTGCATTTCCGAGTGCGACTCAGAATGAGCTCAATGAAAAAGATGCGATGGCGATGGTTAAGAATGGAGTGGAGTTGGTGTCTGAAGGTGCCAACATGCCCGTAACAACCAATGGCATTAAACAATTTCTTGACGCAGGAATTCTTTATGGCCCTGGGAAAGCTGCTAATGCTGGCGGTGTTGCTACTTCTGGGCTGGAGATGACACAGAATGCCCAGCGTTTGGTTTGGACGCGCGAACAGGTAGATGAACGACTTCAGCACATCATGAAAGCAGTTCACAAGGTGTGCTATGAAACCGCAGAGCATTTCGGTGCGCCAAACAACTACGTGAGTGGTGCTAACATCGCAGGTTTTGTGAAGGTGGCAGACTCGATGCTGGATCAAGGCATAGTCTAGCTGGCGCTGCCTTGAGCCCAGACTGTGGGACCCTGTCTGGGGTTCATAAGTGTTGAGGCCCCAACGAGGGTGGCAAATCGGCTGGAGCGTATACGAGGGGTAATTACCGATGCCCGATGTTCGGCCCGATAAGCGATCGCTCGGTTCCGGCAGCCGACTCAGAAGCTTCAAAGATCTCGGACGGTATCGCGTTAACGATATCCTTCTTGTCTCCACACTCTACGATTCCTTCATTCTCTCTGAGGACGGGCAACTCAGTGAGGTGATGCTCGACGAATTTCTCGATCTCGATCTGCACCATACACCTCGACTACGTCGTGTCTCAACCGGTGATCATGCGCTTCGCATTGCCCGTGATGAGAGTCGGTACAATCTCATCATCAGTTCGATGCATGTCGCTGATATGAGTGCAAAAACGCTTGCTGAAAAAGTGGAAGCCGCTGGCCTTCAAACACCAGTGATTAGTTTGGCCTACGACATACGCGATTTAAGTGATGTTGATGTATCTCAGGTTGGATCCAAAGTGGATCGAGTGTTTCTTTGGCAGGGCGACGTACGAATCTTACTTGCTATCGTGAAGTACGTTGAAGATCGTATGAATGTTGCAAGAGACACTGGTGAGATGGGGGTGCAGGCGATTATTGTCATTGAAGACAACGTTCGTTTTTATTCATCATTCTTGCCGGTGATCTACACGGAGTTAATGCGTCATTCTCACAGCCTGTTGCCCGATGGAATGAACAGGTCACATAAGCTCATGCGGATCCAGGCGCGACCGAAGATTTTACTGTGTGGCACTTATGAGGAGGCTTGTCGCTATTTTGACGCTCATCAGGATGATGTGCTTGGTGTGATTTCTGATGTCTCGTTTCCGAAAGATGGCCAGTTATTTAAACGTGCCGGTGTCGAGTTCGCCAAGCGCGTACGTGAATTACAACCTGATGTTCCAATCATGTTGCAGTCTGGATTACATGACTTGGAAATTGCCTCAGAGGCTGCTTCACTTGGTGTGCCGTACGTAATGAAGGATTCACCCACACTCTTGCAAGAGTTACGAGAATTTATGAACGAAGGTTTCGGATTTGGCGATTTTGTGTTTCGAACGCCAGACGGCTCAGTTGTATCAGTTGCACGTGATTTACGTGAACTTGAAAACCAGTTACACACGGTGCCCTCTGAGAGTGTCGCGTTTCATGGCGAACGCAATCATTTTTCGAGGTGGCTTAAGGCTAGAACTGAATTTGAGCTCGCACACTTTTTACGACCGAGAAGAGTCTCGGATTATGAGACGGTTGAAGGATTGCGCGAGACATTGATAGATGCACTTCGCTCGTACCGCCGTCAACAACATCGCGGGGTTGTCGCCGATTTTGAAGCAGAGATGTTCGAGCCAGAAAGTGATTTCAGTAGAATCGGTAGCGGCTCACTTGGCGGAAAAGGTCGCGGTCTGGCGTTCGTGAATTTTATGTTGAGTGACTACGATTTAGAGGCCCGTTTCCCAGAAGTCCAAGTTTCGGTGCCAGCAGCAGTAGTGTTGGCGACAGATATATTCGATCGCACGCTGGAAGAGAACCACCTACGCGACTTTGCCCTTGAATCGAAGGATCATGAAGAAGTCGCAAATCGGTTTCGAAAGGCCAGGTTTCCGCGTGATGTGTATCAGCAATTACGCGATCTTCTTAAAGCGGCTACCTATCCACTGGCGATACGGTCATCAAGTTTGCTTGAGGACTCGCAATACCAGCCTTTTGCTGGCATCTATCAAACGGTGATGCTGTCAAACGACCAAGAGGATCTTGATGTTCGGGTTGAGCGTTTACTTGCTGCAATTCGTACTGTCTACCTTTCAATGTTTACAGGAAGAACGAAATCGTATTTGGGTACCTCACCGTATCGGCTTGAGGAAGAGAAAATGGCGGTCATTATCCAGAAAGTGACTGGTCTTCCGCATGGGAATCGTTTCTATCCGGATATTTCTGGAGTCGCCCGTTCGCACAATTTTTATCCGGTTTCACCAATCAAAGCCAAGGATGGTATTACAGCTGTAGCGCTTGGTCTTGGTGCTACAGTTGTTGACGGCAACGTGTGTTTTAGGTTTTGTCCAAAATATCCGCATCACGTGATGCAGTTTTCTTCTGTGGATGACATTCTTCGTAACTCACAGAGGCATTTTTATGGTCTGGAGCTCGGTGGTGACAAGGATGTTCTAGCAAAAGATATCGATATGGAATTCAGATTGAAACAGTTCGGTCTTGAAGTCGCAGAACAAGACGGCAGTCTCCAGTTTTTAGGCTCAACGTATTCCCCTGAAAATAACGCAATTTATGATGGTGTAGCACGAGAAGGAGTCCGGCTTGTAAGTTTTGCTCCTATTCTGAAGCATGAGATTTTTCCATTGGCCGATATTCTTGAGCTGATGCTAGAAATTGGTAGAAGAGCGACTGGTTCACCTGTTGAGATCGAATTTGCAGCTAACGTAAAACGCTCAGAAGGTAGCAAGTCGGAATTTACCTTTCTACAGTTACGGCCCCTTGCTTTGTCACGTGAACTGGTTGACATGAACATCGGCAACGTCGAAAAAAAAGATTTGATATGTTCAAGTCAAGTTGTCTTGGGACATGGTAAAGTCGACGATATTTTCGACATAGTAGTTGTGTCTCGAGATACATTCGACAGGGCGAGCACCGGTGAAATCGCAGCCGAAGTAGGACGACTGAATGCGGACCTTGTCAAACAAGGCATCCCTTACGTCTTAATTGGCATTGGACGCTGGGGATCACACGAACCTTGGTTAGGGATCCCTGTAACGTGGGATCAGATTGCGGGAGCGAAGGTGATCGTCGAAGCTGGATTTGAGAATTTTAAAATAAGGCCATCCCAAGGTTCCCATTTTTTTCATAATTTAACGGCATTTAATGTCGGGTACTTTACAGTCAACCCCGAGTCTGGTGAAGGCACTGTTGATTGGTCGTGGCTGTCGGCACAGCCAGCTGTGACCGAGTTGACCTATGTACGTCATGTAAGACTTGATCAACCGATTACGATCAAAATGAATGGAAAGAAGAGCGAAGGTGTCATCTTCAAGCCGTAACCCTAACAAGGTCGAAGGTGGAGGTTCTGCGCAATCGAAAACTCGTACAAGGAGTGCAAGGTCATCAATTATTAGTTCTGATACGACACGCCAGCAGTTAGATGTAAAAGAAAGTGAATCGCCAGTTTGTAAAAAGCAGACCGTGACCAGTTCTGGGCATCCCGTAGCGCCATTCTACGAATCGGATGATCTTTCCGACCTTGATTATCAACGTGATCTAAATGACCCGGGCGAGTTTCCATACACACGTGGGATTCATCCGAGCGGTTACCGAGGAAAGCTGTGGACGATGCGTCAATTTGCGGGTTTTGGCACACCTGAAGAAACCAACAATCGGTACCATCAATTAATAGCAGCTGGCGGCACTGGTCTTAGCGTTGCATTCGACTTACCAACATTAATGGGTAGAGATCCGGATGATCCTTTATCGGCCGGTGAAATAGGCAAATGTGGTGTGAGCGTAGCCTCTCTGGCCGACATGGAACGTCTCTTCGCTGGTATCAAATTGTCAGACGTCACAACATCCATGACGATCAACTCATCTGCGCCAATGTTACTGGCTATGTACTTAGTGTTGGCCGAGCGGCAGGGTGTCGATTGGCAACAGGTGGCTGGAACGATTCAGAACGATATCTTGAAAGAGTTTATTGCGCAAAAGGAGTACATTTATCCTCCGCGGCCATCGATGCGACTAATCACTGATGTATTTGCATTTTGTGGTGAGCATGCACCAAAGTGGAACACTATCTCCGTTAGTGGCTACCACATCCGAGAGGCCGGCTCTACGGCAGCCCAGGAACTAGCGTTTACCCTGCGTGACGGCATTGAATATGTCCAATATGGTATCGATGCTGGGTTGGACGTTGATATATTCGCACCACGAATGTCGTTCTTTTTTAACGCGCACTCTGATTTTTTTGAAGAAATTGCTAAGTACCGAGCTGCTCGAAAAATCTGGAGTCATGTTATGCGCGACCGATTCCATGCCAAGGATGAGCGTTCATGGAAATTGCGGTTTCATAGTCAAACAGCTGGCGGGACACTTACTGGCCAGCAAGCGTATAACAATGTCATGCGTACAACGTGGCAAGCACTAGCTGCTGTAATGGGTGGAACAAACTCATTGCACACTTGCTCGCTTGATGAAGCTTTGGCTTTACCGACGTCTAATGCTGCGACACTTGCACTTCGTACACAACAAATCATCGCGCATGAAACTGGTATTACCGAGGTAGCGGATCCACTGGGTGGTTCATACTTGCTCGAAACATTGACTCGTGAGCTGGAAGATAAAGCGGATGCCTATTTTCAAGCGATCGATGCTTGTGGTGGTATGGTGGAAGCAATTGAGCAGGGATACCCCCAACGAGAAATTGCTGAAAGTGCTTACCAAGATCAAAAGCGTGTGGAGTCTGGCGAGCGTGCAGTCGTTGGTGTTACGGCCTTTGTAGACGATGGTGATGCTGAAATTCCAACGCTGTATATCGATGAGTCGACAGAACAGAAACAGCTAGATCAGTTACAGCTATTAAAGCGAAAACGCGACACTGATCGAGTTGCACGCGCCCTTGAGCAGGTGCGTGCAGCTGCGGTAAGCTCGACGAATATGATGGAGCCTCTGTTGGACGCAGTACGGGTTTATGCGACATTGGGAGAAATGTGTAACGCACTCCGGGATGTGTGGGGTGAGTATGAAGAAACACCGATGATTTAGACATGGGTTGCACATTACAGCATGCTTACCATCGAGTGCTTGCTGGAGATGGGTAGGCAGCGTGAGAGGATGATGCGAACGATTCGAGTGGTGATTGCTAAGTCTGGACTTGATGGGCACGACAGAGGTGCAAAAGTGATCGCTCGGGCGTTACGGGATTCTGGTATGGAGGTCATTTACACGGGCCTTCGCCAAACGCCTGAACAAATTGTTGAAACGGCGTTACAAGAGGATGCAGATGTTATCGGGTTATCTATTCTCTCAGGTGCACATAATCACGTATGTCCTCGCATTGCAGAACTTTTAAAGACGAAGGGTATGAAGGACGTCCTCATTGTTGTGGGTGGAATTATTCCAGATGTTGATATTCCAAAATTACGTGCGGTTGGAGTTGAGGGTATTTTCCTCCCTGGTAGCCCCATGCAAGACATTGTCAATTTCATTCGCGAACACGTGCGTCCCTCGGCTGTATCTACGTGATACAGGTTGTTATACCTCACGTCTTCTTGACCTGTTTATCACCTATAGGTAGTCTCAAATAAGTATGGCGCACCGAATTCTATTAACTGATCACCACCGTTCACTAGTGTGCGGAAATCTATTTTCTTATGTCTAAGGCACAGTTATCGAAGACGTTCGAACACGACAAAGTAGATCCAAAGTGGTACGCATACTGGGAATCGATAAATGCGTTTCGTGCGAATCCTGAGACTACACGTCCGCCATTTAGTATGGTCCTCCCGCCCCCTAATGTAACTGGGTGGCTACACATTGGTCACGCACTCAATCAGACACTGCCAGATATTATTGCGAGGTGGCAGAGGATGCGTGGTTTTGATGTGTTGTGGTTACCAGGGACTGACCACGCAGGTATCGCGACGCAGAATGTTGTTGAGAAACAATTGGCAGCTGAAGGTACTACCCGGGATGCCCTTGGCCGTGAGGCCTTCGAAGCCCGAGTACGTGCCTGGGCAGAGCAGAGCAAAGGGACGATTGTTGGCCAAATGCAACGGTTGGGTTCATCGGTTGACTGGAGTCGTGAACGTTTCACGCTTGATGAGAGTCTTTCGCGAGCGGTTCGCCGCGTGTTTGTTTCATTGTACAAAGAAGGGTTGATCTATCGAGGTAACTACATTGTCAATTGGTGTCCTCGCTGTTCCACAGCCCTGTCAGATTTAGAGGTGGTTCATAAGGAAACGGACGGCAAGTTATACCATGTGCAGTACGCCTTTGTAGACGATGAAGGCGCGCTCACTATTGCTACTACTAGGCCCGAGACGATGCTCGGTGATACCGCTATAGCGGTCAACCCAGAGGACTCTCGTTACCAGTCTTTAGTTGGGCGTCGAGTATTCCTACCAGTTATTGGTCGAGAACTGCCAATTGTTGCCGACGAATTTGTTGATCAGGACTTTGGAACGGGAGCAGTTAAGGTAACACCTGCTCACGATCACAATGACTTTGCGATTGGGCAGCGCCATGATTTGCAGCAAATCTCTGTAATCGACGAAGCTGGACATCTGACAGAGGAGGCAGGTCCCTATGCAGGACAAGATTGCCTCTCCGCACGAAGGGCCTTAGTTGAACGTTTAGAGCAGGATGGTTTTCTCGTGAAGGTTGAGGATCATCGTCACGCTGTCGGACATTGCCAACGCTGCGACACTGTTGTCGAGCCTTTAGTGTCGAATCAGTGGTTCGTGAGTATCAAGACCTTAGCAGAGCCCGCGATCGACGCTGTCAAGGATGGACGCGTTACCTTCGTCCCAGCAAATTGGGAAAAGACTTACTTTGAGTGGATGACCAACATTCATGACTGGTGTATCTCGAGGCAGTTATGGTGGGGACACCGCATACCAGCTTGGTATTGCGAGGTCTGTGACAAGCTCCTGGTGGAGGAAACTCCTCCAGAACGATGCTCTTGTGGCGGTGTGTTGCGTCAGGAAACCGATGTTCTCGACACCTGGTTTAGTTCTGCGCTGTGGCCCTTTAGCACCATGGGATGGCCAGAACGGTCCAGAGATCTAGAGCGTTACTATCCAACGACCCTCATGCTCACCGGCCTTGACATCATTTTTTTTTGGGTTGCACGCATGATCATGTTGGGACTGAAGTTTGGCGATGATGTCCCATTTCGGACGGTGTTTATTTCGTCCCTCGTGCGCGATGAACAAGGGAAAAAAATGAGTAAGTCCAAGGGTAATGTTGTTGACCCCTTGGATTTGATGGACGATATCGGAGCTGATGCTTTGCGATTCACCTTAACGGCGCTTGCGTCACCCGGGATGGACATCGCGCTTTCTGAAGGTCGATTGCGTGGTTCTCGTCAATTTGTAAATAAGATTTGGAATGCGTCTCGTTTTGTTCTGATGTACGTCAATGAGGTCGAGCGACGACCGGTTGTTCCCAGGGCGTCATCCACTGAGTTAGTCCATCGATGGATTTTGCATCGCGTTAATGAATTGGCCGGCGAGGTCAACGACGCGCTTGAAGCATATCGCTTTGATGTGGCAGCTGACCGACTCTATCAATTTTTCTGGCACGATTATGCGGATTGGTATATCGAGCTAGTCAAACCACAACTCAACGAAACTGGCGAAGTGCGTGACGTAGCGATTGCGGTGCTTCTCGAGGTACACGACAGAACATTAAGAATGCTTCATCCGGTCGTTCCTTTTATAACTGAGGAGGTATGGCAACAACTGCCACGGCATGCCGATAGTGGACTCACGGCGGACGGTTGCCACCAGTCTATTACTTTGGCTGAGTTTCCTAAGAAACAAGATGCTTGGATTGACAATGAAGCCGCGGACTGCATGGAACTGCTTCAGGAGGTGATTACAACCATTCGAACTGTTCGTGCGGAGTGGGGTGTGCCTAGGGTTCAAAAAATTACAGTCGTTGTGGCAGGTGGAGACGTGGCCACCTTGAGTGTCCTCCACACTCACGAAAGTTATATCACTGAGCTTGCGGGTTTAGAGTCTCTGAAACTTGTCGACAAGCATGACAAAGAGCCGGACACGGTTGTACGTATCGTTCGGGACATGCAATTCTATGTACTCCTTGCCGGGATTGTTGACCGTGAGGCTGAGCTTGCTCGAGTCCGTAAGGAATTAGCGAAACTTGAAGCTCAGCAAACCGCAAACGATGCGAAGCTCGGCAATCCAAAGTTTAGAGAGCGGGCTGATCCGGATATCGTGGCGGAAGCCGTAGCGCGAGCCTCCACTCTGGATGAGCAGAGAAATAAATTGGTTCGGATTTTGGAGGAACTAACACCTTGATGTCGGATGTTAAATTCGAACCTTTGGACCCCTTGGCTTACCAAGGTCTAGTCCGTCAAGCACTTGATGAGGATCGAGGTGATGGGGATATTACGAGCGAGGGCTGTATTGCAGCCAGCACTCTGGCTAGAGCTCGTATCCTCGTCAAGTCTGAATGTGTCTTGGCTGGGCTCGATGTCGCGATTGATGTGTTTCGACAAGTTGACGCTACCACGCAAGTGATTCAACATCGGCAGGATGGATGTAAATGTAAAGTCGGTGAGATTGTGGCCGAAGTGACTGGTCTTGGTCTTGCATTATTAACGGCTGAGCGTACAGCTCTCAATTTTCTGCAGCGCTTATCTGGTATTGCCACCCTCACGAGACGATTCGTGGATGCTAGTTGTGGACGGATTGTCGTCTTGGACACTCGAAAAACTACACCAACCTTGCGGACACTTGAAAAGTACGCCGTCCGTATTGGCGGTGGCACCAATCATCGCTTCAGTTTGAATGATAGGGTGTTGATAAAAGATAACCACGTTGAGCTGGCAGGAGGTATCGACTCTGCTTTGCAGAACATTCGATCCCTGAAATCTGATCATTCCTTGGAGATCGAGGTGCGAAACCTTGATCAAGTCGACGTAGCCCTCGCGGCCGGTGTCGATATTTTATTACTTGATAATATGTCGCTCGACCAAATCAAAGAAGCTGTTCTACGCAGTCGGGGTCGAGCTGCGGTTGAAATTTCTGGCGGCGTAACATTGGAACGGATGGCAGAATTCGCCGATACGGGTGCGGATTATGTTTCGGTAGGTGCATTAACCCATTCTGCACCGGCTGTTGATATGAGTGTGGAGATGGAAACGCTTCGGAGTTGATGGGAAGGGTGACTTTCTTACGACACCATAAGCCGGCGGGGCCGCTACCTAATCATTTGCAGTCGATAGTTTCGGCGAATGAGTCTCGGTTAGGTTGTGTTTTCGGCAACATTTTCTATTTTGACGAAGTCAGTTCCACAAATGATTTAGCCTTGGAGTGGGCAGCCAATGGTGCTACTGAAGGAACTGTCATCGTTGCTCGTGCCCAGACTGCTGGACGCGGTCGTCAAGGTCGTCGATGGGTCTCACCAGCAGATGTTGGCCTTTATGCATCGTTGATCCTTCGGCCAGGCCAGGTTGTTCCATTGCTGACGCATACGGTGGGTGTTGCGTTGGCAGAGTCGCTTCGTGCCTTGACGGACCTCAAGATTGAACTTAAATGGCCAAACGACCTTGTTATTAAAACCACAAAACAAGTTGTTTCAGAGTATCGAAAGATTGGCGGTATTCTAACCGAATCTGCCGGACGTTCTGGGTCGTGCCAATATGTTGTCGTCGGTTTTGGGATAAATTTGGAAGCGTCAGATTTACCCATTGAAGTGGCTAAACTAGCGACTTCGGTTGAGGTGGAACTGGGTTACAAAGTAGATTCGGCGAGGCTGATGGTCGATTCACTTGCCGCCATCGTCAGGTGGCATAAGATTCTTCTGGAAGGACAAACGGATGTTATCCTGAACCGGTGGAGGGCGCTGTCGCCTTCCTCTGAAGGGGCACACGTAGAATGGCGCGGTCAATCTGAATGGCATGGTGGTATGACCGTTGGTATTGATGATGAAGGAGCACTGTTGGTGCGTGATGACAACCAGATCGAACGTGTGTTGGCTGGTGAGATTCGATGGATCTCATGAGCAAAAATAGTTTCTTTTTTTAATTCAGTTTGGGAAGCTGAGTTACAGAAAACTGGAATCTCAATATGCTGCTAGCAATTGATGTGGGGAACACCAATGTCGTGCTTGGCGTCTTTGCTGGGGAAGAGCTAGTAGATAGTTGGCGTCTAGCGACGCTTGGTGAACGGACTGCTGACGAGCTGGGTATTCTTGTGAGCAACCTGTTTTTAGATCGTAACATTGATAGATCTCAGATTACTGGTGTAATCATGGCATCCGTTGTTCCACCGTTGACCGGAACAATAACGACCATGGTTGAACAATACCTCGGGCTTCAGGTGCAACTAGTCGAAGCAACGAGTGACATAGGTATGTCTGTGCGTTACGACAACCCCAAGGAAGTAGGGGCAGATCGGCTTGTGAACGGGGTAGCGGCTTTTGAACGACATGGTCGAGCAAACAATGTTCCAGTGATTGTCGTAGATTTTGGGACTGCAACGACATTTGACGCGATTTCTGTGGAGGGCGAATATTTGGGTGGTGTTATTTGTCCTGGCGTTCAAATTTCGTCGGACGCGCTGTTTCAGCACGCAGCACGATTACCACGAGTTGAAGTCCGAAAACCGCCACAACTCATTGGGCGGACAACTGTCGGTTCGATACAGTCAGGGTTGTTTTATGGTTATGTAGCTCTGGTTGAAGGGATCGTGCAACGACTTAAAAGTGAACTAGGTGGTGAACAAGCTCAAGCTATCTGTATAGCGACAGGCGGCATGGCTGATGTAATTGCTAACGAAACAGATTTAATAGAACACTTAGAACCCAATCTGGTTTTGCATGGATTACAAATGGTTTGGGAACGTATTCGTCATGATTAAGTATTGTAATTGTCCTACACTCCATGGATGTTTCTAACTACTGCCGCGAGGTTGAGACCTATCTTTGCAGGAAGAATGAAGGGCATTTGATTCGACTTGTGGGACCGGCATTTAATATGGTCCAGGGTTGGGCTGATGCAGGTATTCCACTGAAAGTTGTGTACCGGGGTATCGATGAGCGCGTTTCACGTGTGAGCACCATCGGACGTCGTCGACCGTTGCGGATTGAATTCTGTGAACCTGATGTGCTTGCCCAGTTTGATGATTGGCGTAGGGCGGTGGGTGCTCAAGTTGAAAATAGTCAGTCAACCTCAAGGAATAAAAAAACTCCTAGTCTTTCGCGCCACTTGGATCGCTTAATGACTCGTCTCACAGCGATTCTTGTTGAGCCGGAACCGTGGTTGGGCGTCCATGCTGTTCTTAACCAGACGTTGCAACAGCTTGATGGTTTACGGGCAGAAGCGAAAGGCGCGCGTGGCGTGAAGCGGGCTAGGTTGAAAGAACAGTTAGCCGTGGTAGACGAAGAAATGCTGGTAGGGATCCAACAGCACGTTGATTCCAATCTGCGCAAGGCGTTGCAGAGACAGGCTCTTCAAGACCTTGAACCTTTTCGCGATCGGATGTCGCTCGATGTATTTCAGCAAGCTGCCACTCGTAGTGCTGATCGTCTCATTCGAGAAAAGTTAGGTTTGCCGCATTTCGTTATTGAATAAATCTTCTCGACGGATTAATGGCTGTTTTTGGTTTGAGAGATCTTCCCAATAGTGGTTGCTGATTACATTCGAGGTGGTACCTGACAACCCATCAAGTCAAGTGTCCGCGTCATTTGTGTGCGGAAGTAAATTACAGTTGCGGCTCTCCATAGCTGTAAATCGATTTGAGGTTCTTTTAGAATTGGTTCACGATGATAAAATGCGTTGAATGTCTGAGCTAGACTGAAGGCATACTTCGCCAGAACTGAAAGTTCGTGAGTCCGAATGGCCTGATTGACTATTTCATCTAGTCTGGCGCATTCCAAAATTAACGCCCACAGTTCGTCACCGCTTTCGCGATTTAAGCAAGTAGTTGGTGTTGACCCAAGTTTGAGAATCACGTCCGACTCAGTCGTTCCAGTTTGTTCTTTCAGCTTTTGTAGTATCTTGTTCGCCCGGACAACAGCGTACTGTAGGTAGGGTCCACTTTCACCTTCAAAACTTAGGGCATCATCAATGTCAAAGATGATGATCTTGCCTCGCGAGTACTTAATCATGAAATAGCGTACGGCAGCGACAGCAATCATTTTTGCGATATGGTCACATTCTTGGGACGCTAGGTCCGCGTTTCGCTTAGTGACCTCAACACTCGCGACCTCAATCATACGGTTAATTAGGTCATCTGCTTTTACGCCCAATCCTTTACGGCCAGACACTTCAACGAATGAGCGATCGGGGTTAATTGAAGTTACGTATCCAAGTTTTTGAGCGGTTTGATTCGAGAGGGCAACCATTTCATAGGAAAAATGTATAGAGCCTTCTGCCTGTGAGGGATGACCCATAATCTGGAGTGCTTGTTTGAGAAGTTCCTGGAGATAGGATTGTCGAGTATCGATGACGTTGTAAACGGCATCAGCTTTACCAAACTCTGGAAAGGTGAGCTCGCTACGCGTCGACGTCGTAGTCCAGACGGGTTTTTCTTTTTGGCTGTGATCGAAAATCTGATAATGGAAATCTTTACCCAGTAGTCCGAATTTCCAGAACTGGTAGGCGATGTCCTTACCAACGTAGGTGACAAGGCCATTAGAGCGGACGATAACTTTCTCTCGCTGTTCATCTTCTTCAGAGGCCTTGTCATTATTAGCAGTTTCTTCGTCAAGGTTTGTTGCTTCTTCACTTTTAGGGTTGATCCGCATTACCCAGCAACCGGCCAATTTTCCGCTGTTCTGTAAAAAAACTGCACCAGACTCTTTAAGAATGTTAAAGGCTTGTTCCCAAAACTTAAGCCGTAAGATATCTCCCTCCCAGGTGAGGAGGTCGTAGTCGATATTCAGCCTCTCCATAGTTCGTAAATGGCATTGGACGATTCGGTTAGCGATTATGTGCGCGATCGTAGCAGCGTCATTATCTCCGGCTTCTATCGCGCGAAGTGTAGCCGTTCGCGTTTCGAGACGGCTACTATCGGCATCGTACCATTCGGTCACTTTCGTGTAGAGGTCCCAGCAAAGGTAGTCGAAATCCGATGATGTAGCGAGTGCCTGAACTGCCTTAGTATCTTTAGATTCTAATATCTGAAATCCCACGACCATGTCCGCTACCTGCACTCCGGTGTCGTCGATATAATTCTGAACTTCGACTGTACATCCTTGAAAGCGCAACAGACGTCCTAGTGTGTCTCCAAGCACGGAATTACGGAGATGTCCAATGTGAGCTGCCTTATTTGGGTTTATGGAAGTGTGCTCGACGATTGTTTTAATTGTTTGTGATTGGTGGGGTAACGATTGTTTCTTGCTTTTTGTTAGTTGAGTCGAGAGAAAACGAGGTCGATCCAAGAAAAAATTAAGATATCCATTAGGGGCAGCTTCAACTGTGGCTATCCCATCGATGGCATCAAGTGCAGAGATAATTTCTTGGGCAATAATTTTCGGTGCTTTATGTAAGACACGGGCTAGTTCGAATGAAACTGTGATCGCAAGGTCACCCATTTGTCTGGCCGGAGGATGTTGGATCGCAATTGCTGGCACGGCCGAAGGCTTGAGGCCGTAGACTTTGATAATTGTTGCGGCGACTTGTGAGCGCAGCAGATTGTGTACGGATAGAATCATGATGGCTCGCTTATGACTTAGCGATCTTTAATTGCTCCAAAGCCCATCTATAATCGTCTGGTGTGTTCACATTAAAAAAGAGATTGCCGTCTTTATCGTAGGCGGCTATTTCTTCTGGGCCTATTTCTCGAATTTTCAAATATGGCAGCAGGTCGTGAAGTTTGAATCTGCCCCGCGTGATTTGCTGCATCAGCTTTGGGAGGCAGCCTTGTCCATAAGATGCACAGAGTGGCTCGTAGCCATGTTTTGTTTTTGGGATGGCTACATCGACCGTTTTCCCAGCAACCAATACATGTTTCAAGAAATTTGCCTGCAAGAAGGGCATGTCACAAGCAACTGCTAACACTTGTTTTGTTTTTGCGACTGTAAGTGCAGTATAGATTCCACCCATGGCGCCAGCTCCTGGGATAAGGTCTGATACAACTGGAACTCCAAGGAATTTATAAGCTTGGTCGTTTGCGACAATGATTACATCGTCAGACACTTCATGCAGAATTTCGATTTGACGATCGATAAAACTCGTGTTTCCGAGAGGCAGGTTACCCTTAGACTGCCCGCCTAAGCGGTGCGCTTCACCACCCGCGATGATGGCTACCGTAGACATTCTGCAGCATTAAGGTTATCAGAAAATGCTAAAACGAATAGTAATCTAATTGCACATACCGGTCTTCATCGTAAAACGGTTGCTTGGTTACCGATGGCTTTAGAGTTTTTCCATGTGCATTGACAGGTATCTAACGACTCAGTTACGGTACGTTAACAGAGCGTTGTTCTGTCAAGAGTTCTGGTCTTTGGTGGTCTTGTTTGATTTATGAGGCATGAATGCCTATCCTGCTCAACCGGCACGTCAGTAGGCGCCTGATACTATGGAGCATAACGGTAAGCCTGACTACCGTTGTTCCCGCCTCAACGGAAGCTGAGTTTTCATCACGAGTCCAAGATGGGATTCCCACTGTTTACGTTGCCGAAGT
>CAZMUA010000003.1:76711-162206 GCA_964569695.1 uncultured Woeseiaceae bacterium
ATTATTCATCCAGTTTCTGCTGAATTCATACTGCAGACTATAGCTCGTGCTGACAATGAAGATGTCGAACTTATAGTTTTTATCTTGCGTACGCCGGGCGGTCTTGTGGAATCTACTCGGACGATCACGTCAAGCATGATTACTTCAAGAACACCGGTGGTTGTTTACGTTTCGCCAAGTGGGGCACGGGCCGCATCGGCAGGTTTTTTTATTACACTGGCAGCCGACGTTGCTGCTATGGCACCTGGGACGCATATAGGTGCAGCCCATCCTGTTTCTGGTGGTGGGCAACAGATGGACGAAACGACATCTCAAAAAGCAACAGAAGATTTATCAGCCTTCGCTCGCTCCCTTGCTACGCAGCGTGATCGAAACGTGAAGTTGTCAGAAATGGCTGTAACTGAAAGTAAGGCTTTCACTGAGGAGGAAGCCCTGTCTGCCGAGCCTCCATTAATCGATCTTATAGCGGTCGATCTTGAGGATCTCCTCGTACAATTAGATGGTCGAAATCTGTCACGGTTCAATGGTGAAAGCACATTAGTGCATACCGCTGGCGCGCGCATCGAGTTTTTGGAGATGACATGGCGCCAAAATGTGTTGAGTGCTATCGCTCGTCCGGAGATAGCTTACTTATTATTCAGTTTAGGAACACTTGGCTTAACAATTGAATTGTGGAGTCCTGGCACGATTGTACCAGGGATTGTTGGAGGGCTCTGTCTCTTACTGGCTTTCTTTGCTTTTCAGATTCTTCCAGTCAATATAGCGGGTGTGTTGCTCATTGTGTTCGGCCTGACTTTGCTCGCCTTAGAAATGGTGTCGACAAGTTTTGGCCTGTTGGCTGCAGGCGGCATTGTCAGTTTAATGTTTGGATCGCTGATACTCATCGATTCACCGATGCCGGAATTACAAGTAGGATTGAATTTTATAATCCCCGTGACACTTGCACTTACGACCATAATGTTGTTATTGGCAAGGCTGGTGGTGAGGGTTCAGCGAGAGCGGTCTGTAACTGGATCGAGCGGGATGCTGAATAAGGTTGGCCGCACGTTAACTGCTATTGAACCTGGGAGAACAGGGAAGATCTCAGCGCGTGGTGAGATTTGGACGGCAACAGCTGATGAATCGATTTCAACTGGAGAAACAATTACTGTTGTGGATGTCACCGGGTTGACCTTGATAGTACGACGTTTCGCTGCAGTGTCACATGAAGGAGATAACCGATGAGTGAAGCGATGATTTTTCTTTTGATTGTCGGTCTCTATGTCATTAGTTCAGTCAAGATACTGAATGAGTATGAGCGTGGTGTGATCTTCCGTCTCGGTAAACTCCTACCGCAAACGAAGGGGCCTGGAGTCATTCTTGTGTTTGCTCCCATTGATCGGATTGTTCGCGTCAGTCTGCGAACTATCGTTATGGATGTTCCGCCTCAGGATGTGATTACCAGAGATAACGTGTCTGTAAAAGTCAATGCTGTAGTTTATTTTCGAGTCACGGAGCCTCGACCAGCTATCGTCGAAGTTGAGAATTTTCATTACGCAACATCGCAGTTGGCTCAGACGACACTGCGGAGTGTTCTCGGACAGGTAGAACTTGATGGATTGCTTTCCGAACGAGAGCAACTTAACCAAAACCTCCAACAGATTCTAGATCAGCATACAGATCCTTGGGGCATTAAGGTGTCGGCAGTTGAAGTCAAGCATGTTGATTTACCGCCTGACATGCAACGTGCCATGGCTAGGCAGGCAGAGGCTGAGCGCGAGAAACGTGCTAAAATCATACACGCTGATGGTGAGTATAGCGCCTCAGAAAAGCTATCACAGGCAGCACGGGTTATCTCCACGGAACCTGCCGCTATTACGTTACGATATCTGCAAACACTTACTGAGATAGCTTCTGAAAAGAATTCGACAGTGGTGTTTCCGCTTCCCATCGAATTAATTCATCTATTCAGCCCGAAAAAGGATGATAAATAATCGTTAGGAACGGTTTCTATGTCGGACGATGGAATTCACGAAATCTCACTGAACGGTAAGACACTCGTTTTCATTTTTATGGCGACGACCGTTGTTTTGGTCGTTACTTTTCTTCTAGGTGTCATGGTTGGGCGTGGTGCACGAGAGTTGCAAGTTTTGAGCACAGAAATACTAACTGGCGATGTCCTGGAAGAGGACCTTGTCGAGGAATTTGAAATTGCTCCTGAGGTTGTTTTGTCTGAAGATGAGACCGTGCAAACGGGCGATTTGAGCTACCCTGGACGTCTTACCAGTCCAGACGTGATACAGGAATCTGTGAATCCAGATTCTGAGCTGATTGAGGAAGTGTTGCCAAGTGAAGCCGAGTCAAGCATTACTGAGCAGCCACCTCTTACAAGCTTATCTTTGGAATCAGTAAGAGTGGGATTTACGGTCCAAGTTACGGCAGTACGTAATCGTGAAGATGCTGAAGCGATGTTGGAACAATTGAGAAGTGACGATTATCCAGCGTACTTACTTGAACCTAATGGGCCTGAAGAGCTTTATCGTGTGCGAGTTGGTCAAAATCTAGATCAGAAGGAGGCAGACGATATGCGGCGGCGTCTTGAAGAAGCACAATTCCAGGCTTGGATTACTCGCTATTAAGCTACTGGCGAAACGTGCCTTCATTTAATCCGGTCAAGTATGCGTCTGACAGCGCTTCTTGTAACTCCACACACTAGTGCAATACTTCATTGTGAACTCACATTAAACTCTTGTTCCCTGTTCCGGTTTTAGCAATGTATATTCGTGACGGCTCACTCGCTCTTCTTTCTGGCGTATTGCTTTCGTTAAGTTTCCCAAAGTTTGGCCATTCTGTACTCGCATGGGTTTCTCTAGTACCACTCTTTCTGGCTTTAAGTGGTCGTCTCGGTTCTATCGAACGGCTTAGTAGTAAATCCCAATCAGTAATATCGAGCTCGCCTGATACGGGTTGGGCGTGCGCGCTAGGCTTATTGACAGGTTTTGGTTACTTCACGGGCACTCTGTACTGGATCACCGGTGTGATGGTGACCTACGGCGGTCTTAGCTTATGGCAGGGTATTGCGGTAAACGGACTCCTTGTTGCCGGCCTTTCAGTTTTTCCATTGTTATTTACACTGACCGTCGCCTTGTTGAGTTCTCGTTTAGGTTGGTTGCGGTTGATTGTGATTCCTTCTGTTTGGGTGGCGACCGAACTCGGACGCACACACGTACTTGGCGGATTTCCTTGGGCATTATTGGGATACTCGCAAGTTAATGTGCTGCCTGTTGTTCAGATAGCAAGTGTGGTTGGAGTTTATGGTGTTTCGTGGCTTGTAGTCATGATCAACGTTGCGCTGCTCGATTGTGTCCTGGTTCGTGGTCGCGAAAGGGCGATCAATGTTGGTTGTGCTGCACTGACTCTCATTCTAGTAGTGGTATGGGGCAGTTGGCGTCTCTCAGACAATAAGTTGGCGCGAGAAGGCACAAGTATTCGTATCGGTATAGTGCAGGGCAATATTGCCCAGGAAGATAAGCGAATACCTAGACTGCGTCAGTCGATCGTGGAAACCTATTTAACAGAAAGTCGAAAGGTTGCAGCAGAAGGCGCACGTTTGATCGTTTGGCCTGAATCAGCTACCCCATTTGTGTTTGGGGAAAATGTAGTTGGAAGCGAGATGGTACGTAATTTGGCGATCGAAGCTAACGTCCATGTGCTTTTTGGAAGTGAAGAACTTGAAAATGAACCAACCTTTCAATATTTCAATTCAGCCTTCTTGGTCAACCAGAATGGGAGGTCAGGTGGGGTATACCGCAAGATGCATTTGGTGCCATTTGGAGAGTACGTGCCGTTTCGTCAGGTACTGTTCTTTGCGGATAAACTGGTAGCAAGTGTTTCAGATTTTTCTGCAGGTACTACCCCTAGTACTTTCGTCGTGGATGGGCACCGCATGAGTACGGCGATCTGCTACGAAGTTGTCTATCCGGCCCTAATTCACCAGTTCATCGGAGAGGGTAGCGAACTTATAACTACCATCACAAACGACGCTTGGTTCGGCCGATCCTCAGCTCCGCACCAACATTTTGCACAGGCTGCCATGCGCGCAGTTGAGCAGGGCCGTTACTTGGTTCGGTCAGCGAACACTGGTATAAGTGGAATTGTAGATCCGTACGGTCGGGTGCTTGCCAGAACCGAGCTGTTTACGCGTGATACAGTCGTGGGTGATGTGCGATGGCTTCAAGGTAAGACGATCTATGGTCGCACTGGCGATCTTTTTGCGTACTTATGTAGCTTATTGAGCATAGCTGGGTTGCTAGTTCTTGGAACAATGCGGCTGAGTCGGAAACCCTCTGTGCATAGGAGGACTTTGTAATGAATCGTGATGAGCAAGTAAGGCGCTGTCAGGAGCTGATTAAGCGGGCGACTGATTTATGGGGCTATCTTTGACGCATTCGCACCTGCGAAGGAGTTAGCTAAGGTTGAAAGTCAGGCTGCTGCGCCAGATTTTTGGAAAGATCAAGAAGTTGCGCAGCAGGTGCTTCAACGTCGGCGACGCTTAGAGGACGACTGCGCGCTAATCAAATCCCTACGTCAGCGAGCTGAAGATCTGACGGTTTTTCTTGAATGGGCAGCCCAAGGTGAAGACGTTGATGACGATTTGGCTCGTGCTCTCAATGATTTGACGGTGCAAGTTGAAGCAGCTGAGATCAAACAAATGCTCGGTGGCGAGCATGATCGTAAAAATGCGATCGTTACGATTCATCCAGGGGCAGGGGGTACTGAGTCCCAAGATTGGGCTGAGATGCTTCTGCGAATGTATTTACGTTGGTCTGAGCGGCGTGGTTTCAAGCGTGAAATCATTGACCTCCAACCGGGTGACGAGGCAGGAATCAAAAGCGCTACTTTGACCATTGCTGGCGATTATGCCTATGGATTGATGCTAGCCGAAGCTGGTGTGCACCGGTTAGTTCGGATATCCCCATACGATCAAGCTGGACGGCGCCATACTTCATTTGCTTCGGTATTTGTCTGGCCGGAATTCCCTGACGACATTGAGATCGATATCGAAGATAAAGATCTGAGAATCGATACTTACCGATCAAGCGGGGCCGGGGGTCAACATGTCAATGTTACGGATTCAGCAGTCCGGATTACGCATCTACCGACTAACATTGTTGTTTCCTGCCAGAATGAAAGATCGCAACATCGAAATCGTGATGCGGCCATGAAAGTATTACGTTCTCGTCTTTATGATTTGAAGTTAAAAGAGCAACAAGATCGTCTTGAAGAAATCGGCGGCGAAAAACGAGATATTTCTTTTGGGAGTCAGATTCGAAGCTATGTGTTACACCCCTATCGCCTCGTGAAAGATCACAGAACAAAAGAGGATGTGGGTAATGTGGACCGCGTATTAGATGGTGATATTGACGGCCTAATTAAGGTCTATTTAATGAAAAAATCTAGCGGAACACTCAGCCGGGCGAGTGACGACTAGCCTTGCAAAGAACGCCTACTGTTGAAAATTAATGCCGGGCTCGGTTCCAGAAATGAAGGCCTCATGAATTGCGTCTGGTGATGATGGCGCAACGATGTTTCCCGTCATTCGGTCGACTGAAAGAAAAACAATATTCGAAGGTGTTCGGAAAGTAGGTGCATCTACTCTCTCGCCGATATGGGTTCGCATGAACTCTATCCATATAGGGAGGGCTGCTCGTGCCCCCTCCTCGCCGTCACCAAGGGTTCGCTTTTCATCATGTCCGACCCACACGCCAACGGTAATTTCTGGGTCAAAGCCGACAAACCAAGCGTCTGTATATTCATCAACGGTGCCAGTTTTACCGGCTAAAGGCCAAGGGATACCTGCGGCCTGTTGGCCCGTGCCTCGTTCAACGACACCACGGAGAAGACTCGTCATGATATACGCGGTATCCGAGGGCAACGAGTCGTACGACATCGGTCTATTCTCTTCAAGTAGGTTACCAGCACGATCTGTGATGCGGAGAATCTCATACGGTTCAAGACGTACACCAAGATTGGGAAATATGCTGTAAGCACTGGTGATTTCTAACAATGTTGCTTCTCCAGCACCTAATGCAATGGAAAGAAATGAAGGAATCTCTGATGTGAAACCAAACCGCGTTGCGTAATCTGCTACCAGTTGAGGTCCGAGATCGGCAATAACTTGGACAGCAGGAACATTACGAGACTTTTCGAGTGCATAACGGAGTGTCACGGGACCGATAAACTCCTTGTCGTAGTTTTCAGGTGAGTACTCAGGCTGGTCAGGCCCTGGTGACAGGCTGACCGGCTCATCCATAATGATTGACGTTGGTGTGTAGCCACGGTCGATCGCAGTAGCGTAAAGAACCGCCTTAAAGAGCGATCCTAGTTGGCGCGACGCTTGGACCGTCCGATTAAACTTGCTGCGTTCAAAGTTGTAACCACCCACCATCGCTAGGATCTGTCCAGTGCGATTATCGATGGCCAACAACGCTCCTTCGGCTAGCGGTTCTTGGTCGAGTGTGGCGGTCAGTGTTTGGCGGCTTTCGTCAATGGAGGTGACTTGAATAAGAATTAAATCACCAACTTCCAATAGCTGGCTTGCAGTCTGGCGCCTTGTCCAGCGAAAACCTTCTCGTTCGATTATCCCTTGATACTTTCCTGACCGTACAGCTACATGATTGGAGTCAGCTACTGTTACAATCGCCGGGATGCGATCGCCAGCCGTGATTGGTTGATTCCATCTGGCGTGGTCGAAGTCGTCAAGAGCAATTTCTTCCTTGGTAAGATTCCGTGTGGGTTTCCTGAAGCCTCGGCGCTTATCCAATCGGTGGAGACCGTTGGTTACAGCACGGTTCGCAGCCATTTGCAGCTCGACGTTTAGAGATGTGTGAACCGAAAGCCCCTCTTCGTAGAGTTGCTCGACACCGTAGTTTGCTTCGAGGTGTTGCCGCACTTCTTCGACGAAGTAAGGTGCAATCGATTTTTCACGTCTTCGATCTAATACACTAATTGGCTTAGCACGGGCTGTGACAGCTTCTTCAGCGGAGATAAACCCTTCATCTTCCATTCGAGTGAGTGCGTAATTGCGTCGTTGTGTTGCGCGTTCAATATTAACGAAGGGACTTTGTCTTGCGGGTGCTTGGATTATTCCGGCCAGTAGAGCTGCTTCCTCTAATTTAAGATCTGTGGCTGATTTGTTGAAGTACATACGTGAGGCTGCCTCGACGCCATATGCTCCATGACCAAAAAGGATCTGGTTGCAGTAAAGGGCCAAGATTTCTGTCTTCGTATACCGTTTCTCAATTTGGAAGGACAGAAGGAGTTCTTTGACCTTGCGCGTCAGAGTCTTCTCTTGTGTAAGAAATAAGTTGCGCGCAAGCTGTTGTGTAAGGGTGCTGGCGCCGGCCAGTTCGCCGCGAACAACGTCTCGAATGATTGTTATGGCCAGTCGGGAGATACTCAATCCGACGTGACTATAAAATCCTGCATCTTCCGCGGAAATAATTGCGTCGCGTAAATAAGGGGAGATGTCCTCGTAATCGATCACGACGCGTCGCTGTGTAGCGAATTCTCCAATGGTTTCACCATCTCGAGCATAAACGCGAGTGATGGTATTGGGTGCATAGTCATCGAGAGCCGAGATTTGTGGCAAATCACCAGCAAAGGTAAAGAGCACCCCAGTGGTGGTGCCAAGGATTGCCATGGCGACAAAACTGGCGACAAGGCCGGCCTGACGAGCAATTCTAATAACGTATCGTGCCAAGGCGGGTTCAACTCCTAAAAAACGACAATATTATTATAGCACGCAACTCACAAATCTATATTTAATAGAGGTTTAGGGCTTTTTAGTTGGCTTAACAAATAATTGATATATATGCACTCATAAATAATTGACATAATTACACTCATATCTTATATTTGTATAGATACGATTGAACTTAATTTTATAGGGCTATATAGATGACTTTGCCGTTGAATATTGCTGGCAAAGATGGTGAAAAAGGATGAGCAAAATTATCGGAATTGATCTTGGAACTACGAATTCGGTGGTAGCGGTAATCGAAGGTGGAGAACCCACCGTTGTTACCAACCCTGAAGGCGCACGCTTAACACCTTCGGTAGTGGCATTTACTAGTTCGAACGAGCGCTTGGTTGGCCAAGTTGCAAAGCGCCAAGCTGTGACGAATCCAGAGAACACAGTGTTCTCAATCAAACGATTTATGGGGCGTAAGTCCAACGAGGTTAGTGAGGAGATGAAAATGGTTCCGTACTCCATCGTGGAGGGAACTAATGGTGATGTTCGTATAAAAACCGTCGGTCATGCAGACCCACACACCCCGCCTCAAATATCTGCAATGATTCTCCAAAAATTGCGCCAGGCTGCTGAAGAACATATCGGGCAACCAGTTACTCAGGCTGTCATCACAGTTCCTGCGTATTTTAACGATGCACAACGGCAGGCGACCAAGGATGCTGGAAAAATTGCCAATCTTGAGGTGATGCGGATCGTCAACGAACCCACGGCAGCAGCACTTGCCTATGGGCTCGACAAGAAGAAGGATGAAACTATTGCGGTGTTTGATTTCGGTGGTGGCACTTTCGATATTTCAATTCTTGAGGTCGGGGAGGGGGTTGTTGAGGTTAAGGCGACTAACGGTGACACCCATCTCGGTGGTGATAATCTAGATCAAAACATCATTGAGTGGATTGTTGCTGAATTTAAACGGTCAGATGGAATCGATCTCAGCAAAGATCGGATGGCCTTACAGCGTCTGAAAGAGGCTGCTGAAAAAGCGAAGATGGAATTGTCAACGGTGATGGAAACAGACATCAACTTACCCTTTATCACAGCCGATCAATCCGGTCCAAAACACTTGGTAATGAAGCTAACTCGAGCGAAGTTCGAACAGTTGGTTGAAAACTTGCTACAAAGGACTGTTGGTCCCACTAAGCAGGCCATGGCGGACGCTGGGCTTGAGACTTCAAAGATTGACGAAATTGTCCTGGTTGGTGGGTCGACGCGGGTACCACGGGTACAGGAGATCGTTAAGGAACTCTTTGGGAAGGAGCCTCATAAGGGTGTTAATCCTGACGAGGTTGTGGCAGTCGGAGCAGCTCTTCAGGCAGGTGTCTTGGCTGGTGATGTGAAGGACCTCTTGTTGCTCGATGTAACACCATTGTCGCTAGGGATCGAAACCTTAGGTGGCGTGTCCACGACCTTGATTCCACGAAACACTACTATCCCAACGCGCAAGAGCGAGACGTTCTCAACTGCAGCTGACAATCAAACGAGTGTAGAGGTCAAAGTGCTACAAGGAGAACGGCCGCTTGCCCGTGATAATCGAGTATTAGGAGAATTTCATTTAGTCGGCTTGCCTTCTGCGCCCCGAGGGGTTCCACAGATCGAGGTTACTTTTGACATCGATGCTAACGGGATTGTGAATGTTACGGCGAAGGATAAGGCAACAGGTAAGGAGCAGAACATTACAATTACTGCCTCAAGTGGTCTCGCTAAAGACGAAGTCGAGCGGATGATGAAAGAGGCGGAATTGCACGCAGAGGAGGATAAGGCTCGACGTGACGAGATCGAGCGGCGTAACCAAGCTGACCAAGCCGTCTACGGTGCACAACAGATGCTTGAAAAGAGTGGCGATAAATTATCAAGCACCGAGCGCGAACCTCTGGAGGCAGCAATCGCTGAGGTCAAGAAAGCGCTAGAGAGTGGCGAGGAAGCATCACTGACACAAGCTCTTGAACAGCTGACCTCGGCTCAACATAAGGCGGCCGAGACCCTCTATAAACAGGCACCGGCTGGCGATGAAGGGCAAGGTGCCAGTGAGGATCCAGGTGAGTCGTCAGCCTCAGCTGACAGTGCTGAAGGTGACGTGATCGACGCAGAAGTGGTTGAAGACGAAAAGAAATAGGAAGGCGGATTAACTCCCGCCGTCGAGAGCGATGGATTTCTACCTAATTCTTGGACTCGAACGCGGCGCAACGGTTAGGGATGTAAAGCGTGCCTACCGGCGCCTAGCACGAAAGTTTCATCCCGGTATAAATCCTGGCGATCAGGCCTCGGCGGTGTATTTCAGTCGTGTGAACGAGGCTTATGAGACTTTAAGTGACCCAAAGCTTCGTCAGCGATATGACACCCAGGGCGAGATAACTGATTTACCTGGATCGTCCTCCTCATTTGAATTTGAAGGTTTTGATTTTTCTGTTTCTGCTGAGGGATCTGCCGCGTCAACGTTTGGCGACCTTTTTGCGGATGTCTTTACTCAATCTGAGATAGGAGAGGTTGTTCCCGAAGATGGTGCTGACCTAAGGCTAGGACTCACAGTTAGCTTTGAGGAATCCATGAGTGGAGTCGAGCGGTCGGTGAATGTAACCAGACTCAGCGGGTGTACCGTTTGTCACGGTACGGGCATACTACGAATAGCTGAAGGCCGATGTGCCGAGTGTCAGGGCACAGGTAATGTGCGTTGGGCTCGTGGGCACATGGTGTTTTCAAAGAACTGCAGAGGGTGTGGTGGTTCAGGACGGAAGCGCCATAGAGAATGTGGCACCTGCAGTGGTGAAGGTGTAATTCCTCGTACAGAAACAAGCAGAGTACGCGTGCCGCCAGGTATAGCTGATGGTGGTCGGATCAGGATACCTGAACACGGACACGCTGGGCGCCGTGGTGGTCGTGCAGGTGACTTATACCTGACCATTGCTGTGGAAAAGCATGAGCTGTTTGAGCGTCATGGCAACGATTTATTTCTCGTCGTCCCGATCGCGATTCATGAAGCCGCGCTTGGGTCAAAAATTGAAATACCAACTTTTGATGGCCCGGGTCGCGTACGGATTCCACCAGGTACGCAATCAGGACAGCGATTTCGACTTCGTGAACGCGGTGTGCCTTCTGTAGGAAGCGGACCACAGGGTGACCTGATTGTTGAAATACGTTTGGTGCTACCTCGTTTGGTCGATGAGCGATCTAAGGAGTTGTTACAAGAATTTGGCAAACTAAATCCTGAAAATGTCCGGAAAGAGCTCGACAAACTTTGCTAGCGAGAGGCTTGTTTTTTAGATGAAAGATATAGAAGAAAATGGCTATAAAACCTCAAAATAAAGGACTTTTCATGATTAGCGCCGTGGCGAAAAAGTACAATATTCATCCTCAGACTCTCCGTTTGTATGAACGTGAAGGATTATTGAAACCTTCTAGGACGGATGGTAATACACGGCTCTATTCGGAGGAGGACCTTGAGCAACTTGAAATGATCTTATCGCTGACTCGAGAGCTTGGTGTGAATTTGGCTGGTGTCGAGATTATTCTCAACATGCGTCGCAAGATTGAGCAAATGCAGACCGAGGTGAACGAGTTTGTTGCTTATGTCAAACAAGAACTGACACGCGGTCTCGGCGACTGGGAACAACGCCTCGGAACTGCCATTGTTAAGTCGTCTCCAACTGACCTCATACTTGCAGGTTCTGAGGAATCGAAAGAAAAAGAAGAAAGTCAAGAGTCAAATTCAAATCAGGATTAATCCTGATTTGAAGATTGTAAAGAAGAGCAAGAAAGTCAAGAGTCAAGTTTGAAACGGAATCAATCCTGAAGAGATAGCCCTCCCGCCAATTTTTGATCATTTTTCTTCTGACTGCTTTTACTCTGCAGTACAATGTCGGCCTTAGGGAACTGCGGTAGTCGGTTGTGGTTCACCGTCATTTCAAGTGTGGTTAATAAAACGATGTCCTGTGAGCACTGTGGTGGTACCGGGTGGAAACCGATCGAGGACGATGGTACCCATCATGTTGTGCGATGTGAATGTTGGCGCGACGCATTAGCCGACAAACTTCTTCGCGACGCACGAATTCCACCTCGCTATCAAGGTTGCGACCTCGGTGGATTTGTAACCTATCCTAATGAGAAATTAGAGAAGGCGGTAACTCGCAGTCGTACGTTTGCGGAGAGGTTCCCGGTTGTCGAGCGAGGACTTTTTTTTATTGGCCCACCAGGAATTGGTAAGACTCATCTTGCTGTTGCAATTTTGAAGCATGTCGTCCAGAAGTGCGGCGCTCGGGCGTTGTTTTTCGACACCCGCGAATTGTTGCGGATGATACGAAGCACTTACAATCCAGTGGTTCGTACCACGGAGACCGACGTTCTGCGACCGGTCATCGAGGCTGAACTATTGGTGTTGGACGACCTTGGTTCTGAAAAGACGTCAGAATGGGTCGACGAGACGCTAAATCTAATAGTTAATACACGTTACAATGATCGAAGGCCGACTATTTTTACCTCTAATTACGAGGATCATCCTGAGCAGGAAGATGAACGCTTAGACCAAGCGCTCATTGAGCGAGTCGGCTTCCGAATGCACTCAAGATTGCATGAAATGTGTGAATTTCTTGAGTTTTCTGGAGCAGATTATCGATTCTGGGACTCTGAACACGGGCCGGCAACATCAGAAGATCTTCTCCTGCTATGGAAGCGTCGCGGGGCGTCCGTCCTGCCTACTCGAGCGCCTCGGCGACGAGCTGGTGGCCAACTTAAGGCCAGACTGCGTGATGGCAAAGCCGACTTGAAATGGTCTGGTGGTAAGGCCGGGACGTCGTGAGTGCGGAGACGTGCTCAATTGAAGACTTACCAACAGTGGCGAGGATTACGGCAAGCGACGCACTAGGACTATACGTGCACATCCCGTTCTGCAGTGCTATTTGCGGCTATTGCAATTTTAATCGTATTTTATTTGATGAGTCGGCCAAAGAGTCGTACCTAACAGCGATCGAACTTGAAGTTCGAAAGATGGCTGATGGTTCTTCGGTTGACTCGGTCCACTTTGGTGGCGGTACCCCGTCCTTGTTGTTGCCTGATGAGGTAGGTCGACTGGTGGCTGCTTGTCGGGACTCCTTTGATCTGGCGAGCGACACGGAAATCACATTGGAGGCGAATCCCGAGTCGTTGACGATAGAACGATTGGCTGGTTATCGCCAGGCTGGTATTACGCGGCTAAGTATAGGGGTGCAGTCTTTTCTTAATGAAGAACTCGCTCGGTTAGATCGAGCCCACACAGCGTCTGACGCGGAGCGTGTGTTCAGAACAGCTCGCAGAGAAGGTTTTGAAAATCTAAGCCTTGATCTCATGATGTGGTTGCCAGGGCAAACGTTTGTAGAATGGCAAACATCTATTGATGCCGCGCTCGCCTTGGCTCCTGATCACGTGTCACTCTATTTACTTGAGTTATATTCAAGTGCACCACTGCAAGCTAAGATGGCCAGACAAGCCTGGTCTCGTGTACCGGATGATGATGCAGCAGACATGTATCTGGGGGCTATGGAACGTTTCGACGGGGCAGGTTATCATCAGTATGAGATTTCGAACGTAGCAGGTCCAGGGAAGCGCTCACAGCATAATCTGAAATACTGGACCGATGGGTCCTGGATTGGATTTGGTTGTGGTGCTCACTCAACCCGTGGCAATCTGAGGTGGCACAATGTTTCCAGTGTTGATGAATACGTTGTTAAGGCCCAAAATGGAGCCGATATCCGCGCTGATCATCGGGTGAGGCCTTTGGAAGAGTGTTGGTCTGACGCATTAATCATGGGATTACGACTCGTGGATGGGGTGGACTTAGATATAGTGGAGACTCGTTACGAGGTTGACGTCAGGGGACAGTATGGTTCAGCTTTGAGGCCTTTTCTTGACGTCGGGTTGCTAGTGGAGGAAAATCGGCGACTGCGGCTCAGCAGGCAGGGAATGCTGGTCGCGAATGAGATAATGAGTGTTTTCGTTTAGTGGGGCAATACGGTAAATTAAGCGCTTTTGATTCAAGGAGGTTTGGGAATGTGTTTATTAAGATTTTTTTCGATCCGGTTTAGTCGATCTGTCTGGGTCGGAGCTTTGACAGCAACAATCGTTCTGTTTGGGATGGAGGGCCTCGCGGTAGCGCAGGCGCAAAATACTGCGCTTACATTCAATAATGGAGGATTTATTCAAAACATCATTAAGGCCGCGAGTGCTGCCGATTTCGAAATGGTGATGGGAAGGGTGAAGGAAGGCCTTCAAAACAGCGACGACTCAGCCAAGCGACGTCAGGCGGATAGTTGGAAAATGTATAAGTTAGCAGGGGTCAACAACGGCAACGTGACTTACATCATGATTATCGATCCGCCTGTGTCACAAGCAAATTACACCGTTTCGACTATTCTTTTTGAGGCGTATGGGCAAGAAGAAGCGCAGCGTCTGTACGATATATATAGTGGCGCAGCCGCTGGTTATGGTGCTGTGGAATCTGACCCGGTAAGCTCTTTTAATCGCTAAGATATAGCTGACTACCGATAATTGCTATCACGGTCACTGTCTAGATTTAGCGGGCTCAAGTTTACCGCGTAGGGTGAATTGTCGATGCAGTATGTAAGGGTTGCCTTGTTAGCAATGCAGGTTTTTTCGACTGTAGAACCTCGCGTGCCCTGTTGAGGCTGTTCCGAGTGTCTTTGCCGATGAAATAGGCCGCACGGTTGGTTTCAAAAGGCTACATTTAACCCCACATAAAGTCGCTTGGGGTCGGATTCCTGTGGCGAACCCCGTAATCTAAAGATTCGATAGTCGACCCTTACCCGAAAAGGCCCAGCCAGAGTCATTTTGATGCCACCGCCGATGTTTAGGCCGAGTTGGTTAAATCTCGAACTGACAAATTTTTCTCGGTAGATGCCGATACCAGTTGTACCGTAGAACTTGAACCCCTTGACTGCTGTGGGAGTTTCAACCACAACATTTGCCATACCTGTTCTCAGTAACGGAGCTCCTAAGGCAGGGTCCTCTAGTGCGCTCGCATATTCCACCTCGAAGCCCACAGTCTTCATAAACAACATCCCGATGGAAAAACCGTGAGTCGGGCGGTTTGCGGTTGTGTTATTCGCCCCGGTAAAGAGTGTTACATCAGCATAGGTTGTTGCGGGTTGGAAAACCGTGGCGAGGCACACTAGGAAGCCCGTGAGTATTGCCAGTTTGCAACGAGCTCGGATTGGTGAACACAACTTGGTCATGGCCTGTTCCTTAATCTTGGCTGTTTTCATCACTCGTCGCGGATTCGTTGAAATCCGAGGCCAATCGCATATTAATCATGCTTGGACTATAGGCATAGCACGACGCAAACGTTTCGTACAAGGCCTGGGCTTCAAGTGGTAATTCTTCTCGTAGGATATTACCAATCGTGTAGTCCGCTTCTTCGAGTGCAGGGTCAATGACGAAAATATACAGAACTGAATCTTGCGGGCCTGGTTCAATCGCTTGATAGACCTTCCAATTTTCAGCCTGATTACGGCGTACTGCGCTTTCACTCTCATGCAAGGCATCACGTACTCGGCCTAGAACCATCTCAAAGTCTTCAGTCTTGTCTGGCTGAATGGGGTGAAATACCATGCCGGCTTCTGCTGTGAAGATGCGGTCTTGGCTAAAGGCTGGTGAGGCACCAAGCACAAGAATAAAGGTGGTTAGGGAAAGAATAGTTCGTCCAATCATACGCTTGCTCCTTAGTTGGGCGAGTAAAGGCACCCGTGGTAACGCATAGTATTAGTGTAGACCTTCCCCGACAAGGCTCAAAGTACTCTTGTGCCCGTGCCTGTCTTGATTGGTATGGCTACCGCGGGGGTGTTCGAGCGTGTGATACAGTTTTGCCGAATTGTCCATCAGAAATATCAACAGCGAACACAATACAGCCCAGATTTTAGTGGCTCAATTTTCGGTGGTTGATGACTCCAAGTGTTGAGCAAGCCCTCGTAGAGCGCATTCTTCAGAGAGACAGGCACGCTGTCGGGCGTGGCATTTCACTTATCGAAACAGGATCGCCTGACGGGATTTCATTGATCAAGGCACTTTACGGACGTGCTGGACGAGCGTTCGTAATCGGTGTGACTGGAGCACCGGGCGTTGGTAAGAGCACGGTTGTCGATCGACTTATCGCGTTGTTGCGGGGGAATGGTCACCGTGTTGGCGTGGTTGCAGTTGACCCCACTAGTCCATTAAGTGGTGGGGCGATTCTTGGGGACCGGGTGCGGATGCAGGCTCATGTTGGTGATACTGGTGTCTTCGTTCGTAGTATGGCAACACGCGGTCAACTTGGAGGTCTGGCTATCGCCACTCGTGATGCTGTTGTGTTACTTGATGCGGCAGGCTATGACATTGTATTAATTGAAACGGTTGGGGTTGGTCAGGCCGAAGTTGAAATTACTCGTGTTGCTGATATTTCCGTAGTGATTACGATTCCTGGTCTTGGCGATGATGTGCAGGCGCTTAAGGCTGGCCTTATGGAAATTGGTGACATATTTGTTGTGAATAAGGCTGACCACACTGGTGCGCATCAAGCTGTCGCTGAAATTGAGACTATGCTTGAAATGCAGCTCGACGAGTCCAAGACGTGGCGACCACCGGTCTTACTAACGCAAGCAACGGCTAGGGATGGCATCGACTTGCTACTAGAAGCCATTAATCGGTTTCATGTTGAAACTAGCCCTCTCCAATCTCAGCGCCGTCGCAATCGCGATCGTCTCGGCTTGTGGCAGCTTCTGCAACACCACTTTCGTCGACAGATCGAAACAGGTGATGTCCTGCGATCAGGCGAGTTTGATGAAATCCTTGAGAGCCTTTCTCGGCGAGAATTAGATCCGTATACAGCGGTGGAAACGATCTTGGAACGCACTCTTCGGAAAGGAGACTAGAACTATATGAAAGCGACGTTGATACATGTTGGCATCGCCGTAAGGGATATCGACGAAGCTTTACGATTCTATCGGGACGCACTGGGTCTTGAGGTGTCGTTATCCGAGACAGTTTCTTCGCAGCAGGTTCGAACACACATGGTATCGGCTGGGGAAGCGGAGCTTGAATTTTTGGAAGCTACAGAAGACGATTCACCGATCGGACGATTCTTGGTGTCACGCGGTCCAGGTTTACACCACATCACGTTTCGTGTTGACAATCTGAGCGATACCTTGGAGCAACTCCGAGTACGTGGTGTACGTTTGATTGATGAGGTTCCGCGCCAAGGTCAGGATGGTTCACTCGTTGCGTTCATACATCCATCCAGTGTACATGGTGTGCTTGTGGAATTGATGGAAGAGCCGCAAAAAGGATGACAAGGCCTGGTTACTGTATAGGTTGGATTCAATGGTAAGACCGGTGGCCGATTCTACGTTATAGATTAAGAACACTTAATTATTGGTGCTGGAGCCTTATGGATATTCAAATTGGTATCATCGGTGGCAGTGGTTTATATGACATGGAGGCTTTGACTGATCGGCAGGAAATTATTGTTAAAACACCATTTGGTGAACCATCGGGCCCTTATGTTACGGGATCGCTACGCGGGCGCCGGATAGCCTTTCTGGCTCGTCATGGAAGTGGACACAGCATCTTGCCCTCCGAAATTAATTTCCGAGCCAATATTTTTGGTTTCAAGACTCTTGGTGTCGAATGGATACTGTCAGCAAGTGCGGTGGGAAGCTTGCAGGAGGTGTATCGGCCACTGGATATCGTAGTGCCAGACCAGTTCATTGACCGCACTCGTGGACGCATCAGTACGTTTTTCGGTCGCGGTGTGGTTGCCCATGTTGGATTTGCTCGTCCACTCTGTCAGACACTCAGTGGGCTAGCCTTCGAGGCAGCGAATGCGTTGGGTGTGCGTTCCCATCGCGGTGGTACTTACGTTTGTATAGAAGGTCCCCAATTTTCGACGTTGGCAGAGTCCAGGCTTTATCAGTCATGGGGATTCGACATTATTGGGATGACGAATTTGCAGGAAGCGAAACTCGCTCGTGAAGCAGAAATTTGCTATGCGACTCTAGCGCTAGTTACGGATTATGATTGTTGGCATCCCACGCATGACGATGTGACGGTTGAAATGATCGTCAAGAATTTAACTCAGAATGCGGTGTCTGCACAGCAGGTGATCAGCGATGTTGTTGCTACACTGCCATGTGCACGACCTTGCGAATGTGCGACGGCCCTTGCTACATCCATTATTACAAGACCAGAGGCGATGTCTGCTAGCACGCGCAAGGAACTCTGGCCATTGATTGGTAAATACTTGTCAAAATAATCTTTTTAAGGACTCTATGGCGCAAATTCTTGCAGTTGGTTCAGTCGCGTTTGATTCCATCACGAACCCGTATGGAGAAGTTTCACGAGTTGTCGGCGGTGCAGCAACATATTTTAGTTTAGCCGCATCATTTTTTACTGACGTGGGGATCGTTGCGGTTGTGGGTGACGATTTTCAAGAGTCTCACATGCGCCTTTTCGACGGACGACGTATCGATCTAAGTGGTTTGAAACGTGTGCCAGGTGAAACATTTCGCTGGAAAGGTGAATATAGCGCTGATTTGAATTCACGTGAGACGATTTATACGCACCTCAATGTTTTTGAAGATTTTCGACCCGTAGTTCCAGAAGTTTACCGGTCGTCTCCGTTCGTATTCCTTGGAAACATTCATCCGTCCCTGCAACTCGAAGTACTCGATCAGGTGAAGAAGCCAGACCTCGTAGCGGCGGATACGATGAACTACTGGATCGAGGGTAATCCTAAGGAACTGCGGCAGGTGCTTAAACGGGTCGACATTCTTATCATTAACGATGAAGAAGCTCGACAACTGAGCGGCGAATCTAATCTTGTTAAGGCGGCCCGCGGTATCAAGAATCTTGGTCCAACGATAGTGATTATCAAACGTGGTGAATATGGGGCATTAATGGCGGGTGCGGAGGGATTCTTCGCGGTGCCTGGTATGCCACTAGAAAAGGTCTGTGACCCGACGGGTGCTGGCGATACCTTTGCAGGAGGATTTGTTGGTTACCTAGCTGGGTGTGAGAAGACAACGGACGTTGTAATGGCTCAAGCGATCATTGCGGGTAGTGCGATGGCCTCCTTTTCCGTTGAGGATTTCGGATTAGATCGCCTATTACGACTAACTCAAGATGAAGTCGAACGTCGATTCGTCGCGTTTAAGCAACTCACACACTTTCAGGAGTTGTAGAGACAGGAGAACAACTGTTGCGTACACACCAGAATGTCCGCCCGTCGACGGTTGGGAAGCCTAATGCTGTGTTGTTGTGCATTGTCGCGTGGTTCATCCCCGGGGCTGGTCACTTATGGTTACAGCGGACGCGGAACGGTGTCATTCTGTTTACCGCTTTGTCACTTATGTTTGTGATCGGTTTAGTGCTAGGTGGACGGATTTTCCCTTTTGAACCATCTCAACCCCTTGTGGCCTTGGCATCGATTGCTGATATGGGGATCGGAGCAGCGTATGTGATTGCGCGACTAGCTGAATGGGGCATTGGTACAGTCGCAATTAGCACATATGAATATGGCAATACGTTTCTCATCACATCAGGACTCCTGAATTTTTTAGTGATGATTGATGTGTACGATATTGCTATGGGGAGAAAATAGGAATTTGGCCAGTCACTTCGGATTACTTGTTTTGTTTTCGATGTTTGTATCTCTAGTCTTCGCTGTGCTCATGCGCGAAAACCCGGGTGAGCAATTAAGGTTGGGCGGTACTTTGCTTGCCAGCTTTGTTCTGTCAGCGGTCGTGCTTGGATGGATGATGTATGCGGTTCCGTGGTAATTGAGCGCTTCAAGTGTGTGCGTGTGAAAAACAATCCGTTTTCGCGACTCCGTGAACATCCAATCGTTTGTTTTGTTTATCTCTGGGGGCCAGCCTGTCTATTAATGGCCGTGATTTTTGGTGTTTCGTCTCTTTCCACCTTACCGTCGTCCACTGCTGATATCTCCGACAAGCTCCTGCACGGATTGACGTACGCATTATTGGGCGCGCTGCTACTCCGAGGATTAGCGAACGCGCAGTGGCAGGGGGTCACGGGTGCAATGGCGACGTTGGCCTCTCTCCTCGCAACGTTGTATGGCTGTAGCGATGAGTTTCATCAGAGTTTCGTACCTGGGCGTTCACCTGAAATTGCCGATGTATTGTTTGATGCGGTCGGTGCGACTTGCGCGGTTGTACTACTTTGGGCGTGGAGTATAATTAAAGCAAGACGAGCGGGAAAAATAGTTCACTTATAGGCGGGTCTCAATCGCCAATGTGACGCTTCAGCAGCAGGCGGTTTCTGATAATTTGTGAGCAGTTAGCATTTTTAACACTGCCTTTCGATATACACGACATCATGGACGTTGCCGTGTTTGCAGTATGTAGCTTGGATGACGGGTCGATAGGGCCCGTCACGAAAAACGAATGACTTTTAAACACTTGCTGGTCAAACGCGACGAACCAGTTGCTTTGGTCACCTTCAACCGTCCGAAGGTACTCAATGCTTTAAACAGTGAGACTCTTGACGAATTCAGTCAAGTCTTACGTGTGTTAAGGGATGACGCGACGATTCGATGTGTAGTGTTGACTGGGGCAGGTGAGAAGGCATTCGTGGCGGGTGCCGATATTAAGGAACTGGCGGTACAGACACCAGTGAGCGGACGAAACCATGCGAGGCGTGGGCAACAAATCTTTGACTTGGTAGAGAACCTCGGGAAGCCAGTTATCGCAGCAATTAATGGATATGCCTTGGGCGGTGGATGCGAGTTGGCAATGGCTTGCACGATACGACTGGCTTCGGAGACTGCGAAAATTGGACAACCAGAGATCGAACTCGGCCTTATTCCAGGATATGCAGGATCTCAACGTTTGCCTCGTTTGGTAGGAAAAGGTCGGGCCCTTGAATTGCTTTTGACGGGCGAACACATTGACGCACGTGAGGCATGGCGGATTGGTCTCGTAAATCAGGTTCTGCCGCATGACCAGTTGCTTGACAAGGCACTGGCACTTGCACACCACCTCGGGACGAAGGCCCCTGTGGCGATTGAGTATATTCTCAATGCAGTCAACTCCGGTCTCAACATGCCATTCGAAAAAGCGGTGGATTACGAAGCCACGCTTTTTGGGCTGGTGGCCTCTACTGAGGATATGCGTGAAGGCACTCAGGCCTTCCTTGAAAAACGCAAGCCTACGTTTAAGGGGCAGTAGGGTGTTGAGTTCATGACACGTAACAAGACTAGTACCGAATGGCGTGGAGAATCTGGTCGACCGACTGGTGCCAGAGCCCATCGTTTTGCGCTGGTGGTCTCGCGTTATCACGAAGAAATCACCGATGGCTTGCGTCAAGGTGCTCTCGACGCGTTGGCGGAGTGTGGTGTGCAGTCGGACAGTGTAGAGAGTTACGTGGTGCCAGGCGCGTTCGAGCTTCCCTTTGCCGCGCGTCAGGTAGCGGAGAGCGGAGAATTTGTAGGGGTGGTGTGTTTAGGTTGTTTGATTCGTGGTGAAACGTCACATTTTGACTTTATTGCGTCCGCTGTAGCGCATGGCATTACAGCGGCTTCTTCAGAGACAGGTATTCCGATAACGTTCGGCGTGCTTACGACGAATTCCATGGCGGAAGCTTTAAAGCGCTCAGGGGGGACCGACCTTCCGTTAAACAAGGGTAGAGAAGCAGCACTTGCTGCAGTGGCAATGGTGAAGTTTTCGGCCATTTCCACTGGGCTATCATTACCGGGTTCGTTAGACGAGGAATAGTGCGGATGATGGTAACAGGCGCAGGACACCAAAATCGCCATCGCAGTCGAGAATTGGCGTTGCAGGTGTTGTACCAATGCGAAATCACTCACCTGAAGGTAGCGACTGCTCTAAAAACATTCTGGTCAACTGAGCCAACTCCAGAGAGCGAGAGACCCTTTGCCTCGCTATTAGCTGAGGGGACAATTGAACATCTCGATGAAATCGATCCACTGATTGCGAGAAGTGTAGAGCATTGGCGTCCCTCACGGTTAGTGTTGCTCGATCGATTGATTCTGCGTATGGCCGTGTTTGAATTTCTCTATACTAGTGAAACTCCCAAGCCTGTGGTGATCAACGAAGCGCTAGAGCTTGCTCGGACATTTAGCGCTGCTGACTCCGTAGCATTTATCAATGGTGTGCTTGATGATATTAGAATTAGGTTAGAGCGAGACGAACCAGCAACCATCATAGCTCCAGCAGTCGGCGACGGCTGTTCCTCCTGACACCGAGTGATAACGGCGTGGCGTAATGAAATGAGTCAAGAATCAGATCAACTTATTCAGCGTCGGGCGAATCTTGCGGAAATTGCCCGCCTTGGTCGTAATGTGTATCCTCACTCGTTCCGGTACACCGACACGATCAACCTGCTTGTAGAAACCAATCGGGAAGAAAGTAGCGAGGCGCTTGAGGCTGCCGCCAAGACAACTATCACTGCTGGTCGGATTGTAGCGATGCGCAGCTTTGGAAAGGCTAATTTCCTCGAACTGTTTGATGGCAAGGATCGCATCCAAGTGTATATTCGGGAAGACGGGCTAAGCGAAGACGATTTTTCGTTATTTAAACTATTGGATTTCGGAGATCTCCTAGGGGTTGAGGGTCGTATCTTCCGCACCCGCACACAAGAGTTGACCATCTGGGCTTCCCGACTAGAATTTTTAGCGAAGTGCCTGATCCCACTTCCAGAAAAATGGCATGGCTTAAGCGATGTCGAGACTCGCTATCGTCAGCGCTATCTTGATTTCATTGTCAATCCAGATTCCAGACATGTGTTCGAGGTGCGTAGTCAAATCCTGGTTGCCCTACGGACATTCTTAAATGAGCGTCGGTATTTGGAGGTTGAGACTCCGATGATGCATGGAGTTGCGGGTGGGGCACTCGCACGACCGTTTATTACCCATCACAATGCACTAGACATGGATCTCTATCTCCGGATTGCACCGGAGCTTTATCTTAAGCGCCTCGTAGTGGGTGGTGTTGAGCGCGTGTATGAAATTAATCGGAATTTTCGGAACGAAGGGGTGTCGACTCAGCACAATCCAGAGTTCACGATGCTAGAGTTCTACCAGGCCTTTAGCGATTATGAAGAGATGATGTCGCTGACTGAAGAAATGCTAGCAAGCGTAACGCGTGCGGCGACTGGTTCTCCGGACGTCACGTTTGGCAAAGAGACCATCTCCTTTGCGCCTCCATTCAGGCGGTTATCTTTAAGAGAGACGGTTCGAGAGGCAGTCGAAGAGAAGTTGGGTGAAACTGTTGGAGAGAGTGCCCTCCGTGTGCGTGAGGAGGCTGCTGTGTTGGCGTCACGGCTTGGGCTTGAGGTGCCGTCAGGTGCTGGTGCTGGAAAGATCGTATTAGGCATATTTGAGAAGCTCTGCGAACCTTGTCTCATTCAACCTACGTTTGTGTACGATTTTCCAACTGAGATTTCGCCGCTGTCGAAGCAAACTCCTGGTGATCCAGAGACTGTTGAACGCTTTGAGTTATATGCAGGAGGGCTAGAAATTGCCAACGGATTCAGTGAATTGAATGACCCCGCTGAGCAGCGACGGCGTTTCGAGGCGCAGCGTTTAGAACGACGTCAGGGTGACGTCGAGGCGCATGTGATGGATGAAGACTATCTGCGCGCTCTTGAGTACGGCTTGCCACCTACGGCTGGTAACGGTCTAGGTATTGACCGACTGGTGATGTTGCTTACTGACAGCCATTCAATTCGAGACGTGATCCTTTTTCCACTTATGAAACCTAAGTCAGAGTCGATTAACGCGGCTGAGAACGAATGACCCCACCTTTCGAGCTCTACATCGCCTTGCGATATTTGCTCGCTCGCCGTAAGCAAGCGTTTATTTCTCTTATCTCAGTTATTTCCACTGCAGGCGTTTCTGTCGGAGTCATGGCTCTTCTCATTGCCCTTGCGTTGATGACCGGTTTACAGCAGGAGTTGCGAGAGCGCATCGTAGGATCGACTGCCCACGTGTACGTTTGGAAACTTGGTGATGAGGTAGCGTTGGCAGAGTATGAGCTAGAGATTGAGCGTCTCCGCACTGTTCCTGATGTGGAGGCGGCTGCACCGGTGCTACTAGGAAAGGCGCTAGTGAAGACTGATGTTGCTGAGTCCTTTATCACCGTTAAAGGCGTTGTACCTGAACTAGAACGAACTGTGACCGAGGTGGCCGAGGCGATTCAGGAAGGAAGTTTTGATGCGCTTAGCGCTCCAGAGAAAGGCAATCTGGCTGGGGTAGTAATTGGTGAAGGCTTAGCTTTGCAGTTGGGAGCATTCGTAGGTGACGAGGTGACAGTGCTCACGCCACAGGGCACGTTATCCCCCATGGGCATCATGCCTAACGCTCGACGGTTTAGAGTGGTAGGTGTGTACAACATGGGTCTTCATGAATTTGATACGGGCTACGGTTACGTATCACTTGCTGTGGCGCAGAGATTATTTGCTAGGGAGGGTCCTGACTTCATTGAGTTAAAGGTCCAAGATATGTACGCAGCAGCTCAGATTGCTCGCACAGTTACGGAAATGTTAGGACCTGACTACTTGACTCAAGACTGGTCCGAAATCAACAGGTCGCTGTTTTCTGCTTTATGGCTGGAGAAAATGGCGATCTCGATCACTATAGGCTTAATCGTTATGGTTGCTGCGCTAAACATTGTCGCTTCACTTATCTTGCTTGTTATGGAAAAGAGTCGCGACATCGCGATTCTTAAGACCATGGGTGCTGCGTCACGAAGCATTACGACTATCTTTATGTTGCAGGGATTAATTGTCGGATTGTTTGGTACCGTGGTTGGTGCCGTAGGTGGCCTCGTTGTTATTCAAGTTCTAGACCGCTATCAGGTAATCCAGTTGCCAACGGATGTTTATCAAGTTGCATACGTGCCGTTTACGCTGGAGACTGTTGACTTTATAGTTGTAATAGTCGCTGCAGTGCTAGTTTGTTTCTTAGCGACGATCTACCCATCTCGGCAAGCGGCTCGTGTTGACCCTGCTCAGGCGCTTCGCTACCAGTGATGTAATGGCGTTCATTGAGGTAACCCAACTATCTAAGTCATATCCGTCCCGACTTGGGCCGCTACATATTTTGCGTGGACTCACGTTACACGTAGAGCGAGGGGAAATGGTCGCGGTCGTGGGAGCCTCAGGAGTTGGGAAGAGTACGTTGCTGCAAGTGCTTGGAGGCCTTGATTCTATTGATGACGGAATAATCAGTATTGGGGGTAGCATATTGACCACCCTGTCGGATGCCGAGCGGGTTCGTTTTCGGCACCATCACCTTGGTTTCGTCTTCCAGTTTCATCACTTATTACCTGAATTTACTGCGCTGGAGAATACGGAAATGCCGCTGCGACTTGCGCGGGTAGCACTCGATGAAGCTCGACCACGCGCGGAGGAACTGCTTCACCGAGTCGGTCTGGGAGAGCGACTCGACCATCGTCCAGGTATGCTATCCGGAGGTGAGCAGCAGAGAGTAGCGCTCGCGCGCGCGCTTATTATGCGACCGACCGTCTTGTTGGCTGATGAACCGACTGGTGATCTCGACGAGGCGACAGCGCTGAGTCTTCACGAATTATTACGAGAGATGCACCAGGAGCATCAGCTTACGTCAGTAATTGCGACTCACAACCTACGTCTGGCGAGTTCATGTGACCGGGTGATGAAACTCGCCGAGGGACATTTGAGCTTGCAGTCGTGAACTTGAGTTTAGATGATGCGGTTGTGACTGTAGAAGCTTGTGGATTACTGTTAACTGTTTATAGTAGGTGCCTACGTTTGCTTAAGGTAGAGTTGCCGTATAATTGTTATGCAATGACCGAACTACGGTCAGATTGATTCTTCTCACGGATAGATTTAGATGTTCGAACGCTATACCGAGCGAGCCAGACGCGTCTTGTTTTTTGCTCGCTATGAGGCTAGTCAACTTGGTAGTGTGTCCATCGGGACTGAGCATCTTTTGCTGGGCCTGATCCGTGAAGGCAAAGGACTGACTAGCCGGATTTTTGCTCGATCTCACCTTTCCCTCGAGACTATTCGAAAAGATATCGAAACCAGTACGAAAATTCCACGAGAGAAGGTTTCAACTTCGGTTGAAATTCCGTTCAGCGATGAGACAAAACAAGTGTTGCGTCATGCTGCGGACGAAGCAGATCGCTTGTTGCACAACTATATCGGCACCGAACATTTACTGTTAGGCCTTTTGCGAGAGCAAAAGTCGGTAGCAGCGACGCGACTAGTTGAGAAGGGTATGCGTCTTGACAGTGTCCGGGAAGATATTGTGCAGCTGCTTAATGAAAAGACAAAGGTCACGCGTGTTAAGGAAACGCCATTATTGGTTGAGTTCGCACGCGATTTGACCGAGTCAGCTATGAAGAATCAACTCGACCCACTCGTAGGACGTGAGGTTGAACTCGAACGCGTGCAGCAAGTACTTTGCCGACGAACCAAGAATAATGCTGTTTTGATTGGTGAGCCAGGGGTAGGTAAGACTGCCATTGTTGAGGGCTTAGCGCAAATGATTGCCGGTGGCAGCACACCGCACTTTTTGGCTGATAAACGCTTGCTTCAGCTCGACATTTCTTTAATCGTTGCCGGCACGAAATATCGTGGACAGTTTGAGGAGCGTCTCAAAGCGATAATGAAAGAACTTACTGAGAATCCTAACGTTATCGTGTTTCTTGATGAACTACATACTTTGGTTGGTGCCGGTTCTGCCGAAGGCTCACTGGACGCGGCGAATATTCTCAAACCCGCACTGTCACGAGGGGGAATCAGAGTCATTGGTGCGACAACACCAATTGAGTACCGTAAGTACATCGAAAAAGATCGTTCACTTGAACGACGTTTTCAAGTCGTGAAGGTTAACCCACCGAGCGAAAATGAAGCCATTCAGGTCTTGAATGGCGTGAAAGAACGGTATGAAGCCTTCCATCATGTCACGTACAGCAAGGAAGCGATTCGGGCAGCTGTTTATCAATCCAGTCGTTATATTAACGATCGATTTCTACCAGACAAAGCGATTGATTTGCTGGATGAGGCAGGAGCTTGCGCCAAGTTAATCGGGGTTGGAGGCAGTAATGAGTTTGGTGAAATCAACAAGAGTATACGGGTGGCTGTTGAGCAGATGGAACATGCAGCTGCACAAAAAGACTATGAGAAGGCTCAGTTTTTTCGTGAACAAGAAGTAACTGCCAGAGAAAATCTGCAAACTGTGCGAGAAAATTTCGATGTGAAATCCCACACTCGTCCAATCTTGGTTGACAAGGAAGGCATCGATGAGGTTGTCTCAAAATGGACCGGTGTGCCGATCACCTCAATCAATCAGGATGAAGGTGACAAGTTACTCCACATGGAAGGCGCGCTTCACGAGCGGGTTGTTAGCCAGGAGAAAGCTGTTTCAGCGTTAGCGCGGGCCATACGTCGTTCTCGGGCTGGCCTGAAATCACCAGACCGTCCCGTTGGAAGTTTTGTTTTTCTCGGGCCTACTGGCGTTGGCAAGACTGAGCTCGCGCGCGCATTGGCAAATTTCCTTTTCGGTTCAGACAGCGCCTTAATCCGTTTTGATATGTCTGAATACATGGAGAAGCATGCGGTTTCCAAGCTGATTGGTTCACCGCCTGGTTATGTTGGCCATGAAGAGGGCGGGCAATTAACCGAGCAGGTTAAGAGGAATCCGTACTCGGTTGTCCTGCTCGATGAGATCGAAAAAGCACATCCGGATCTCTTTAATATCCTTTTACAAGTATTTGAAGACGGTCACCTCACTGACGGCCTAGGGAATCGCGTGAATTTCAAGAACGTAATCCTAATCATGACGTCGAACATCGGAGCGCGCTACATTCAGAAAAAGACGACATTGGGATTTCAGTCATCCGATGTTGGAAAAATCAATAAGAACGTTTCGGATATGGTTCTCGCAGAAGTTAAGCGAACGTTTAATCCAGAATTTATCAATCGTATTGACGAAACGATTGTGTTTGATGCCTTGTCAGATTCCGACCTTGAGCACATCCTGCATCTTTTGGTAGGCCAATTGAATCGTCACTTAGCTGACCGAGAGCTAGAAATTACCGTGACCTCTGAGGCAGTGACCTGGATTATTGACCAAACGTGCCAAGATCGGTCTTACGGTGCTAGGCCCTTACGGCGTGCCATGCAACGGCATATCGAAGACCCGCTCTCTGAAGCGATGATTCGAGGTCATTTGGGGAAAGGCAGTATTGAGGTTTATCTGGATGCGGGAACACTAGCTTATCGTGAAGTTGGCGAGGCGAACACAGGTTCTAAGTTGGTTTGCAACGTTCAAACTTGAGCATGGGGAGTGTTCGACGAGACAGTTTGCACAGAACACGAATGGAAACTGTGAAGATCAAGCTAGCGTGGTGTTTAATCCTGTTTGGACTGAGTTTGCCTGGTGTGCTTTCAGCTCAGGTCCCCGTGCTGCCGGCGCCCGGGTCTTCCCCTGCCGCGCAGACCGGGCCGCAGCCTCCTGCTGGTTCAGAACCGGTTATCCGGACCATTCAAATCGCGTTTCCGACACAGGGTAATGTTCCTTCGATTGAACCACAAACCTATCTTTATTACATCAAGACTCGACCAAGCCGACCATCTGAAGACGTTTGGTTGCTTTATGACGAGGAACTACTGCTAGACGATTTTCGAACTCTATGGGGCACTGGTTTTCTTGATGATTTGTCGATCGAGACTACAGATGAACCGTTTCCTAATGGGGTGATGGGTAAGCATGTCCTCTACAACATGGAGGAGCGAGAACGGGTGCGAATCGTTGAGTACAACGGATCCGAACAGCTTAACCGGAACGACATCGAAGAAGCCCTGGAACGGATGGAGGCTGTCATCCAACTCGACACGTTTATCGATGAAGCGTTGCTAAGAAAAGTCAAGGACATCCTTACGGTGATGCTCGCGGAAGAGGGCTATCAGTCGCCGACTATCAATCCTGACGTGGAGGCAGTAGCTGGAGGACCGAAGCGCGTACAGGTCACCTTCAACATTGAAGATGGCCCAAAGACTCAGGTTCAACGAATCACCTTCGTTGGGAATGAAACAATCAGTGACGGCACGCTGCGCGGGCAGATGAAAGTCAATAAAGAGCCGAAATTTTGGCCACTATCGATCTTTATGAAGTCCACGTATAGAGAACACAGATTTCCAGAGGATGCCGAAGCGATTGTTCAGTATTACCGCGAACGGGGTCATATTAGGGTTCAAGTAGGCCAGCCACAACTTACAACTTTACGAGATTCTCCCGATGGCGCTGAGCGATGGGTGGAGATGCGAATCCCTGTTGAGGAGGGGCCACAATATCGACTTGGTGAGTTTGAGTTCGAAGGGGTGACAGTTCCAACTGAAGAAATTGTGCGTGCCCAGTTCGAATTGGAAGAAGGTGATTATTACAACGAATCTGAGGTGCGAGAGGGCATTGAACGTCTACAGATGCTCTATGGTGCCAGTGGATATATGGAATTCTTGGCATTCCCGGATTTATCACCTCGAGATCAACGTGTAGATGAGGATGGCCGGGAGGTTCCGACGGACGGGCCGGCGATTGTTGATGTGGTAATGCGTGCTGAAGAAGGAGATCTATATACCGTCAATCGAATCACCTTTACAGGTAATCGGACAACGCGTGATTTCGTTGTGAGGCGAGAATTTCGGCTGCTGGAGGCTGGCGTCTTTAATTCTAATGCGCTTACCACCAGCGTTCGGCGTATTAACCAACTCGGGTATTTTTTACCCATTCAGGAGGAAGACATTACCGTCGATCAAGTTGAAGGCGATGAATTTCAGGTCGACATAGAGGTGCCCCTCGAAGAGCAGAACCGCAACCAAATTTCGTTCGGTGCTGGTGTCTCACAGTTTGAGGGTTTCTTCGGCCAGATGTCCTTCCAGACGGCAAATTTTCTTGGTCGTGGCGAGACAGCATCCGTCGCATTGATGTATGGCTCTCGGTATAAGAATTTCATGCTGGGTCTTTCGAGGCCGTACATGTTCAACAGGGCGATTTCGTCTGGAGTAACACTGTTCAGCCAGGAATTTCGTTTTATTGGCCAGTTCACCCAAAGGACGACTGGTGGGAACCTAACGTTAGGCATGCCGGTTGGAAATTGGAGCAGGATGTTCATGGGTTACAGTTACGAAGATGTGAAAGTCCTGGAACTAAACCCCCTGTACACTGACCCTCGAGTATTACAGTACAATCCGTTTTTGAGGGATTCGTTACTCATTGGACAGGACGGACGGCGCACTATTAGCAAGCTTTCCCCTGGTTGGATATTAAACACTATTGACAATCCTATTTTTCCAAATGATGGCAAGCGATTGAGCGCGTCGTTCGAGTATGCGGGGGTCGGGGGCAATACGACCTTCTACAAACCACGTGCTGAAGTCATTTGGTATTTTCGGACTACCGAAAGACAATCGCTGGGATTGCGGTTTGCCGGAGAATACATCGTACCGTTTGGTGATACCGTTGAAATTCCTATATTTGAACGTTTATTCCAGGGTGGAGAGTACAGTATTCGAGGGTTTGATCTGCGAAGTGTGGGACCACAGGATGAGAGTACTGGTCTCGTGCTGGGGGGGAACAAGAGCTTCTTGTTTAATGGCGAATATATTTTTACCCTCGCACCGCCGGTGCGCCTAATACTTTTCTTTGATACCGGTCAGGTGCAGGCTCGCGGAGATCGATTCTCAAAAACTGACTTCAAAACGTCAACCGGAGCCGAAGTTCGATTTATGATGCCGGTCATGAATGTGCCTCTAAGATTAATTTTTGCTTACAATCCGCAACGATCTGGAGTCTTGGATAACTCGTTCAGGCCAGAATCGGCCTTTAATTTCCGTTTTGCGGTTGGATCATCCTTCTGACAGGCTGGAGCCTGCTTCTGGAGGGCATTTCCTAGCTTGATGACTAGAACTCGGTTTATTCTAAGGAAGAAGCGTGTACAATCAGTTCTAGTAAAGCTTGGTCACTATTCTGCTGGTCCGAGCAGATGGTTCGTCTGTCTGGGGCAAGTACGGTAGTGTGTGTATATATGAGGAAAGGGAAAAGCGTCATGACTGGTTCGTTTAGAGCTGCACTAGTTGCATTTATTCTGGCATTGTGTCCGATGGTGACACTACTGGCTCAACAAGAGCCCATAGAACTGCCCCCGCTTCCTGACGGTGCGAGGGTGGCGTTCGTGAATGTTCAGGCTGTGGCTGAAGAATCTGAAGCAGGCCAGGCGCTGGCGTTACGGGTCCAAGCGCTTAACGAAGAAAAAGTCGCAGAACTCCAAGAGCAAAACGAAGCGCTGCAGGAGAGTCAGGACAGGTTGGCGCAGGGTGGGAATGTTATGAGTCAGAGCGCTGCTGCACAACTGCAGCGTGAGATCGACAGAATGCAAGTGGACATTCAGCGGTACACCGAAGATGCGCAGGTTGAGGTGCAAGAATTACAGGCTGAACTTCAACAAGAATTTCAGGCGCAGCTCATCCCCATCATTGGTCAGGTGGCAACCGAAAAGAATATAGAAATTGTTCTGAGCCTAGCCGACGCTGCTATTATCTGGGCTAATATGGGCTTGGACATAACCAATGAGGTTATCACTCAGTTTAACGCTGCATCCGAGGAGTCGGCACCACCATCGCAGCCTTAATTTTTCTCATCTGTTTCCAGGCCACCCGTAGTTGGCTTGGGTGGCTGTGGTGGAGACATGATCTGACTGACTGCCGTGTCTATTGATATCCCGTCGGTTCTCGACAATCTGTGCTTCCGTCATCCGTCCTTGCTCGTGGACGACATTCTTGAACACGAGCCAGGAAAGCGCCTTGTAGCACTGAAGAATGTCACTGTAAGTGAAGAATTTTTCCAGGGACACTTTCCTGGCACACCGTTAATGCCTGGAGTGTTGATGGTTGAAACCTTGGCACAGGCGTCAACCCTATTGCTGTTTGCGAATAGCCAAAGAAACGGCAATCGCGTGTTCTTACGCGGCGTCAATAAAGCAAAATTTAGGAGTCAAGTGATACCAGGCGACCAGCTACGCCTTGAAGTAACTCGTGGTCGCACTCGGTCATCACTAGTGGAGGTTGCAGGGCGAGCTTTTATTGGGGACAAGCTTGTGGCCGAACTTAAACTTCTGTTCGGCTTCATGGATTCAGAAACAAACATTGACCCGACGGCCATTATTGCACCAGGCGCCGAGATTGGGGCCGGCACGGTCATTGGACCAAACGCCATCATTGGTGAGAACGTACGGATCGGTCGGCGATGCCGCGTTGGAGCGTCAGCCATTGTTGATGGCTGGACGGAAATTGGCGATGAGACGGTTATTTTTCCTCTAGCGTCCGTCGGACTTATTCCTCAGGATATGAAATTCAAAGGCGAAGAAAGCCGATTGGTTATTGGCGAGCATAACGTGTTCCGTGAATTCGTGACTATCCATCGTGGTACAGCTGGTGGTGGCGGAATCACACGTATTGGTAAGAACAATCTGTTTATGGCTTACGCTCACGTGGCGCACGATTGCTTGGTTGGAAACGAGACTATTTTCGGAAATGGAGCCACATTGGGTGGTCACGTTACTGTTTACGATCATGCAACCATTAGTGCGATGTCAGGTGTGCATCAGTTTTGCCGAGTTGGGCGTTACGCGTTTGTTGGCGGATACTCTGTCGTGACTCGTGACGCACTGCCTTATGCACGCACCGTTGGGAATCGTGCGCGTGTGTATGGTGTGAATTCGATCGGCCTCGTTCGAAATGGTTTTTCTCTTGAGGTTATTACGAAGCTCAAGCGTGCCTACCGTTACCTTCTGCAATCCAAGCTGAATACAAGTCAGGCTCTTGCGCGGATTGAGATGGATGGGACGCTGGACTGTCCGGATGTAGACTACTTGGTCGAATTTATTAAATCCTCTGAGCGCGGAGTCAGCTTGCGTCGTAGCTTCCGCCATCACCTTAGGCACTTCGAGGACGATGAATTAATCGCAGTCGAGTAAACAATCAGTTCTCGACAACAGACCAACACACGATGTCTCGAATAGGTTTGATTGCAGGAAACGGTCAATTTCCGTTTCTAGTGCTCGACGCGGCGCGCAGCCTTGGCCACGACGTTACGGTAATAGCCTTGCGCGAGGAGGCACATCCAGATATTAAAGAAGCGGCAACCCGAGAGCAAGGCTCATCGGTGCATTGGATTTCGCTGGGACAACTAGACCGTTGCCTTACAGTGTTACGCGATGCTGGCGTTACTCAGGCAATCATGGCGGGCCAGGTAAAACACACCAAATTGTTTTCAGATATCGTACCGGATTTGAAACTGATGTCGGTCTTACGGCGTCTCCAGTCACGCTCTACCGATTCTTTACTGTCGGCCATAGCTGATGTTTTCCGTGAACATAGTATTGAGTTCCTGGATTCGACAACGTTTCTCCAACCGCTTTTGGCTGATCCTGGAACGATTGGGGCAAGGCAGCCCTCTCAGGCTGAATGTGATGATTTTCTGTTTGGGTATCAGATGGCTGATGTGATTGCCGGGTTAGATGTTGGACAAACCTTAGTCCTTAAAGAACAGGCGGTTGTTGCAGTAGAAGCTATGGAAGGTACGGATGCTGTTATTACTAGGGCTGGACGACTCGCAGGTCCAGGTACTCGGGTGGTGAAAGTGGCAAAACCGAATCAGGACATGCGTTTTGATGTTCCAGTTGTGGGGGTATCCACGATTCGCACGATGCGCGAGGCTGGTGCGTCTGCGCTTTCGGTGGATGCTGGTAAGACGTTAATCATTGACGTCAAGGCGTTTGTGCAGGCGGCTGACGAGGCCGATATTGCAGTGGTTGGACGCAATCTAGATAAAAGTGATATGGCGCGATGAAGGGTTCTCGATTAAGGGTTGGAGTTGTGGGGGTTGGGCATGTTGGTCAACACCATGCGCGCATCATGGCATCGTTGTCCGATGTTGATTTAGTCGCTGTAGTTGATGTTAATAAAGACCGAGCCATCGCCATCGCCGAGACTACGGGTGCTTCAGCCGAGACAGATATCGACGCATTGGTTGGTCGAATTGACGCGGTAAATATTGCCGTCCCAACGGACGCACATATGGAAGTGGCGCTCCCGTTTCTGGAGCGTGGAATCTCCGTACTGATTGAGAAACCTATCAGTTGTAGCGTAACAGAAGCCGATGCCCTAATTGCTGCAGCTCATGCGTCGGATGCCGTACTCGCGGTAGGGCATACCGAGAGATATAATCCCGCGGTGATAACGGCGAGGACGCTTGTTGACACTCCCCGTTTCATTGAGGTCCACCGACTCAGTTCTTTTTCGTCGAGGAGTTTAGATATTGACGTAGTGTTTGATGTCATGATTCACGATCTAGATGTGCTTCTAACAGTGGTGCAAAGTGAGGTCACGTCTATCGAGGCGGTGGGAGTTTCAGTGTTGAGTGACCGGGTCGATATTGCAAATGCTCGTCTTCGGTTTGCATCTGGGTGTATTGCGAACATTACGGCGAGTCGTATCAGTCGTGAGCAAATTCGAAAAGTCAGATTCTTTCAAGCTGGTGCATATTTGTCGATCGATTATGCTGCCCAGGAGGTTGACGCTTGGCGACTTGTAAAATCAGGCCAGGCTCCGGCGTCGATTGAAGGTGGTCAAATGAATATTGAAAAGGAGGAACCGCTCCGACTAGAACTCTTGGATTTTGTAAGTGCGGTTCGTCATCACCGGGCACCGGAGGTTACGGGGGAGGACGGTCGCCGTGCATTAGTTCTGGCGCAGCGGATTACGGATCAAATGAAGGTGCGAGAATAAAATTTCTATCGAAATGACGGCAATATAAACATGCATCAAGACTTGAACGAATTCATCGCAGCAATTGAAGCCCGTGGGATGCTATCTCGTGTTACTGAACCAGTCAGTCCAGATCTAGAAATCTGTGCAGTTACCGATCGCGCCTCGAAGTCACCTGGCGGTGGACCAGGCTTACTCTTTGAACAACCGACCGGATATGACATTCCTGTGGCAACAAACCTTTTTGGTTCACTGGAACGGATGTTGCTAGCTCTTGGAGTAGAGTCATTCGATCAGATTGCTGATGAAATTGAAGACTTAATTACTCCTAAAACTCCCTCTGGAATTTTGGATGCCATGAAACTGCTCCCAGCAATCGGACGGCTCAAGGATTTGATGCCGAAGGTTGTGAGCACAGCGAAGTGTCAAGAAGTTGTAAACGAAGATGCGACACTCGACGAACTTCCGATCTTACGATGTTGGCCTGATGATGGTGGCCGCTATATCACTTTTCCGCTTGTCATTACCAAGGACCCTGAAACGGGAGCCCGTAACATTGGTGCCTATCGGATGCAAGTGTACGACGGTCGTACAACAGCAATGCACTGGCAGAGGCACAAAGGTGCCGCACAACATTTTAGAGTAGCCGAACGTTTAGGCAAGCGCCTTGAAGTGGCAGTAGCTTTGAGTCCGGACCCCATCATGGCCTATGCTGCCACGGCGCCGATGCCAGAGGGTTTGGATGAGTTATTGTTAGCGGGATTTTTGTCGCGGCAGCGTGTTGAACTGGTTAAAGCTGTGACGGTCGATCTGGAAGTGCCATGTAGTGCCCAGATCGTTTTGGAAGGATATGTTGATCCAGGTGAGCGACGACGAGAAGGACCATTTGGGGACCACACGGGTTTCTATTCGCTGGCCGATGATTTTCCAGTATTCCACCTGACCTGTATAACACGGCGACAGCATCCAACTTACCTGACGACGGTTGTAGGAATTCCTCCAATGGAGGATTACTATCTTGGCTGTGCCAGTGAACGAATTTTCTTGCCGTTGATTCGAAAGACTCTACCCGAGATTGTAGATATGCATTTTCCGGCCGAAGGGATTTTTCATAACTGTGTCCTCGTCTCTATCGACAAACGCTATCCTGGGCATGCCCGGAAGATTATGAACGCTTTCTGGGGGTTGGGTCAGTTGATGTTTTCGAAAATCATTATTGTGGTGGACTCCAATGTAGATGTTCAGAACGTGAGCGAGGTCGCGTGGATAGTGGGAACACACATCGATCCAGAGCGAGACATTCAGTTTACGCGAGGACCGGTCGATGATCTCGAGGCGGCCTCTCAAATCCCTGCCTACGGTAGCAAAATGGGAATAGATGCCACGAAGAAGTGGACAAGCGAAGGCTTCGTTCGAGAATGGCCCACACGAGTAGTGACTACTCCCGAAGCGAGTGAGGCAGCCGAGAGGATTTGGAGCCAGATCGCATCGCGATTCAAGGCATGATGGGTTGCGTTTAGTAATCTGATAAATGTTTATGAGTACACTCCTAGGTGAAATTAGCGACCAACTAGCAGCTGGACAAGCATTGGACGACGTTCAGACTAAGGCTCTGGTGTCATCTGATGACCTTCTGACCATAGGGATGCTTGCTGATGATGTTCGCCGACGGATTCAAGGCGATAGCGTTTCTTTCGTCCGAGTTTTTGAAGTGTCGCTTGCACAGAAGGTAGAGCCTGTAATGGTTCCCGACACAGCAGGCGAAGTGAGAATTGTGGGTACACCAGATTCAATCAAGGCCGCTGTCACTGCTGCCCAATCCCTAACGACACTAGTTGGACCACTTGGACCACCGATCACAGGATTTTACCTGAGCGACCTTGAGCTGCTGGCTGAGGCTGACGGTGTATCGCTTCGAGAATTGTTGTCAGAACTCCGTTCGGCTGGTCTTCGGTCGATCGCAGAGGCTCCAGCAGACAGACTTCGACAACCGGAACAAGTGTTTCAGGCTGTCGTCGAAGCTAACTTACCGGTGACGACTGTGACGATCCATCATGTAGCTGCTCCTGACATTCTTGAGACTTTCAGGCGAGTGTCTAGCTGGGAAATGCCCAAAGGTTATGTCCGAGCGTTTGCACCAATACCTCGAATGGTTGAGTCCTCAGAACCGAGCACTGGCTATGATGACGTTCGTCAAGTTGCACTCGCGCGATTACTAGTTGACAATATCGACTCGATTCAGGTTGATTGGTTTATGCAGGGTACTAAGCTTGTGCAGGTCGCACTAACATTTGGCGCAGATGACGTAGACCGCGTGCCTACAGATGAAAACGAAGATGTAGGTGTGCGTCGAGTCACATCAGTAGAAATTCGTCGGCAAATTGATGCTGCATCACGAGAACCCGTCGAACGTAACGGTTGTTTTGAGGCTATGACATCATGATCCGAGTAGGAACGGTTGCTTATCTCAATGCGAGACCATTGGTGTGGGGTCTTGATAACCAGTCAGAGCGATTCCAATTGAGATTTGAGGTGCCATCTAAATGTGCCAGTTTATTGCACGAGAGTGCAGTTGATCTTAGCCTCATACCGTCGATTGAATATGTGCACCGTCCGGCCTATCAAATAGTTCCAGATGTCGCTATTACATCGCTTGGCTCTGTTGCATCAGTGGCTGTTTTTGCTAACCGTCCTATGGCAGCAGTTAGAACGATTGCCGTTGATGCTAGCTCACGCACATCAGTGGCTTTGTTACGCGTTTTATGTGCGCAATGGTTCGATATCGAACCAAAGTTTATTAGGTTACCCCCAGACATTCCTGCGATGTTGAAGCGATATGATGCCGCCCTTGTCATTGGTGATCCTGCGCTCTTTGCCGATCATGATGCGCTTGGTGTTGACAAAATCGACTTGGGAGAAGAATGGACTGCGATGACCAACCTGCCATTTGTATGGGCTTTTTGGGCGGGCCGTCCTGGTGTAGTAGCTCCAGATGACATATTGGCTTTACAGGTTGCGCGCAATGCTGGCGTTAAGGAAACTGACGCAATTGCGCGAGAATTCTGTGATACCGACGAAGATCAAGTTGAGCTGGGAGCACGGTACTTGCGAGAAAATATTGGTTATGTGTTGGACGATGCAGGCCGTGCAGGTTTAAAGAAATTCTTGACGGCCACTAAGGAGCTTGGAGTCATTCAGGGTGATACCACAGTGACGTTTTATCCGTCTCGGGACGAGTAGCAAGGGCGTCATCCTAACAAGCTAGTTTAAAAGTATTGTGCATTCCAACAAGTGTGACACTGTTGTTGAAAAGGTCAGGTCGGGTGAGCGACTCTCCCAAGATGACGCCTTAACTCTGTACAAGAATGCGCCCACTCATCTACTTGGTAGATTAGCCAACGAAGTTCGTGCTCGACGCCATCCGGAGAAACTCGTTACCTATATCATTGACCGCAATGTGAATTACACGAATATTTGTATCGCCAAATGCAATTTTTGTGCATTTTATCGACCTGTAGGCGCTAAAGATGGTTACGTTTTAGCCTTTGAACAAATCTTTGAAAAGATTGACGAAACTATTGCTGTTGGAGGAGGGCAACTGCTACTCCAAGGCGGTCACAATCCTGACCTTCCGTTGGAGTGGTATGAGGACCTATTTCGAGCCGTCAAGCAACGGTACCCAGGTTTTTGTCTGCATGCTCTTTCACCCCCTGAGATAGTTCATCTGTCTAGGCTCAGTCAAATTCCAACCTCGACGGTTGTAGAACGATTAATTACTGCTGGCCTTGACAGTATTCCTGGTGGTGGTGCTGAGATTTTGGTCGACCGGGTGAGAAAGTTGCTGAACTGCTATAACAAGGCCACAACAGAGGAATGGTTGGATGTGATGCGCCATGCTCACCGTGCAGGATTACGTACGACTGCAACGATGATGTACGGAACGGTTGAACGATTAGAGGAACGAATCGAGCACCTGCTACATCTGCGGGAACTCCAGGATGAGACCCATGGTTTTACTGCTTTCATCACATGGAGCTTTCAGCCAAGCTTTACCGAACGCGGTGGTATCGAAGCTACTGGCATTGATTACATCCGAACGCTCGCGTTAGCACGATTAGTGCTCGACAATATTGATAACCTACAGGCATCTTGGGTTACACAGGGTGGTAAGATTGGTCAGCTTAGTTTGTTGTATGGTGCAAACGATATGGGCAGTGTGATGATCGAGGAAAATGTTGTACGCGCGGCTGGTGCTAGTTACTGTATGGATGAAGTTGAAATTGTTCGAAATATTGAGAATGCAGGTTATATTGCGAAGCGTCGGAACATGCAGTATGAAATCATCGGCGAGCCTATTTTCCGAGAACGCCACGTGCCTCGCATGACAACCCTGGCAGCAGTGAGTGCTGATAAGGAGCGGTTGTTTCCACCTGAACTATCGGGGTATGACGCACGCACGCCAATTGGCAAGCGGCAAGGTACCTCAAAATAAATTTTCCGCTTTACCATGCATCGCTATCGGGCGTCTTGGCTTCTGCCCATCATCGGACCACCACTTAAGGATGGTTGGGTTGATGTGGATAACGGGCGGATTATCTCCGTCGGCTGGCCTGATCAGGAGGTACCCGGGTCAGGTAAACCTCTAAATCACAGGGATGATCTGAAGCAAATTGATCTTGGTAGCGTGGCAGTCATGCCTGGATTGGTTAATGCGCATACCCATCTTGAACTTTCGGCATTGGCTGGTGAAGTTCCAGCTGCATCGGCGATGCCACATTGGGTGGAAGATCTTCTTGCTCGTCGTATTGAACTCAAGCCGGACGGCGATGCCTCCATCAGGGAAGCGATTAAACAACTCCGTCAGAGCGGAACCGTACTCGTTGGAGATGTTAGTAACACGTTGGCGTCATTTAAACCCCTAGTCGATAGTCAGCTTGCAGCAGTGGTCTTTCGCGAAATTATTGGATTCCGCTCTGCTGATGCGGTCAAGCTCGTAGAGCAGGCTTGTCGTGAGCTGATGGCTTTGGTCACTAATAATCGAGTTCGCACGTCACTCGCGGCTCATGCCCCGTACTCAGTCTCATCGAAAGTCTGCGAGATGATTCGCTCTACGGTCGATCGTTGGCCTGGTGCACCACGGAGTATTCATCTGGCTGAATCTGTTGAGGAAGTTGACTTCTTGCAGACCGGATCAGGTCCTTGGAAAGAGTTGCTTATTCGACTCGGCGCTTGGGATTCGGAGTGGACTCCACCAGGTTGTAGCCCAACCGATTTTCTGAGAGCAGTGGGTTGGTTGGACGATCGTGCAATCGTGGTACATGGTGTCCAACTGAAGTCCGAGGATTTATGCACCTTGGGCGAAGCGGGAGTAACCCTAGTTGCATGTCCGCGTAGCAATGAATGGACTGGCGCAGGTCAATCACCGGTGGCAAGTTTCTACGAAGCTGGCGTACGTGTAGCGATTGGGACGGACAGTCTCGCAAGTACCGCAGATCTTAACCTGTTTACCGAATTAGCTGCTGTCAGGCGATTGGCTCCGGATGTAGCGGGTCGTACAATCCTCGAGAGTGCTACAAGGCAAGGTGCACGGGCACTAGGGTTTGGAGATGACTACGGATCAATTGAGCTTGGCAAACGAGCAGATTTAATTGCGGTACAGCTTCCCGATATCGTGGAAGATGTGGAAGAATATCTACTAAGTGGCATTCAACCTCACCAGGTGCTATGGATTTGTGATCAGCAGTAATATCTTTCTGTGAGAACTAGTAAGAATGAGGACAGAAGATAATGTTTGAACGCCTGACCACCTACGGGTCGTTCATACGATTCAGCCATTCGGTATTTGCATTACCTTTCGCCTTGACTGGGGTTTTATTGGCGTCTAGGCACACTCCTGTGACGATAACGACACTACTCTGGATTATTGCTGCAATGGTGTCTGCGCGGGCTGCGGCAATGGGATTTAATCGGCTAGTTGATTCTCGTTACGATGCACTCAACTCACGCACAGCCGACAGAGAGATGCCTCGTGGAGTCATTTCAAAACGTGCAGGTGCCGTTTTCGTCATCTTTAGTTCAATAATCTTCATGGCCGTGACTTTTCAATTGTCCTGGCTTTGTTTCATCTTATCTCCGGTCGCCCTTAGTATTGTGTTCTGGTATTCACTGGCAAAAAGATACACGGCCTTTACACAACTATTCCTTGGATTGGCGATGGCTGTAGCACCCATTGGCGGCTGGCTCGCAGCAGGTGGGCGTGGCGGTTTGGAGCCATGGCTTCTTGGTTTGGCGATCGGGGCTTGGGTTGCTGGCTTCGACGTGCTGTATGCATGTCAGGATTTTGATTTCGATCGAAAATACGGTCTCAGATCGATTCCTGCGCGTTACGGAATTCAGGCAGCGCTCACTATTTCACGAAGTATGCATGTCATAGCAGTAATGGCTTTAGCATCCCTGGTGATGGTTGTTCCACTTGGCGCTGTTTATTTGACCGGGGTCGCATTTGTCGGAGCCTTGCTTGCCTATGAACAGTCCCTTGTTAAAGCGAATGATTTATCAAGAATCAAACAAGCCTTCGACCTGAATGGATATGTGGGATTCGTTTATCTGTTGATTACCGCGGTGGCGCTATATGTCGACTAACGAACTGAGGCCGCGAATGGCAGTTGGCATTACTGGAGCTAGCGGCGCAGCATATGCTACCCGAACTCTGGCCTCACTGTTGTCACGTGGATACCACGTCGAATTAGTCATTACCGAATTCGGTCGTCGACTTATCTTGGACGAGCTTGGTGAACAGACGAATCCAGATCAGTTCATGTCATTTCTAACGGAAAGATATGGATCAGAAGTCAGTAGGGGAGAATTGACGGTCTGGAGTAATAAGGATTTAGGCGCTGGCATTGCGAGTGGCAGCCATCGGTGTGATGGGATGGTAATCGTGCCCTGTTCGATGAAGACGTTAGCCGGAGTCGCCCACGGACTTTCTCGTAGTCTTGTGGAGCGGGCCGCGGATGTCATGCTCAAGGAAAAGCGACCGCTCGTGATCGTGCCAAGAGAGACGCCAATGAGTTTACCCCAACTTAGGAATATGGTGTTATGTGCCGAAGCCGGCGCCACTGTTCTACCGGCGATGCCCGCATTTTATCAAGGGCCAAAGACACTGGATGATCTCGCTGATTTCATTGCCGGTAAGATTTTGGGTGCGCTCGGATTAGATCAAGATCTTTACCAGCCATGGAAGGAATAACACGTCATTCTGGTTCAATACAGAAGAACGCTGCTCGCATTGCAGGCATGTTTGATGCGATCGCGCCCCAGTACGATCTCTTAAATAATCTACTAAGCGTTGGAATGGACCGACGATGGAGAGATAAGGCCGTTGAGGTACTACAGTTGGCCGGCGATGAAACCATGCTTGATCTTTGCACGGGTACAGCTGATCTGGCTTTGACAGCTGTTCGAAGAACCGAGGGATCGCTAAAACAGGTTGTGGGTATTGACTTTGCTGCAGGGATGCTGAGTCTCGGCCAGGCAAAAGTGCGTCGGAAAGGTCACGAAGATTCCTTGCATCTGGTTCGGGGAGACGCTTCCTCGATACCGCTGACTACAGCTTCTGTGGACGCAGCAGCTATCGGTTTTGGAATTCGTAACGTGGAGGACCCAGCCGCTGTTTGTGCTGAATTGCGGCGCGTTCTAAATCCAGGCGGACGCCTGGCGATTCTAGAGTTCGGGTTTCCTTCGCTACCGGTATTGCGGCACGTATACCAGTGGTACTTTACACGCATCTTACCAAGCATTGGACATCTGATCTCACGGCATCCTGAAGCCTACAGTTATCTGCCGGCGTCAGTGAGCTCATTTCTTGTGCCAGAGGCGTTTACTGGATTATTGCGACGAGCAGGTTTTGATCGTATTCGCGACCTAAGACTCAGCTGCGGAATTGTGCATTTGTATGTCGCTGTAAAGCCATAAGGCTTTTTGTTAGGTCTAGATGTCTAAAAAGATGTAATTGCTATAATTAGAAGATCTACTCATGTATTTTGAGCTTGAAAGTTCTCGGCCGGATACACAAACTGTCGACGGGGCGATGTCGAGGCGAGAAAGCCTACTTATTTCACTGCTCGCTCATGTGGTGATTCTATTGGCAATTTGGATCGTTCCAACATTGCCGTTTGTACAAGAAGCTGTCAAGCGACGCGCTGAGGATATGGCGCGTCGACAGGAACAACAGCTGGCACTACAGCGTCAACAAGAAAAAGAGGAACGTCGAATCGTGTTTGTCGAGCCACTCTTCGATATTCTGTCTCCAACGCCACCTGAACAAGGATTTCTTTCTGATGAAGATCGAGTAGCTCGGGCACCAGAGCGGGCGCTTGAACCGGAGAACTCTCTTCCTTTTGCGCGTGGCAATTCATTTGCTCCGGTTGTGGCTCCTGAATTATTGGAAGTACCTCGTGGTGATGGGATGGCATCAGAGCCAGCCGAAGGTGAAGATTTTGGCGAGGAGGAATCAGTAGCAACCGCTTCGTCTGAGGTGAATACTGATAGCTCTGAAGCTTCTAATCAAGACGATAGCAAGCGTGAGTTAGACGGTTCTGAAGATACAGGAATTCTTGAGTTTCCAGAGGGACCGAATGAGGTGGCGCGCGCAGCTACCAGCACACCAGAAGTTGGTGAGACAAGGGTGGCACCACCGCTTGCCGGTGGTTCCCTTGGTGACTCGATTCGAAATATCGAACGGTTTATTGATCAGGAAACCTTCAATAACCCTGGCGGAGGCGAGGGAGAATTTGGTCCGTCGATTCAGTTCAATACATACGGTGTGGAATTTGGACCATGGGTTCGTCGTTTCATTGCCCAAATAAAACGTAACTGGATGTTGCCACAAGCGGCGATGACCTTCAAAGGGCACTCTGTCTTAACATTTAATGTTCATAAGAATGGGGCGCTAACTGACGTAACGGTGCTTGAGCCATCGGTCTATTCATCGTTTAACACTTCTGCCCGCAATGCCTTGATGGCATCGAATCCGACACAGCCACTGCCGCAAGAATATCCTGTGAACACTGCGTTTTTTACGGTCACTTTCTATTACAATGAACCAATTCCAGGCTACTAATAATTGTTGAGTATGTGTGTCAAACGTGTAATGTTGAAACTGTTTTTCATGGCTCGGTTCGTCCCATTACACTTCCACATTTTTATTTTTCCCGCTGAGTTGTTTGATTACGACGCGCATTAGGGATCTTGGGGTTAATACGTGGACCTAAAGATGTCGTCGCGGCTTGTTGCTATCGTTGGACCAACGGCGACCGGCAAGAGTGAACTTGCGATAGCTCTAGCGGAATACCTCGACGGTGAGATCGTTAGCTGCGATTCAACCGCTGTATATCGTGGTTTTGATATTGGCACTGACAAAGTTCCGATTGAAAGGCGACAAGGCGTTCCACACCACTTGATTGATGTTGCAGATCCTTATGAATCTTACTCGGCGGCTCGATATGCGACTGAGGCATCGGCAGTGGTACGTGCGATCGTTAACCGAGGACGTCTACCAATTCTGGTTGGCGGTAGCGGTTTGTATTACCGAGCATTAACTAGGGGTTTATTTCCGGGTCCGAGTCGTGATGCGGCGCTTCGGAACAGGTTGGAACGAATTTCCGAAAGGCGAGGTGTTGAACACCTTCATCGAATGGTTGGTCGGGTTGATCCGGACTCGGCTTGTCGAATTCAAGTACGTGATGAGAGGCGACTAATTAGAGCACTTGAAGTGTACTACTTGACTGGTAAATCTTTGACCGCACACTTTGCTGAAACGCGTTCACCTCTTTCTGATTTCATAGTCATAGGTATTGGTTTGCGACAGTCGCGAGAGCAAACTGCGGCTAAGGTGGCTCAACGGGTAGAGGAACAGTTTGCTGCTGGTTTGCTTGATGAGATTCATTTGCTACGCGCGCGTGGTGTGCCTGACACGGCCCCACCATTTGGCGGAATGGTTTATCGGCAGGCGCTGGCGTTTCTGAATGGTTTTGGCGACGAGGCCAGTACACGAGAACTCATCGTGCGTGAGAATCAACGTTACGCGCGGCGCCAGTTGATTTGGTTCAGGAAAGAGCCTAATCTACAGTGGATTCAGGTTGAGAACGATCCAGCACTGACATTTATCAAATCTAAGCAAATAATTCATGCTCTTGAAGATTAGGGTGATGTTTTAATGGGTTCCTGCCAGCCTATCCTATGATCCTCCCGACGTAACCACGTGTCTTCAGAATCTCAGCGATACCTCCGTGCAATCATGATTGTCCTTGATGGCGCTGGTATTGGAGCGTTGCCCGATGCGGGTCTTTATGGTGACGAGCATAGCAATACGATCGGTAATGTTGCGAAGCGGGTGTCATTGGCAATACCGACGCTTCGAGCCCTTGGGCTGGGTTCTCTCGTAGAACTAGGTGGTTCCAGGCCAGCGAGGCCGCAGGCTGCAATCGGTAAAATGGCCGAAGTGTCAGCGGGAAAGGACTCTGTGACAGGACATTGGGAATTAATGGGCGTTACTACGACGCGTGCTTTTCCAGTGTTTCCGAATGGTTTTCCTGAATCGAGTATTCATGAATTCGAACAGAAAATTGGGCGGTCAGTTATGGGTAATGTTGCTGCCTCTGGAACGGAAATTATCAAGAAACTTGGTGCAGAACATCTATCAACGGGCTCACCCATTGTATATACGTCGGCCGATAGCGTCTGCCAAATAGCTGCACACGAAGATGTTATTCCAGTGGACTTACTGTACCGGTTTTGTGAAACGGCCTACGATGTTATGGTTGAAGGAATTGGAGTCGGTCGAGTTATAGCGCGACCGTTCACTGGACCGATTGGTTCGTTTCGACGGACAGCTCAGCGTCGGGATTTTGCCCAGCCTCCTTCAGGATTAACGCTGCTAGACCGTGTGCATGCAGAAGGTCTACCTGTGGTGGCTATTGGGAAGGTAAGTGACTTGTTTGCTGGTCGAGGAATTTCCGAGTCGGTACATACAGACTGCGATGATGAAGTGATGACAGCGTTGAATAGCGGTATGAGAAAAACGACTCGCGGACTGCTTGTTGCAAATTGTGTCGATTTCGATACGGTTTATGGACACCGTAATGACGTAGTTGGTTATGCGGCTAATCTCGAGCGTTTCGATAGGCACTTACTGGAACTTTTACCATGTGTGGGACCCAATGATTTATTGGTAATTACGGCAGATCACGGTAATGACCCCACGACACCAGGCAGTGACCATTCTCGCGAGTATGTACCACTTTTGGTTGTTGGAAGGAAAATCAGAAACATTGACCTAGGCGTGCGTCATTCATTTGCTGATGTTGGCCAGACATTGTCTCAAGCGTTGGGTGTTCCCTCGGTGGATTCTGGCGATAGTTTTATTGACGCCTTGTGATTGATGTTCGCGGTTTGAAAGTTGCCATGTCTACTTTTCAAGTGAGTTAGCGCTAAACTTTTACAGAGAAGCTATTTATATATGTCTACGATTCGTCAAGAACTCGAAACAAGAGAACAAGAATATTTGGCTCCTCAGGCAGCGAAAAGCGCTGAGAGTCGTGGACGACTGAGACCAGAAGCAGAGGATCCAATTAGGCCAGCGTATCAGCGTGATCGTGACCGGATAATACACTGTAAAGCTTTTCGTCGTTTAAAACATAAGACCCAGGTGTTTTTTGCGCCAACCGGTGATCATTATCGAACTCGTCTTACCCATACGTTAGAGGTATCACAGATTGCTCGCACAATTGCGAAAGTCCTGAAGTTGCACGAGGAACTTACTGAGGCTATCACTCTTGGTCATGACCTTGGCCATACACCATTTGGTCATGCGGGAGAACGCGTACTGAGAGATCTAATACCGGGCGGATTTAACCATTATGAACAGAGCCTTCGTATTGTTGACCATCTCGAAAACAACGGCGATGGGTTGAATTTAACATGGGAAGTCCGCGATGGAATCGCTAAACACTCTAAGGGAAAGCGAGGGGCACCGGTTGGTGCAGACTTGTCTAACCGTGCAGCTGCCTTAGAAGGTCAAGTCGCAAGAGTGGCAGACATTATCGCTTATGTGAATCATGATATTGATGATGCAATACGAGCCAGTATTTTACGCATGGATGATTTGCCAACCGAGGCTGTCGATTTACTTGGACACAGTTCGTCTGAGCGAATTGGCCGGTTGGTTTCCAATACTATTCGTGAAACCATGGCTGCCGGATTGGATGAAATTCGAATGAGTGACAACGTACTCGAAGCCCTATTAAATCTTCGGGCGTTTCTTTTTGAAACAGTTTATGAGGATAGTCTGGCAACTATAGAGTTTCGAAAAGCTGCTGGCATTTTAGGAGGTTTGTGGGAAAAAATTCATGAAGATCCTGAAGAATTTCTCGTTCGCCATGTCATGGAGTCTGATGGGGTGGATGCAGCCGCGATGGATTTTTTAGCTGGGATGACCGATCGCTTTGCTATCAACCTGTATGAGAGCCTCTTTATCCCTAGGCCATGGGTCGAAACATAATGAGGTTTCATGCTAAAATTCACGGTTGGCTTTTGATTAAAGACCCCACAAGTGCCTTATGTATTTAGATTTACGAGATGTATCTGAAAAGAGTGAGCGTTTTGAGCGCACGTACGCAGCGTCCGCATTTACATCAGCTAAGGAGGATTATCTCGTAAAGGATGACGTGTCACTAGCCTTTGATGTCAGAAAAACTCAAGAGAAGTATCACTTGGTGGGTCGGTTGGTTACAAGTATTGATTTAATTTGCTGTCGTTGTTTGGAAGCATATCCGAGGGCCGTTGACAGTGCTTTTGATCTCCTATATTTCCCTCAGGTGCGTAACAATGGAGATGGCGAGTTTGAAGTGGAAGAAGCGGCTTTGGCTGTTGCTTTTTACCGCGACGAAGAAATAGATCTTGGACAGTTAGTACGCGAGCAATTATATCTATTACTACCTATGAAACCTTTGTGTGTAGAAAACTGCCTTGGTCTTTGTCCAATTTGTGGGATAAATCTAAATCGAGATAATTGTCAATGTTCTACTACTTGGCACGACTCTCGACTGGCGGATCTGAAGTCAGTGCTCGATAAGAGATGAGGAAATTATTTAAAACCTTAAGATGAGGAACTCACGATGCCAAATCCGAAACGACGACATTCGAAAGCACGAACGGCAAAGAGGCGGACTCACGACGCGCTCCGTTCAGCTAATGCAGGTGAGTGTCCACAGTGCCATGAAATGAAGTTGCCCCATCAAGTTTGTCCGCACTGCGGATTTTATAAGGGGCGTCAGGTTCGCGAGGTCGACGAAGTATAACTAAGCGGATATTCCATATACGGATTAGCTAGTGAAATATCCCCTTGAGCGGTTATTTTATTGATGCTTGCCTTTCTTTTTCCTGGACAGGGTTCACAGCGCGTTGGTATGGGGAAGGCCTTAATGGACGCCTCTGCTGAGTGTCGGATAACGTTTGAGGAAGCAGACGCGATTCTAGGTGTATCCCTGAGCCAGCTTTGTGTTGACGGCCCTGAAGAACAATTAACTCTTACTGAAAATGCGCAGCCAGCGATTTTGACAACGAGTATTGCTGCGTATCGATTTGTATTAGCGCAAGGACTACAACCAGATTTTGTTGCAGGCCATAGCTTAGGTGAGTACTCAGCACATGTTGCTGCTGGCACGTTATCCTTCGCTGATGCGATAATGATAGTTCGGGAGAGAGGTCGATTTATGCAAGAAGCGGTGCCGGTGGGTGTCGGCAGTATGGCTGCTATCCTTGGCCTCGATGCTGAAGTAGTGATGCAGGTTTGTAATGATGTAGCTAATGGCGCTGTAGTGGCACCAGCTAACCTTAATGCTCCAGGACAAGTGGTTATTGCTGGTGAAAGAGAGGCGGTCGGTCGAGTGACCACGGAGGCACTTGAGCGTGGTGCAAAGCGCGTCATCCCGTTAGCGGTGAGTGCTCCATTCCATTGTGCACTAATGCAGCCAGCTGCTGATCGATTAGTGCCGATTTTGCGAAGCGTGAATGTTGCCAACCCGCGTATACCTGTCGTAGCGAATGTGGACGCGAAATCGAAAACTGATGGTCAGTCTGCAATTGAAGCTTTGATTAAGCAAGTGGCGGCGCCGGTATTATGGGAACAAGTAGTTAGGTGCCTTGCATCGGAAGGCGTCCACACGTATCTTGAAGTAGGTCCTGGTAAGGTGTTGACCGGGCTAATGAGGAAAATTGACCGCACTTTAAAGGCTGTCAGTACGGATGCCCTTCCCGCGCTAGATCAGCTGAAGGAGATTGACGGAAAAGTAGGCGCGGTTTGAGCGTCGTTAGGTTAGATAGGTGTCATCCAGTAGGGACTTTGCCAGAATGACTGCAATGACAGGTCGTGTGACTATTGTAACGGGAGCTTCGCGCGGTATTGGTCGGGCGATAGCGACGCGAGCAGCGCATGATGGCGCTACAGTGGTTGCGGCAGCACGGGACAGGAATGCTACCGATGTTGTAGAAGAGATTAAGATGGCTGGCGGGACCGCTCTTCTTGCTAGCGTTGACGTGACTGATGCAGAAAGCGTTGTTCAGATGGTGAACGATGTTGTTAAGGAATTTGGTCGTATTGACGTCCTGGTCAACAACGCTGGAATAACACGCGATCAGTTATTAATGAGGATGAAGAAGGAGGACTGGGATACAGTTTTACAAACGAACTTGACGGGCGCATTTATTTGTTCGCAGGCGGTATTGCGGTCAATGGTGCGTCAGCGTTTTGGTCGTATTATTACTGTCAGTTCTGTAGTCGGACAAATGGGTAATGCTGGTCAGGTAAACTATGCTGCATCAAAGGCAGGTCTGATCGGATTTGCAAAATCTTTAGCGCGAGAAGTGGCATCGCGCAACATAACGGTCAATGTGGTGACACCAGGAATTATCGAGACAAATATGACAAAAAACATCACGACTAGTGACCGAGAAGAATGGTTGTCTAAAGTACCACTTGGAAGGTTAGGCACACCGGATGATGTTGCTGCAGCCGTGTGCTTTCTTGCATCAGATGCGGCAGCTTATGTTACAGGGCAAGTATTGGGTGTCAATGGTGGCATGTATATGTAGGAGGGCGAATGGCTGTTACAGAAAAAGTGAAAAGCATTATTGTTGAACAACTTGGTGTGGACGAAGAGGAGATCACGCCCGATGCATCTTTTGTAGATGACCTCGGGGCAGATTCCCTAGACACGGTTGAATTGGTCATGGCATTCGAGGAGGAGTTTGGAATCGAAATACCAGACGAGGATGCTGAAAAGATTACACGGGTCAAGGAAGCTGTGGAATATATCGAAGCGCATGCCAAAAGTAAGAAATAGTACGGATCGAGTTTGAGCGGAGGCTGTGTGACCAGAAGAGTTGTTGTAACTGGTGTCGGACTGGTGTCATCCCTAGGGATTGGCACGGAAGTCAATTGGGATGCGCTATGCGCCGGTGATAGCGGTATTGCTTCAATTACGCGCTTCGATACTTCAGACCACTCAGTTCGTATTGCTGGTGAAGTAAAAGGGTTCGATCCACTGCAGTTTGTGGAAAAAAAAGATGTTAAAAAAATGGACATCTTTATTCAATATGCGATAGCAGCGGCTGATTTCGCTGTAGAGGATGCGAAACTTGAAATTGAACCTGAGATGGCTTCCCGTGTTGGTGTTTTTATCGCCTCAGGAATTGGAGGTTTCTCGACGATCGAGCGCGAACACAAAGCTCTACTAAAAGGAGGGCCGCGTCGGTTGTCACCGTTCTTTATACCTTCTTCCATCATAAACCTAGCAGCCGGCCAAGTTTCGATTCGATTTGGAGCTAAAGGACCGAATTCAGCTACCTGTACTGCTTGCTCAGCTTCCGCACATGCCATAGGGGACGCCTTTGAGATCATAAAGCGCGGTGATGCTGATGTGATGATTGCTGGTGGTTCTGAAGCGGCAATTACACCACTCGGCGTCGGTGGATTTGCAGCTATGCGAGCACTATCAACCCGGAACGATGAACCTACACGCGCGAGTCGGCCCTTTGATCGCGATCGTGATGGATTCATTATTGGTGAAGGTGCAGGAGTTATCGTATTGGAAGAGTATGAGCGTGCTCGCGCTCGCGGGACATCGATTCATGCCGAGTTGATAGGGTATGGGATGTCTGCTGATGCTTTTCACGTAACTGCTCCTTCGGAGACTGGTGATGGGGCTGTGCGTGCCATGCAGGCTGCACTATCGAGTGCTGCTTGTGATCCATCCAAGGTCAACTACGTTAACGCCCACGGCACTTCGACCCCGTACAATGACAAACTTGAGACACTTGCAATTAAACGGGTATTTGGAGACCACGCACATGAAATGGCGGTGTCGTCGACGAAATCGATGACCGGACATCTCCTGGGTGCCGCTGGTGGTTTAGAGGCTGGTATTACAGCACTTACTGTCAAGCGACAGATGATTCCTCCGACAATTAACCTCGAAAATCCAGACCCCGATTGCGACCTTGATTACGTAGCTGGATCGACCCGTAACCAGTCGATTAATTATGCGCTGTCGAATTCCTTCGGATTCGGGGGCACTAATGCCGTCCTGCTTTTCAAGCAGTGTGACGGATAGCTCTCGTATATTGACGCAGTTAAGACGGTAGTTGTCCAACCACAAGGTCAGGTGGCACGACCTTCACAGTTTACGACATCATGAACATCATTGTTTGTATCAAGCAGGTCATTACACGTGAGTGGCTCGTTCGTGTTGACGAAGCTCAAACGTGGATTCGTGATCAGGACGCGAGTTTTGAGATGAACGAGCCTGACGCTTACGCGCTGGAGGCAGCGTTGCGTCTAAAGGAACAACATGGTGGTGAGATCATCGTTTGCTCGGCAGGTCCAGTTCGTGCTCGGCAAGTAATTCTTGAAGCATTAGCTCGAGGTGCCGATCGCGGGATCCATGTTGTTAGTGATGATATTCCGAAAGCTGGAGCCGAGGTGGTTGCAGAGGCGCTGGCGAATGCGATTCGTAAGGAGTCGTTCGACTTAGTATTGACAGGCCTTCAGTCAAATGATCAAGGGTTCGCACAGACTGGTGTCATCTTGGGGACACGCCTAGGTATACCGCATGCCACGATCATTATGGATGTTCAATTTGACGAAGGAAAGTTACGGGTTAAGCGGGAGTTGGAAGGTGGCTTGTTTCAGTGGGTGTCACTGCCGGCTCCGGCTCTACTCACTATTCAAAGTGGTATTAATCAATTGCGTTACGCAACCCTGAAGGGCATTGTTGCGGCCAAGAAAAAACCGATCCGAACAGTCCATGCAGAGATGCCTGATACCTTTGGTCATGAGATCGTGAAGATTTACACACCTGAGAAGAGTAAGCAGACTCAGTTCGTTGAGGGCACACCAACTAATGCAGCGGTTGAGCTGATTCGCTTACTTCGTCAGGACGCTCGAGTTTTATAAGGATTATTAATGACGACTTTGGTTGTAGCTGAGCAACAGAATGGCATCATAAATCCTGTCACTTGGGAAACTGTTGCGTTAGCCAAAGGACTCGGTCGGCCAGTTACGGTCGTCGTGCTAGGGGCAGACATCGGTACTGTTGCGGACGAGCTGGCAAACGCCAACGTTGATGAAGTGTTAGTCGTTGAGGACTCAGCACTAGAGTTCTACACCGCGGATGGTTTTTCAATGGCACTAGAGCAGGTGATCAGATCCGAAGACCCAACCCTCGTTTTGCTGTCACACACCTATCAAGCTCGTGATTTTGTCCCAGCACTTGGAGCGCGGTTAGGCCGAACCCTTCTCACGGATTGCACTAAGGTCGAAGTGCGAGATGATGGCATGATTTTTACAAGGCCGATGTTTCAGGGAAAAATGATGGCAGATGTCCGTCTCACTGGCCCAAAACCATTTCTCGTCACGTTCCAGATTGGCGCTACTCAAGTTGACAATATTGAGATGGGTGTGTCTTCTGCCGCTCGACGGTCGTTTGTCGTGGCACTGCCAACCGATCAAATTCGTCAGCGACCCGAGTTGCCTTTCCGGGAAACTAAACAGGCGGTCGATCTTTCACAGGCGGAACGTATTGTCGCCGTGGGGCGGGGCATCAAGAGTGAAGAGCATCTAGATTTGGTAAGAAACTTTGCTCTAGCGATGGATGCTGAACTCGCAGCCTCTAGACCTATCTGCGATGCGGGTTGGTTGCCGATGGACCGTCAAGTTGGTAGTTCTGGTCAGACGGTTGCACCGACGTTGTATTTTGCCCTTGGTATTTCAGGCGCGATTCAACATGTAGTCGGGATGAAGGGCGCGCGTACGATTGTCGCCATCAATAAAGATCCAGATGCTCCGGTGTTTGAGATCGCAGATTACGGAATCGTCGGTGATTTATTCGAAGTCGTTCCGGCTATGATCAAAGCATTGGGAGAATAATCTGACTCGAGATACGTTTGATGTTGACGTGCTCGTTGTTGGCGGTGGGCCAGCTGGCATGGCTGTCGCTTTGCACCTCGCACGGTTACAGCGAGAACGTGGTGGAGAACCACTAACAGTTGCTGTGCTAGAGAAAGCCCGTGACAATGGGGCGCATTGTCTCTCTGGTGCAGTACTCGACCCAAGTGTCCTCCGAGAATTGGTTCCAAATTGTGAGTCCCTTGATGTGCCACTCGGCACACCAGTACAGGACGATCGTGTCCTGTATTTCACACCCAGAAAGGCGATTCGTTTTCCGATTACACCACCACCGCTCAACAATCATGGGTGCTATGTAACTTCTTTGAATCGTCTTGTTAAGTGGATGGCTGACTTGGCTGAAAAAGATGGCACCCACGTTTTTAAAGGTTTCGCTGCATCGGAGTTGCTCTATGACGGGAACCGTGTCGTTGGTGTCAGAACAGGAGACCGTGGTATTGGCCGAGAGGGAGAACAGAAATCGAATTTTGAGCCGGGCGTTGATATTCGAGCGACGGTTACCATCTTGGCTGATGGCGTGAGAGGTAACCTAACTAAGACACTGGTGTCTCGTTTCGATCTCAGTCGTGACCGCCTACCGCAGAGTTACGCGCTCGGTTTCAAGGAATTATGGCAAGTGCCGCCAGGTCGTCTAACGCCTGGAACTGTGATCCACACATTAGGACATCCCTTACGATTTGAGGAGTTTGGCGGCGGCTTCTTGTATGCCCTATCGGCGGAAGAGATCTCAGTCGGTTTTGTCGTTGGCCTAGATTATCGTGACCCCCTACTTGATCCTCACCAAGCGTTTCAACGTTTTAAGCTGCATCCTTTCGTTTCGTCATTGCTGTCTACTGGGCAGCTGGTCCGGTATGGTGCCAAAGCCTTGCCTGAAGGGGGTTGGCATGCGATTCCCAAGCCCTATGTTGACGGTGCCATAATTGTTGGTGATGCTGCTGGATATGTAAATTCGTTGAGACTGAAGGGTATTCACTTGGCGATGCGTACGGGTATGTACGCAGCAGAAGTGGCGTTCGAAGCGGTTCGTGCTAATGACCCGTCTGCCGGACAGTTGAGCAAATTTCAAGAGCTTGTCGATAACGGTGCGGTACGACATGAGTTGTACCCTGTGCGGAATGTCCACCAAAGCTTCGCCTATGGTTTACCAGCCGGTTTAATTTATGCCGGTTTATCATTGATAACAAAGGGATGGTGGATGCAAGATCCTATGCTGGCTAGGGCTGGTCATGAACGCCTTTCGACTGTGAAGGGATACTACGGTCAGGAGATACCAGAAATATCTTCGCTCAAAGTCGATCGCTCATTGACGTTCGATCGCGTAACCAACGTACATTATTCCGGTACGAGACACAGCGAGGACCAGCCATCTCATTTACTGGTTCACGACACTGATATTTGTCGTACGCGGTGTCGCACGGAATATAGGAATCCATGCCTTCGATTCTGTCCTGCTAACGTGTACGAGATGATCGATGCAGATGATGGAACAGGTCCCCGTTTACAGATTAATGCGTCGAACTGTGTACATTGCAAGACGTGTGACATTATGGACCCGTACCAAATTATTGACTGGGTTCCACCTGAAGGTGGTGGAGGTCCAGACTACGAAGGTATGTAAGAGAACGTTGAGACTGACGTGCAGAATGCAGAGACTCATTTAACGGAAAACAATGCGGTTCCTAGTCGGCGACAGTTAACACCTTGGCAGCGATGGCGAGTTGCACTCATTGGTGTTGCAGGTTACGGCATTATAGCGATGCTGGGTCTGACGTTACGCTGGCGTGTTCGTGGTTTGGAAAATCTGACTGCAATTGAATTGAGTGGTCGACACCCGATTATGGCACTGTGGCATGGCCGTATATTGGGTGCGACCTACTATTTTCGGGATCGAGGCATTGTAGTTATAACCAGTGAAAACTTTGATGGTGAATGGATCGCTCGGATTATTAAACGGTTCGGGTATGGAACAGCACGAGGGTCAAGTTCTCATGGTGGCAAGCGCGCTCTGATACAACTTAGACGAGAAATGGAAGCTGGTAAGCCAGTTGGATTTACCGTAGATGGTCCTCGTGGGCCAGCTCGACATGCAAAATTTGGTGCTGTTTGGTTAAGTAGTGTGACAGGTAATCCGATCTTACCATTTCACATAGAAGCTGACAGATTTTGGACTGTGCCTAGCTGGGACGAAACACAAATACCAAAACCATTTAGTCGGATGGTGCTGGTCATTGGTGAACCAATTGAGGTGCCATGCTACCAAGAAGATCAGGACCTTGAAGGCAAGCGATTGGAATTAGAGTTATCTTTGGGTAAATTGACTAATCTAGCTCGAAAGACATTGGACGCTTCATGAGTGAATCTAAGTTTGCTCTCATCGGCTCTAGCAAGTTTTCGAATCACGTAACTCCACCAGGGCATCCTGAGCGGATAGAACGTGCTGAGGTGATGGATGCTGTTGCTAGGCATTGGGAGGAGGCTGGGCATGAGCTAATAGTTCCTAGATTGGCTTCAGAAAATGAACTTAAGGCGGTACATACGGATGACCATGTCAAGTCGATCGCAAGTACCGCCGGAAGGGCTGTCGGACTAGACCCCGACACTTACACGTCACCAGATTCTTATGAGGTGGCAAGACTTGCTGCAGGGGCCGCGATTATGGCTGTTGGTCATACGTTAGATAATAATGGCTCAGCCTTGGCGCTTGTTCGCCCACCTGGGCATCATGCTGAACGCGATCGCGCAATGGGGTTTTGTTTATTTAACAGTGTAGCGGTAGCAGCAGCCAGTGCCTTAGCTCGTGGCTTATCAAGAGTGGCTGTTGTTGATTATGACGTGCACCATGGTAATGGTACGCAGTGGATGTTTTACGATGATCCGAGGGTTTTGTATGTGTCAACGCATCAACATCCTTTTTATCCTGGTACCGGTAAGACTGATGACGTTGGACAGAATCAAGGAGAGGGCTTTACGTTTAATGTGCCTCTAGCTGCTGGAGCCAATGATGCCGACTATGATTTGGTATTCCGTAGCTTGATTACGCCAGTGCTAAGGTCTTTTAGCCCTGAGCTTTTAATCGTTTCTGCCGGTTACGATGCGCACGAACGGGACCCTTTGGCGGGAATGCGGGTAACTACTCAGGGCTATGCGGCCATGACTCGCCATTTGCTTGCAGTTGCAGCCGAATGTTGCCAAGGTCGTTTAGCGGCGGTTGTGGAGGGTGGCTATGACCTTCAGGCATTGACAGAATGCCTTGAATCGACGATACAGATTCTTGATCAGGTGCCATCAGGTCAAATACCGACGTTCGACGGTATTCCGGAACGTGCAGATGCTGTAATTGATTCGATTCGGCGTGTCCAACGCCCATACTGGTCTACGTTATAATAAAACCGATGTCGGTATAACGACGTCGTCGCACAACGACGTCATGCGTGTCAGAGGCAACCCGAGTCCATTCCGTGACTGATTACAACCCTCAAGCAATCGAACGCAAGTGGCAGCTACGCTGGGTCGAGCAGCGTTCGTTTGAGGTTGAACCTGATTCGTCAAAACCAAAATTTTACTGCTTGGTCATGTTTGCCTATCCCTCTGGACATGCCCACGTGGGCCACGTCAGGAACTACATGATCGGTGACATCGTAGCTCGCATGAAGCGGATGCGTGGTTACCAAGTACTTCATCCGTTTGGTTGGGATGCATTCGGCTTGCCGGCTGAGAATGCTGCGATTCAAAACAATATTCACCCAAAGACTTGGACTCTAGACAATATTGCCCATATGAAGGGGCAGTTGGAACGCCTTGGTATCAGTTATTCATGGGATCGGGAGGTGACCACATGCCTTCCTGATTACTATCGTTGGAATCAGTGGATCTTCCTCAAGATGTTTGAGCGAGATCTTGCGTACCGAAGGCGATCGAGTGTCAATTGGTGCCGGGGATGTCAGACGGTGCTAGCCAACGAACAAGTGATTGATGGCGCCTGCTGGCGATGCTCAACAGAAGTTGAGATCCGTGATTTAGAGCAGTGGTTTCTTCGGATAACTCAATATGCCGAGCAGTTATTACAGGGTATCGAGCAGCTCAAGGACTGGCCAGAAAAAGTGCTTACGATGCAGAGAAATTGGATTGGCCGGTCAGAAGGTGCTCAAGTCCGGTTTGTTTTGGCTGACGATAAAAATTCATCAATTGAGGTGTTTACAACCAGGATTGATACGATTTTTGGCGCGACATTTTTATTATTGGCGCCCGAACATGAATTAGTCGAGCGCTTTAGAACTGAAATGCCGAATGGTGAACTCTTGGCCTCTCATGCACGTCGCTTTCGTGCGCAAGATCGCACTGCGCGTCTAACTGGAAGTATTGAGAAAGAAGGGTTCGATACTGGACGCCAAGCCATCAATCCATTCACAGGCGAGAAAATATCGATATGGATAGCCAATTTTGTCCTCGGTGGTTATGGCACTGGTGCTGTTATGGGTGTTCCAGCCCACGATCAACGAGATTTTGAATTTGCACGCAAGTATGCGCAACCAATACGGATTGTTGTGCAGCCTGATGCCGAGAAATTGAAACCACTAAATGCCGATACGTTAACGGAGGCGTTCGCTGGAACAGGCCACCTCGTTAATTCAGGTGAGTATAGTGGTTTGCCTTGGGATGAAGCGATCACTCGTCTGACAAGTGACGCCGAGCGACGAAGTGTGGGTGAAGGAACGGTGCAGTATCGCTTGAAAGACTGGGGCATTTCACGCCAGCGATACTGGGGAACGCCTATTCCCATTATTTATTGTGATCAGTGTGGCACGGTGCCAGTACCGTACGACGATCTACCAGTGGAACTTCCTGAGGTTACAACGTTCAGTGGCAAAGGTGAGTCACCGTTGTCGCAAGTCCCTGAATTTGTTAATACGACTTGTCCTTCTTGCGACGGGCCTGCTCGGCGTGAGACTGATACGATGGACACGTTTGTTGATTCTTCGTGGTACTTTTATCGCTATTGTGATCCACAGAACGGGGCATTACCGTTTGATCCAGAACAAGTGCGTTATTGGGCCCCGATAGATTTTTATAGCGGTGGTGTTGAGCATGCCATTCTGCATCTGATCTATTCGAGATTCTTTTGTCGAGTGCTACGCGATTTAGGTTTGGTTAGCCACGATGAACCATTTTCCCGTTTGTTAACTCAAGGGATGGTTTTGAAGGATGGCGCTGTCATGTCTAAGTCGAAAGGGAATGTGGTTGATCCTGACGACATGATGTTAGCCTACGGCGCTGATGCACTACGTTTGTACGAAACATTCGTCGCGCCACCAGAGAAGGAAGTGGAATGGACAGATAGCGGCTTAGAGGGAAGTTTTCGTTTTCTGACGCGCGTCTGGCGGCTCGTAGAGTCGTTATGCGAATTACTTCACGGATCGAGCATAGATGGTTTCTCAACCTTGAAGTTGAATGACGCTGAACGCGATTTGCGCCGTAAGACCCATGACACGATTCGTCGGGTAACCAGTGATATTGATCCTCGAGTACACCTCAATACCGCAGTGTCAGCGTTGATGGAATTGGTGAACGAATTGTATGTGTTTTGTGATGGTATTGGATGCGGTCCAAAAAAAGATTCCAATACATCTTCCACGTCGGTGCGGCGGGAAAGTGTTCAAGTTGCACAAGAGGCTGTTGAGTCGCTGGTTCTCATGCTATCGCCGTTTACACCACATATTGCCGAAGAGCTTTGGGAGATGCTCGGGCATACAAGTGGAGTAACTGCTGCAGGGTGGCCGACTTACGATGAGGCTGTAGCAAAACTAGATGAAATCATAGTACCAGTGCAAGTAAACGGTAAGGTGCGTGCTCGCTTAACCGTGCAGGCTGGTCTAGCTGATTCGGACCTTGAAGCGCTTGCGTTGGCAGATTCCAAGATTGTTAGTCATCTTCAGGACAAGGTGGTACAGAAGGTTGTCGTCGTACATGGAAAGTTAGTCAGTATCGTTGCGGTTTAAACACGCTGATCAGTTTTTAAGGGAGAATTGATGCCAAGTAGAGTCGGATGGCGTTTGACCTGGTCTTGGCCTGCAGTCAGCCTAGTGCTCGTATTGGGTATGTTGTCATCTGGTTGCGGTTATGCTTTAGCGGGCCGGGGCTCATTTTTACCAGATTACATTGAGACAATTGGTGTGCCAATGTTTGGCAACCAAACGCCGTATTTTGAAGTGGATCAGGTGGTTACGGAATATGTAAGGACTGAATTTATTGGCCGAGGTAACTATCGTGTGGTTCCTGATGAGAATGGTGCTGATGCTGTTCTGGAGGGAGACATAGTGTCGATGAGTATCGCCCCTGCCAGTTTTACGGCCGAACAGCAAGCCTCTCGGTACATTTTTTCGATGACCGCAAACATTGTATTCCGAGATCTACAGGCCGATGAGGTTATTTGGCAAAATGGTTCCATGACGTTCCAGGATGAGTACGAAGTTGCGAGTGGGGGAGGCGCACTTGATCCGAGCACTTTTTTTGGCCAGGAAGCCAACGCCATGGAACGCATTGCTGAGGATTTTGCAGCGACGGTTGTAAGCTCCATTTTAGAAGCATTCTAATTTTTCAGTCAGATTGTTGCGATGCCAACCTCAACGCCAGCAGCCGTTCGAAAACAGATCAAAGCTGGTCAGACGGATCCACTTTATCTGCTTATTGGTGATGATGAAGAGGAGAAGTCTAATCTTGCAGCGGATTTTCAGGATGCGATTGAGGTTGATCTCCGTCCGTTCAATGTTCAACGAGTTTACGGAGATGACACGACCATTGGTGCGGTGCTTGATGCTGCGAGGACTCTTCCGATGCTCTCTGCCCGTCGTATGGTCGTGGTCCTGAGAGCTGAGCACTTGCTTATGCCCAAGCGAGAAAGCGAAAAAACGAAACGTGAACTTGATGATTTTCTGGCCTTTGTACAAGCACCTGAGGCACATGCCTCCGTCGTATTGGTTGCATCCAAGCTAGATAAACGTACGTCTATCACAAAGTTATTGTTGAAATGCGCAACAGTAATCGAGTGTGAAGGTATTCGTGACGCTAATGCTGCTGCAAGTTGGATTCGTGAAGAGGCAGACAGCCATCACGTGAAGTTTGATGGAGCAGCCGTGCGGTTGCTTGCGCAGCGAGTAGGAGGGGATATCGCACGTATGCGAGCTGATTTTGATCGCCTACTCCTTTACACTTCAGGCCAGGAACAGATTCACGTAGATGATGTTAAAGCCGTTGTTGGTGATGCGGACCTCCAAGACGATTGGGCTGTGGCTGATGCCATTAAGCATCGTAGGACTGATGTAGCCTTGCGTGAGTTAGCGCTTGCGTTCGATGCTGGCAAGCCAAAGGAAATGATACTTGGACAACTGCGCTTCATTGTAGAAAGAAACCTCGATTCCTCTCGGATACCGACAGCAGTCGAGGCTTTGTATCGAACCGACTTTGATCTTAAAACTTCGGCAGGGAACCCACGGGTTCTACTTGAACGGCTCGTGATTGAACTTTGCCAGTGATGTTACTGGTGGGTTCAGGTCGAGGCGGATAGCTTCGCGATTTGCTTGACCAGTCGTGATTTGTAGCGTCCGGCTGTGTTGTTGTGGATGATCTTCTTGCTGACCATCTTATCAATAAGCGATACGGTATCGCGCAGGACACCCTGGGCTGAGTTCGTGTCGCCTGCATCTATGGTGGCCCGTATAGACTTGAGTGCCGTACGCAGTCGCGTCCGTTCTTGCCTATTTCGTTCCCGATGCTTAATGTTCTGTCGCTGCGCTTTTATAGCTGACTTATGATTTGCCACTCAGAGCGTCCTCTTACGAAACTTATGTGCTGTTGACTTATTCCTGTAACACTATGAACTTAGAATTATAGCATAATTAATTTGTTCGACCTTTCAACCGTCTCAGTTCACGTCGCTCTCGTTTTTCAGGGGCCCTTGGTTTACCCCATCTTGCCGAAGGGCTCGCTAGTCGTGCGAGTCGTAGAAATTCGGCTTCCTCTGGTGTTGGTTCTGGTGAGACGTCTTCGTATAATTGTTTAGCCTCACCTTTTGGTAGATGACGTTCCACAAGTCTTCGTACGATAACTCGCTGTTTGCGTCCAAGTGAGCGCGTCATCGATATCTCATCAGCGATTTGAATTTCTCTGTGAGGTTTCGCGCGTTGCCCGTTCACGTCTACTTTTCCACCTTTACATGCGCGTTGGGCTTCAGATCTAGTGCGAAAAAGACAGGTTACGTCGAGCCAAATATCGAGCCTCAGCTTAACTAGCCCTTCTGTGTTTTCGTTTGGCACTGTCTTGAATTTTGCAATTAAAAGCCGTTGCTAGGGTGTTACTGTGCGAGTAGCTGTTTAATAACCGTCCGGCTAGTGTCCAACAGCTCGTCGATTCTTGACGAGTCTTTGCCACCAGCTTCAGCGAAATCTGCACGGCCACCACCGTTGCCACCTACGATTGGAGCTATAGTTTTGACCACTTGGCCAGCTTTGACACGTCCGGTGAGCTCTGGTGTGACGGTCACAATGACGTGAACTCGGTTGTTCTCCGTCACCGATGCAAGGACTACGACGCCGATCTCTAGTTCCTCTTTTAGTGAATCAGCGAGCGTACGCATAGCCACTTTGTCTAAGCCAGAAACCTTGCGAGTCATCAGTGTGACCCCGTTGATGACCACATCAGTTTTGTCAGTGGTCTCGTCACTCAAGGCTGACTTGACTTTGAGTGCACTAATTTCACGGGTAAGTTGCTTCGCATCTTGCTGTAGACGCCTTATGACTTCGAGAGCTTTGGTCCCGGACGCACCGAGCACATCAGTTAATTGCCGAAGGGTAATGCGACGGGACTGTATGTGCCGTACCGCTATGTCGCCTGTTAGAGCTTCGATACGACGAACACCCGCTGCTATACCACTTTCTTGTTCAATCGTGAAAGCTCCAATATCTCCAGTTGCGACACAATGGGTGCCACCGCACAGTTCCATGCTGAACTGTGGTATCGAGACCACGCGAACACGTTCTCCGTATTTTTCCCCAAAGAGCGCAATGGCACCTTCCGAGATGGCTTCTTCGGTAAGTCTTTCCTCAGTTTGGACTGGTGTATTAAAGCCAATCTGGGTGCTCACCACTTGTTCGACTTCATCGATTTCCTCAGTGGTTAGTGGTGCCTGATGAGTGAAATCAAATCGCAAGCGGTCGGACGCGACCAGAGAACCGGCCTGAGTGACATGCTCTCCTAGCACACGACGTAGTGCAGCATGCAGTAGATGGGTTGCCGTATGATTTCGCCGAATTTCGTTGCGACGACTAGCATCTACGGCAGCCGTTACGGAGGTGCCTCTAGCTATGCAGCCACTTTTTATCCGGACTTTATGTACTCTTGGTACTGTACGGACCGGTTGCGATACCAGGCCTTCCACGATCGCGACAAGACTATCCTCCGTTGCGAGCGTCCCTGTATCAGACACTTGCCCGCCTGATTCCAGATAGAAGGGGGTACGTGCGAGGGAGGCGTATCCGGTCTCACCCTGTTCAAGCTTCTCGCACCCTTTACCGTCATCGCCCCATAACATAAGAACGCGTACGTCAGTGGAGGTGGTTTCCAAATGGCCGGTAAAGTTGTCACCAGCTTGATTTAATTCGGTTGCCACAGCTTCTGGAGCAACCCAGCTAAAAGTCTTGGAAGCTTTCTTAAAACCACTTCCCGCACGCGCACGCGCACGCTGTGTGTCCATCTGACGGTCGAATTCCGATCGGTCAATTTTCACTTGACGTTCTTCAGCCAGATCTTCCATGAATTCAATAGGCACTCCGAGTGAATCGTAAAGTTTGAATGCTACTCCCCCTGGTACAACACTACTTCCAATTTTAGCGTGGTTGATGGCATCTTCCAGTTTAGGGAGTCCGGCATTCAATACCATGTCAAACTTGTCCTCCTCGTTTAACACAGTTTTGACAATAGTGTCTCGGCTAGGTTGCAATGTCGGATAAGCGTGCCTCATTTGTTCGATAACCGTTGTCGTGAGTGAATGCAGGAATGGTTCACTGACCCCTAGTGTTTTTCCGTGGCGCATAGCACGCCGCATGATCTTGCGAAGAACGTACCCGCGCCACTCGTTCGAAGGAGTCACACCATCACCAATCAAAAAAGTCATTGCTCGGAGATGATCGGCAATCACTCGCATTGATTCGTCAGAGGCAGATCGGTCTCCATAAGGAATGCCAACTCGTTTGCTGATAGCTGTTAGAAGTGGCGTAAAGAGGTCGGTGTCATAATTTGATTCTTTACCTTGAAGAACCGCTGTAATACGTTCCAGTCCCATTCCTGTATCAATTGAAGGCGATGATAACGTTTCCAGCGAACCATCTATTTGCCGGTCGAATTCTACGAATACAAGATTCCAAATCTCGATGTATCGATCACAGTCGCAGGCAGTTCCACGACATGGTGTCGCCGTGCAGGGATGGTGGTCACCGAGATGGTAATGGATTTCCGAACAAGGACCGCAGGGTCCAGCATCACCCATCGCCCAGAAATTTTCTGCCACCCCTAATTCGTCAATGCGGTTTGATGGTAGGAACTTATTCCAGTATTCAAGAGCCTGGTCATCACGAGGAACATCTTTAGACCCCTTGAAAATAGTGGCGCGCAATCGTTCTGATGGCAGAGCCCAGATTTCAGTTAACAAAGACCATGCCAATGAAATCGCTGTTTCCTTGGAATAATCACCGAACGAAAAATTCCCTAACATTTCAAAGAAGGTATGATGCCAGGGAGAACGCCCAACAGTATCAAGATCATTATGTTTTCCGCTGACCCGCATGCATTTTTGCGCGGTTACAGCTCGCCGGTAGTTTCTGGTGTTGTTTTCGAGGATTACTTCCTTGAATTGATTCATGCCTGCGTTTGTAAACAGCAGGGTTTGATCTTCGGCGGGCACCAATGATGCACTTGACACGAGATGATGTTCGTTTCGCTGAAAAAAATCCAGAAAACTGCTTCGAACATTTTGTACCGTCATGATTGCCATTCTACCGTGGGTGTCGTTGACGTACCAGTATTCATTCGGTATCGCCTCGCCCAAGACCTCGACGCTTGAGTGCTGCAAGAATCATCTCGTCAGAAAATCCTTGTCGTCGCAATGCTTGTTGAAGTCGACCTGCTTGCTTCCAATTCTTGACAGAACCTTCGAGATGTCGAGCAAGTGCCCGTTCGAGGACTTCTTCCTCAGAGATTTCTGTATAAGCAGCTGTTACAGCTTCGTGAGCGATTTCAGCGCTGACCCCGAGGGCTTCGATTTCTCTTATGAGTCGGAACCGTCCTCGAGACTTCAGTTTGACAGCAGTACGTGCATATGCAAAAGCTGTCCTACGATCATCTAGAGAGCCCTCCTCTTGCAGGCGAGCCAAGGCTTTGTTGATGCCATCAGGTGGGAACGATCGTCTATGCAGTCGTTCACGCACCTGTAATGAAGACAACTCTCGGCCTGCGAGTAGCCGCAAGGCCGTCACATAAGGGTCAGATGATGCAGTGCCAGAGGAACGTCGTTCATTCATCCTGTTGATCGCAGACCATGATCGTTCACTGGATGTTGACGGAGATTTTAACCTTTACTTCGTTGTTCTTCGCTTTGAGGCCTCATCGGGATCCACAAAGGTAAGCCAATTATATCGATCAGGAACTTCACCATTTATAATGTCAAAAAAGTGTTTTTGGATAGCCTGGGTGATCGGACCTCGACTTCCCGATCCAATTTTTGTGCGATCTACCGAACGGATCGGAGTGACTTCACTTGCGGTGCCCACCACGAATAGTTCGTCGGCAATGTAAAGTGCCTCCCGAGGTATTCCTTGTTCGACCACAGCAAAGCCGAGTTCTTTAGCAATAGTAATGATTGAGTCCCGCGTAATACCAGGCAGAATGGATGAAGCTATTGCAGGCGTGTAGATTGTGTTATCACGCACCATGAATAAATTCTGCCCACTACCTTCACTGACGAGCCCACTTGGATCGAGTGCGATGGCCTCACTATAGTTGTTAGCGATGGCTTCCATTTTGATTAATTGAGCGTTTGCGTAGTTCGCCGTTGATTTTGCGAGTGACGGCAGAGTATTTGGTGCCATTCGTGACCAAGAGCTGACGCAGACATCTACTCCTTGCTCAAGTGCTTCGGTGCCTAGGTATGCACCCCATTCCCAGAGGATGATACTTGCTTCGACCGGACATGGACTTGGGTCAATACCGAGGGAGTCATATCCGCGGTAGATAAGAGGTCGTATGTAGCAAGCCTTAAAGTTGTTAGCTCGGATTGTATCGAGTACGGCCGCTTCGAATCCATCTTGAGATAACTCGTGTTCCATCCGATAGATTTTTGCCGAGTCGATCAGGCGACGCATATGGGCATCCAGTCGCAGACAAGCCGGACCAAGTGGCGTGTTATAACAACGGGCACCCTCGAACACACCGCTACCGTAGTGAATGATATGCGAAGCAATATGGATGTTTGCGTCATTCCAGTCTATGAGACTGCCATTCATCCAAATTTTTCCGGTACCTGAAAATCCCATCGAAGGCTCCTTACGGCCAGTTGGTAGAGCGGCGAATAAGACAGAATCCGAGGCGCTTGACGATGTTAATGCGCACCAGTATATTCGACCGCCGAATTACTCAATGGTAACACCTACTGCATTTCCCGACAAAACGGACACCTGTCGGTTTTGGCATGAAGTGGCTTTCGGCAGTGCCAGCAGAATCGTTGTTGAGGTGTGTCACTTGTGTGACTGCTAGCTGATAATGGTCTTTCGTTGTTTGACTTTTGATTAGAGTGAGTTTTGCGAACTGATTTTTCAGGTCGTCCATCAAGCAAGTCGGTCAGGACATCATTCGCCTGTTTATATCGTTCGGAGATCTTAGGTGCCATCGCACACATAATGATCTCGCTCACTCGTGTCGGAATGTTCGGGTTCTTAAGGCGAGGAGCGCTTACTAGTTCACCGCTCATTAACTTGTCTAATTCTTTTGGTGCGGGTGGTGTATACGGTGCCGAGCCAGTCAGAATCTGGTACATTGTGCAGCCTAAAGAATAGATGTCTGAGGCAAAAACCGCCTTACCATCAAATACTTCCGGTGCCATGTAGGCTGGACTACCAATGACTGTTGAGCCGTGAGCTGCGATTTCCAGAAATCGTGCGGTTCCAAAGTCTGCGACCTTAAGTAAGCCAGTTTTAGACACAAGCACGTTACCAGGTCGAAGGTCTCGGTGAAGCACCCCTTGAGCATGTGCATGACCAATTGCATTACAAATCTGGCAGATATAATCGAGTCCCCGAGAAAGTTCCAGTGCACCCTCGGTCTCGATGATTTGCTCCAACGTTGCGCCAGGGACATATTCCATAACGATAAAGAATATGTCGTTTTGTTTTTCCGCTGTTGTGATTGAGACTATATTGGGATGATTAAGGCTCGCGAGTAGACGCGGTTCCTTTAACAGTTCACCAAAATCAAGGTTCTGGCGGTGTGGTACCTTGATCGCAACCTTTTTGTCGATCCAGGTGTCAAGTGCTAGGTACACAGAACCGAAGCCGCCACTACCGAGCGGTTCCAGAACCTTGTATTTGCCGAGCAGCTGATCTCGGAGCAGTAGCAAGGTGGTATGAGTATAACGCGAAATCGTCGTTCAGATAGAGAACATAGATCCCGCTGAGATCCTGACAGGATGATGTGACGGACCACATTAGTCACACTATAATTCTTTGATGCCTCCACGATTCTTTGCGCCGAACCTGTCAGCTCTAGATATTGTTATCACGCTGCCGTTAGACGAAGCGCAGCATTTACGTCAAGTTCTTCGCTTAGATGTTGGAGAAATTATTCATGTCTTTAATGGTAAAGGGCAAGAGTGCGAGGCTAAAGTTGAGTACGTTGGTCGTCGGGACGTGCGAGTTCGACCCGTCGCTTCAGTACAGCCTTTACGAGAGTCTTCGCTGCAGATGACGCTTGCACCAGCACTGTTAAAGGGTCGACAGCTTGATTTAGTCATTCGGGATGCAACGATGCTGGGCGTGGTCGCAATTCAGCCCTTGATCTCAACGAATATGGTTGTCCCAACCGCAGTCGCAAAACGAGGTTCCTTGCTCGACAGGTGGCGTCGAATCGCTGTGTCATCAGCTAAACAATGCGGTAGGGCAGTTGTTCCAGAGGTGAGGTTTCCAGTTGATGTTGGCAGTTTGAGTTGCAACGATACTTCAGCTAGTCGAGTTATGTTGGTTGAACCAGCCTTGCGAGTCAACGGTGCTGTTGATCTTGCGACGTTGGTAAATCAAGGTCGTCCAGACTCGTTAACTCTCGCTGTTGGTCCTGAAGGTGGATGGACATCCGTTGAGATCGATAAACTTGGCAATGCACAATTTATTCCTTTGACACTTGGAGTCCGAACACTACGGGCTGCAGCGGCGCCGGCTGTCCTGATTGCGGCACTGCTTTCGCGCTGGGGCGAGCTCTAAAGTACTTGGCTACATATTAGCCAATCGAGAACTAGATTGATTGACTGTATATAAGAGGGTTTAGCTTACTGTTGCAGATTGCTCCGACTTCTATACCCGGGCAATAGTTATTGCGATCTCTTAATTGGTTTGAATTCTCAGGCGCTTTTAAGGTCGTATCTTTATCCATATAGATGATCGTAAAGATGCCGCGCATTTGTCCTGAACTATTAGCAGGGGCTCTATGGTACATCCAGCCGCTGTGAAAACTGATTTCTCCAAGATCAAAAGGTGTGCAGTTTACCTCGTACTTACTCATTGCTGTTTGAATTACCTGTTCTGAATCATCACTTATTGCCAGATCGCGAAAACGTTTATCAGCGTGTGAGCCAGCAGCAAAGCTTAGTGGTGCCATTTCTAGTGTTACCGTCTGAAGAGGGATCCAGGCGGTAGTGGTTTTGTTAGTTGCTAGGGGCCAGTACTGCTGGTCGGCGTGCCATGGGGTGAATCCACCTGTTTGCTCTTTAAACAATGCTTGGTCGTGGTATAGGCGGACGCCACCAACCTCCATCAGTTCTGTAGCAATTGCTGCGAGTCTTTTTCCCATGACAAATTCTGTAACTTTTCTAGAGTGCCTCCAAAGGTTTATGACTTGAATAAAGGCTCTTGAATAAGTATCTCTTTCGTTCATGGGAAGAGTGTTCGTGTTGAGTTCAAGCGTTTTCCTCCAAATCTCCTCTTTGTAGTGGGCAAGTGTTTCAGGCGAGAGAACATTTTTTAGCTTGATAAACTCATTGGTCCGATAAAAATCAAGTTGTTGATTTGTCAGTTCGAAATGACTATCAATATCTATCAATTCACTCGTATTCATCTTTCGATCCTCAAAACATTCTTAAGTGTTTAGTAATATTTCTTGACGTTCTGGTCACCGAGTGATGTTAGGAGTGGCGGCCCTCTCAGTGTCTGGATCACGTCGCCAAATTAGTCCAACCCATTCATCTTCTATCTGTTCGTGGACGAGATTCAGGTGCGGTTCCAATGCTACGAGGACATCAGAACTTTCCGTTAAGGTTATGCCACTACAAATTAGGTATCCACCAGGAACCACGAAACTACTGATTCTTGCGGAGTGACTGGAGAAAAAAGCTCCAGTTAGGTTTGCCACGACCACATCGGCCGATGATTCCGAGAAGGTCTGGATAGCACAGACGTCAAAGCTGATATTCCTTGCCGTTTCATTCAAAGTAAGGTTGCGTGTTGCTGCTGCTATAGCCATAGCATCTTGATCGAGACCTCGGACGTTTGTGGCCCCAAGCGTACTGGCAACTATGGCAAGAATGCCAGACCCCGTACCTAAGTCCAACACCGTCCGCGCGGTAAGGTCGAGTCGTTGAAGACCATGTATACATAGACGTGTGGACACGTGATGACCAGTCCCAAAACCAATTGATGGTTCGATAATAACCGGCAGTAAATGGTTTGTGGTGGAATCATCTTTAGAAATAGAGGCTGGGATATCCCATGGTGGCGCGATGACGATCTGTCCGATGCGGACCGCGCGTAGTTCTGCCTGTGAGCGTTCCGCCCATTTTTCATCCTGGACATTAATTGGTAAGGATCTAACGGTAGAAGTTGCTTGGCTGCGATTCAAAGCAGTGTTGGCTTCATTCCGATCGGCAGAAGTTGAAAAAAAGACTCGCCAGTAAATAGAGGAATCCTCTACGAGACCGGTTGGCTTATAATCATCCAGTAAAAGCAGTACTAACTCTTGCAGTCGTGTAGCTTGCTCAATGTGTGCAGGGAAGTGGAGAGCCAGAGCCGGCCAATGATCAGCCAAAAATGTCTTTCACACGATCAAAGAAGGGACGGTCTGAGCCTAGGTTTTCCTTGGCGATTGGTTCCACCTTTTGCTTGACCATAGTCTTGCTAAGTTTCTCGATGAGTGACCGCTGTTCCTTAGTGAGTTTATCCGGCGTGCCGATCTGAACAGCCAAGAATAAGTCTCCAGATCTTTCGCTATTAACCTCCGGCATTCCTTTACCTCGGAGTCGGAATCGAGTGCCGGATTTTGTTGCACTTGGGATGGTTATTTCCGCGTCACCATTTAAGGTCGGTACTTCAATAGTACCGCCCAAGACCATGGTGGGATAATCCACGGGTACCTCGCAGTACAAGTTGTCACCTTCTCGGATAAAAAATGGATGCTCATTAACGTGCACGACAACGTACAGGTCACCGGGAGGTGCACCTTGACCTCCGAACTCACCTTCACCACTTATCCGAAGACGCTGACCTGTGTCGATACCAGCTGGAATCTTGACTGTGAGTTTGCGCTCGCGTGAGGTTTGCCCCCGGCCTTGACAGACTTGGCACGGCTTTGTGATTACCCGTCCTGCGCCCCGACAATGACCACACGTGCGGGCAACGGTCAAAAAACCTTGTTGATAGTGAATTTGTCCTCGTCCTTTGCACTTAGGACAAGTTTCAGGCTGAGTGCCAGACGCGGCGCCTGAACCGCTGCACTGCTCGCAGCTTTCTTCTCTCGGAATTTGTAACGTCGTTTCCGTACCAGTAACTGCATCGTCAAATGAAATTTCGAGATCATAACGTAAGTCAGCACCACGCTGTGGTCCTCGACGTCGACCACCACCAAATACATCTCCGAACCCAAAAATATCACCGAGTCCACCAAGGATGTCATCGAAGCCTGAGAAAACGGTTGGATCGATGTTTGACGAGCTCGGGGAGGCGTCGAGACCTTTATGTCCGAATCGATCATAGATGCCACGTTTTTGGGGATCAGCAAGAACCGAGTAGGCTTCAGCCGCTTCCTTAAATTTTTCCTCAGCAACGTGATCGCCAGGATTGCGGTCAGGATGGTACTTTAGTGCCAGTTTACGATAGGCGCTCTTAATGTCTTGCTCCTCAGCGCCTTGAGCTACTTGGAGCACCTCGTAATAGTCTCGTTTACCCACGTTTAGCCACTTTCACCATCGCTGGACGGAGTAAGCGATCGCCAAGCAAATAACCTCGGCGTACTTCCTCAATGATCTCACCATCTCGATGGTCAGCACTTGTCTCGTGGGCGACCGCTTCATGAAAATGTGGGTCGAAATCTACGCCTGAGGTCTCAATCGGTGTCACTTGATGTTTCTGTAATAATTCCATTAATTGACGATGGATGAGTTCAATGCCGTCTCGGTAAGTTTCTACTTTACCTAGTTTTGTATCGACCTGTAGTGCTCGTTCCAAGTCATCAATGCTTGGTAAGAGTTGTTCTAGTAGATCGATTGCTACATAGTTAGCCAGGTCGCGGCGCTCGCGATCAACACGCTTTCGATAATTATCAAATTCTGCACTCTTACGAAGTAGCTGCTCACGGTATTCATCACGCTGACGTTCAGTTTCAGCTAGAGGGTCCACCGGTAGGTCAGTCGTTTTAGTAGTCTGCTCCTCACTTTGGTCTCCTTCTCCTGTTGGTTCAGATTCCAAATTGGCCGGGTCTTGGTTCTCGACCATTGAGGTATCGCCGTCCTGCGTGTCTTCCGATAGTTTAGACTTCAAATCGTCGGTCATGGAGCCTCGTTCAGTTAGCGGCCGTACCTGTTTGTGTTGGGATCAAAAGTCTGCTTACTGAGCGTGAGACACTGTCGACGGCAGCGATGTTCTGTGAGTAGTGCATTCGACGCGGTCCTAATACTCCGACGCAGCCGGTTTGATTGCCGTCGAAATAAGTCGACGCAATTAAGCTAAAGTTTTGAAAGTCTGGTATTGAATGCTCGGCACCAATAATTATCGTTAATCCTTGTCCATCCACATATCTTTTTAACAGTTTTACAAGTTGTTTCTTTTCCTCAATAAGATCGAATAACACTTGTAATGTTGGCATCGAGATACGGTCGTCACCCTCAACAACATTGTTAAGCAGTAATGAAACTCCTTGGACGAACAGTACGTTACTTGGCGTCATGTTAGTGAAGGCCACTCGCGCTAATCGCAGCGCTAGGGTAGTGGCACTGTTAGGTTGAGTCTGCTCTTCCTCGAAATGATTCGCAATGCCCTTGCGTACCTTTGCAAGTGATAAACCAGCAAATTCTACATTAAGATAATTTGCTGCCTGTTCTAAATCTTCTATCCCGACATTTTCATTCAGGTTAACTATTCGGTGCGAGATATAACCAGTAGCTGAGACCAGCACGACAAGAATACGTGTGCTTTCAAGTCGAACAAAATCGATGTGTCTAAACGCCGAATTTTCATTTGGTGCTGCTAGCGCAAAACCCAAGACATGTGACACGCGAGACAGTTCATATGAAACGCTCGTCAGAACATCTTCAGTAGTTCCATGTCGTAGCCGTGTTTGGACCTGCTGTGGCCGACGCAATTTCCGTCGATCCCGAAGCAATAAGTCCACATAACATCGATAACCAAGATCCGTAGGTACACGTCCGGATGATGTATGAGGCCTCGTGATATAACCGTACTGTTCAAGCTCAGCCAAAGCGCTTCGGACGGTTGCCGACGAAACACCGAAGCCACCGTGTCGTGCTAACCACAGTGATGATATCGGCTCGCCACATTCAATGTATGCACGCACAAGCGAAACTAGTATCGCTTGTGACCTGGCGGAGACTTCTTTGTTTTGGCGCGTGGCGCGCGATCGACTGGGCGTCACGATTAAGTTCCGTTAGTTGATTGATCTACTTTCCAATTTAGCACACTAGGGCGTCTTTAGATTCTTCGGTATCCAGCGCATTGATTGCACGGTTGAGTCGTCACCGGATTTACCAATGTTAACCTTTCCGTGCTTTACGGCGATCAATTCAGCAAGAATACTTACTGCAATTTCCTGTGGTGTTACGGCACCGATATCAAGTCCAATCGGAGCATGAACGCGCTGTAGACACTCGCTTGGCATCGACTCAGTTGTTAGCTCTTCAAAAATCTTTACAACTTTAGCCTTGCTACCAATTAAACCAAGGTACCGTAGGTCGCGTGCGGCGAGAGCGCGAAGTGCATCTAAATCGTGTCGGTGTCCACGAGTGACAATAACCACGTAAGAGTATGCCGGCAATTCAGTCTGATGGAGCCAGTCGGGGACCGAATCGACAATTATTTCCGTAGCATCTGGAAACCGTTCAGCGTTAGCAAATTTCTGGCGGTCGTCAATTACGTGAATCTGGAAGCCCACTGAGGCTGCAACGCGAGACAATTGGTATCCTACATGTCCAGCACCGATTATGTACAGCGGTGGCACAGGTTCGATTGGATCGATATACACTTCCATTTCTCCACCACAGACGAGACCAGATTCCTCTGCAAAATCGTCCGTTAGTTCATATCGCGCTAATACAGGTTTCCGGGTTTCTAACACGTTGCGTGCCTTCCAGAACGCATCATGTTCGTAGCAACCACCCCCAATAGTTCCTACTGTTCGACCGTCCGAGAACACAAGCATCTTTGCACCGATACGCTGGGGTGTTGAGCCTTGCGCCTTAACAATTGTAACTAGGGCTGCCGGCTCGCCGTTTTTCAGTGCTTTCGCAATTGCTTCGAAGACGTCTTGGCTCATATCACAATTAAGTCTGATAGCTTGGGCTGAATAAAATTCCCTCCCAGGCGGTGTTCTAATTATATCAGCCAGAGGACCTTCTTTGCGTAGCACGTACCCTGGCGTGGAATGCTAAGGCCTGAGTACTGAGTGTTGGTTGGGTGCTAGTGAGAGTTTGTTTATCAGTAAATCTATGAATGTAGGTCCGTACAAATTGAGAAAATAAACGAATCCGACAGCTCGTTCTTGAGGGGCACCATGCGGAAATAGTTGCGCCTGTGCGCGCAAGAATTGCCGTCTTAGGGTTTCGTCCTTTCGTTTTGTTGCATTCAGAATTTTATTGTGAAGATTGTCGAGATCACGCTCCATTCGCTTGAGCGTTGACTGTGTCGCAGCAGTTAGAGTGGGGTCAACAGTTGGGACTGCTGCGATTAAATCTTTCATACTTTTTTGGACAGAGTTTCCAACAGATTTCATAGATTGTTCCACTGCAGAAGGTAACTGTGCCTCAAGAAGGTGGTTCAGGGCAGCTTCATCTCGAGGCTGTAGTGTTTCCATTGGAAGATTGGTGCGTGACAGGAAACGTGCAGTTGCGGAATCAATAATCGTGGCTGATGCACGTGGATAGATCAATGGCATCGGTATGCCAAAGTACTTGTACACTTCGCGAAGTTGCCCGAAGTAGCTGAGCTCATTTGGTCCAGACACATAACAAACAGTCGGAAACAAAGTGTCTTGCACGAGAGGACGTAACAATACGTTAGGGCTGAACCGTTCAGGGTGTGCCAATATTTCGCTGACGAGTTCGTCGGTGCTATATGAATGTTTCCCAACGATAAACCCGTCATCACTTCGTCGAATTGCTTGCCGAGTTGAGTCGATTCGAAACAGGTTAACGCTGTCAGGTTGAGGTTTGACTTGGGCGTGGTATCCAGAAGCTGCAAGCTGAGAACCTGCCGTCGCTGCCAAGGTCGTTGTATGGCCTTTGGCGCGCACTTCTTTTTCAAATACTCCAGCCACTAGATGTTTCGCCGAGGAATCTGAGCCATCGAAGACAACGAGTCCTCGTTCTCCCAAGAAAGACTCCAACCAGCGCCCGAATGCATCGGCTACACCACGTCCTTCAATATAGGTGTCTTGTAGTTGACTGATTAATTCGTCAGTGAATTCGGTCGGAGCCAGCGAGCTCTTAAGTTTATGAATTGTTTCCTTAACATCGGGCCCGATTCGAAGTGAAGCCACTGGGTTTGCACCAGCACCAGGAGGCGGGGCGAGTTTAATGGATGCATGTTCCAATTCAGTATTTAGTACATTGCAAGACCCAATTTCTTCCCAGTCATGATCTTCGGAGTCAATCCAAAATATTGGGACTGTCGGCACGTTATGTGCCTTAGCCATCTGTTCAGCAAGTTGGAGAGCCGTGATGGCTTTTAACACTGTGAAAAGGGGACCACCAAAGAGTCCTGCTTGCTGGCCCGTGACGATCGCGACACTGTTGGGTTTACGGAGTCGTTGGGTTGCAGCTAAGGCTGCAGGAGGTGCATCCCGTTGATGCTGTTGCGTTTCTAGGATGTCAGCTATCGTTTCGGCGTCTCGCCGATGTTTGCCCTGTTCCGTAATCCTTGTATGCCAAGCCTTGTCGGACATTGGATTACCAGTAAAGTAGGCCGACAGTTTTGAGAAATCGTAGGAGTAGTCCAGCGCGAATCGTCGGATCCACGAAAATTGACGACAGTCTACTAAATTACGCTTAGAGGACGACACAGCAGTTTCCAGTTTAGAGTACGCAAAATCTAACTGTTTCAGACGGTCATTAGGGTGTCAAGGATCCTTAGATACACCTCTACGTCAATGAAGCTAATGATTTCACGATCATTGCACGTCGTTCCGTGTTAGCATTTTCATTACTTCGTGGAGGAGTACCTGCACTGACGCCAGAAGATACGAGTTTATACTCCCAACCTAGCGTGTTTGGCCCATATTGGGTGCCGCACCCAATTGGCGCAGGTATTCTTTTTTCCGTATTTCGAGCCTACGATTCCAATCAGGGGCGGCGAGTAGCTGTCGAAGGGATGCGTTGATGACTAAGGCCATCTTAGCGCTTGAGAATGGTGCATGCTATGAAGGCGTTTCGCTCGGTAAACAAGGGAAAGCTTTTGGTGAGGTTGTATTTAATACGAGTATGACCGGATACCAAGAGGTATTGACCGACCCTTCATACTCCGGCCAGATTGTTGCAATGACTTGTCCCCAGATTGGAAATTATGGTGTTGCAGACAGTGACCATGAATCGCGTGGCCCACAAGTTGCGGGCTTCATTATGCGCGATGCTTCACCAATTGCCAGTAACTGGCGTGCTTCGAACACATTACACAATTATCTTGAGGAACATGACATTGTTGCAATTACTGACGTTGATACGAGGTCTTTAACCCGGTTGTTGCGCTCCAGTGGAGTCATGCGAGGCATCGTTACAACCGACGCCTTGCGTATTGAGCAGGCCATAGAAGAGGCAAAGACGATTGCTCCAATGGAAGGTTTAGATTTGGTGCAACATGTTACATGTCCCGACCCATTCATCTGGCGAGAGGATATGGACCTAGGGAACAATTCTGAAGCGGGTGATTTTACATTAACAAAAGAGCGTTCAAACAAGCAGCGTTTGCGGATAGCTGCATATGATTTTGGAATGAAGTGGAATATTTTGCGACGCTTTACAGCCTATGGCTGTGATGTGCATGTGTTTCCGGCGACTGCTCCTGCAAGCGACTTACTTGCAGTTGAGCCCCACGGTATCTTTTTGAGTAACGGTCCTGGTGACCCGGCGCCGCTCGAGTATGCTGTTGCGAACGCGCGCGAACTGATAGCCAGTGACGTGCCAATGTTCGGTATTTGCTTAGGACATCAAGTATTGGGCTTAGCGCTTGGTGGAAAAACATACAAACTGAAATTTGGTCACCGAGGCGCCAATCATCCGGTCAAGAATCTGGCCACCGGTCGTATCGAAATTACGTCACAGAATCACGGCTTTGCGATCGATCCAGATTCATTATCATCAGATGTGGAAGTAACCCACGTCAACCTTTACGATGGAACCGTCGAAGGTTTAAGACACACAACGAGGCCAGTGTTTGCTGTGCAGTATCATCCCGAGGCATCTCCTGGTCCACACGATGCCGACTATCTGTTTCAGGATTTTATTGACGCGATTGAGTCTCGATGCTGATTGTGTTTCTGACATTGCTTGTTTCTTTATGCGACATAGGTTTATGTCTGGTGCCAATAAGGGAGACCTATGCCCAAGCGTAATGATCTGAAACGTGTTCTAGTACTTGGTTCAGGTCCGATCGTAATTGGGCAAGCCTGCGAGTTTGACTATTCAGGTACGCAAGCCTGTAAGGCTTTGCGGGATGAAGGTCTTGAAGTTATTTTAGTGAACTCAAATCCGGCCACTATCATGACCGATCCAGAGATCGCTGATCAGACGTACATAGAACCCTTAACACCAGAGGTGCTACGTCAAGTGATCGAAAAGGAACAGCCTGATTCGCTGTTGCCAACGGTTGGCGGCCAGACCGCTCTTAACTTAGCAGTCGCGCTTGGTGAGGATGGCACGCTCGCCAAGTATGGGGTGGAACTGATTGGTGCCTCGGTGGACGCGATTAAAGTAGCTGAAGATCGGCTGCAATTTAAGGATGCAATGCGATCGATCGGCATCGATGTGCCGACGAGTGCTTACATTCGGTCGTTGGATGAGGCCTTGGAAGCAGTAACAGAGATAGGATTTCCAACGATCATTCGACCTTCGTTCACGCTTGGTGGTGTCGGCGGTGGAATCGCTTATAACGTTGAGGAACTCCGCGAACTTGCGGTACGTGGCCTTGAATTGAGTCCAGTTAGTGAGGTGTTGTTAGAGGAATCGGTCATTGGTTGGAAAGAATTCGAACTTGAAGTGATGCGTGATGGAGCCGACAACTTTGTTGTGATCTGTTCCATCGAAAATATTGATCCAATGGGGATCCATACTGGCGACAGTATTACTGTTGCTCCTGCTTTGACTCTCACTGATAAAGAATATCAGCGCTTGCGGGACATCGCTAAAAGGATCATTCGTCGGGTAGGTGTGGAGACAGGCGGCTCGAATATCCAGTTTGCTGTCAATCCTGATAACGGGAAGGTCGTGGCGATCGAAATGAACCCACGAGTTTCTCGTTCGTCCGCACTAGCTTCCAAGGCTACTGGGTTTCCAATCGCAAAGATTGCTGCAAAATTGGCGTTGGGTTACCGGTTGGATGAAATTCCAAATGATATTACTCGGCTCACGCCTGCCTCATTCGAACCCACAATCGACTATGTTGTGGTGAAGATCCCACGATGGACATTTGAGAAGTTTCCACTGGCTGACAGATCATTAACGACTCAAATGAAATCAGTCGGCGAAGTCATGGCGCTTGGGCGGACATTTAAAGAAGCCTTCATGAAAGGCGTGCGTTCACTTGAGCTTGATTTACCCGCTCAGATTTTTGGACGCTTAAATGAACCTGAAGTAGAGTCAGCAGTTTTACAACGTGACATTTCGGTGGCAACGGACAGGAGGATGTGGAGCGTTTTTGAAGCATTACGACGAGGTTGGACGGTTGATCAGATACATAAAACGACTCATATCGATCGTTGGTTCTTATCGCAATTTTCTGAAATCATCGAATTGGAGAAAACTGCCAGCGTGGTGGGTTTTCGAGATATGTCAGTTGAATTGCTTACAACATTAAAGCGCAATGGATATAGTGATTCCACCATTGCGGCTATAACTGGAGTTGAAGAGGGGGATGTGGAACAGCGTCGCCGCGAGATTGAAATTACCCCATCCTATAAACGCATCGACACATGCGCTGCAGAATTTGAGTCGTTTACCCCGTACATGTATGGCACGTACGAGACAGAGTGTGAGGCTGAACCGACCAATCAAAAGAAAATTGTAATTCTTGGTAGTGGCCCGAATCGGATTGGGCAAGGGCTTGAGTTTGATTATTGTTGTTGCCACGCTGCCTTTGCGCTTCGTGAGGGCGGTTTCGAAACAATCATGATCAACTGCAATCCGGAGACTGTGTCAACGGATTACGACACGGTTGATAGGTTGTACTTTGAACCACTTACTTACGAAGATGTTTTCGCAGTCATTCAACGGGAACGAGTTTTAGGAGGCGAAGTAGCATGCCTTGTTCAATTCGGGGGTCAGACGCCATTAAAATTAGCGCTCAAGTTACAGCAAGCAGGTGTCACTATTCTCGGAACATCGCCTGATTCGATCGACTTGGCTGAAGATCGCAAGAGATTTGCTGAACTTCTTTGGGGTTTAGGTATTGCTCAGGCCCCTAGTGGTGTTGCGACTTCTCGTGAGGAAGCCAGGGAGGTGGGGACTTCTATTGGTTATCCTGTCGTTGTACGACCGTCATACGTTTTAGGTGGCCGGGCAATGGCTATAGTCTACGACCAGGCATCCCTTGATCGATACGTGACTGAAGCGGTTGACGCTTCACCTGAACGTCCAATCTTGATAGACAGATTTCTCGAAGACGCATTCGAACTGGATGTTGATGCCGTTGCGGACGCAAGTGGCGCCGTTGTTATTGGCGGCATTATGGAACATATTGAAGAAGCCGGCATCCATTCAGGTGACAGTTCATGTGTGGTACCACCTTACTTGGTGGAGGAGCGTCACCTCACTACTATTAGAGATTACACGCGGCGAATTGCACGAGCCCTAAAGGTTGTTGGGCTTATGAACATCCAGTTCGCCATAAAGGATGAAACGGTGTATGTGCTGGAAGTAAATCCACGCGCCTCCCGCACCATTCCCTATCTTTCAAAAGCCACCGGTGTACCCTTGGCCAAGGTTGCCGCGCGTGTTATGGCGGGAGCATCACTTGAAGAGTTGAATTTGTTTTCTGATCTAGAAGTGGCTGGTGTCTTTGTAAAGACCCCGGTGTTTCCTTTTGTTAGATTTCCTGGCGTTGACACTCTACTTGGGCCTGAAATGAAATCGACCGGTGAAGTGATGGGTGGGGCGCTTACGTTTGGTAATGCGTTTGCGAAAGCACAGCTGGCCGCAGGTCAGCAGCTTCCACAATCTGGCACAGCATTTATCAGTGTCAATGACAAAGATAAGAAAAACGTAAGTAAGATTGCGTCGGATTTAGTAGCTCTCGGTTTTAGCATTGTTGCATCTCGAGGTACGGCTGCTTACCTTAGAGCCCAAGGTGTTGACACTGACTTGGTGTTTAAGATTAATGAAGGTCGACCTCACATTGGAGATCAGATCTTAAATGGTGGAGTAGCTCTGATCATTAATACACCACTCGGCCGAGACTCATTCTTTGACGACTTGACTGTACGGAGGATAGCCATGCTGCATGGTGTTCCGTGTATAACCACACTAACAGGTGCAGCTGCAGCCGTCAGTGCTATTCGGGCCATGCAAAATGAGGCGCTGACCGTGAGATCCTTGCAACAATATCATTCAGAGATTGTTGCTGACGGTACCTAGTCTTCGGTTTCAGATTTTTTAACTTCATTCCACAGTGCTTCCAGTTCTTCAGGAGTTGACTTGTGAATTGTGCGCCCACGACTTTGAAGCTTGTGTTCCACTTGTGCAAAACGAGAACAGAATTTTCGATTGGCTTGGCGTAGCGCTGTTTCTGGATCGACACCTAGTTTGCGAGACAGATTAGCGATTGAGAATAAGAAATCTCCCATTTCTTCTTGAACGCTTATCGGAACGTCATTTGCGATGGCTTCCCGCAACTCAGTCACTTCTTCGTCAATCTTATTAATTACAGATTCTGCGCGTGGCCAATCGAAACCAACAGTGGCAACACGGCTACCGATTTCATGTGCTTTCAGAAGTGCAGGCAAGGTTTCGGGAACGCTTCCAAGTAGACTCTGAGGGTGCCCCTTTTCGAATTTTTCTTTTGCCTTAAGTTCTTCCCAGAGGCCAGTAATTTCTTTTGTTGTATTCAGTTCCAACCCTGGTGTACGAAGGTCACTCTCTTCTCCGAAAACATGAGGATGGCGGTCGATGAGTTTATTAGCAATGGCAGTGATAATGTTTGAGATCGTGAAAGAATGTGACTCGGAACAGATTTCTGCCAAGAAGACGATTTGAAACAATAGGTCGCCCAATTCATTCTTAAGCTCAGCTTTGTCATTTTGGTCGATTGCATCGAGAACCTCATAGGTCTCTTCAAGTAAAAATGATTGAAGTGAATGTAAGGTTTGTTCGCGGTCCCAAGGACAGCCGCTTGGCGAGCGTAAGCGACGCATGAGCTCAACGAGACGATTAAAGTGATCGCCAGCCGTGTCGTTCGTCGAATGCGGTTTTCGTGATTCTGGTTGTGGGTTGGTATTGCGGGTCATGGGTTCACTTGGTCCTAGGATCCGAAATTAGTATTGGTTGTCGTCTGCCACGATTGAATTAAAAGCTATGCTAGCATTGTGTGCTTGTCGCTTTTTAATTTTTGTGCCCTGGTTTAGTTATTGAGGGCTCGTCTGGCTCGTTCAAGAACGGAATCTTATGCGTAATGACTACATCTAACAATGTAACATTTGATATGTTTGTGGTGACGCTTGCAACTACTGCTGCTGTCCACCTTGGTGATGTTGCGGACCGTGAGTCTGGTGTTAAGTCTGCTCCGAATATTGTCTCCGCCGCACAAATGATAGATATGCTGGCATTATTAGAAGATAAGACCCGCGGAAATCTAACCTTAGACGAAGAACAGAAACTGAGTCTTACGTTGCGGACTTTGCGGAAACGTCTCCTTGAAATCAAGGAGCAAGTTGTTGACTAGCTATGCGTCATTTTAGGTATTAGTGATTTGCGCATTACCTTTCTTGGTACTGGTACCTCCTCGGGTATACCTGTTGTGGGTTGCGACTGTGTAACGTGTTGCTCTGAGGATCCTCGTGATCGTCGTTGGCGTCCATCAGTTTTAATTCAACTGGGTGACGGAACCAGTGTTCTCGTTGACACTTCTCCAGATTTACGTGCGCAAGCACTCAAATTTGATATTCGCCGCATTGACGCCGTCTTGTTTACCCACAGCCACGCTGATCACGTGTTCGGACTAGACGAGGTGCGTCGTTACAATTACCTGCAAGGTGAGGCGATTCCATGTTATGGCGATCGCCGAACGATTACTGACATTAGGCAAATGTTTGCCTATATTTTTAAACCGCCAGAACAAACTGGTAGTCATATACCTCAGATTGTTACTTTTCCACTAGAGGGTTCATTCTCCTTGGGTCACCAGACCTTTGTTCCTGTGCCAGTTCAGCACGGGCAGCGTACGATACTAGGATTCCGAGTTGGCCGGTTTGCTTATCTCACTGACTGCAATCGAATTCCAGACGCGTCTTGGTGCTTACTTGAGAATCTCGATCTCTTGGTAATTGATGCATTACGTCCACGATCACACCCTACGCATTTTTCAGTCGATGAGGCTGTCGACGCAGCGCGAAGGATTGGTGCTGCACGTACCTACTTCACCCACATGTGCCACGACTTATCGCACGCAGCTACCTCCACGCAACTCCCGGATAAGATGGAGTTGGCATATGATGGCTTAGTCTTAACCGTGCTGGATGATTCATTAAATTCCAAAGCATGACTCTTTACGAGACGATCTAATCACCGTGTCTATTATTTATTTTCCAGACAACTCAAAACCCAATCATTGGGATCGAATCGTACTTGCGGTAGGGAATTTTGACGGCCTCCATCGTGGCCATACAAAGATTCTCGAATATGCTCGTCAAAGTGCTGATCGCCAACATGCCAAAGTGATAGCGCTAACGTTCGATCCACATCCGTCTAGAATCGTTCGACCTGACAAGGTTCCAGCTGCACTGATGACTATGGAACAGAAGACTAAGACTCTTATGCAGGTTGGTTTGGATGGTATTGCGGTTGTGAGATTTACGAAGGAACTTTCGCAATGGTCACCAGAGTCCTTCATACGTAAGGTCTTGGTTGATTGGTTGCAAGTGGTTGAAGTATGGGTAGGGGCAAACTTCTTATTTGGGAAGAATCGTTCTGGTAATTTTTCAGTGTTGCGTGTCGAGGGTGAAAAGCATGGTTTTAAAGCTGAAAAGATTGATGCAGTGCGGTACCGAGACTTCGTTGTGAGTAGTACACGCGTGCGGCGGTTGATTGCTGAAGGACGAGTTGATGAAGCCAGCGCGTTGTTGGGCAGGCATTACTTTATTGACGGAATGGTTATCCATGGGTCAGGTCGAGGTCAGGAGGTTGGTGTGGCTACGGCGAATCTGGAAACGGCCAATGAGCTTTTACCGCCAAACGGTGTCTACGCAACTATGGTGAGAATTGATGAAGCGGTGCATGCCAGTATTACTAACATTGGAGTGCGGCCAACATTCGATCGTCAAGGTGATCGAGTAATCGAAACCCACATATTCGATTTAAATCAAGACCTTTATACTAAGGAGATCCAGTTGTCATTCGTTCAACGATTAAGAGACGAACGTCGTTTTTCTGACAGCAGTTCTCTTCGTGCTCAAATTGATGCTGATTGTCGTGAAGCAAGAGCACTCTTCGATCGCCTTTCGCTGTAGAATTTAAGTTGGGCGCTGGAAGTCCACAGACTATGGGCGCCACTTGTTTTACTTGCCGAGCTTTCTTTAGTGCGACCTTAATTTGAGAAATGCGTCTCTATAACACCTTGACCCGTCGTGAAGAAATATTTACGCCAAGTCGTGGGCAGTTGGTGCGCATGTACACCTGTGGTTTGACTGTTTATGCGAGAGGGCATATCGGAAATTTTCGGACATTTGTTGCACTGGACGTACTTCGACGTGCGCTCAAATATGAGGAAAGTTATCAAGTTCAACAAATCATGAACTTCACCGATGTTGATGATCGCACCATCGCTGCTTCTAGATCTGCTGAAATGTCGTTACGTGATTACACAAATCAGTACATCGAGGCATTCCGTGAGGATGCTCTAGCACTTGGGCTCGAACCTGCAGAGGAGCAACCTCGGGCTACTGATGAAGCAAATCTTCGAGCGATGACCGAGATGATTCAGGCTCTTGAGGCTAACGGGCACACCTATAGGCGTGCCGGATCGATTTATTTCAAAATTTCGACTTTGCCACAGTATGGCAAATTGGCGCAGCTCGATCCTGAGGGTATCAAATCTGGTGCTCGTATTGATAGTGATCAATATAACAAGGAAAACGCCCGTGACTTTGTTTTGTGGAAATCAGCAAAACCGGAGGAACCGTCTTGGGATTTTGGCATTGGACCCGGTCGTCCAGGGTGGCACATTGAATGTTCAGCGATGGCCTTACGTTTGCTCGACGGTTCTCCAATTGATATTCATGCTGGCGGCGTCGATTTAATTTTTCCGCATCACGAGAACGAGATTGCACAGAGTGAAGGTATGACCAGCGAACAGTTTTCTCGTTATTGGGTCCATGTTGAACATTTACTGTTGGACCAAGGTGAGAAGATGTCAAAGTCGGTTGGTAATGTATTGACCGTGCCGGAGATTCTTAAGAAAGGGTACAGAGCTTCGGTGCTACGTTATGTTCTATTATCCGTGCATTATCGTAAGCAACTTAAGTTTACTTGGCAGAGTATGGAGCAGGCCGATGAGTCGCTTGCTAGATTAATCGATTGTTTGGCCCGTCTGGACCGCATCGTCTCGACCGGTATGTATCCGGTAATGTCTGAGCAGACAGCGTCAGCCCGCGCAGCTTTTTCTGCAATGATTGCTGATGACTTGAATGTTCCAGGTGGTCTTGGAGTTATTTTCGAGTTCGTTCGTGCTATTAATGTCGCTGTTGATCAGGAGGAGTTGGGGACTGGTAATGTCGAAGAGATTCGCGATGCATTCAAGCAATTTGACCGAGTGCTAGGCTTTATCAGTTTGCGTCAAGCAGAGGATATAGCTCCACCGGTTTCAGTCGAAGAAATTGAACAACTAATTGCCGATCGCAAGTCGTTACGTAAGCTGCGAGATTTTGCAGCGGCTGATCAGATTCGCACAGATCTTGATGCGCGAGGTATTCTGCTTGAGGATGACTCCACTGGTACCAGGTGGAAGCGAAAATAGGGACAGTTGTTTAAGAAGCGCTAATTGTTTAGCGGATTTCTCTACAAAGAAGTCTCCAATTTCACTGGGCAGTAGGTTGGTTTACTGGGACTGCTGTGTCTTGTTGCTTGTCGGATAGCTATGATAACGTAATCTTTGTTGTGGCGTGGTGAGCGGGAGTAACTCAGTGGTAGAGTGCGACCTTGCCAAGGTCGAAGTCGCGGGTTCGAATCCCGTTTCCCGCTCCAGTTTTTTTTGAACCCGCCGGCGCGGGTTTTTTTGTGTCCGTGGTCTATTTTGATAGGCGCCGTCGCCAAGTGGTAAGGCAGAGGTCTGCAAAACCTCCATCCCCGGTTCAAATCCGGGCGGCGCCTCCACTTATTCGGTACGGGGAGTTCCACGCTTTCGGTCTCGCATGTACAAAATTCCAAAAATAATGGCGAGCAGAATACACAGGGAAGACACATAGCGGAACGAGATTCGACCTCCGTGATTGTCCGCAGGGGCAAGCAGTGCTGAGGCTCGGCTCGTGAAATCAGCATTACTATCGAATCTTGCTACGCTCCGAAGAGCTGTCGCGGTGGCGATCGGCGGTAACTGTCCTCCAGCGACCGAGGCTGCAGTCAGAACCGCCTGCGCTTCTTCGCCGGCGGCCTGTATCTCAGCGCCGGCTTCTCCTTGTGCCTGGGCTGCCAAATCTGGCAATATTTCGACCGCTTCGGTTAGTATTTGCTTGGTTTCGACGGGGTCCAGTCTTTCGTGCCCATATGTGTCAGCAATGTTTCCCATGATCGGCGTAGTGAAAGCCCCTGCCGTTAACGCCCCAATACCACCAAGCAGGGCGAGAGCTAGCGCGCCTCCTTTCGGCACTCTTTCAGCTGCGACTCCTAACATTGTTGGCCAAAAATACGATGTACCAATGGCGAACACCGCTCCGGCTGCAAAGGCCACTCCCATCGTTTCAGCGTAACTCAGCCACCAGAGTCCTACGCCGGAAACCACGGCACAGACCGTTAGGACGCCGGTCGCTGAGAGACGATGAACGACTGGCCCAGCAAATTGACGCATGATGGCCATCAAGCCGTTGATCCATGCGAGGAGAAGAATGCCAGGGATTCCCACGGCGGCAAAGATTGCGGGTGTCCACTTTCCTGGGCCGAGTTCCACCGAAGCGGTGAGCATCATGCAGAAGAAAAGCACTAGGAATAGTGGTCGCGTTAATGT
>CAZMUA010000004.1:0-11006 GCA_964569695.1 uncultured Woeseiaceae bacterium
GACGCCCGAAAAACTCAGTCAAGTAGCCTCCAAGAAATCCGAATCCCCCACCAGCCAACGCCGGCACGAAATACAGAAGCCCGACCCAGAGATTAAATTCCGCTGACCCAGGCTGTGCACTCAAGAGCTCAAGTAATGCAGGGCGCACAATGAGCGGAAGCATCAAGAGTTCATAAACATCAAAGGCAAAGCCGAGCGCGGCAACACCGCAGATCACCCATTGGAGAGGTGTGAGGCGTGTAAGAAATAATCCCATTATTATTCTGCCCAAGATTGAACGAATCGATTCCAAGATTCTCCACCAGCGGAAGCAGAAACACAACCAAACAAAACTATTCGTGTGGATGCCGACAAACCACAAGAAGGGCAGCTGGTGTAGACTGGCTCGACAGTACTGTTAGTTCTTTTGATATCAGCCGAAGCGGGTAATATATCGTGCACATCCTTGGACTTTTAACCGCTGCATTTCCATTTTGGGTCTTAGTCGCAAGTGCCCTCGCGCTCTATCACCCACCGTTTTTTACTTGGTTCAGTGGTTCATTCATAACGGTAGGCTTGGGTATCATCATGCTCTGTATGGGCATGACGCTATCCATTAACGACTTTAAACGTATTGTCCAGCACTGGCGTTTAGTGTTACCAGGTGTGACGCTGCAGTATACCCTCATGCCAACGCTGGGATGGCTCATTGGCTATCTGTACGAATTGCCGACTGAATATGCGGTTGGCTTAGTACTTGTCTCCTCATGTCCTGGCGGCACAGCATCAAACGTCATCTCCTTTCTTGCCAAAGCAGATGTAGCACTGTCCGTCACGATAACAGCTTTCTCGACAATTCTTGCAGTGGCCATGACTCCAGCGCTCACAGCCCTACTAGCTGGCAGTCGAATTGACGTAAACGCAACTGGCTTACTCCTCAGCACGGTACAGGTCGTTATCTTACCCGTCGTTATTGGCATTGCATTGAATAAGTACCTCACGACGATTACACACAAAATGCTTTCGGTGGCGCCTTTCGTAGCGGTAATTACAATCGTCCTAATCGTCGCCTCAATAATTGGTGCAGGGAAGGAACAAATCATGACCGCTGGCTTCCGACTTCTGTTAGCAGTGTTCACATTACATGTTGGAGGATTCTCTGCAGGCTACGTCGCAGGTCGGTTCATGTTTCACAAGGAGATCACCGCCAGAACGATCGCAATTGAAGTAGGGATGCAGAACTCAGGATTAGGCGTCGTCCTAGCTCGACAGAATTTTATCAGCCCCCTCGTAGCAATCCCATGCGCCATTTCGGCTGTCTTTCATTCACTGATTGGCAGTCTCCTAGCTGCATTCTGGCGACAATCGACAGACTTAAAGGTGCCTCAAGACTATTAAAATGAAACATCTGATCGACAGACAATCTTTTGCTAAGATGCTGTCAACTAAGGAGGTCCTGTGGAGCAGGCGACATTTGGCGTGATAGCGATCGTCCCCCCCGTACTGGCTATTAGCATGGCGATCGCAACACGGCAGGTTACCGTATCGTTACTTGGCGGCATATGGATTGGCTGGGTTATCCACGCTGGTGGCAATCCCTTGCAAGGTACGGCTCAGGCCATATCAGCAATGATTGAGGTGTTCGCAGATCCAGGGCAAACTCGGGTGATCGTTTTCACGTTACTAATGGGATCACTGCTTATTCTGATGCAGCGCGGTGGTGGCATCGATGGATTTTTAAACTGGGTCAGCCATTGGAAGTGGTCGCGGACGAGACGTGGGGCTCAACTAATGGCCTCTGTCATCGGTCTCGGCGTGTTTATCGAATCGAACATCACGTGTTTGGTAGTGGGCACCGTCTCCCGTCCACTGTTCGATAAACTTAAGATTTCACGTGAGAAACTCGCCTACATATGCGATTCCACTTCTGCACCAGTCTGTATACTGTTGCCCTTTAACGCTTGGGGCGCCACAGTACTTGGTCTTCTAAGTGCACAAGCTGCACTCGGTAATCTTGGTGACCAGAGTCCACTTACCATCTTCATGGCAGCAGTACCGCTGAATTTCTATGCCGTCTTGGCAGTCATTCTTGTTTTTGTGGTCTCAATAACAAATTGGCACATCGGCCCAATGAAGGTTGCGGAACGCCGTGCGGCTGAAGAAGGTAAAGTGCTTGCCGACGATGCGCGGCCAGTCGTGGATGACGAAGTTATTATGATTCCAAGAAAAGAAACGGTAGCGCCGCGTCTTGGAAACATGTTGATTCCCCTGTTTGGAATGGTGGTAATGGTGTTTGCTGGCATTGGAATCACCGGCTCAATTGGGGCTCGTGAAGCAAATATTCTTGATCCCGGTCTGTTCGACATAATGAATCAGGGCTCAGGCTCAACATCGGTTATGTGGGGCGTCCTCCTAGGACTGGCTTTAATGGTCCTACTATCAGTTCTTCAAAAAGCCTTTTCGATGCAGGAATTCGTGGATCTAGCCTTTAAGGGAGCTGGTGGCATACTGCCGCTAGCTGTGTTGATGGTCTTAGCTTTTGCGCTTGGTGACGTATGTCAGGCGCTCGGGACAGGCCCCTGGGTGGCAGCAAGTATTAAACCATTTCTGACACCAGTACTGGTAGCACCACTCGTATTCTTAGTGAGCGCGTTTATTGCCTTTTCGACCGGAACGAGCTGGGGCACCTTCGCAATCATGATTACCCTGGCCGTGCCTCTCGTGTCGTTATTTAACAGTGAATCAGTCGTTGTGTCACTTCCGCTAGTTGTGAGCGCGGTGCTAGGCGGAGGGGTATTCGGTGACCACTGCTCGCCTATTAGTGACACAAGCGTTGTCTCATCAATGGCCTCGGCGAGCGACCACATCGACCACGTGCGCACACAGCTTCCTTATGCATTGGTGGCAGGCACGGCCACTCTCATGTTGTACTTCATTGCCGGTGCCTTGCTCTGAAGCTACTGAGTGATCTGAACTAATAAATTGGCTGCTTGATCAACTTGGGCAGCCAAGACTGTAACGGCAGCAGCAACACGAGTAACATAGCTGCGCGCCTCATCCCACGCTCCTTCTTCGACTCCTTCTCGAATGCCCGGCAAAGTTTTAACACCGTAACCGGTATAGAGGCCAGGTGCGTACACTAGATGCCTAAACCATGCCCGCTTCGGTAGGCCACCTGCATAAGCCAACGTACGTTCGGACGTGTAGATTAGGCGATTTAGCTCAGAGAGGAGATCGCTATGTGCATTAATCACGCTGGGGCTGGTGTGGGTCGCCGCTGTTAATCTGCGCTCGTATGCTTCACCGGCGCTCTCAAGCTCAGACAGCGCCAAGCGTAGTGAGGTCAGGTCCAGAGTTTCATTAGTGTCAAGTTCGTTGTAATAATGCTCGATCTCGTCGACATAGACATCCATCGTGTTAGCGTAATCGATAAAGTTAAATGGTAAGACCGTCGCATCAGCTAATCGCAATAAAGCGGTACCCATGATCTGCGACAGTGCACGTCCGTGCTTGAAATTCTTGTCTCCAAACTTTGTGTACCACGTGAACGAATCGTATTTCGAATGATAAACGCCCCCTCGGCTCTCCCCTCCAAAACCGAGATTAAGTGACGCCATCGTCAAGTGGTCCAAAAAGACGGTATAGTCGGAACCCGAGCCCAGAGCGGTAATCGGAAAGTGTTCTCGATTCTCAATCTGAAGTTGCTCGTCCAAACTGTCAGCTTGTTCGAGTTGTCTTGCCTTCAATTCGTCAAACACTGACCCATCCGAACGTGGCCCTGAAACATCCCGTGCTAGTTCGTTTACAAACCACTGCAGTGAATGCGACCCTCCAGCCGACAACCACCCTGCGCTAGTACTGTCAGAATTGATATAAACTACACCGTTTGCATTCAGTTCAGTCTTGTGCTTCTCAGCCCACTCAGTTGATCCGAGTAATCCCCATTCTTCACCATCCCAAGAAGCAAAAAAGATAGTCCGCTTCGGCCGCCAACCTTGATCGAGCAACTGGCCTAGTCCGCGCGCTGTTTCCATCAACACAACGTTTCCGCTCGTCGGGTCAGTTGCGCCATTCACCCAAGCATCGTGATGATTACCATGCACGATCCATTGGTCGGGAAATTCTGCCCCATCGATGCGTGCAATAACGTTATAGAGTGGCCTCACCTGCCAGTCGAACGACAGCTTCAAATGCACAGTCGAAGGACCTGGACCTATCTGATACGTGATGGGGAGTGCACCACGCCAATCTTCAGGTGCAACTGGTCCTCCCAAATGCTTCAGCAAAGGCAAGGCGTCAGCATAGGAGATCGGAAGCACCGGAATCTTCAGTAGTGTTTCGGCATCGGCCCGATCCAGTTTCCGAGCGCCAGGTTCCGAACCCCATCCTGGCGTCAAGGGATCGCCTGGATAGATGGGCATGTCCATCACGCTGCCACGCTGGGCACCATACTCGGGTCGAAATGGTCCTTCTGGATACACGTTACCCTGAAAGTACCCGTCGTCTTTCGGATCCGAATATATGATGCAACCCACTGCTCCGTGTTCCCAAGCTAACTTAGGTTTAATACCTCGCCAACTTCGGCCGTATCTCGCGATAACTATCTTGCCTTCGACACTAATGCCGAGTTCTTCCAAACGGTCGTAGTCCTCTGGAATCCCATAATTCACGTAGACCAGTTCGGCCGTTACGTCACCATCAGCAGAATAAGCGTTGTAGTTAGGTAGGCCTTCAATATCGCCAGAATCCTGATCCTCTGGAATCGCCGGTTCCTCAAGCCGTAGTTGAATCCGCTCCGGCTTGATTAACTCCACCACTCGTTCGACCGGAAATGGCATAAGTGCTTCATGCTCTTCGATGTAGGCTTCAAGACCCCACGAGGCGAACTGGGACAGAATGTACTCGGCTACCCGTCGGCTACCTGGTGCACCGGCATGATGAGGGGACTCACTAATAATGCGCATGTATTCACGCAAATTAGTGGGCTCTGGAATACTACGAAACAACTCTTCGCGTTGACGCTGTAAGTTAACCTCTTCATCTAGGAAGCCTCGAATACCTGCTTCTTGAGCTGAGCCGACTTGCCCAAAACTAAGAACTCCCGCAAGAACTATTGTTACGAAAATTGACTTTCGAATAGACATTACTTTCTCCTACGTATACAACTGGGCAATCCACTCATTGCCCGTAACATCGCCTGGGTTAATGTCCTAAGATGGCATGTGGCCTGTATGGCTCTTCCAACTGTTTACATTCGTTTTCGTCGAGCTCAATGTCAAGAGCGGCGATCGCTTCGTCAAACTGTGACATCTTCGAAACGCCTAGGATCGGCGCCGTCACGCCAGGCTGCCGCAACAACCACGCCAACGAAATTTGAGCAGGCGACACACCTCGTTGTTTGGCAACCTCAACAACGCATTTAACAATTTCAAAGTCTGACTCAGCATAATAGAGCTTATGGGCAAACTCGTCGGTCTGAGCACGTTTGGTTGCACCCCAATCTTTCAGTGTACGGTTACCCGCCAAAAATCCACGTGCCAGTGGGCTCCATGGAATCATGCCAATGCCTTCGTTTCGGCAAAGCGGAATCATTTCGCGCTCTTCCTCACGATAGACGAGATTGTAGTGATTCTGCATTGATACGAACCGTGTCCAACCATATCGATCGCTGAGGTAAAGCGCCTTCGCGAACTGCCAGGCGTACATACTAGAAGCACCGATATAGCGGGCTTTGCCTGCTTTCACAATGTCGTTTAACGCTTGGAGTGTTTCTTCAATTGGAGTAAGTGGATCCCATCGATGAATTTGGTAGAGGTCAACGTGATCAAGCTGGAGGCGGCGAAGCGATGCATCGATTGAATGAAAAAGATGTTTGCGAGATAGCCCTCGATCGTTTGGGTCGTCACTCATCGGATAAAATACTTTAGTGCCAACCACGACCTGATCGCGAACAGTAAAGTCCTTAAGTGCGCGTCCAAGAATTGCTTCACTGACACCGAGCGAGTACATATCCGCTGTGTCAAAAAAATTTATCCCACTTTCAATCGCACGTTGAATGAAGAGACGACCGTCGGCTTCTGGGAGAATCCATTTACGCCAAGCAGGATCGCCGTAGGTCATTGTTCCCAAACAAAGACGTGAGACCTTTAATCCTGTGGATCCAAGTTTTGCGTACTGCATAAGAGTCTACCCGCTATCCAGTATGAATCACTGGCCTTTCAGAATATCATTCCGGGTGCAGTTTCACACACTGGCTCGATTCTGGCGCATTCTAAACCAAATGAGGATACGATTCATGAAGACATGACTGTGACGCATCTTAACGACATACACTGCACATATCGATGATGATACCTGCAACCTCAGATATCGCCCTTGCGCTCGATGGTGTCAGTGTAATTCGTGACGGTCGTCCAATCTTAAGTAATGTAGTTTGGACTGTTCGTAAGAGCGAGCACTGGATCCTCCTTGGCCCAAATGGCTCAGGCAAGACTACAATCTGCGAAGTTGCTTCTTTGTACTTGCATCCTTCTACTGGCACGGTGGAAGTGCTTGGAGAAACTCTCGGCTTTACCGATGTACGAACGTTGCGAACTCGGATCGGCTATTCGAGTGCCAAGCTTGCGGATCTAATTCGCCCAGGTCTTTCGATAACTGATGTAGTAGTAACTGCTAAGCATGGAGCCCTAGCTCCGTGGTGGCAAACCAACACGACCGCGGATTACTAAACAGCCGTGGGTTTGCTGACACGCGTGGGCTGCAAGCATCTACTCGACCGGCGTTATGGCACCTTGGCGTCAGGTGAACGTAAACGTGTGGAACTAGCACGGGCACTTATGGCAGACCCGGGCATGCTTTTACTAGATGAGCCAACTGCGGGTCTCGACCTAGGAGGTCGTGAAGCGTTAATCGCGTCGTTAGGGTCCTTAGCCGAAAAGGACACTACTCCGCCAACCATACTCGTCACCCATCACGTCGACGAAATTCCTCCTGGCTTTTCTCACCTGCTGCTGCTTCGTGGAGGTGTAGTACAAGCAGCGGGTCCCATTAATACGACGCTGACCGATGAAGCATTATCTCAATGCTTCGAACTACCCCTTCATGTCGAACGGCGCAATCAACGCTGGCAGGCTTGGGCAATCTGACCGAGGTTTAAAACTGTATCGTTACGCACCATCGTCAGATTAGAACCAACTTCACGACTGGTCGGCGTTTTTGGCAGAATTAGCAGCTAGGATCTTCACGACTTCATCAATTGATGCTTCGGCGTGGTGCTCCACCACTCTAGCAAGGTATCCAGTCAAGTTCGCCACGGCAAAACTAGTGCCTTTCAGATTTCGACCAAGCGGAACTCCAGGAATCGGACGCGCAAAACCTGATGCGCGAAAAACAGTCTGTCCATCACTCGCCATAACCGATCGGTATTCGTTCCTCGGACAGTCCCAGTCGAGTGCCACCCGGACGACACCAGATAAACAACCGGGAAGCCATCGCGTTCCACCTTCTTCAATGGCTGACACCACGATGGCGTTCCGAGATATTGCGCGCTCAACTACAGCTTGCAATTGCACCTCAAGCTTTGGGTTGGAGGTGCCAAGACTAAGGTTAATCACTTGCATTTGGTGCTCGATGGCCCAGTCCATACCTGCAACTAGGGCATCTCCACCAGTCGCCAGTTCTGTCTCAAATACCTTGATGGCGTACAGTTCAATGTCCGGAGCCTTTTCAACGATAGTAGCAGCCACAGCAGTACCGTGCCCCAAGCGATCTAGATAATCCGGGTGTTGACGACCATCGGTATCAATGGCGACTCCGCCAAACACCGATGGAATATGTGGGTGCTTCCGATTGACACCACTATCAACGACTGCCACACGAACTGAACGGCCAGTGGCCGCCCCAAGTCGTTCGCCACGCATGGAATTCGTTACTCCTCTTTACCTGCTGACGACCGAAAGAGCGTCGAGAATGCACTGTCTCTCGCAAGCAACTCTTCAGGTAAACCGCTCTCCACGATCCGTCCACCATCGATTACCACAACACGATCAGCTCTGCGCACCAATTCAAGGTGGTGAGAAATAATGATTGTCGTTCTCCCTTTCATCACCGCCTCGTAACCTGCTACGATTTTCCTCGCGGAAACAGGATCTAGTGCCGCAGTCGGTTCATCCATCACAAGCACGGCCGGATTCGCGAGAAACGCTCGTGCAATCGCAATACGCTGACGTTCACCGGCCGACAGCATATGACCTCGTTCACCTATTTCGGTGTCATACTGCTCCGGCAACCGATCAATAAATTCCGCAATGCCAGATGCTCGCGTCGTCGCTGTGAGTTCAGCTTCACTGGCGTTGACCCGACCATACCGAATGTTTTCGGCTATCGATGCATTAAAAATGAACGGTTCTTGATCAACCAAAGCGATGTGTCGACGTAAATCATGAAAACTAATTGATCGCACATCACGACCATCAAGGCACACACAGCCTGTGTCTGGATCAATTAACCGAAGTAAGAGGTCTGCCAAAGTAGATTTGCCACCCCCACTCGGCCCCACAACCGCAAGCACTTCACCAGCTGCAACCTGAAGATTAACGCGATCCAGTGCAGCCACACCACGGTCAAAGGTTACGGTTACATCTTCCAATGAAATTGCCCCTCGGGCATCTGGGCAAACCTCGGCATCTGACAATTCAGTGACGTCTATCTGAGCGTCGAGTAGTTGATGCACTCTAGAGAGCGAGACCCGCACTGTTGCTAAATTGGCGTACAGTCCCATCAATGCCTGAATCGGAGGCAGGACACGAATCTGGTAAGCCATGAAGGCAACCAGCGTACCCATAGTCATGGTCCCATCGATTACCTGCTGCCCGCCTATTACAAACACCACCGCCGTGCTTCCTGAAAGAATTAAGCCAGGTAAGCCTCCAAACAGATAGCTTAGTCGTTGCATTGACATAAGCGCCCGGACAAATGCGTCATTTTTCTTTTGGAAGTTCTTAACCTCTCTAACCTGCGCATTTGAGGTAACAACCAACTTCATACCTTGTAATGTTTCGATCAAGAAACTGCCCACATCAGCGCCGCGTTCACGTACCGCTGTCACTCGACCTTCTAATCGATGACGATAGCGAACCAGCATCCACACGCTTGGTGGTAACAGGACGGCGCTCAGCAGAGCCAGTCCGGCGTCCAGCCAAATCAACATAGTGATCGCTCCTCCAAGGAACAACACATTGCCGATCAACGCTAACGCCGTTTCTGCTGTTATTCGCTGGATTTCACCAATGTCATTGTTAATCCGTGACACGATGTCGCCAAGGCGAGTACGCGCGTAGAAACCCGGAGATAGTTTTTGTAAATGCCGATATAGCGCTAGGCGCATATCGAACAAAATATCCGCAGACACCCGTGTGTACCGCAAGCCACTCACAACGTTAAATCCGAAACTCAATATCGTGATCGTGACAAAAAGCCCAACGAAACGTAGTAAGCCACCCGGATCTTTCCCGAGCAGGGCAGAATCTACGAGACCTTTGGATAGATACGGCAGCACCAATGACAAAGCCGTACTAATCAAACTAAGTACGAGCACTAGTACGAGTCGACGCCAATAAGGCATCACGTACGTCAAGGCGCGTCGAAATTGAGGATCAAGCAAGATCAGTAACGTTCAGAGAAGTTAGGAATTCTGTTTGGTATCCTAGGCGCTTCCACTACCTTACTACTGGCCAGTCGGTGGTATCACGAGTAAAGCTGTTGTCATGTCTGCTTCCAAGTCGATGGTGCGAAGGTACTGATACGTCGCAGCTTCGTAGACATCAATCGTCTGTCCAGCCTGATAGATGTACAAAAGCTTTCCATTCGAACTAGTCTTGAGCGCCATCCGCGGGCGACCAGCAAACGGTTTGCGCGGCCCCAAGCGTTGACTTTCTAGATCGAACGTCCAAAATTCTGTGTGCCCAATCTCAGAAAGCAGTCCATAGGCCTTAGTCCGATCCGGTGCAAGACTAAAACTCACTCCCGTCGCCGGACCGAGCGTATAAAAATACTCGACAGCCTTTTCCAGTAAATTCACACGGGCCACTCCCATCAGTCGATCGCCTTGCACGGCCGAGGGCACAGTGAATAGCCCTGTAAAGAAACCTGGTTCCTCATTAATTTGATCGCGTGCCCCAAAGCGCAGCGGTCCAATGCCGTCTTCTCCAGACTCCGACATATCCCATCGATCAACCTCGGTGAAATTGTTTGTTTCGTAAATTACAACCTCGTCTTCAAAGAAGTACAGCAACGATCCATCCGGAGAAAAAAGCATGCTAAGTCGCTCGGTTTCTTTACCATTTGGCCAGTCGATCTCCTGCTCGATCGCATGCGTCGTCAAATCGTACTTTACGAGCTTCATCGCACCGATCTCAAATCGATCGATGAGCTTGGTCGCGGGTCGAACCTGGAAAATGACGTACCGCTCCTGAGGTTCAACTACAAATCCACGAATGCGCACTTTTGTGTTGCTATCACTCATGGATACAGTGTCTAGACTCTCACCAGACGCAACATTGATAATTTCGAAGTTCTCAAATGTCGTATCAAACATGAAAAACCGCTTACGATCGGTTGAAATCGCTAAACGTCTTGGCATACCTATCGAAACCCGGATCTCGCGAACGACTTTCTCAGTAGCTTCATCAATGACGTAAATCTTCTCCGCGTAGCCCCCGACGTAGAGGGTACCGTTACCGCCAACCAAGCGTGACTCATCTTGAGCCGACGCTGTCCCATTAAGGAAGACTAAGGTGAGCAGCAGCCCTAGTAACTTCGCGGCGATTTGCATAATAGACTATCCAAACTAAGCACAAGGTCTCACAGTGAAAAGCGCATGATTAAGGAAAGATCAGGTCAATCTTTCGCCAATCTTTCTGCGCCGAAGCGCAGGAACTGGTCCAGTCGGGAGCATGGTTCAGTTGATCGGGAACTTGCGCAGGCCAAAAACAGCCAAGATGACAATCAAATAAGTCACGTTCGACCGG
>CAZMUA010000004.1:11016-159852 GCA_964569695.1 uncultured Woeseiaceae bacterium
TGTGCCACCATTGACATCAGCCTCCCACCCAGGGAAGAACACGAACGAACACCCGAGTGGAATCTGAGCATCTGGCCTTAAAGGTGCTCCACCCTGCTGAAGCGCAACGATGTCGCGTTCGTTTGTTCCAATGATCTGCCTTTGGATACGGTTGGCCTTCTGGTTAATTGGTTTGAGATGCTTCATTAGTCACCCGTTCATCGAATCGATTCAAGTACTCTGGATTATGTACAGCGATTTCTCCATAGATACGCAAACAGACGTCAGTCCACTCTCGAATCCAATCACAATAATGCAAATTTGGCTGTTCTGTCGAGCCATAGCGCGTGTGCGCTTCGTGATAGCAGCCACCTGAACAAAGCGGCCGAGCCCAGCAACTATGACAGTCAGTCTTGTTAGCAAGATGATGTTGATCTAGAAACTCAGTTTGACGTTTCCGATCGATGCCATCACGAACTGTACCCAACGAATGTTCGTCAGACCCTGCAAACCGGTGGCATAATGCAACCTGGCCATCGGTCGCTACACCCATCAGTCCTAATCCCGCACCACAAGGATACGCTTTACTGGCTCCTTTATGGATTTCCTCTAGTGTGTCTTTCACATTGGAAAACCCATGGTGACGATTATCAAGTGCGTGTTCAAGAAACTCGTTCGCTAGGGCGGTAAACTGTCCCAGCATGTCATTAAACTCATGATCTTCAATCGCGTAGTCACGCTGGGGCGAGGTAGTAACCGGTGCAAAACCCACTTCATAAAACCCCACGTCATGGCTAAGATGATCAAAGATCTTCCGGATATCAAGCGTTTGGGACGTCAGTGTGACACGTGCCCCAATCGGTCTAGTTCGATGCTTGCTTAATAATTCTTTTATTTTTGGCAAGGCAATATCATAACTACCAACACCGCTCTGGAAGACACGAAACTTATCCTGCACCTCTTTCGGCCCATCGATCGAGATCGTTACCGCCACTTCATTTTCGACAAGGAAATCAATCACCTCTGGCTTCAGCAACGTCGCGTTCGTCGTTAGGTTAAACTCAACCCGCTTACCCAGTTCAGTTGCTCGCTTTCTGGCGTACGGGATGGCGAACTTTAACACCGACATATTCATGAGCGTTTCTCCGCCAAAGAACGAAAGATACGCTACCTTGTTCTCACCGGATTCCTTCAACATGAAGTCGACACTCTCACGGGCAGTTTTTTCACTCATGAATTTCGGTTGAGAACCATTGCTAGTCTCAACGATTTTGTCCTCGCCGTACTCGTAACAATAGGTGCAGCTTAAGTTGCACTGGTTGGTAACGTTCATCACCATAGTGGTTAAGGGAAACGCCGAAACGGGAATAATCTTGGGCATCGGCTCGACCGGTCCCTCCGCTTCTGCTACTGCCTGTACCTGCTGTAACTCAATGAGGCCATTGTCTACTTCAGCAGGCGATCGCTGAGACTCAAGCGCGGTAATGAGCGCAGTACGTGTTAGAGGGCCTTTGCGCAACAAAGCTACAATTTCGTGCGACGTTTCATCCAGCGCGAAGACGGCAGCACTGGGCACCAAGTATAAAAACTGATGTCCGGCAGCCTCGAAGGCGTGGCATTCACGTAAACCAAATTCGTTCATCGGCCAATTTCCCAGGAATCCCACCGCAAATGATTCGGCACGGTGACAAGTAAATGTGCACGCCCTCGAATAGGCATCTCGCCATCCTGTGTCACGCTAGCGACCACCCAGACGTCACCGATATTATTGCGATTACCTAGTCGGTCCGGATTCGGCCCATCAACGGCCGGTGTGAACAATCCGCTTTGGTCAATTGAACCTACATAATTTAAATCTTCGTCGTTATAAGTTGCTGAATATTCCTCGAGCGACCATGTCGGCTCAACAACACCGATAACCAGATCATCATCCGTGCGGGATTTTCCGTCCGAACCAGCATGCCAAGCAATGGCCTCGAATTGCTGGAGTTGTTTCGGAACAACAATACCGCCAACCCTTGCCAGGCCACGCATTGGTTCAACCGTAATCCTGTCAATTCGATCGTAAACCGTGAGTGCGGTGGGAAGCATGGATTGGCCGATGAAAACATCACGAGCACCTATGGCTGCAGAGTCTTCCACTGCAATACGAACGATTGCCATCTGTTGGCTAACGCTCACAATATCAGTCACGCCAACGCCTGTTCCTAAATCTAATTCGGCAAGTCCAAGCTGGCTGGGTAGGTTCGCGCCATAAATCTTCAATTCGTGCGTTTCCACATTACTCATGATTGCGCTCGGATATACACCTGACAAAAGTGGCCGAGTGTCCACACGCTGCAGCCTCACATCGATCCCAATCTCGTCGTAGGCACCACGAAACCAACGGCCAGACATCGACTGACGGTCGCGTTCGAGGAACATCACTTGACGCCAAGTGCTCTCCTCAGACTCGTCCAACGACGAACTACCCCTCCATTGAAATCCAGCGTACACAATGCTGCGCCCTGTGTGTGTAATCGACAATCCATCACGGGCATAAGTGAGCCTAGCCTCGGTAACAAATTCACCAACACTACTACCCGCTTTGATAATTACACGGCCGTACACCGGACCGCGACCAGGATGCTGCCCCGCTAAAGTCCAGGTGCCTTCGAGCTGTAAAGGCCGTACGTTCGCCGACCAGGCGTCCCACGCAGAGGTATGTAACGGATAGGTCGTGGCTAAATGATCAATCGCTCTATTCATCGGATGACGTCTTGCAGGTGTCTCATTTTCGTCGGCAGGTTCACGTCCGACCATGCCGGTCTCGCGAAAACCTTGCAAGTCAACTAACGGATAAAATCCTCTGTGCATATCGACCACAAGCGACCATTCTTCTCGTGTTCGCCGCTGATTGATGATACGCCCCAACGAATGACATGCCCTGCATGTGGTCTCCACGTCTTGATCGGCTTCATAGCGATGCTCAATAAAACGGCGCTCGACTTCGAATGCACCTGCCTTGGCTTCTTCAGGTGCAAGACCAAGGTGGTTAGACAAATACTGGACCACTTCACGGGCTTCCTCAGGTTCGATAGTGAGATCATTCAAGCTAATCATGCGCTTGATTGTCTGCTGCCAACCCTCTGGTGTCGTGCGACGAAATGAAATGCGAGACAAGATGTTTGGATCATCTGTTGCATGACAGGTCCCGCAGGCCGCAAGAACCGTCTCATTATTAATGGGAATACCAGACTCAACAGCCAGCTGATCTCTCTGTTGAGCCATTGCCGATTGGCCGAATGAGGCGAGTAGCACGAGTGCCAGCAATCGGAAAGGTCTATTCATGTGAGGTGCATCCCTCAGAAAATGGTGCTTACTTGTAACATACGTTCCAGACAAGATGCAATTAGGCGATGCTGGCTTGAAGGGGGTGTCAGATTTGACATTCAGCATTCTCCAAAAGGCCAAAGGCGAGTAATACCGAAAGCGCACCAAGAAAATCAGGTAAATTCACCGGTACACATTCTCGATTATACGCTTCATAAAGATCAGGCACCTGACGATGTGACGAAGCCATTTCGACAAGTCGCACCAGGTTCACTCCGCGCAGAAAACAGGTGGCTTGTATATCTTCCGAGCCTTCACCCAATATGACTTGATCCTCAAATACAACGCTACGACCACTTATGACCGCTCGTCGCGTTAAACGAAATGCTGAAGTCGGGCGCAAAGCAATTGCGGAGCTCTGTTTGAGGGCTTCAAACGCTGATAAGACATTCTGATCGCAACGCAACTGGTCGACGTTAGGATAGCCTGAGTCCACCACTGCCAGATCGTCAAACGAACTGGCTCGTCCGGTCCAAAATGGGTGCTGCGCTTGGGTAAGAGCATTTTTGAAGTAGCTGGCCGACTGGCCAACGTAACTCGTGTAAACCTCACGTTCTCGTGACTCAAACAATTCAAATGCGGCCTTGTGCATCTTTGGCTGGGTTAGTGCAGTGTGAGCTACGATGGCCGCCATCCACCCGGAAGCGAGAGCTTTTTTTACACCGAATGACGACAGGGGATCAATGAATGACGCAGCATCACCCACGAGCAGGAAATTCGAACCAGCAAACCTCCGAGCAGTGTAGAGTGATGCGTCACATCCCCAAGGACGCTGTTGTAACGTCGCGGCAGCCGTCAGGTTCGAACAATGTTCCGTTTTTCTAAGCTCACGTTGGTAAACCGACTCCGCGCTTGTATCCCGTGCAACCCGGGTAAGCTTCGGGTCCAGCATGACAGTGAAATATCTGATGGAGTCGGACACTGGCACCGACCAAGCCCAGCCGCTCTCAAAAGCCTCGACCAGCGTATGGGATGGTTCCTCGAGCGGCCATCTGGTGTCGCTTTGCCAGACACCCACCAACGCTAAAGTGTCTGGGCTGTCTTGATAAGTGCGGAAACCTTGTTTAGCAATTACCCCAGCTCGACCCGAACAGTCGAGAGTAAACCTAGAAGTCAATATCTGCCGATGGCCGATCTCGTCGTCGTACTCAATCCGCACATTCGCTTGGTGATTATCTGAGATTGGCCATGAAATGAGATCGCTGGTGGAGGTTTTCTCGCTGGGTCGTCCAAGATTGACCTGTTTGACGTTGGCCTTACGTAACACGCTGGCACCGGCCGTTTCTGCGCAAGAAAGAAGCAACTGATCAAAATCGCGTCGTAAAACTTGATGGCCTTTGAGACCATCCAGGAAGATTTCAGATCGCGGTTCCCTATCCTCCCACCACACAGTATTCCCAGACGAACGGTAAAACTTAGCGTCGTCGATTAATGTAGTAACACCTAGAACATCAAATAACTTTCGACAACTGGGCGGTAATGACTCGGCCAACGACATCGCGGAATGAGTCCGGTCCAGCACGATGACCGAATGCCCCCAGGAGGCCAGGAGCCGAGCTGCTGCAGAGCCAGCAGGACCACCACCAATGATAGAAACGTCGTAATAACTTGGCTTAGTCACTGACAAGTTTGAGAGCGGTGCTGACTGGTGCAAGCCGATCAGACATACGGATCTGAATCTCTTTAAGAACACCGGCGCCATGATTTAGGCAGCGCAACGACGCATTATACCTCTTGGTAACGTAGGCGAGCACTTTGAGTGAACAGTGACAGACGGCCAACGGATCGGCAACAATGACCCCGTGTGGGAGCCTTAAAATGAACATTGCCATACTGTCAGACATTCACGATCACATCACCAATCTTACTTCTGCATTATCAAAACTTGGCAAAGCTGATGCGCTGATTTGTTGCGGTGATCTATGCTCGCCGTTCATTGTCGTTGAACTGGGACAGCAGTTCCTAAAACCAATACACATTGTGTTCGGCAACAATGACGGAGACCTTTTTCGGATCACTCAGCAGGCTACCCGCTTCTCACAGATTACCCTGCATGGTGAATTTGCCGATCTAACGTTGGGGGGGGAACGAATCGGGGTGACTCACTTTCCAAACATTGCAGGTGCCATTGCGCTGTCCAATCGATATGACTTGGTGTGTTACGGTCACAACCATATATTAGACATCGCAAATGAAGGGTCAACGTCGCTGGTGAACCCAGGTGAAGTGTTTGGTGGTTTAACTGGCAAAGCCACCTTCGTGATCTACAATACTGATACCGGAATCGCAAAACCTCATCAAATCCTGTAAGGCAAAGCCGTAACTCGAGTAGATAATGAAACAAACCATGAAAACATTTTTAAAGACAATCATATTCGCAAGTGTCGTTGCATCTACCCCAATAGTGAGTGCGCAAGATACACCTATAAAGTATGTACGCTATGAGTACGAGGGTCGTGCTTCCTACGGTGTGCTGGATGGAAACACCATTAATGAATTACGAGGAAGCATTTTCGAATCTTCGGAACCAACCGGTAAAACCATTTCCTTGGCTGATGTAAAACTGCTTGTGCCAACGGAGCCCTCGAAAGTGATCGCTATTGGCTTCAATTACCGCAGCCACCTTGGAGATCGAGAACCGGAACCGTATCCTGGTGTGTTCGCTAAATATCCCAGCTCACTTATAGCCACCGAAGAAGCAATCGAATTCCCCGAGGGAGCTACTAACGTGCATTACGAAGGGGAAATGGTTTTGGTAATCGGCAAACAAGCACGAAACGTTCCCAAAAGCCGTGCTCTGAGTCACGTGTTCGGCGTGACTGCTGGCAACGATGTAAGTGAGCGCGATTGGCAACAGAACGACCTTCAATGGTTCCGAGCAAAAGCCTCCGATACGTTTGGACCACTCGGCCCAGTTATCGTTCAAGGTTTGAACCCTGACGACTTATTGGTCCAAACCCGTCTCAACGGCGAACTGCGGCAGTCGCAACGAACAAGTGACTTATTCTTTGATAGTGCAACCATCATCAGCTACGTGAGCAAGTTTGTAACACTTGAGCCAGGCGATGTGATTTACACAGGTACACCTGGAGCCACCCGTGCAATGGAACCTGGCGACGTTGTTGAAATTGAACTTGAGGGCGTTGGAATACTACGAAACACCATCTCTGCTTCTGGAACTCCGTGAAAACATTGCTTTTCGAGAGACAGTGGATCCACGTTTTCTCTCTGGTAGTTCTTCTCGGACTGCTAGATCGCGTGAGCACTCTTGAATCTGTCCAAACAGGTGACTTCCTTAACCTTGGATCGATAAATTGGTTGTACCTAGCTGCTGGCATTGCGGTCACCCACCAAGTTTTCGTATGGCTTTGTTGGCGACTTGAGTTGCATCATTCCTTGTTAACTCGGCTATTTGGACGCTACGGATTCCATTTCTACGCAACAGGATTTACAATTCTGGTAATTTTGAGAGTGGCCGCAGTATTGATCCTGGCAGTAATCAATCAAGACTCATTCGATATGCCTTCAGAAATCTTACAAGGTTTTGCAATTGTGGCACTCGTGCCAGCAAGCTACCTTTTCTATTCGGTGAAGCGTTATTTTGGATTCCGGCGAGCATTAGGTCTAGACCATTTCGATAAATCGTACCGATTGCTGCCAAAGGTCAGGGAAGGAATCTTTCGCATTACACCAAACGGGATGTACACTTTTGGATTCTTGCTCATATGGATTCCTGGTTTATGGTTTGCGTCAACTGCCGCACTCTTTGCAGCAATGTTTAATCATCTTTATATCTGGGTACACTACTTTGCGACCGAGCGTCCTGACATGCAGCGGATCTACGAAGTCCGGCACTAGACTTTCCTTCTAAGTTAAAGGCGTTACAGTCATGAAGCAAAAAGGCAACAGCGAAGTAACGTTCGACAGTGCCTTTTCAATTATCAATGTGGCTCTCTCTGGATCTTTCCGTCAAGAGTACGTCGACGAGCTCGCTTCCTCGAAGAATCTTGATGCCGCACTGCACCAGCTGCGGCACCGTATGCAGTCTCATACCTGGAAAGCGCATGGACACAACCTTCAGTTGGATCAAGTCGTAACTGCTTATGATCGCCAGACTCGTCTGGAAGGGTTTCACGTATTAAATGATTGGAACGGGATCGCAGATCAGATCAATGAAAATATTATCCCAGTGGATGTGCTTGATTACGCTATCGATAATTGTCAGGCAGTACAATCCGAGAAAACCGTACTGGCCGTCCTTTTGGATTACTACTTCCTGTACATCCTCGGCTTACTGTCAATGAGAGTGTGGGATAACGACAATGCAGATGAAAACCTCGATCGCCTAAATGAGGCTCTTCAACATTTGCAAGGTCCTCTAGGAAGTGGGCAACGTTTTATAGACAATGCCGAAACGCTTATCTTGCTCGCTACATCTCACTATGAACTGAAGGAACATGGCTACGACCTATTACTCGACAAAGTCAGGGAACTTAATCAACCTCATCGGCTCAAGATTGCGCTGCAACACGCTGGCAGCATCGGTTGCCATTTGAGGTTTGGCTTTGAGGCAACGTATGCGAGAGACACCCTCGACATGCGAAACGATAATGTTGCAGATTATCCATGGTTGTACTTCGCATTGGCAGTCGTGATGCGCGAGTATGGGCGGATTCACGAAAATGGCTATGGAGAACAAGGCGATCGAGAGGCTGTCGTGGAGGCTCTCTTAAACGGTTTGTCACCAGACACCAAAATCCTTGTGAGTCCTCCCGCAAAGCCCTTTTCAACGGTCCTCGAAACTGAACGTGCGGAGTTCTGCGAGCATTTACATAGCTACAGAGATGACCTGCTTGAAGAATGTGAGTCGCATCGCCCGTCCCTGAATACCTATTCTCCGATTGGATTTTTCTTTAATTTTTCACAAAACGTTGTGAAAGGTACAGTTACGGATGCGCTTCTATGGGGAGACACCTGGACGGTAACACTAAACGATCTCTTGACGGGAATCTCACAGGGACACCCATCAACGCACTCAAAGATGAGGCTCGCAAACACCTTGATGGGCTATGCACGCGCACATCCTCACAAGATTCGAGGAAAGATGATGCCGGTGATCGTGTACGACCCGCAAGCAGGTCATCGAGCATATGCCGAAACCGTCCGGCAACTTCATGAGTTAGGTCGATAAAGTTCTTTATTTAACTGCTGGTACCTATTGATCCCCTGACAGATATTGGTGTTGCCCTAACTTCCAGTCCTCACGTACCTCCGTAAAAAAATCCCAAACAACCGTATCCACAATCGACCAAGCTTCGTGCTCCACATTTGCTGGTATCACGAGCATGTCGCCTTCCTGCAATGTAACCTCGTCACCAGCTATTTCCATTCGAAGGACACCTTCGAGAATACATGTAAATTGTTCAGCTGGATGACTGTGCTTTTTCACATGTGTACCACCCGCAATGGTGAGACGGGCACTAGTGCCGTTACTGCCCCACAGCACACGCCGCTCAATCGCATTACCAATGCGTTCGACCTTTATATCGTTCCATCTCACTGGCTGCATCAAACTTCACCTCTTTCAGAATATATCGAAGAACACCCCAGACTCGAGGAGCCTGAGTTAATATTACGTTGAGTCGAGGACGACCCGTATCGCATGCTAGGAGGCATAGTGACCATTCGAATTTTCGCTCTTGTAGTCATCATGTTGTTCAGCTGCCATGATGCAATAGATACTGCTTCAGCCGGCCAAAGCACGGACGACACGCAGTTCACTATGGCTCTAACAGGAGATTCCATCATTACTCGTAGGTTATCCGTCTATCAAGAGCCAGCATTTCTCGACATGATCAAGCTAATTCGTAAAGCAGACGTCGCCTTCACTAACCTCGAAATGCTTTTTCATGATTACGAACCGTTCCCGATGAATAGTAGCGGTGGAACCTATATGCGGGCTGCGCCTGCATTACTCGATGAGCTTGTCTGGGCTGGATTCGATATGGTCTCACGTGCCAATAACCATACTGGTGATTACGGCCATTTAGGCATGGAGTTGACTACGAAATACGTTGCCGAAGTTGGACTCTTGCAGGCTGGAGTCGGAAACAGCCTTGCCGAAGCCCGTGAAGCCAAGTTCCTCGAAACAGCGAAGGGTCGGGTCGCGTTGATTTCAGTTGCTTCGACATTCCCAGACCATTCAAGGGCTGGCAAGACCCGCGGGGACATTTCTCCGCGTCCTGGCTTAAACCCATTGCGCTTTTCAACGAATTATGTCGTTACTCGAGAACACTTCGAAGAACTCCGTGCGATTTCGCAGAACTTAAATCTGTCTGTGCCAGATTCTGGAGACAACCTTCAGTTTCTTGGCAATCAGTTTATCGTTGGCGACACCCCTTCCATCAGAACAGAGCCAAATGATGAAGATCTCCATGAAATCGCCTCGGTAGTCTCTAATGCCAATCGATTGGCAGATTATACGGTCGTAACCATCCATGCGCATGAAGGTGCTGGCAACCGTTTTGTACCGGCTGAGTTTCTGGTCAATTTTGCGCGAGCAATGATTGATGCGGGGGCTGACATCTTCGTGGGTCATGGCCCACACGTTGTTCGCGGCGTGGAAATGTACCAAGGCAAGCCAATTCTGTACAGTCTGGCGAATTTCATTTTCCAGAACGAGACATTAGAGCGTTTACCAAACGAAAATTACGAGGCGTATGATTTAGGTCCGGACGCTCATATTGCGGATTTCAACGATCGCCGATACAACAACGATACGCAAGGATTTCCGGCCCAACGTGAAATTTGGGAATCGGTGATAGCAGTAACCAACTGGGACATGGATGAACTCGTTTCTCTTACCCTGCATCCGATTACACTAGGCTTTGGTAACTCGAGAACGGTAAGAGGCCGACCGATGCTTGCCAGCTCGGACCTAGGGCGAAAGATCATCGACGATATTAGGCGATTGTCAGAACCGTTTGGTACGACCGTAGTGTTTGAAGACGGCGTGGGTCAAGTAATGATCAATGATTCAGATAATCAATGAACCAAACAGCGAATATTGCAGGCGGTAGCAAACACACCATCCGTATTTGTTGATAGCCTTACCGAAAGAGTTGAACCTTCGACGAGACAAGGCTCACTGTGTTCCTACAAGTAGTACTAACTTCCCAATATGATGCCCCGCTTCCATGACACGGTGAGCCTCGGACGCCTCTTCAAGAGGAAATGTCGCATGGATCACCGGCCTAATCTTTCCACTATCAACTAGTGGCCAAACCTTTGCTTGTAGCGCTTTGGCTATAGCTGCCTTAACAGCAATTGGTCGTGAGCGAAGCGTCGATCCAGTCAAGGTTAACCGTCGCAGCATCACCGGAATCCAATTGATCTCCGTTTTCGGACCTCCAAGGATAGCAATTTGAACCAGGCGCCCCTCTTTGGCTAACAGATTAAGATTTCTCGGTGTGTATGAACCTCCGACCATATCTAACACAACGTTTACACCAGCGTTGTCGGTAAGTGCCTTTATGACGTCGACGAAATCCTCTTCATGATAATTAATCGCTCGAGTCGCTCCAAGTCGCTCACAAGCTGCGCACTTTTCTGCAGACCCAGCCGTGGTAAACACAGTCGCACCAAATGCCGCTGCCATCTGAATTGCTGTCGTTCCGATACCACTGGCACCGCCGTGCACCAGAAGGCGTTCACCCTTTACCAGTTGTCCTCGTTCAAACACATTCGTCCAAACCGTAAAAAACGTCTCTGGCATTGCAGCCGCTTCCATCATGCTGACGCCAGTGGGAACTGGCAAGCAGGTCGACGCTGACGCTACACAGAACTCAGCGTAGCCACCACCGGCAACTAGCGCACAAACACGATCGCCGAGACGCCATTCTGTTACGCCTTCCCCTAATTCAGTAATGATTCCCGCAACTTCCAACCCGAGGATGTCAGAGGCGCCAGGTGGCGGCGGATACTTACCCTCGCGCTGCATCACGTCCGGCCGATTAATGCCAGCAGCCGTAACTTTTATCAATACTTCTCCCACTCCCGGCAACGGCGTGGAGAGGTCCGTTACTACGAGTTCTTCTGGCCCTCCGGGGTTTCTAATTTCAATGGCTCGCATAGTAAGCAGGGTTCGGTCGCGCATAATATTATGACCGACTAAGAACAAGAAAGGCTACACTTCAAACGCTTAGTTCTATACGGAAAACTTGTGGCTTTATTTTTTTATTCTAGAAGGAGTTGAATTTATGGAATCGCCGTCACGCACTATGGTTGGTGTGATACTCCTAGCAGGAATCATGGCTGTGCCAAATCTCGCGGCACAAGACGGAGTCAAAATCTACATTTCAGCTGACATGGAAGGTGTCACCGGTGCAGTAACCAACGAACAACTCGGGCCTGAGGGATTCGAATACCAACGGTTCAGGCAATTCTTCACCGATGAAGTGATCGCAGCCATTGAAGGCGCTCGAGAAGCTGGCGCTGATGAAATTGTCGTGAGCGACTCTCATGGGAATGGCCAGAATCTATTAATTGACCAACTTCCAGAAAACATTCAAATTGTCCGATCTTGGCCTCGTCCACTCGGCATGATGCAAGGCATTGACGACACGTTCGACGGAGTCATGATGATCGGCTACCACTCCAGCACGACAAACCCGAACGGAGTTCGTGCCCACACTAATTCGAGCGCTAGACTCTCAGCGGTTCGTCTCAACGGAACCGAAATGAGTGAAGGCACTTTAAATGCAGCCATCGCCGGACATTTCGGCGTGCCCGTCATCATGATCTCGGGAGACGATGCGGTCGTTAAGGAAGTGCAGTCTACGCTTGGCAATATCGAGGCAGCTGTGGTCAAGTGGGCTTACAGCTTTCACTCGGCCCGCACACTCCATCCTTCGGCTGGACGTGCGTTGATTCGGGAAAAAGCACGAGACGCGGTCAACCGCATTGCGGAGTTCTTACCCTATAAAACAGAAACACCCATTAAGTTCGACGTGACCTTTAAGAACTATCAGCCATCGCAACTATTAGCCTATTTACCTCAAGTGGATCGCACCGACTCACACAGCATTAGATTTATTGGCAATGACATGACCGAGGTTTCCCGTTTCTTTACCTTTATGATGAGCTACAACGCGTCATTAGAACCGTAACATTTGGCACGATGCAGCGATCAATTGAGTGTAAACAGGCTGCGAATATGGTTTGGCTAGCGTACGATCTGAACACCGAGAATTTCGATTCGCTGCAAGGGATTTTCGCCATCCAGCGGGAGCGACTCAATTGCGTCAACTGTGGCCATACCGTCAATGACTCGTCCAAAGACGGTGTACTTCCCGTCCAGCGCACTCACGGTGTCAGTGCAAATAAAGAAAGAGGTTGATGCACTAGCCGGATCGTCTCCTCTGGCCATGGAGACAACACCTCGAAGGTGCGGTGTAGCAGAAAATTCTGGCTCAAGATTAATAATGTGTCGTTGCTGATTCTCGTCAAGCGGCCGTTCACGGCTTCCCAGCCAGCCGGTCTGGATAAGCATTCCCTTGACAACTCGATGAAACGACATCCCGTCGAAAACCCCGAGCGAGGCAAGACGAAGGAAATTGCGAACATGCTCAGGTGCGACCTCAGCCATAAATTCCAGCGTGATTGAACCGTTGGTTGTTGCGAAAATAGTGCGATAGGCAGAGAGCTGCTCAACACTATCATTCGCGAATGGCGCCGGTTGTGGCGGAGGCTGATCGCGGATCGTAATGGCTAAAATCGCAATTCGTTCAACGGCCTTACCGGCCTCGTCTGTCACAGCTTCTGAGATCTCCGTGACCAAATTCATGCCCTCAGAAACACGACCAAACAAAGTATATTTTCCATCGAGTGCCGGTTGATCAACTACGCTGATAAAGAACTGTGTACCAGCACTGTCAGGATCGCCTGGCACCTGCACTGCCGACACCGCACCTCGTGTGTGGCGTTCGGCACTTAGCTCAGCCCTCAGTAACCCCAAACCTCCCTGCCCGTACAGTTCAGGTTTTTCTGGATCTTTTGAAAATGGATCGCCACCCTGAATTACACCGTGCTTGATTATTCGATGAAAGATTGTTCCGTCATAGACGCCATTCTCGGCTGACTGAATGAAGTGCCCGACATGGTTTGGCGCTACTTCAGGCAATAAGTCAATGGTGAACTGGCCCCTATCGGTCTTAACCACAGCTTGTTTACCTGCCATTTCCAGATTTGTAAATGGTGTTTGAAAAGGCTGGGAAGCGTTAGCCGATGATGTCACCGTCAGGCATGTCACACAGATTGCCAACGCTACGTAAATCACCTTGCGGAAAATATTTAATTCTCGGAACATAACCACGTTTTACCTTTTGTATAAGCCCGGTGCGATTCAACTCGTGCCACACCAATATTAACCGGTTGTGGTCATCATCGCGAACATCGAAACACGTGCTACCATACCATCATGGTTTTGTTTGATAATGATTTCACTGAGACACCAACGGAGCAACCAGAACCAGCGAAGTCCACACGCCGAAGTTTCATCCTAGTGTTGTTTTTGTGTGCAGTCATTATCGGCGGGTACTTCTTGTGGCGTATGGTGCAATCGGGCGAGGAAAACCTAGTCGTCGAGCAAGTCGAACCAGAAGTGATTCCTGTCGTTGAACCTGAACCCGAGCCGGAACCTGAGCCGGAACCAGCACCACGCAGAGTCGCACGTGCACCCGAACCCGAACCTGAGCCGGAACCAGTACCACCGCCGCCGCCGACAAATGTGCTACGTGTTACGAGCGACCTTGACGGCGCTTCGGTTTTCCTTGATAGAGATTTTCTCGGTACTACGCCACTAGAGATGTCGAATCTTGATCCAGGTCAGCATCGCTTAAATATCTCAGTGCCAGGCCATGATAGCTTCGTGCAGACGATCGAAATTTCTAACGATCCCGTTGAGGTTGCCGTCAAATTTCTTGAGGTTAGGCTCGACGAAACGGTAAGTGTTATACACAAACATCGGATGGGTTCGTGCGCGGGTCAACTGGTCGCCACTCTGGAAGGAATTCAATATGAGACGAACCATAAAGATGCATTTTCTGTGTCGTTTTCTGATCTTGAAGAGTTCAGCATTGACTATTTAGATCATAACCTTCATATAAAACCAGCCGGTGGCAGGGGTTACAATTTTACCGACGAACAACCGAATGCGGACGCACTGTTCGTTTTCCACCGAGATATTGAAACAGCGCGTGCGCGGCTCGAAACTGGTGACCAACCGTAATCCTTTAGCTGGTCGAATACGTTGCCCCTGGGCTGGATCCAAAAAGATTTATGTAAGCTACCACGACAACGAATGGGGAATGCCTCAACATGACGACCAAAAGCTGTTCGAAATGCTTTTACTCGAAGGCGCGCAGGCAGGCCTGAATTGGATCACCATCCTTAATAAACGCGAAAACTATCGACGACGTTTCGATGGTTTTGACCCGCACAAGATTGCTCGCTACTCCGACGCGCGCATTGATCACCTGCTTCAAGATCCAGGTATCGTACGCAACCGCCTCAAGATTAGATCTGCCAGGACTAACGCCCGTGCATTTCTTGCTGTTCAAGAAAAATTCAAGACCTTCAATGACTACATCTGGCAATTCGTCGAAGGTGCACCTCGACAAAATGCATGGAAGGCAATGAGTCAAGTGCCAACTTCAACAGACGAATCTACAATTATGAGTCGAGACCTGAAACGCCGTGGATTTACGTTTGTCGGATCAACGATCTGCTATGCCTTTATGCAAGCAACGGGGATGGTGAACGATCATTTGGTGAGTTGTTTTCGATACCGAACAATGGTTCGTTAAATTACAGCGCCAGACGGCTAAACTGCCACTACCTGAGTCTCTCCGGAAAAGCATTTATTCCATTGAAGCCTTGCACTTAAGCAGTGCGTTCCACTGCACGCTTACTTCGATGCTGCGCAAGCACCTCACGGCCAAGCCGCTTACTTAAATACACTTTTGATTCACTGACATTTACTTCGTTCGGCTCAAACTTAACCACGTTAAATGCAAGATTGTCGAGAACGCTACGCATTGCGTAGAACTTATTTTTGGTCTTAGTAACGATCTCGTCGAAACCGTTTTCGAGCGCCCACACTTCTTGCTCTTCTGACAATGCGCGAAAGTGTCCTTGTCCCCGCCAGTCGCGACGGGTTGCACCAATCCAGTTATACATGACTTTACGGTCTCGAAACTCGACACAACCAGCCAATCTGGCCACTAAATCAGCCAGCTTAGGTTCCGATTCGTTAGCACGAAGTTCATGCGAGACCTTATAGGACACCGGAACAACAATTGACGGATCGTCAGGCAGGCTCGCCTCAGCCATCAAAATCTGGTGGTCCCGTCCGTTGAGACGGTGAATTACTTCGGCTGAGGTTTTACGACGTGGAAATTCGCCAAAAAATTCTTCGATATATTGAATTTCCAACGACCCTTGCTGCAGCGAATATTGTCTAAGTTGATATTCCATCTATGGTCATTAGGCTACCGATCCAAATCAACCTTTGCTGGATCATAAGCTAGATTAGACGCAAGCCATCTCTCAACTTCAGTCGTTGTGCAGTTCTTGCGTGCTGCATAATCATTAACTTGATCATGCCCGATCCGGCTAACGTTGAAATATCTTGCCTCCGAATGTGCAAGATAGAGACCGCTAACACTCGCGGCAGGAATCATCGCACAAGACTCAGTCAGGTTAATACCTAGTCGCTTAGCATCAAGTAGTTCAAATAATTTGGTCTTCTGGCTGTGGTCAGGACATGCCGGATATCCAAATGCTGGCCGAATACCTCGGTATTTTTCAGCAATTAATTCATCAGGTGTCAGTTGATCTGCCTTTTCGTAACCCCAATCTTGGCGGGCCTTGGCATGTAGGTACTCGGCGAACGCTTCTGCTAATCGGTCGGCCAGCGCTTTAATCATAATTGCGTGGTAATCATCGTGGTCTCGTTCAAATTGGCGCACTAATTCATCAACACCGAGACCGGCAGTCACAGCGAATCCTCCAAGATAATCTTCGCACCCACTCTCACGTGGTGCGATGTAATCTACTAGTGACCGACTAGGTCGACCATCCTGAATAAGCTGCTGCTGACGTAGCATCTGAAATCGGACTGCCTCCTGACTGCGTTCAGCATCATTGAACAAAACAAGGTCCTCGTTTTCACCAGCAGCTGGCCAAAATCCGTAAACGCCGCTTGCTTGAAGACTTTGCTCAGAACAAATGCGCTCAAGTAATCGCTGCGCATGATCGTAGAGTTCACGGGCAGCCGATCCGTAGCTCGGATGATCGAGGATGGCTGGAAATCGCCCTTTCAGTTCCCAAGCGGTAAAGAAAAAGGTCCAGTCGATATAAGGCACCAACTCATCAATCGCTACCCGCTCAAGCGCACGAGTGCCCAAGAAAGAGGGCCTGGGCATGTCGGTCGTCTTCCACACAAAACGCTGTCGGTTCGTACACGCATCTTTAAACGACATTAAGGGCTGTGCCTGCCGACTTGCATGCTTCTCACGAAGTTCCGCTTGCGTTTTTCTGTTTGTTGCGTCGAATTCTGATCTTGCAGTAGCACTCAGCAGTGTTGCAACAACATCAACCACACGAGACGCGTCTATTACATGTACAGTGCTTGCGCCGTACTCAGGTGCGACCTTAACAGCAGTGTGTTGCCGACTTGTAGTAGCACCTCCAATCAACAGTGGAAGAGACAGATCTCGTCGCTTCATTTCTTTGGCCACAAAGACCATTTCGTCAAGCGACGGTGTAATAAGACCGCTCAAACCAACAATGTCCGCCTTTTCGTTGACCGCTGTCTCCAAAATCTTGTCGCACGGCACCATTACACCAAGATCGACAACCTCATAATTGTTGCACCCCAATACGACTCCCACAATGTTCTTGCCGATGTCGTGAACATCCCCTTTCACCGTTGCCATAACAACCTTGCCTTGCGAAGAAATCCCTGTGCCCATCTCTTCTTTTTCCGCTTCCATGAAGGGTTGTAAATAGGCCACAGCCTTTTTCATGACTCGTGCACTTTTGACAACTTGTGGAAGAAACATCTTCCCGGCACCGAACAAATCACCAACGACTTTCATGCCATCCATGAGTGGCCCTTCAATGACCTCAAGCGGGCGATCGAATTTTTGACGTGCTTCTTCAGTATCATCGTTGATAAATCCGACTATTCCGTGCACTAGCGAGTGTGACAATCTAGTCTCAACTGGGGCCTCTCTCCAAGACAGGTCTTGGTCTCGCTTCGTGTTTTGCCCTTTCACTGTCTCAGCAAATTGGACCATGCGATCAGTCGCATCAATCCGTCGATTAAAGATAATGTCCTCAACGTGTTCCAACAGATCCGCTGAGATGTCTTCATAGACAGCTAACTGACCGGCATTAACAATACCCATATCCAGCCCTGCGCGGATAGCATGGTAGAGAAATGCTGCATGCATCGATTCCCGAACGACGTTATTGCCCCGGAAAGAGAAGGAGAGGTTGCTGATTCCACCACTTAACTTCACTCTCGGGCATGTCTCCTTAATCAGCCGCAAGGACTCAATAAAATTAATTGCATAATCGTTGTGTTCTTCAAGACCTGTCGCAACGGCAAGAATGTTTGTATCAAAAATGATGTCGGTTGGAGCAATGCCAGCCTTCTGAGTAAGCAGATGATATGCCCGCTGACAAATCTCAACTTTCCGCTCGATCGTGTCGGCTTGACCGGTTTCATCGAATGCCATGACGACCATACCAGCACCATAGCGTTGAACTAAGCGTGCCTTCTTTAAAAAGTCTTCTTCGCCCTCTTTAAGACTCAAGGAGTTCACAATTGGCTTACCTTGTACACACTTCAAACCCGCCTCAAGCACCGACCACTTGGAGCTGTCGATCATGATTGGCACGCGAGCAATATCAGGCTCTGTAGCCAGCAGATTTAGGAAACGGGTCATCACTTGCTCCGAATCAAGCATTCCCTCATCCACGTTTACATCGATGATATTTGCACCGCCATTGACTTGATCTAGTGCAACTTGCGCAGCCTCCGTATAATCACCCGCCTTGATTAATCGCTCAAACCGTGCTGAACCAGTGACATTCGTTCGCTCGCCGATCATCTGAAAATTGCTGTCCGGATTAATCATTAACACTTCGAGACCTGCAAACCTTGTCAAGGGCTCGATATGAGGTAAAGCTCGTGGCGCAAGTCCGTCGACCGCCCGAGCGATTTCACGTATGTGATCTGGTGTCGTACCGCAACAACCACCAACAAGATTCACGAAACCGCTCTTAGCGAAGTCGCGTAAGAGTTCACTGGTTTCTTGTGGAGTTTCGTCATACTCACCGAATGAATTGGGTAACCCTGCATTCGGATAGCAACTCACATAGGTTTCTGAAATTCGCGAAAGTTCTGTGAGATAGGGCCGCATTTCACTTGCACCCAACGCACAATTTAGTCCGATAGAAAAGGGCCGCGCATGGCTCACCGATACGTAAAACGCGTCAAGGGTTTGTCCGGACAGCGTGCGGCCACTGCGATCTGTTATGGTCACGGACAATGCGACAGGAATGTCTTCACTGGATTTATCCAGGACCTCTTGGATGGCAAAAATGGCCGCCTTCGCATTCAACGTGTCGAATATCGTCTCAACCAGAAGTAGATCAACTCCACCTGACACAAGTCCCTTCACCTGTTCTACATAAGCATCTCGCAGTGAGTCGAAATTAATGTCACGCGCAGAGGCATCATTAACGTCAGGTGAAATTGAGAGAGTCCGATTCGTGGGGCCAACTACCCCCGCTACCAATCTCGGTCGGTCGGGTGTCCGTGCGGTCCAGTTAGCAGCTGCTTTATTGGCAATCCTAGCGGCCTCCTGATTCATCTCGAATACGATTTCTTCGAGGCCATAGTCCGCTTGAGAGACTGCCGTGCTATTGAACGTGTTTGTCTCAATGATGTCGGCTCCAGCCTCTAGGTAATCGTTATGTATCGCCTCCACAACATTAGGAGCAGTCAGGGTTAGCAGATCGTTATTGCCTCGAAGATCATGGGAATGATTTGCGAACCGGACACCTCGAAATTGTGCCTCCGTCAACTGCCGTTGCTGTATCATCGTACCCATTGCTCCGTCGATGATTAAAATCCGCTTCTCGAGCAACTGACTCAGCAAGGCTCTCTGATTGGGTGCTGTTTTTTTCAGGTCTTCCATAATGCCTGTTTCTTCTTATCGATCTTCTGGTAAAGACTCTATCGCACATCCAGCCAATCTATATCACTGGCCTCCGACCAACCCACTGGTCTAGTTTTGCATCGGCCCAATGACGGTCTACCTTAATCACAAATATTGTCACATCAAGAACCAGAATCCTCTCGGAAAACATCTCCTTCACTTCTTGGGTGGGACGCGGACCGTCCTGCGGAGCTCTCTCCTACAAGATCTCGCTCGTTTAATGTTTCCGGTTCAAGATCGCCCGCTCCAATACAAAACGGAGGTGTTCGGACTTTAGGTGGCGTCTGATGACGGTGCGGCCTTGGTGCGCTGCTTTAAGATCTCGTCAATGAGGAACAAGTCGGTCAAGAGAGCGCGAAGATGAATAGAAGCATTCAGGTTGTCGATCAGTTGTGAACTAATAGAAGGCTGTGCAAGCGCAAGCTGGATGGCTGCTTGTGCGTCACTCGCATCGCGTTCAAGCACGGCGATGAACCTTTCGTAACAGTCTGCCGGCTCCACTGCCGAATCGGCCACCAATTTCCGAAAGACATCTCCAAGGCCTGTCATGGCCTCATTACTACGCTTCAGATAGTCACGCAACTGACCAGCGCTCTCTGAACCAGAATCACCCGCGAGTCCTTGCGCAGCATACGCGAGCATGAATTCATAGCTTTCTTCGATAGCGTTGCAGCGATCCTGCAACTGATCTTGCACCGCTTTCGTCACGCTCACCTACCGAGATTCTGGCGCCTGGGTCGAAGGCGCATTGATGGGCCGCGATTCGGGGTGCTGTGTTGGTTTCCACTGGTTCGGATCGTGATGCTCGACGAAATGTTCACGACCAATCCAACCATTAATCATTGACCAAGTCAGAAAACGCTTTTCAGGTCTCAGCCCAAAATAGATGTGCGCGATGATTAACGTTACAAGTGAAACCGCCGAGAGTCCGTGGAGCACGTAAATCATTCCCCAGGTTTGTGACGTAAACAAATAAGGATCACGTGCCCAGAGTGGAGTTTCAATACGGAACATCATTAATATTCCAGTACCGATAACCATACCGCCAGTAACAAGGATAGCGTGGTGGTACAGTCGATTTTCCAGTGGGTACTTCGCATGCTTTCTCGGTGCCTGAGCAGCCTGCCCGACACTGCGTTTAAACCTGTTTATTGCTTCGGTTATATCACGCCCGCTGATCCACATCGTCCAAAGATCCATCCAGAATGTCGAATGAATGATATGAAAAACAATCGACAGGGTGAGCACTACACCTGCAACCCAATGTATGGTCACCCAAGCGAATTGAACACCGATTACTGGCAGGAATCCAGTAAACAGGAGGACCAACATAGTCACAGCCATCACCCAGTGAAAGAGCCTAGAAGCAACAGAGTGACGCGCGACGCGCTCCGGCACATTCGCTGTCTGAATCGAATCCGAATCCTGGTCGAAAAGTCCGTACTTTCGCTGAGGTACAAACCAAGCCAAATACATGGAGTGCGCAATCACAAACAGAATGCCTGATCCTGCTGCTAAATAGAGGAGATTCCAGGAAATCCGGATTAGCACTTCCTGTCCCCAGGGGTCACTGCCCCACGAAAGGAACTCCATCTACACCTCCGCTCTCTGAATCGACCGCTTAACTAGATTAAGCATCAATGGAATCTTGTATGCGTTATGCCGTAAAGGTTTCGCACCCCTCACGGCCAACTCCGAAACTCGTTCGGCGGTCGTGTCATCGAGTGACTCACAGCGAACGGCGTTTTCAACTGCCGTCATACGAAGAGGTCGAGGTGCAACGCCATTAACCGCAATACGGGCTTCTTCAATTATGCCGTTATTGGCTAGAATAGCCGACGCAACATTGACTAGAGGAAAGTCCCATACTTGCCGGTCACGTACCTTCTCAAAATAAAAGTGAGCTCCTGCAAACGTGGCTGGAACACGAACTGTTGTCAATAAATCACCAGGCTGCAGAACACTCATTCTAGTGATGTCCGTACTGGGCCCGATGAAAAAATCTTCTGCACTTACAACTCGCTCACCGCTGCTCGACCGGATTACCATCTGCGCATCAAGTGCGATCAGGGCTGGCGCGGTATCCGACGGATTAACTGCTACGCAACGATCCGCTTCAAAAATCGCGTGTTCACGATTCATTGAAGCCGGTGTGTCTGCATAACAAATGTTGCCGCCGGCGCGATAACAGGTCCAACCATCACGGTAATACCAACACCGCGTGTCTTGATTCAAGTTTCCACCGATTGTGCCCTGGTTGCGAATCTGCGGTGATGCCACGAGTTCTGCCGCTTCAACCAGAAGGCTGTAGTTTTCTACAATCTCGGGATGAGCGACAACCTCAGACAAAGGCGTCATAGCACCAATCTCAAGGCCATCGTTTGTGGTCCGTACGCCTCTCAACGATTCGATACCACCAAGATCCACAACCACACTAGGTCGTAAAATGCGATCCTTGAACCAGTCGAAAGAATCCAGTCCTCCAGCTAGCACCCACGCATCCTCTCGATGCTCGTCGAGTAAAGCGACAGCGTCGTCTACACTCGTTGGTTGAAACAGTTCAAATGCCGCCATCATGTCGCGAATAACGGCCATGATGTAACCTCCTCGTTAAGTGTCGCTCAAATCAACGAGACTTAATATCTCGTTCTTATTTGTAAACCAGTTTGCAATTCTAAGCATCCCGCGCGTACTCCGCAGCCCGCTCCATCGCTGTCAAAATCTTGTCGTAATCAGCGCATCTACACAAATTTCCAGAGAGTCCATGTGCCAACTCTGCGCGAGTCGGATTTGGATTCGTTTTAAGAAATCCCGTCGCAGTCATTACAAAGCCAGACATGCAAAAAGCACATTGAAAACCTTGTTCGTCAACGACGGCCTGCTGCACAGGGCTTAACGTGCCATCCTCACCGGCGAGACCTTCGATTGTCTGCACACGCCGACCGCGCACTGAATGGGTTAAAATCGAGCACGAATAGTGCGGCACGTCATCGATAAGCACAGTACACGCTCCGCATTCAGCACGATCGCAACCCAGTTTGGTGCCGGTCAATCCCAACTTGTAACGCAAGGTCATCGCTAGCGTTTCCTGTTTCATGATGTCTACACGCCGTTGCTGGCCGTTGACGGTGAGCGTTACGAGGCGCTCGACCGATCCTGGTGTCACCGGCTGAGCCTGGACAGCACCCCGGAACACATAGCCAGCCGAAGACACAACCGCTCCTGCAGCAACGACACCTTTAATGAAGTTTCTCCTCGAAACTCCCTTGTCGATAGCATCAATGATGTCGAGGTCAGCCATGGATTTGGATCGCCTTTCTTTACAGCCGTAACTTCAAGCTCAAGCCGGACTCAGTCACATACGTGCCGGATCATACTATGTACGCCCATCAGCACGAAAGCCAAATTGTCCCTATAAAGAACGATAATGATGCTGAGACCGGATCTCATTACTAGATTTTAACTGGAATTCAGACATTATCCCCGACCGACTCAAAGAGGCGAACTCGACGAAGGATCAAGTCAAAAAAATACAGTAAAAGCGCCATTACAACGAGGTAGGGCCAGAGCTGTACTTTGCGGACAACACTCTCGTTCTCGTTGAATAATTGCTCAAACGTCGGCGTAAACACGCCCCCAGTATCTCGACTAATTTCCTGTAAGAATTCTACGTTCGGTGGTCGAAATCGATACTCCCCTGGGTATGTGGACAGCAGGGAACGATGATCCAGCAAGCCCTCTGCACTATGCACTGTAAAGGCGTAGTCACCTACATCAGTCAGTGACACTATTCCTTCAAACGAATTGGCATTCACCCGGTCCAGTGCTACCCGCGTAATGCGTGAATCCGGATGAACCATGCTTACCTCAAAATCTAGAAGTCCGGAACTTGCTGACAAATCATTTGATTCGTCAATCCTAATACGAGCTCGGTCCCGCTCCCGCCAAACATGGAAGGCGCGATTCTTGTCCTGAGAGCTGCGCATCGCTTCACGAACAACTTGAACCCAAAATTGTCCATACCCAGACCAGTTCAGCCATTCGGTGGCCCAACGGTTTTTTAAATCAGAAGTGAACGCAATAGTTTGGCCAAGTCCAAACTGCCACCTCGCAAGAATCGGGTCGTCTTCGGATGACATTAACAGAGCCTCGGAAGTGTCCTTTAGTTGTGTACTTAAATAGCCTCGTAGCGGTGGCGCCTCGCTGAAATCGATCCCTTTAAACATCTCTGCGTTCTTTTGAATCAGGGGCTTGAAAGGCTCTTCGACTAACGTTCGCTGCGTAGCACGTTGTGTCTCCTTTGCAAAAATTTGTGGTACTTCGGCAGCATTTTTTACAACATAACCTCGACCATTACCCCACTCCGCAATATTTGTTAGTAGTTCGTGGTCAGCTTCCTCTCCCATGGCCACAGTTGACACACTAATCTCTGCCTCAGCCATTCTCGTCACGAGACCTTCGTAATCATCGGGATACGTGCGACCGTCCGATAACAAGATGATGTGCTTCAAGTGATCAGAAGCCTCAAGTAAACTTGTGTAAGCCTCTTCTAAAGCTGGAAAAATATTGGTGTGCCCGCTTGGCATAATGGTGCTGATCTTGTTCTTGATCCACGTCCTGTTCGACGCTTGTTGTAATAACACTGGCCAGTCAAAACTGTTGTTGAACGCCACAACACCGATTTGATGATGATCGGCCAACACATCGACTGCTGCCTTGGATGCTTCTTTCGACAATTCGATCTTTGGACCGACCATGCTCCAAGATTTATCGAGAACTATTATCAGAGCGAATTCCTCAGGACGTTCTCTCACGCTGAAAGTGACAGGTAGCATTTTCTCGATCGGACTTTCAGCATAGCCATCTTCACCATACATCGCATCGCCACCAGACAATACAAACCCACGACCGAATTCACTAACAAACGCCGACAAGGCTTCTAATTGGTTGTCGGTTACTAACGAGGGCGGAACATCGCTAAACACAATTGCGTCGTACGGTTCAAGTTCTTCTTTGGTACGTGGAAGATCTTCTGGTCTAACAAATTCGACAGAAATCCCACCTGACTCCAGCGCTTCGATTAGAAATCGCTGACTCTTTTCAAATCCTTCAACATACATAACCCGAGGTTGTTCGATGACCCATATTGACTGACGTGATTGGTTGTTTTCGAACACTGGATCATCGTCAATACGAAGATTGATATCGATTGTCTTTGCACCAACGTCGGTTAGAAGGCCCTCTAAAACGAATCGCGAGAACCCTTCCTCAAGTTGTATTGATTGCGTCTCAGAAAATTCATCGGCCGAAGCCGCTTCGAGTAAAGCTGATTGTTGAACCTGACTATAAATCGATACTTCAATTGAAAATGGTTCATTCGCTGCCACTACGTCTGGAGCAAGTACTGAGTCGACCCAAGCATCTCCGACGTTACGAGAGTCGATAGGAAAAGTGAACACTTGAATGCCGTCACGCTGCAAACCAGAAAGTGCGTTAGAGGTGCTTCCTGTTGTCTCGTGGCCGTCACTCAACAACACGAGACGTTTAATATGATCAGGAACGAATACACGCCGTGCGTCATGTAAGGCCTGCTCAAGGCTCGTCTCTCCTTGACTGAGAAGTTCTCGGCTTTGAGGTTCGTCACCAGATTGGATACCCGAAGCTATTAACCGAAGCTCGTCTGGGTCAGCCACACTTACCGTATTAGCTGCAAAAGCCATTATCTGAACATGATCGGACTGACCTCGCTCATGCGCTTGAGTTATCCATTCAGCTGCTGCCAAACGACCCGCCGAAGAGACACTCGCTGAAAGGTCGAGTAAGTACACAACCGATTGCCAGCTGCCAGACCTTAAGAGCGTTGGCTGCAACAACGCACCAATTAGAAGGAGTAGGACCATTGAGCGAACGACGGTCTGTAGAATGCGCTGCCGAGATTCAAAACCTGAAAAAGAATCACGTTGAACCCACCAAATAAATGGTAGGACAATCATGAGTGATAACGGCCAAAGCTGTTCTAAAGAGATGCTCACTTATTCACACCGTAATCCGACGATGATACGTCCACCATTCAAGAGTAATGAGGACAATACTCATTAGCAAAATGTACACCCAAAGCTCACGGTGCAGTAAGCGTCGACTCAAAGTCGTGTCGCTGTTTTGCTCATCCAGCATTGATCGGTTGAGATCGGAAATGCCGTGGCTAGACAAATTGACCGCCACGTGAAGACTTGCATCACCAGATGAAGCCACAAATAACCCTGGCTCCAAACACTCAAACCAAGTGCTCCCCAGATTCGTCGTCGCTGCCACAGATTCCCCGTCGAACGATTTGATAGAGGCTTGCTGTAGCGGCACCTCAACCATGCCGACCCTACGTTGTAAAGTCAATGATTCACCGACGAACCAAGCTATTACGTTTTTCATGAATATGGGAAAGCCTGGCCGCACAGAAAAATCAGACTCTTCGAAATCAAAATTTACCATCACCCAATGCGGTAAATCCTCCCCTGTAACAATCAATGGGGTCTGTGCGGCCTCAGCAACTATTTTGATGTTTTCCTCGGTAGCAAAATCAAGATGTCTCGCACTTCGAATATCAACATCAATGAAAGAGACAAACTTTAAGATTGGGTGACTTTCATCCCAAGCTGTAACACGAGACACCACTGCACGCAGCGCCTGGTTACGATCGGTTCCAGCCAACCAGGCTCGACCAGGAGGTTTAAACAGTAAGGCCGGCCGACTGGGTGCAGTGTTCGGTGCAAAACGATCAAAAACGTATAAGTCAACGACCGATTCGTCGCGGTACAATTCAGGCTGAATTATGCGAAGTTCAAGCCGTGGCTCAAGACTCAGAAGAGTTTCAAGGTAGTCATTCCCAGTCGTGACTAAGGTAACTTGCACTTCACGTTTTGGAGGCACATAGTCCACAGCAACATTATCTAATGCCAGTGCATCACCAACTGATTCAATCTCTGCACGGATACCACCGCTTAATTCAGAAGGTAGATTCACAGTGGCAAGCAGCGTCTTGCCAACATCTATTGTTACTGCTCTCCGAATAATCTGAGTGGATTCGTTGCTGAGCGTTAGTACAACGTCTGCAGATTGACTCGAATAACTAGTGATTTCGACATGCGCAATGCGCGCATTCAAATCGGAGCCGCCCGAATCGATATTGAATCCTGTAATGGCTATATTATTTGCAGGCTCGAAAACAGACAGAAGCTGAACCCCGGCGGGTAGACTAGCCCAGTTAGCACCGTCAGAGATAAAGATTGTTTCCCAGGTTCCCTTGGGATTGATAGCCGGAAGCGCCATCGTCGCAGCTGTCGGCGACATCATTTCAAGAGCAGCCAGCAACTCTTCTCGATCAGCTGTCATCCGAGTGGAGATCCTCCCACTTGTGTCGGCAAGCAAGAATTTGTCTGTTGCTCCGGCAGATTCGATGATCTGCTGCGCACGTGCCCGCGCATGAAGCCAACGAGTCTTTCCATCCGCTGTTGTCCCTGCCATCGATAACGCTGTGTCTAAAATAAGCACAACGTTCCGCGGTTCACCAGTCAAGGTATCGCTGTTCGGCTGACTGAAAGCCAAAACAATCAGGAGTGCAATCGTAAGCGTGAGCAGTAGAGACAGTAGCCGACGAAGGCGCTCTAACAACGAACGATGTTGAGTATCTTCCAGCACTCGCCGCCATAACAATAGCGAAGCCACGGACACTCGCGGATAACGAAGTTTCAAGAAGAATAACCAGATAACTAACAAGGAAGTTGCTGCACACAGCAGTAGAACCTGCCAGCCTGTTAACGCAAGAAACGTCACGCCAGAAACCTCTTTTGTCTAAACACCTGGAGAATCACATCCTCGAACGGCACATCAGTATCTGTACGAACGTAACCCAGTCGGTACCGCGCACAGTAAGCCGTAAGGTGCTCGCAAAATTCATCAAAAGCCTTTTCATAGGCTGACAAGAGTGCGGGAGAGGCCGCAATGTCGAGGGTGTTGCCAAGTTCTGTATCGACTAATTCTAGATCACCTCGTAGCTCAGGTTTCGCATCTAATCGATGCACGACATGCACAGCAAATATGTCGTGATGTGAGTATCGCAATAGATTCAATGAAGCCTCAAACCCGTGAGGATCTAAAAAATCTGATATTACAACTGCAACACCTGGTGGGCGTTTACTTCGACAAAATTTTTCAAACGATCTTTTGGCGTTCGTTTCGCCACCCGCGGTCAATTGTTCAAGGAACTTAAAGACCTTAAAAATTTGTCCTTTTCCTCGTTGCGATGCCATCTCTCGTCCAAGCTCGTCAGTGTACGGTGTAAGAGTCACGCGGTCGAGGTGCGCCAACGCGATGTAACTGAGGGCGGCAGCCACTTGTCTAGCATAGGTCAACTTCGAGGGATCTCCGCCCGTCATAGACTGGCTACAATCCACAAAGAGATACACGGGAAGATCTTGCTCTTCCTCGAATAACCTGAGCAATAGTTTTTCAAGTCGCTGATAAGCTCGCCAATCGACTCGGCGAAAATCATCGCCAGGGGCGTAGGCCCTATGGTCAGCGAACTCAAGGCCAGCCCCAAGGTGCCGTGTACGTCGGTCGGCTTTGGAATGCCCACCAAACATTCGCTTGGAAACGATCCGGAGATATTCCAGTTTTTTTAGAAATTCGCCATCGAATAGCGCATCCTGCGTGACGGCCATGAGTGACAGAAGATTAAGGTTTAGGAATCAACAATAATAGGTTGAGAATCAGGTCAATGACTCCGGCGTATTCGCTAACACTGCTTCGAGAAGCATGTCAGTATTAATTTGCTCAGCCTCGCCTTCGAAGTTCAAGAGTACCCGGTGTCGTAATGCGGGCAATGTTAGCTTCCGAATATCCTCACATGATACATGGAGGCGATTGGCAAGTAGAGCCCGTATCTTGCCGCCCAAAATTAGAGCTTGCGCACCCCGTGGGCTCGCACCATAACGGACGTACTTGCGAACAAGAGACTCTGAGTAAGGTGAATCCGGATGTGTTGCCAAAGTCAAACGGATTGCATATTCCTGAATCGGTTTAGCAATCGGTACCGCCAAAGCCGTCTTACGCATGTCGGCCAACTGTTCACCAGTAAGCACTCGTTCTATCTCAGGCTCTCCTAGCTGTGTCGTCCGATCAAGAATCTGATGCAGACTCTCCATATCGGGATAGGCTACCTTCAGTTTTAGGAAAAACCGGTCAAGCTGAGCCTCTGGCAGAGGGTACGTCCCTTCCATTTCGAGTGGATTCTGTGTCGCTAGCACAAAGAATGGGCGGTCCAGTTGGTAAGTGCGCTTGCCAATCGATACACTTTTTTCCTGCATGGCTTCAAGCAACGCCGACTGCGTCTTTGGTGTAGCACGGTTAATTTCATCAGCTAATACGATGTTTGAGAATAACGGACCTGGTTGAAATTCAAAATGCTTTTCACCCTGCTTGTTTTCCTGAACGACGTTAGTACCCATAATGTCCGCAGGCATCAAATCTGGAGTAAATTGGATCCGTGCGAACTTCAGGTGTAAAACATCGCTCAAGGTATGAACTAGCTTGGTTTTTCCCAGGCCAGGTATCCCTTCAAGTAAGACGTGCCCATCAGCTAGTAAGCTAATCAGCACTCCTTCAACTATGTCCTGATAGCCGACGATCCGCTTCGCCATTTCATTAGTGACGAGCGTGAATTGACGTTGGAATGTTTCGATTTGCTTGTCGATGTCAGTAATCATATTTCTAACGTGGCCCAACGGCCTGAAAGTACTGTTTAACGAGGTTACGATACAGCCAAGGAATGCTGTTGGCATCCAGTATCTCGGAGTCTTGATAGGAAATCGTCGATCCGATTTCTTCGTACTGCAACTTTGATTGAGACGCCTGACTGGGTTGATCAACTAACCTATCGTCGGACTGACCAGATGGCTGCGGCTGCACTTCTAGGATTTCTGGTTGCAACTCAACTTCAAGTGATGTTGGTGAGCCGTATTCGATAACGTCCCCAACACCAGGCGCAGATAAATCGCCCTGACCTTGTTCATCGGTCGGGACACCGGGACCACCGGTCTCCATCGGGGTGCCAGGCTGACCCCCAGTCGTATCACCTTCTTGAGGTGTTGCGGTCATCTGACCTTCAGTTGACGGCTCTCCATTAGCCAGTTGTTGCTCATTATTAGACCCTTGTCCGCTCTGTGCTGCTTGCTCAAGTTGATCAAGACGTTGAGCCGCCGCTTCCCGTAACTCATCACGCTGCTGCTCTCGAATCATTTGCTCAAGATCTTCAGCAAGTTGCTCAAAGGCGTGCTGCATGGCTTGATCGTTTTCCTCGCTCAACTGCCCAGCGGCTTCCGCTAGTTCTTCTGTCAAAGATTTAAGGTCGTCACTCGACATCTCAGCAAGTTCGTTCAAGCTTTGCTTAAGGGATTCCAGATCTGCTTCCGTAAAATCCAGCTCCTGAGCGAGATCGCGTAGTTCGCGAGCTGCCGTTTCAAAATCCTTGCGCTGTAACGCCTCGACGAGTGCATCTGAGCCAATTTCATCAAGCGCCTCGGCCATACTTTTCATTAACGCTTCCATCAGGTCGGATTCCAGTGACCAGTTCTCCTCTGTAAGCCGCATTTCACGAAATTCAACTTCATCTTGAACCGATAACTGCCTTTGGACAAGTTGTTCGCTGAAATCCTCACTTAACTGGACCGCTTGTAGGCCATCAATGAATTCTGCATTCGATAGGATTTGCCGTGCTTCATCAATGTTCACCAAGTTCTGATCGACCACATCAGACACTAGAGGATCAGCCTGTAACCACCCACGGGTCCACGAAAGGGGGATCAGGTTTAAAACGAGACACAATGCCAAAAGCGCAACTGTCAGTCGGGAACTTTTAGGCGCCGAATAAGGAAAGAGTTGAGTTGGATCCAGCATTTCGACGGTACGTGCTGCCCGCCCACATTGCAAATCGATCCAAGCAGAACTGACACCCTTCTGATAGAACCAGTAGGCGGTGGTTAACTCACCGTCCAAAGCAGCCTTTTTGTCTACGGCTACTGCAATACTAGCCAGTGATTTACGTCGCAGAAACATCCAACTCGCATAGGCAACCAGCGCAGCGAACCAAAGTGACAACACCGTAACCACCGCCACCCATGACAGCGGTGACAGCTTGTACCAAGCACTTAATACAATTGGCACGACAAGAGACAAAGTGAAGCCAGTTAACCATTCGCGGGTCAACGAATTTCGTCGACAGCGACGCTCGACATGCGACAGCATTTGAACGACGCGCTCACCATCGGTAGCGGATAAAGGATTCTTAATCATAAAAGCTTCATAACAATACTTCATTTAGTCTATCTTATGGTCTTCTGGGCAATCACACTCGAAATCATCTGACCATCGAACAAACCTTCCCGTTCCTTTATTATCTCAAGGGGTGCAACTAACGTCCTTAGTTCGCCAGGCAAAAGCAGAAAGTCAGGATTAGTCGGCTTTCCGAAACGCTCCTGTCCACTCATGAAGGTTTCATAAAAGAGCACACCACCTAGAGACACAGCGTCGATTAACATTTCGAAGAGAGGTCGATGTAGATATCGAGTTACGACAATAAGATCGTAACACTCACGACCAAGATCAACTCGGCCCGATTCCAAATCCAGCACATTCGCCACCAAGTTGAGGGCTAGCCGATTCGCAATTGTTTGGAGTTCGTTGATTACACGTTCGTCACGGTCTACAGCACGAACATGCCATCCTAAAGCCGCTAACAGAAGTGCGTGTCGACCACGGCCACTTGCGACGTCCAGCGCCCTACCATTGCAATCAATCTCTAAATGATCGAGAAACCACGGCGCAGGGCCTGCAATCGTCTGCGGTTCATACGAACGATCATGACGCCAACACGACATACCACCGACCATATTTAGTACGCGGTTGAAACCGGCTTGCAAAAGAAACTCTGCAGCAACTTTGCTTCTAATTCCATGCTCACAATAGACCAGAACTGGTTTATCAAGAGCTAAGACAGCTGGCGCTGAGGCGATGAGATCCAGCGGCGTTAGTTTCGCGTCCGGAATATGTCCTAACGTCGTAAATTCTTTCGGCGTTCGAACATCTAAGATTTGCACTGGTTCAATACGGATCAAGCGCTCAGCTTCTACCGCATCGATTTGTCTCACAACGCGCCGTTGTGTATGGGGTTGATTGGGCACAATAGGAATAAAAAGACAGCATATCGCAGAAAACTGCTGAATACTTTTTCCACGAAACATTTCAAAAACACCTAGACGGTCATCACTAGAAACAGGGCATCCTTTTGAGGTGTTTACGTGGCACCCCGTTGCTTGTTAACCTCACAAGATGCGGGCGAGACTGTTCCTTACATGCCTCATCACGGGTGTTTGCCTATACGCGGGAATTCTCTATGGGCAGCAACAGGTACCACTTTTTCGGTCGACCACGGACATCGTACCGCTGTACGTAACGGTAACCGACCGAAACGACCGCCTCGTGGCCAACTTGTCACAGGAAGACTTTGAAGTGTACGACGATGAAGTAAAGCAAGACATAGTGCTTTTTTTAAATGAAGTGCAGCCCATCACAGTAGTCGTGATGCTTGATACAAGTTTTAGTATGGCCGGTAAATTAAAACTGCTAAAGGCGGGCGCTGAACAGTTTTTGATTCGTATGCTTCCAGCCGATCGCGGTCGCGTTGGTGCTTTTAACGACAAGATCCAGATTAGCGCAGAGTTTACGGGTGACCGAGATTACCTGATCAACGAACTTCAACTCCTTGATTTTGGTAACCCTACGCGTCTTTACGATGCCATCGCTGCAAGTGTAAATGAACTGCTCGGCATCGACGGTCGTCGTGTTGTGCTCATCTTCACCGATGGTGACGATACAAGTAGTCAGTCGGACTGGAAGGAAGTTCTTGAAGTTGCACGAAACGAAGAGGTGATGATCTACGCGATCGGACTCAGGGCTGAATTCTTTAACGGAAGACGCACAGTTAGAAGCAGGCCTGATCGTAACCTCAGGCAATTTGCTCAAGAAACTGGAGGAGGCTACTTCGAACTGCAGGAGAATGACGAACTCGGTTCAACCTTTACTCGTGTGGCCCAAGAACTTCACAGTCAGTACTTAATCGGATTTTCTCCAACAGAACTCGACGGAAAAGTGCATGAACTCTCGGTTCGCCTGCGTAATCAAAACATGACCGCGCGTGCTCGACGCAGTTATGTCGCTTCAGCCGACCGACTTAATTCCGTACCGAACTGATTTTAGTGGCTCTATAAAGGCACGAGAAGGCAAGTCATCATTTAGCGCGGTTGCCAGCGCTAGCTAGACCTGTAAAAAGAAAGCCTCTCTCCCCCAGCAATAGTTGGCACGATCTCAACAATATCCCCGTCGGTCAAGGCTCGATCGCCAACTCGATGAAGTAGCATCTCGTTGTTTACCGCAAGATTGATCATCGCATCATCAAATTGTGTTCGAAAGCCTGGCAGTCGTTGATCGAGGACGTCTATGAGATCAGCAACGGTCAATACAGATTCAGTAATAGTCAATGTGTCCGACTGGTCGTTTTGTAACAAAACCGGCAGCCTAACCACTATCGACATAAACCACTAAGCTCCCAGAACACTTTCGAGCTCGCGCCGCCATTCATCAATCGGCACACCGTCTGTATTCAAATGTGAGATTTCATAAAAACGGCTCAGCAATTGATCGAACTCATGTCTGTCAATTTTTTCTGTCTTGTACGCACCGACGCCAATTTCCTCGTTGAACCAGCGATCCGGCAGCGTATCATCAGACCTCCGCACACCTAATCGTGCATTGATCATGCGCTCGACCCCCATGATATTTAAACCCACCTGGTCGAGCTCTTCTACGCCGAAATTAAGTCCAGTCACATTAGCAATCTGTCCTGAAAATTCTTCGAGTCCAGGCAATGACGGACTATTAAAAAGTTTCGTCGTAAATCGACACATACCAACCGCATCACCAACAGCGTAGACGTTCTCACACGCTCGGACAGCCCTCTCCTTATTCTCGTAGTGATTCGGAGCAGCGCTAACTGGACCTCCGTAGAGTTCTGCCTTAAAAGCTGGGTCATCGTTAATACGTGCGTTTATCTCAAGCGTGGCTCGATTTCGGAGATGGTCCATTCCACGCGTAGAAACCGCGAGACCGAGTGCAAATGCCTTCAGAATACGTGCATCGTGAGGATCACTCTGCATCAAACCCTTCACTGCCATCCGATACTGTAAAGCTTCAGGGGGAAAGTGTCCGCGTTCAACAGCCCGAGTGCTATCGGCCAAAACATTACCAAAACCTTCTCGCCTGGCCATCATAAAGAGAAGCTGTTCCACTACATCAGCTCGGCCCCAAGTCAGGTCTATCCCTCCTGTGTCCTTTATCGTGATGATGTCACGCTGAAACAATTCCATCGACCACGCGATCATGGAGCCGGCCGAAGCCGTGTCGAGTCCTAAATCATTACAAATATTGTTAAGGCGGATGACGGATTCAAGCCGATCGATGCCGAGGTTAGGACCAAACTTGCCAAGTGTCACGTATTCTGGTCCATCACCACGTCCATACTTGTCGTCTGGATCACCATGCAGATCATTAAGGGGCCGACAATTTACCGGACACCGAAAACATCCGGCCATCCCAGATCGATACGGGGTTATATTTTCTGCATCTAGGCGATCGGTCCAGGTAGTCTCTTGATTATTTTTGGTACCCATCGCTCCAAGGATCCGGCTGGGGCGATAAAGAAATGGGGTGCCCATCGTACGTAAGGCATTCTTGACGACCGATGTGCGTAGCAACTTAGTCGCAATCGCCTTGTTGTAGCCCTTGTACGGCTGAGCCGTATCAAAATCATGTGTCTGTCCCTGAAGCACAACAGCTTTCAAACGCAGTGACCCCATCTTTGCCCCTGGACCACCTCTCGCAAAGCACGCTTTGGGTCCAGTCATAATGGCACTGGTCAAGACAAGGTTCTCTCCAGCCGTCGTGATGCTGGCCATAGCAAGATCGCGAGCCCAAGTTCCGTCCATGTCCACTGCAATACGACTACGGAGATCATCATTGTCGAGACCTAAATACGGTCTCCCATCGAGAAACTCTATCTGTCCACCGGTGATACGAATCACTGTCCACTCCACCGAACGTCCGTAAAGCACGAGGTGGTCGATCCCATTCATTTTGAGAAAAGACGGAAAATAATCACCAGCACTACCGTCCATCAAAACACCAGACTCAGGCGACCAGGAGGTGGCATTACCTCGGGCAGCACTAGGCACGATGCCTGTCAGAACACCCGAACCAAGAATTAAGGGTACGTCTGGGTCAAGTGGCTCAAGTTGCTCATCGAGTAACCGATACAGGTAGAACATATTTGCTCCACGGCCCGCCAATAAAGTCTGGACCACTGCTCGAGGAGTGTAGGCCCGCTTGACCTCTTGTCGTTCAAGGTCAATAAACAGCGTTGCGCCTTGGGTCGGAAACTGCTCCGCCTTGGGTAACTCAGCAATCAGCTTGGCAACGCTATCTTGAAGTGCCATACCGAAAACGGTACCACATTTTCTGATATCAAATTCGCTTTTAAGACTTGAGATTTTCTTGCAGATGAGGGTCTCTATCGGAAGAATAAGAGGTACAGTGAAATGACTGCTAGGAGGTCTAGATGCGTATTCCTGTAAAGATCGGAGTCCTGTTACTTATGTCCTCACCTGCGATGGCTCAACTACCAGGAGATCGACCAGCTCCAAACCCACATTCGACACGCTCGGTTGTCATCGCCCGTAATGGAATGATCGCAACCAGCCAACCCTTAGCTTCTGCCGCTGGCCTACAAGTAATGCAGGAGGGTGGAAACGCGATCGACGCTGCCATAACTGCCGCGGCAGTCCTAGCCGTCGTTGAACCGACGATGAATGGCATCGGCGGCGACTTATTCGCAATTGTTCACGATGGCGAAACACGCCAGTTGCGTGCCCTCAACGCAAGTGGCCGCTCACCCTATGCAGCTTCACCAGACGTGTTTGCATCCAAAAGCCTTGAAAGTATTCCCGACTCGGGCATTCTCTCAGTCTCGGTACCAGGTGTTGTCGATGGCTGGGTTGAACTCCTTAAACATCATGGAACCATTTCTCTAGAACGTGCATTAACCCCGGCCATTAATTACGCAAGGAATGGTTTTCCGGTCTCGGAAGTAATTGCGCACCAGTGGGAAGATTCCACCCAGAAACTCATGCGTGATCCTTTAGCGGCCAGTACGTTTTTATACAACGGACGTGCACCGAGAACAGGAGAGGTGTTTTCAAATCCAACCCTAGCGAGATCACTCGAACTGATCGCGACCGAAGGCCGTGATGCATTCTATGGAGGCCCCCTCGCAGAAGCCATTGTCGAAACATCAAGACAGCAGAATGGCCTCTTTGCAATGAAGGACTTCCTGGATCATCGTTCAGATTGGGTCGATCCAATCAGCACGAACTATCGCGGGTACGAAGTGTACGAAATGCCACCAAACACCCAAGGCATCACCGCCCTTCAGATGTTAAATCTTCTGGAAGACTACGATTTACAAACACTCGGTCACAACTCTGCAGAATATCTGCATCTTATCGTAGAAGCTAAGCGAATCGCTTTTGCTGATCGCGATGCTTTCATTAGTGATCTCGACTCGGTACCACAAGCTGTAATCAGCACCTTGTTGTCCAAAAACTATGCAGCATTACGCCGGAAAGAAATAAATCTCGACTACCGAGCCGACTCGTACAAACCTGCTAATCTCAGCGACCAAAGTGCAGCAGCAGAAGGGCGGCAGGATCTATCTGGCCGTGACCTAGGTGACACTATCTACATGACTGCTGCCGACGGAGACGGTAACGTTATTTCACTAATTCAGAGCCTCTTCGGTAACTTCGGCTCAGGCGTCGTAGCAGGTGATACTGGAATTGTCTTGCAGAACAGAGGAAGTCTGTTTTCGCTTAAGAAAGAACATCCCAATCTTCTTGCACCCCACAAGCGCCCATTCCACACACTGGTGCCTGCAATGGTCTTTAGCAATAATCGCCCCTGGCTCTCATTCGGCGTCATGGGTGGTGATATGCAACCCCAAGGACATGTGCAGGTTCTATTAAATCTCATCGACTTCGGAATGAATATTCAGGAGGCAGGAGAAGCCGCCCGAGTTAGGCACTCCCCATTGGGAGTTCTACTTGAATCCGCCATTACGACCGAAACTCGTTGGGGATTGGAACAGCGCGGTCACCGACTACGAAACAGCATCGGTGCTTTTGGTGGATTCCAAGGTATCTTGATCGATCCCACTACCGGCGTACTGATGGGTGGTTCGGACCCTAGAAAGGACGGCCTGGCAATCGGATTCTGAGAACCTAGAGAATAAATCCGCTTCGGAGTGGATCATTTTCGTCAATGATGAACGTGTGTTCTCCCGTTATCCAAGCTGAGCCTTCAATCTCAGGCACTATTGCTGAATACTCTCCAACCTTGACGCGTTCGACGACCCGACCCTTGAACACAGTGCCAAGTAAGCTTTCGTTCGCGAATGGCCTGTCATCATCAATTAATCCCATTGCGTCTAGGACTGCCATCACCGCACCTGTACCAGTACCACAGGGCGATCGATCAACCTGAGCGTCGGCAAAAATGGTCACGTTGCGGAGATCAGCATCGGGCGATTCGGCTGCACCTGTAAAAATGGTTCCATAAATTCCTTCAAGAGAGGACTGAAATGGGTGCGCTACCCGAACAGCTGCCTCAACCGCGTATTTAATTTCCATACCCGTCTGACGCAACCGCGATAACTCGGAAATACTGAGTGGTAAACCCGCCGCTTCAGCATCAACAATCGCATAAAAAGCCCCGCCAAAAGCAACGTCCACCGACACCTCGCGCCCTGCAATCTTAACAGTGACGCCAGGATGCAAGACGAAAGATGGCACATTTATAAATGAGACACTTTCGACACGGCGTGTCGAACTATTACTGCCCAGTGTCGCTCTGGCCCGAACCTGTCCTGCAGGAGAATCAAAAACAACGGTCGCTTGGTCCTCGGCCACAAATAACAACTCGCGCTCGATCGCGATTGTGGTCACGGCAACGATACCGTGCCCGCACATAGTGCTGTACCCTTCGTTATGCATAAAGAGAATGCCTGTATGCGAGTCAGCCTCAACTGGTTCGGTGAGAACGGCACCGTACATGTTGATGTGACCCCGGGGTTCAAACATTAGTCCTCGACGAATCCAGTCGTGATGCTTCTTGACCCACGCACGTTTGTCGAGCATGGTACGGCCTTGGGGTCGCGGAAAACCATCGACGATAAGACGAAGTGGTTCGCCAGCAGCATGCGCGTCGATCGTGCGAATCTGGTGAATCGCATTACTTGAGTTCATGACTCAACGATTATAAGGTCAGGAGGTAAGTTACGTACCGATGACTCTTATTTTAAATGAAGCCGAAATCCGACAACTATTGCCAATGGGCGACCTTGTGTCTGCCATGGAACGTGTACTGGAGCAATTCTCAACTGGTCAAGGAATAGTCCAACCACTAAGATCAGTCCTGTCTGTTGGCGCAGAGCAAGCGTACTACGGGGTTATGCCGGCTTCGCTCACAGACCCGCCCGCTTTAGGAGTCAAACTGGTCACAAACTACAGTTCCAACCAAGCGCGTAACCTGCCATCACACCTCGCAACGATTGTGTTACTCGATCCTGAAACAGGAGCTTTAACTGCAATTCTGGATGGTCGATACATTACAGAGGCACGAACGGCAGCTGTCTCAGCAGTCGCTGCACGACACTTAGCACGAAGGAATGGTGAGCCATCGAAACTGGCCATTATTGGATCCGGCGCACAGGCCCGGAGTCACCTCACTGCCTTTACTGAAACGCTTTCGATTGGCATGGTGCACATTTGGAGTCCCTCCACAGCACACCGTGAGCAATTCGCGTCTCAGATGGCCTTACAAACGAAACAAGCCGTGCTAGCTGTGGCGGACGCAGAGACTGCCGTCCGAGAAGCCGATTTAGTGGTTCTCGCAACTTCATCGACCGAACCAGTAATTCAAGATTCTTGGGTCACAGCGGGTGCTCACGTGACTTCAGTTGGAGCACCGGAACCACATCTTCGAGAAATGGATCCTGCCCTTGTAACGCGTAGCCGATTAATTGTCGATTCACGTGCCGGCGCGTTCGCAGAGTCTGGCGACATCGTGCTTGGACTCGCTGAGGGAAAATTCGATGAATCTCATGTAGCTGGCGAAATAGGAGAGGTTATAGCGGGACACTTACCAGGACGAACATCCGAAACCCAGGTCACGATCTTCAAATCGCTCGGTATGGCAGCTGAGGACATGGCCGCAGCACAACTAGCCTATAGCCGAGCTCTGCTTGACGGTAGCGGTCAGAAGGTCCTCGTCTGAAGCTTTCCTCGGTCCTAAGCCATCACTTCTGAAGGCCTTTAAAGACTCCCTGAGTAACAACTGGTATCGTCGTTAAGGACCGGAAAAGCTGCGGAACGGAAAGCTCTAAAGAACCGTGGTGGTGCTCGCTTTGAGAAGAAGAAGCGCCGCTAATCCACCGTTCTCGGAGGCGATCAAGCTCACCGGTAAGCCTCATTTGGTGGAGCCAAAGGTTTACCCAATTCAAAAAGGTAGCGTCGTGTGCCGGAAGCATGTAGCTGAGCTCGTCATGACTCAACGGAGAGTCTGGTAAAACAGCAAAAAGCCGTGAGTCTTGATTCGCTACTAGCACGGCTTCAACGTTGTCGGTCAGCATCACGTCGACCCGCCCTGTAGCGACAGCATCGGGAATGGAAAGATTGTCCTCAATAACAATGATCTCAGCTGAGTGAATATGACTTCTCACGAAACTTTCATTCGTTCCACCGGGGTTGACGCCGACACGAACACCAGCACGGTCGATGGCATCGAGGTCAGTAAAACGCTCTCTGTCTGCCATCCTGATAAGAGGACACTTGCCGATCGAAAGATAGGGATCAGATAAAGAGGCGACTTTCTGGCGGTCCAGGGTACGCGTGATTCCCGACATGGCGATATCATAGCGTCCGTCAAGAAGCCCTTGCTCAAGTCCAGGCCAACTCGTCTGGACGAAGCGAACTTCAACACCCAAAGACACACCCAATCGACGCGCAGCGTCGATGTCAAACCCTTCGAATTCTCCATCCGGGCGCCGATAGCTAAACGGGCGGTAGTCGCCGGTAGTACCGACGAGAATTTCACCCCGCTCTAAAATAATGTCGAGATGTGAACTCGGAAAAATAGTGATGAGAGCGGCCAGAGCGAGTGCTTGCATATCAGTTAATTAAAGCCTGGTAGCGGTACGGGGATTCGAACCCCGGTCCCGTGGCTGAGAACCACGTATCCTAACCCCTAGACGATACCGCCACTCCTTTAGATAATAATAAATCCTAATAGACGACAAATGAATAAGGAAAACAACAAACTTCGCACCCGAGAACGTCTAAATTTTGGTTGTCACATGAACCAGTGTTTACGAGTTCTGTCTGCTGTGATATTTTTAACTATCTGGGCAGCCCCCAATAGATCAATTGATTAGTTGTAATAACTTTACTTTCCTTTACTCGCAGCAGGAGATATCGATGGAAGCACGAAAGATGTGGACGATTGCCTCGATGATGGTAATAGTTCTGGCAGGAGCATGTGGTGGCAATGGTGGAGACACGGATGTAGCGCCTGCAACGGAACCCGAAGCACCAGTTGCTATGGCTGTCGATCCGGCCACGGCTGGCAATATCACAGGTATTATTAATCTCGAAGGCACGGCTCCTGAAGCGGAAGTCATTCGCATGAACTCGGACCCCGTGTGCGCGGGCGAACGACCGGATAACCCGATGACAGAGTACTATGTGGTCGGTGATGATGGTTCACTGCACAACGTATTTGTTTATGTGAAGGAAGGACTGGAAGGTCATTCATTTCCGACTCCGAGTGAACCAGTCATCCTAAACCAAGACGGCTGCACATACCTGCCACACGTGTTTGGTATCCAAGTGGATCAGGCATTGCATGTCATAAACAGCGATCCAACATTGCACAATATTCACGCCACACCCAGTTTGAATGATGAATTCAACACCGGTCAACCGATCGAGGGTATGACCTACGAAACTGAATTCAGCGAAGTCGAGGTGATGGTACCCTTCAAGTGTGACGTGCATGGCTGGATGAACTCCTATGTCGGCGTACTCGATCACCCCTACTACTCGGTGAGTGGAGATGGTGGCGCATTCAGTCTTAATACGCTTCCACCTGGAGACTACGTGATCGAAGCCTGGCATGAAATGCTGGGCGCGCAAACACAGAACATAACAATTGCCGAAGGTGAAACAGCAGAAATTAGTTTCACTTTCACGGTCAGCTAGCAACAGCACAATGATTGCGGATGGGCGGCCAGTATGCCTGCCCATCCGCAGCATCACAATTCATCCGGCCGCATGATCTGGCTTCATCGCTTTACCATCATTCTCGCTAGTTCAACACTACTCCTGCTAGTAGTCGGCGGTTTAGTTACAAGCACGGAATCAGGTTTGGCCGTGCCTGACTGGCCAAACACATACGGATACTTCATGTTTAGCTTCCCTCTCTCACAAATGGTAGGGGGAATTTTCTACGAGCATGGACATCGCCTTATCGCCAGTATGGTCGGTTTCCTGACAATCATCTTGGCCGGCTGGATCTGGTTCGTGGACCCACGTCGATGGATGCGTCGACTCGGAGTCATCGCGCTAGTCACAGTGATTGTGCAGGGAACTCTTGGCGGTATTACAGTGCTCTATTATCTTCCTGCACCAATCTCGATCGCCCACGCTGGGCTTGCCGAAATCTTCTTCTGTCTAACAGTATCCATAGCTCTGTTCACCTCATCAGGGTGGCTTACTGGGTACTCAGACCCTGGTCGTCAACACTCGGCGGTGCATAAAGATTTGGCCTTAGGTCGCCTTACGCTGATCACGACGGCACTCATCTATCTGCAAATTCTTATCGGAGCTGCAATGCGTCATACTGGTGCAGGACTTGCTATCCCAGATTTTCCACTGGCCTTCGGACAACTAATTCCGCCGAGTTGGAGTTGGGAGATAGGGGTTCATTTCACTCATCGCGTAGGTGCTCTCTTCGTAGTCTTCGCAGTGATGGCTACCGCTTTGCATGTCTTGGTGCATCATCGAAAGAAGAAAGAGTTGATCCAACCAGCAGGATTCCTCATTCTCTTAGTTATTGTACAGTTCATTTTAGGGGCTCTCACTGTGTTGAGCGGAAAACACGTGGGGATCAACACGAGCCACCTGGGTGTCGGAGCGCTACTATTCGTTACGAGCGTAGTCTTAACACTACGCGTCAACCATACTCGGCTAACCATGACTTCGACACCAGAAACTAGCGGGTTCGCCGCCTCAACGACGGCGTCATCCCACTCGTCACTAGGAGCTAATCGATGAAGACTGGCGTGGTCATACTAGCAGCGCCACGCAGTCGTTTCATGGACTACATTACGCTGACAAAACCTCGGCTTAATTCGCTCGTTCTTATGACGACGGGGGTAGCCTATTATCTAGGTTCTCGTGGAACATTTGAATTGATTCCCTTTGTTAATACTCTACTAGGAACAGCCCTAGTAGCCGGGGGCGCAGCGGCCCTCAATCAAGTCGCTGAGTGTGAGCCAGACGGCCTCATGGAACGAACGCGTTTGCGGCCAATACCTGATGGGCGTTTAGAATCGCGAGAAGGTCGCTTATTAGGTGTAGGCCTTGCGGGCGCTGGGTTACTGATCCTGCTAATTGGTACGCCCTTAGTGGCCCCTGTTCTAGCCTTGGCCACCCTGGTAATCTATGTGGCGATTTACACACCGCTCAAACAACGCACTTCCTGGGCAATTGCAATCGGGGCAATACCAGGCGCTCTACCTGCAGCGTTAGGATGGGCGGCCGCTCGCGGCACGGTCAGCATTGAAGGTTTGATATTGTTCGGAATCGTCTTTCTGTGGCAAATTCCTCACTTCCTCGCGCTTGCCTGGATGTATCGTGAGGATTTTAAGCGTGCAGAATTTTTATTTCTACCGGTTCTCGACCCTTCAGGTGATCGCACGACCCGCCACATGATCGCGTTTATTGCACTTTTGATACCGGTCAGTGTTACCCCCACATGGATTGGATTTGCAGAATTTTCGTATGTCACTGGCGCAGTACTACTGGGAATAGGTTTTCTAATGCTGGCGATCCGTTTTGCAATCGCCCGTACAGTGGCCAATGCGCGGTGGTTATTCGTCGGCTCGATAATCTATCTCCCGTTACTGTTTGGACTATTAATGCTTACCCAAGTCAACGGTGCCTAAACTATCAGAAACGTCATCGACCGGTCGTCACCTAAACGTTTCAGCGCTCGACGTTTCAGAACTCGTACATCGTTACGGTGAAAACGAAGCACTTAAGTCAGTCAGCTTTCGTGTCGACATGGGAACCTCGTTTGCATTACTGGGTCCCAATGGCAGTGGGAAGACAACATTGTTTCGAATAGCCTCAACATTGCTTCGGCCAACTAGCGGTACAGTGCGTGTGTGTGGAGAAGATGTTCAAGGTAGTGCTAACAGTGTTCGCCGTAACCTCGGTGTAATGTTTCAATCTCCCGCGCTCGACAGCCGCCTCACGGTTAAAGAAAATCTCCATCATCACGGTCGCCTGTACGGAATCTCAGGACATACTCTGTCAACACGAATCGCCGAATTACTACATCTGATCCATGTCGACGATCGTGCTAATGCGTTGGTCGGCACGCTGTCGGGTGGACTGCAACGACGTGTAGAACTCGCCAAAGCGCTGCTCCCAGCACCAACCGTTTTGTTATTAGATGAACCGAGCACAGGAATCGATCCCGGTGCGCGTCGGGATGTTTGGAAACACCTACAGACGCTTCGTCGAACGAAAGGCACCACAATCGTCGCAAACACTCATTTAATGGAAGAAGCCTCGGAGTGCGATGTGGTTGGCATCTTACATAAAGGTTGCCTGGTGGCTTGTGGGCCGCCGGCCTTACTTACGGCTAATCTTGGAGATGACATCATCTTCGTGTCCTCTCAAAATTTGGAAGCGCTAGCATCTCGTATCAAAGCTCGCTTCGACACACACGTAGATATAGTCGAAAACCGTCTTCGACTGCAGCAGCCTCGCGCTCATGAATTTATCCCAGGACTGGTTGAGGCATTTCCTGGTGAAATTGACGCTATCACGTTCGGGAAACCAACGCTCGAAGACGTCTTTATGCATCACACCGGACAGGCGTTGCACTAAATGCTAATCGCAATCTATACAATTTGGATACGTGACATTGTGCGCTTTTACCGCCAGCGTAGCCGCATTATTGGAGCGTTGGGAACGCCTGTTGTTTTCTGGATATTGCTAGGGTCAGGACTCCGATCATCCTTCCGCGCCGACACAAACGCACAGGTAGATTATCTAGATTACTTCTATCCTGGCACGCTTGTCCTTATCCTCTTGTTCACGGCTATCTTCTCGACTATTTCCGTTATCGAGGATCGGCAGACAGGTTTTTTACAAGGAGTCCTAGTCGCGCCGATACCTCGGACCTCGATTGTGATTGGTAAGATGCTTGGTGGAACCACGCTCGCGTGTGGGCAAGCAGGCCTGTTTCTACTCCTGGCACCATTAGCCAATGCAAGTCCGGCCTGGAACACACTACCGACACTTGTCCTGGTGATGGGCGTGTTTGCCTTTGGGCTGACTGGCTTGGGCTTCGTGCTGGCATGGTGGCTAGATTCGACGCAAGGTTTTCACGCTGTCATGAATTTACTACTCGTTCCAATGTGGCTTCTATCCGGCGCGGTGTTTCCAGCATACGGCGCCTCCGGGTGGATTCAGAATATTATGTTTGTAAATCCAATGACCTATGGTGTCTCAGCAGTCCGGTCCGTGTTAGCTGAAGGCACCGGTGGAACAGGTCCATCACTAGCAACGTCACTATTAGTGCTCACAGCTTTTGGCGCTGCGATGCTTATAGCTGGTGCAGTTTCAGTGCAGACTAAGAAATTAAATTAGGACAGACGACTTCTAACAAAAAGTCTTTTTAATCGGTGAGGGTGTTTGCATGCTCGAAATTTCAGACTTGCCAGCCGTCAATGCATCACTTAACGGTCTTTCCACTATATTACTGGTCACAGGTTATGCCATGATTCGGCAACGACAGATCACGCGTCATAAGTTCTGCATGGGACTAGCGTGTTTTACCTCCACACTGTTCCTGACTTCATACCTCGTGTACCACTTCAACATAGGCTCACAACCGTTTCAGGGTGTAGGCGTTCTTCGCATTGTGTATTTTTCGATCCTTATTTCACACGTCATTTTGGCAGTCACAGTTCTCCCACTGGCGTTAATCACTGTGACCCGAGGCCTTCGGAAACAAGACGAACGTCATGTAGCAATTGCGCGGTGGACGCTTCCTATCTGGTTGTATGTATCAGTCACTGGGGTCATTGTTTACCTGATGCTCTATCAATTTTAAATTAGTAATAGAGCAGGTAAGGAGCGCGGAGAAGTCGCCAACGATCCTCATCAGGCGCCCACTGGGCGATAATGGTACCAGGGTCCTCACCCGCCTTAATTCGAGTAAGTACGTCACTGGATCCGAAGAGACGTGCAGCAGCATCTAGATCAAATTGCGAGCCGTACAACTCCTGCAGCGCAGATGCCAGTTCCAGCCCAACCCGAACTGGCCGAAGCAGCTGGCGATCAAGCACTAAGATAAAGACGCCTTCACATCGCTCGCCGACATATTTACTGCTATTTGGAACAAACGATACCGGATAAAACCCAACACCAGGCAGCATACGGTCATTCATTCGTTTGGCCAGCACCAGACCATCAATCCAAGGAGCGCCGATCTGTTCAAAGGGCGTGTCCGTGCCACGTCCAACAGAAATGTTCGTACCTTCAATCGCACCAATTCCAGCATAGAGCGACGCTTGAATGAGATTTCGCATGTTAGGTGAAGGGTTAACCCACCGTTGTGCGGTAGCCTCGAACCAAGCATCTCTCTGCCAACCTTCCATGGCCACCACTGTTAGGTCGGCACCGATCGATAATTCGACATTGAACAATTGTGCAAGTTCTCCAAGCGTCAAACCGTGACGAATCGGCATTGGAAAATAACCGGTAAAGCCGCGCACATCTTGATCTTGGATCGGTCCTTCAATTTGTGTGCCGTTAATGGGATTTGGGCGATCAAGGACCATGACAGATACGCCGTGCTTGGCACCAGCTTCCATTACATAGGCCATCGTTGACATATAGGTATAGAAGCGAGCACCAACATCCTGAAGGTCAACAACCAGTACGTCGAGACCATTAAGCATTTCTAAGGTTGGCCGTCGAGTGTCCCCGTAGAGTGAATAAATGGGTATACCTGTCGCTTCGTCACGACTTGAAGGCACAGCGGAGTCCTTCACACCGCGGATACCGTGTTCGGGGCTAAAAAGCGACACCAGCTCAACGCCTTCCGCTCGCCATAACAAGTCAGCTGTGGCAACACCATCAAGAGCCAAGCCAGTATGGTTCGTCAGTAACCCGACTCGCTTATCCTTTAACTGGTCAAAGTCATTCGCGCGAAGTACATCAACACCATTTAGCACCGGTGACCGGGGAACCCTGGGAATTTCGCCGACAGGACCGAAGTCCCTACCAATTAATTCGGTAACTTTAACGTCAAGCTCTGGAATATCGGTGATCGCAGCCGCTACAGCTGTTGCCACCTTCGCTCGCAGAGCAACGACGTTACCTGTACCATCCGGATGGAGCCGGCTCGATAGAAAAACGACGAAGGTTTTGGTGCGGGGATCGATCCAAATTGAAGTTCCAGTAAATCCAGTGTGACCAAACGATCCAATTGAAAAGAATTCGCCTCGATTTGACGAAAACACTGAGTCAATGTCCCATCCTAGACCACGTCGATTTGGTTCAGTTGCCGGTGTTGAAACTGATGTCATGGTTGCAACTGTTAGTGGCGAAAAGATACGAAACCCCTCGATTACGCCACCTGCGAGCAACATGCGACAAAACCGCGCCAAGTCCGACACAGTGCTGAACAACCCAGCATGTCCAGCCACCCCGCCCATACGCCGCGAAGTTGGATCATGTACGACACCGCGTAACATTGTTGCTCCGTCACCACCGCACGGCCAGCCGTACATCGTACAAGACTCCGTGGGAGCAATGCGTGGCTGCATCGACCGAGGTGGTCGAAACATCGTGTCGGGCATACCTAGTGGTTCAAACACTTTCGTTTGCGAGAATTCATCGAGAGGCATCCCGCTGACCCGCCGAACAATCTCACCCAGCAAAAAGAAATTGATGTCACTATAAATAAATTTGGTACCCGGTGATGCCAAAAGAATCTCTTCAGTCGCCAACTGAATGGCGACATCGGAACCCCGCCACGAACGATTTAGATCGAGGTCGGGGCGTAATCCAGACATATGGGTCAGCAGATGATTGATCGTAACGTGTTCTTTTCCATATCGAGCAAACTCTGGAATAAAAGTGGCTACCCTATCGCGGAGCCTGATCTCGCCCATCTCTACAAGCATCATGATGCTTGTAGTAGTTGCAACCACCTTGGTTAGGGACGCCAGGTCAAAAATGGTATCGACTGTCATCTCCTCAAGGCCTTGACCTTGACTCACGACACGACTTCCAAAAGCCTTTTGATACACAATCTGGTCACCGAAACCCACTACGACGACCGCACCAGGCAATTCTCCGTCATCAATCGCCTGCGTGATTAATCTATCCACACTGAATAATTTTTCTGTATCGAATGGCGGTGCTGCTTCCTGGGCCAAGACCGTCGAGTCGCCGGTCAGTAAAAAGATGGATATGGTGAGTAGGACCAGTGGCCTAAGTCGGCGTTGCAATAGGTAATTTGATGTCGTTGGCATATTGTGTCCGTTCCGACTAGTTCCACAAGCCGTAGATAAGCTTCTGGATTATACTTGCAGAATAATCGTTTATTGCATACCGGTAAGGTGCTCGACGAAGGCAACTATTCGCCATCTTTAGCAATTTTATGCAACAAGTATCACGGGTGCCGTTGAAATTCTTGGTTATCACGCTCTGGTATAGCGCCCTCACTATATCGACGCTAGCTCAGGCAAGAATTGTCGGAACGGTATTAAATGAAATCGAAGAGCCAATTCAAGGCGCAACGGTCAGCGCCGAAAACACGGCTAGATCCTTCACGTCAACAACCGACGAAAAAGGGTTTTTTGGATTCATTACACTAAACGGTGGACCGTGGGCATTCACGGTTCGAGCGCCTGGTTTTACCCCTTCACAGCAATTAGTTCGGGTTCGAGAATACGTTCGGAACCGGCCACTCAAATTCGTGCTTGCACGTGGTGCTGCAGGCTTCGGTATCGGTGCTTTAACCGGACTAGAAATCGCTAACGTGCAAGAAAAGTTGCAGGCCGCAGAATCGGCAGAAGTGGAGCATCGCTATGAAGATGCCATTCACCTTTATCAAGAGATTATCGAAACGGCTCCTGCATTAACAATGGTCAACCTGAAATTAGGAAACGCATATTTCCAGAATGAAAGTTACGAAGAAGCGCAAATAGCGTACCAAATGATTCTTGGAAATGATCTCGATTCAGCAATTGCTCGTGAGGTTTACTGCAACTTTGGCGACATTCGTCTCGCTGTTGGTATGACCGAAGAAGCGCAGGGCTGGTACTGGAAAGCCCATAATACGGACCTTGCCTGGAGCAAGCCGCTATTAAAACTTGGACGAGTGGCACTGGCTACGGAAGACCGTGAGTCAGCTCGCATGTACCTAGAAATGGCCATCGCCTCTGAACCCGATTCGACTGAAAGTACCGAAGCGAAATTACTTCTCGAGCAAGTCACGCAATCACCATAGGACTTTGAAGTATTCGAGTAATTGCTTCAGCATGCAATGATCGACACTGGAACCGGATCTCCGATCGTCGTAGTCCCTGGAATCCAGGGGCGGTGGGAGTGGATGCATCCGGCGATCGTCACACTTTCACGCCGACACCGAGTTCTTACCTATTCACTCAGCCGAACCAAGTCAGACGGTCAGGGGTTTGATCACTTCGTAGAACAACTGAACCAAATATTAGACACCGCTGAACTGGAACAGGCTACAATCTGCGGTGTTTCATACGGTGGCTTAATTGCACTTCGCTACGCGGCGCGTCACACACATCGCGTTTCGTCTTTAATTCTGGTATCAACTCCTGGTCCGAGCTGGAAACCCAACTATCAAGTCGAAAGATATCTACAATTGCCACACTTACTGTTTCCGGCTTTTGTGGCCCGAGGTCCATCCAGTCTTTGGCATGAAATCGCAAGAGCGCACGATACCTTACCCGCATGCCTCGCTTTCTCACTTAAACACACTTTTCGAGTTGTCACTGCACCCTGTTCACCAACGCAGATGGCTGAACGAATACGACTGCTCAAAGGAACTAATTTTGAAACGGATTGCCTAAAGGTGACTGCGCCAACACTGGTTATCACTGGGGAACCGCGTCTGGATAGAGTGGTTTCGGTTAACAGCACCAAAGAATTTCTTCACCTGATACCTCATGCAGTCGGTGCGACATTGGATAGAACTGGACACATTGGGCTTATTAGCCGTCCTGAAGACTTCGCAGAAATAGTCGAACCATTCGTTGCAGCCCACGATTTCTGAATTAAGTCCGTTAATGCCAAGAAATTAACAGGAGTTTCGCTCTTTTTGTTCCAGGTGGACCTTCAGGCGGAAATCTCGATAAGTCAATCAGGCTTGCTTCAATCAAAAAATAGTTCATTGATACGTTATTGACTAGAACCGGTTATTATTTTGTAGATGGATAAGCTTCTCTTTAGCGACACTCCTTGCCGAAAGTGGAAGACCTCGCTGGAGGTGATAGGGGTTCTAATCCTTGTTTTGGGAGGATGCAGCGCGCCTGCACCACTATCTCAGGGTTCTTACCCAGAACAATTAACAGCTGCTCGTGCATTTAAGGATGCGGAATTTCAGAACGGCTCAGATTCACCAGTTCCGTTATCGCGGCGAGAGACTTTACTCCCTTTGAGCTACTTTCCTCCGGCGTTAGGATACCGCGTGCCAGCATCACTTCAAGTCGAGAACGACCAAGTAGAATTTGAAATTCCGACGTCGACAGGTAAAAGAAGAACCATGCGTCGTGTGGGTATTTTGGAGTTTACGTTAAAGGGCAATCCCCTAAATCTTTCTGCTTTCGTTGAAGCTAGTAGCAACGATCGAGAAAACTTATTTGTTCCCTTCGGGGATTTAACAAATGGGACTGAAACTTACCCAGCTGGTCGCTATTTAGATTTAAGTCTCACCTCAACCGGGATTTATGATCTGGACTTTAATCTCGCCTACCATCCATTCTGTTATTATGATGAACGTTACGATTGTCCATATCCACCACCCGAAAACCAATTAAACACACCCGTTCGAGCTGGAGAACGACTCCCGAGGAATTAAACGCTTGTATTAACCAGCTAAAAACTCTTCAAGAAAAATCCACACCTGAGCAGACGTTGAACTCCACCAGTGAGAACACCTCTTCTACTCCACTAACCTAGGGAACAGCCCGACAAACCTTCACCACATTGTCAGTGTAGTCGTCCCACCCGTGAGATCTCTTCATACAAACAGGCCGATGAAATAACCCCATTGTGAAAATTACCTAAATCGAGTCGTTCATTCGGAGCATGAGCGTTCTCGTCAGGCAGTCCGACACCAAACAGTACCGCTGGAAGGCCGAGTACTTCTTGAAATGTTGAAACGACCGGAATTGAACCACCCTCTCGAGTAAAGATTGGTCGCCGACCGAATCCGCGTTCAATCGCACGGGCTGTAGCCTGAACAAAGGGGTGGCTAAATTCCGTGATCCAGGGAAAACCTCCACTCATCCTCGTAATCTTTAGTGCAACGGTCTTAGGAGTGACCTTCTTAAGATAATCCTCAAACAACTTCGTAATTTTGTCAGGCTGTTGATCTGGAACCAAGCGCATACTGACCTTCGCCATTGCCAGAGCAGGTATTACGGTTTTTGCGCCTTCACCGACAAACCCAGACGACAGTCCGTTGACCTCAAACGTAGGGCGAGCTGAAACACGTTCAAGTGTCGAGTAACCTTTTTCACCAAACAAGCGAGGTGCGCCAATTTCCTGACGATAGTGTTTTTCATTGAAAGGCAATTTTTCAAATTCAACTCGTTCGTCATCGCTAAGCTTACGAACATCATCATAAAAACCTGGCACTTTGACACGCCCGCTCCGGTCTTTCATCTGTGACAGAATCTGTGCAAGAACGAAAGCTGGATTTGCAACGGCACCACCAAACGAACCCGAATGCAAATCTTGAGTCGTACCTCGTAAATCGATTTGGTAGTATGTCAACCCGCGCAGCGCGTAGCAGATTGATGGAACGCCGCGATCGAACATCGGTGAATCAGAAATCACAAGCACATCGGCTATCAGTCGCTCCTTCTGTTCACGAATGAAACTATCTAAATGAACGCTGCCGATCTCTTCTTCTCCTTCAAGAACAACTTTAATATTCACAGGTAAACGCTCGCCTCGCGACAGATAAGCTTCAATCGCTTTCAAGTGCATAAACACTTGCCCTTTATCATCGGCTGCACCGCGTGCGTAGATTTCTCCGTTCCGGATTGTGGCTTCGAACGGCGGCGATTCCCATAAATCTAGTGGGTCAACAGGTTGAACATCATAATGGCCATAAAAAAGAACCGTTGGAGCGCCTTCCGCACCAAGCCACTGACCATAGACGATCGGATGTCCAGGCGTCTCGATCAGTTCTACTTCTGGAACCCCGATTCGACGCATCTCGTCAGCAGTCCACTCAGCACATCGCCGCACATCCTCGACATGTGCCGGCAGCGCACTGATACTGGGAATGGCGAGATATTCTTTCAATTCATCAACGAACCGGTCACGATTCATATTGATGAAATCAATCACATCATTCATTTGTGAACCTACCTAGTGTCTTTACTAAAGTCAGTGAGGACAGAAGACTTGGGTCCAAGCAAAACCATTTCATGACATCCACCATACCGTACCATCATGTGCAGCTCGATGCTCAGACACGAGCTTCATCAAATGAGCCAGGACGTTCTCCTGAGCCGCACGGATTAACCCAGAATCCAACGGCTCGTACACATTTCTGACAATGTCATCGATCGTTTTTGCCCCTTGTCGAAGTGCTGCAATAACTTGATCTTCGCGTTGCTGACGATGATCTAGGTACTCTTGAATGACCGTGAGCGGTTCGTCGATGGAGCAACCATGTGCAGGAAGCAAACAAGCTGGTTGCATCGATAAAACTAAGCGCAAGGAATTCAGGTACGCGACCAGATCCCCACCAGCACTAGCCGGAATCACTACACTACTTCCCCCAATAACGAGATCACCTGAGAACAACGTCCCTGAGTCCTGATCAAAGAAACATAGGTGATCCGGCGAGTGTCCTGGCGTGTGGATCACCTGGAGTGTGGAATCACCAGCTGGAATAAGATCGCCGTCTTCCAAAGTCTTCCAAGAAACACGGTACTGCTCATCCCGATCCTTCCATGGCATTTTGGCGAAAACAGCTAATGGCCATCGTTCGGCAATTGCGGAAACCCCAGATACATGATCAGAATGGCAATGAGTAACTAGGACCTTAGCGAGTAAGTCTTTTTTCCCGGATAATCTCGCATTCGACTCGTCTAACTTGGCTGCAAGCGCAAGAAGATGCGTGTCTTGCCCTGTTCCGGCATCAATCAGGGTCGGTTCAAGACCTGGCAGCAAATAAGTATTGTTACCAGCTCCCGTAAGCGGCCCGGGATTGCCGACAAAAATTAATTCATGCCGCATCACCAAACCATGTCTACCGATTTACCAACTTGACTAGCTCTGCCGACCGGCAGATCACAATTAAACCTTTCAGCTTCCACCGTACCCAATCGTCACCTTACCGTCGTCTACAATTACAGGAACATCGCGACGACCATTGCTATACTTGAGCATACGTTCTAGACCTGCCGGATCCTGCTTTACGTTGATGTAATCAACAGCAATCTGCTGCCTTTCGTAATTTTCACGGGCAGCTACTGTGTACGGTCACGTATCCTTGCCAAATATGTAAACCATGCGTGTTGTCTCCTTGCTCAATGGAAATTTGTCAGTCCGAAACAATATCGCTCGATGTTTCAGATAACCCTTGCATCGCACGTTCAAGGACCGCCCGGAACTCTTCGGGGATCGGTTTCGACCGTTTCTTTATGCGATCGTAAGCTACGTGAACTGATTTCGCCCGTGCTACCAACTGACTTTTGGAAGTATTCATTATTTCGTATTCGTATCCGAAGCTTGACCGACCGATTTTCGATACACGCAACTCAATCTCAAGCGAGTCGCCTGGTAATGCCTCGGAGAGAAAATCGCATTCGGTCCGGACGAGCACAAACCCGTGCGGTAGTTTTTCGTCAACGGCGTTACTGGAGACACCTTGACTAGCTAGATGTCTGAGGTAGGCATGGCGGGTTTCTTCAAGATATGTGAAATATACGGCGTTATTTACATGACCAAATTCATCGCAATCGCGAAAACGCACCTCGATCTTGTAACAAAAAGTAACACTCATATGACATTCGGTTGATGTATCCGAGCACACTGTGATCGAGCGTAGGTTAGCACGATTGAAGCAGAACAATTGACCATACGCGGGGTACCGAGATTATTATATCTCTGTGCCTAACGTACTTTCTGGCCACGAAGAATTTACGGCCAATGAACGCCTGACTCTAACGCCATATTTCACCAATCTCGACAGCCCTGTTTTTGCTATCACGAATCTACCTGAGGTGGTCAAGGGTGCCCTTTTCGCGCGATATTCACGGTCTGCAAAATCACTGCGCCGTCTTTTTTTAGACGAGTTCTCTAGCGACATGGCAGCGATTCCTGTAGCAACCTCGGAAGTTGGTGTCGAACGCGCTGAGAAACTGTATACGCGGGTGTTCTCTGATTACGGGGATGATTCAGTGGCACAACTGGGTGGCGCCCACATCGCCTGTGAAGGTGCTTCTAATATTTTAACTAAGATTCTCGAACGTGGGCGACTCATGTCGTACCTCGAGCAATCGACACGTTACGTGCCATATACCGATCAGTCGAACGGTCGCTGGAAATATCTGATTCCTGAGGAAATTAAAGACCCAGTACTCTTGAAGCACTACACAGAAACGCTCGACGCTGCTTTCGCAACTTATGCACACTGGCTAGATCCTATGCAGGCTCATTATCGAAAACAGTTTCCGAAGGCGACAGGCGATTCTGATGGTGTTTACCGAGCAGCAATCAGAGCTAAAGCACTCGATACACTTCGTGGCCTGTTACCAGCAGCAACCCAGTCGAACGTTGGTATCTACGGCTCGGGACAGGCGTACGAGGCCTTGCTTCTACAGATGCGTGCAAACCCGCTAACTGAGGCTCAGCAGTACGCTGCCGCAATGCTCACAGAACTACGTAAAGTCATTCCCGCATTCTTAACCCGAGTCGACCGACCAGATCGCGGTGGACGCTGGAGTAAGTACCTAGCGAAAAACCAAACTGGTATGCAACGCTTGTCAGCGACCGTCCTCGAACAAATCAAGCCCGAGCCTCGCGACGAAGTTGTGCTGACCGATTACGACCCCGATGGTGAAATAAAAATTGTGGCTGGGGCTCTCTACGCCGTCTCACGACTACCAGACGATCAGCTACTCTCGATAGCTCGATCGATGTCAACAGAGGAACGCGTATCTGTCCTTCAGGCCTATGTGGGCGACAGAACCAATCGCCGACACAAGCCTGGACGTGCGTTTGAACGAGCGACGTACCGATTCGATGTGCTGTCTGACTACGGTGCTTTCAGAGATTTGCAGCGACATCGCCTCCTTACTCTTGAGTGGCAAAACCTCACACCTACACATGGCTTCACGGAACCCGCGGCAATTGAAGAAGTGGGTGCGCTCAACGCATTTCAGCAGGTAATGACGGCAACAGCCGATCTATACGACACCTTAATTACTCACGACCTGGAACGAATTGCATCTTATGCCGTTTCAATGGCCTATCGAGTTCGTTTCTATATGCAGATGAATGCGCGCGAGGCAATGCACCTTATCGAGCTTCGTAGCGCTCCCCAAGGGCATCCTGCCTATCGACGGGTGAGCCAAAAAATGCATAAACTCATCGGAGAACAAGCGGGACATCAGGCAGTCGCTGCAGCTATGAAATTCGCCGATCATAGCGAGATTGATTTAGAACGATTGAAGGCGGAACGCGCTAGTGAAAAACGGCGTCAAGCTACATAAGTCGTAAGAGACTATTCAGCCAAGAAACGACTGTACTCCTCAATAAAGGCAAGTGATTCGAATGTTTTCATTCGATCTAGAAAAAGAATGCCGTCAAGATGGTCAGTTTCATGCTGGATCACGCGAGCAGCCATACCACGCGCAGTGAATTGAAGAGGCTTTCCCTGACGATCAAAAGCGCGGACATTAATTTCTGGCGCCCGGGGTACACGACCTCGTACGTCTGGAATACTCAAGCATCCTTCCCAATCATCGACTGATGTATCTCCCAGCATAGTCAGCTCGGGATTGACAATGACCGTAAGGGGCATTGGCTCGTCACCATTCTCCACACCTGCCACGAACAGCCGAAGATCTTCGTGCACCTGGGGACCAGCTAGACCAATTCCCTGATACTCTTTCATCGTTGTAATCATGTCGTCGATCAGCTTTTGCATCGGTGCAGTAGTCAGCTCTAGTAAATCCACTGGGCGTGCTCGACGCCGCAAGATAGGATGACCCATGCGTGCAATCTTCAGAATAGACATCTTCGCGATTATACGGTACGTTGGCCACGCTTTTTTCGGCACATCTGACACTACTCTGGCACCAGATGATAGATAGCCAGCATTCCCCAGAATACCGCTTCTGCCCAGTCTGTAGCGCTAAACTCGAACACCGGCTGCTAAAGGAAGGGGAACCCAAAAGACTTCTTTGCAGCTTGTGCGGCTATATCTTCTATCTCGACCCTAAACTTGCCGTGGGAACAATTATTAAAGCCACTGACGGACGGATTGTGTTTGTCCGACGCGGGATCGAACCCGGATACGGCAAGTGGGTGTTTCCTGGGGGTTACGTTGACCGAGGCGAAGAGATCGTGGGTGCCGCTCAAAGAGAAGCACTTGAAGAATCAGGTCTTCAAGTTCGGATTGACGGCCTGATTAACATCTATTCCTATCGAGGTCGGACGCCCATCATCGTGGTGTACGCTGCAACCGCAACAGGTGGTGAACTCTGCACCGACGACGAATCTCTGGAAATTAAGCTATTTGAAGTCAGTGCGATTCCATGGCAAGAACTGGCTTTTCGTAGCACTCAAGATGCTCTGCATGACTATTTGGATGGCATCCTCCATCCGTTAAACAGGTAACGCCCAGTTACAGTGTAAGTAATAGTTTTGACTAGGCCGTAACTTGACTGTGACCTGGAAAGGTCATGTCTTCACGGACTACTTCAACTACGGCTTGATGGACCAAATCGTCAATCGGTAATCCACTCTCGGCTTCTTGTACTGCCTGCAATTTGGCCCTGGTTGAAGGATGCTTAGGTATAAAGAGTTGGCAACAATCCTGGTCGGGCATAATCGAAATAGGGTATGTTTCGATCTTACGCGCCTCGACAGTGATCTCTTCCTTGTCAAGACCAATTAAAGGTCGAAAAATGGGCAGGTTAGTAACGGCACTGATGGTCGAAATATTGTCGACACTTTGCGATGCAACTTGCCCCACCCCCTCTCCGGTAACGATGGCTTTCGCCTTCTGTTGACGCGCAAAGTGGTCGGCTATGCGCAGCATTAGACGTCGGTACACAACGACGCGCAGAGGCGGTGGCACTCGTAAGACGACCTGTCGCTGAATTTCTCCAAACGCCACCATAAATAAACGAGAGTGCAACTGGTGCTTTGTCAGCAGCATCACTATTTCCCGAACTTTATCCTGAGAAGCTTTTGAAAGAATTGGATAGCTATGAAAATGAATGAACTGCACGCGGCATCCACGCTTCATCATCCGGTAGGCCGCAACAGGTGAATCAATGCCGCCCGATTGGAGGCACAGCACTCGACCACTCACCCCGCTAGGTAGTCCACCTGCCCCCGGAATCTTGTCAAAATAATAGAATGTGCTATCGGTAAGCATCTCAACATAAATAGTCAGGTCCGGAAGTGAGAGATTTACAGGCCATCCCTTTACCCTCTTGATACGTCCGCCTATCTCTCGATCAATTTGAGGCGAAGTCAATGGATATCGTTTGTCAGTGCGACGTGTTTTGACGCGAAAACTACTAGTTTGAGTATCGGCAAGATCGTCCAAAATAGAACTCGCGACAACATCAAGGTCACCAGTTACGCGTCGAGCCAACCCAAAATTAGCCACACCAAAAATCTTAGTAACTCGTTCTCGAACAAGCGGCCATTTAGTCTCTACACCCAACACCATTTCAATACGACCCGGGAGTGCTCGTACTGAAATCACATTAAGATCAGCCGTCGCTTCTTTGAGATTTCTGACAAGGCGAGCGATAAACCAAGGCCTATTTTTGCCCTTCAGTGCAAGTTCTTGGTAGTGAACAACAATCGACTGCATCGCTGATTAATATCCCTTAGGTATAACCTCGGTCATAGTTTATCAACCAAGGCTTGACACACAATCAATGAACTAGAAGTATGCCTGTCAAACGACGTAAAGCAATAGATCGTAATTGCTATTCCCGCAGCATCCGTGGGAGACTCCTACCTGCTCACATGTTACGACAATCTTGGGATGCCGATGTTATTGTCGTCGGGGCGGGTCCGGCCGGCAGCTCAGCGGCTGCCGACCTTGCTCGGCGCGGGCATCGTGTCTTACTGCTCGAACGCGCAAGTTTTCCACGCGATAAGATTTGTGGTGACGTACTTTTACCATCTCTCCAGAAACCCTTAAGTGTTATTGGAACCAGCCTCGATATTCTGGCCGGCGATGCGGCCACGATTCATGGGTGCGGATTCACTACGGCGACAAATATTCATGCAACCGGAACATTCCGTGACCGACGAGGTAACCATCAACCGTGGCGAATCTTACCTCGAGTATTATTCGATGAACGCCTGGCACGCCATGCTGAGGGATGTGGTGCTGACTTGCGTGTACGCCACTCCGTTGAGGAAGTCACTTGGGATCAACAGAAGCAAGTTAATATTGTCAAAGTTCGAAATGGTTCGAGTGTAAATAACTATCATGCACCCTTGGTCATCGCTGCCAACGGCGCATTTAGTCGTTTTGGGCAGTCCAGCGGACTTCACCAGCCCCGAAATTCTAATCGAGGCTATAGCGTTGCACTTCGGACTTATGTGCAATATCCCCAACAAGAACAAATTTTTGAGGTCTTCGCAGATGCTGATCTAAAAAGGGGTTGCTGTTGGCTGGTGCCTGGCCCGCATGGAATGGCAAATGTCGGTGTTGGTACTTTTGATTCACCGAACAGGCCGACACGAACCAATCTCGAAAGTATATTTCGTAAGAGAATCGGACAACGTGTCAATTTGGATGGTTGTGCCCCAATGGCAGGTTGGTTGCTGCCCGGTCCTCAGCTAACTCGGCGAACTGTGACGGATGGCCTTTTATTGGTGGGTGATGCCGCGGGCTTCGTAGACCCATTTACAGGTCATGGAATACATACAGCTGTCACTAGTGGCCTTCTGGCTAGTACCGCGAGTCACGATGCACTGCTATCAGGCATGTTTCTTCATCACCAGATGCCACTCCGGAGCTATGAAAAGGCTTGGCGAAAAGCCTTTGGGCTGGATTTCGTGTTAGGGCGGTTATTTCAGCGATTACATCACGACCAAATGCTGTTGGATAAAATCATGCTTCATGCAACCCATAATCATTTTTGGGCGGACGAGGTGATGAGTATCATTGGACATGCCCTACCTCGCAGTAACGTTATGCGGCCTGGTTTTTTCAGCAGAATCATCCAAAGTCAATTGAGTAATCGCGGTGTGGACCAACAACGCATAAGTGGACCCGCAGCATGAATCACAATTTTGGTCCAATCTGGCGTCCAGGATCACTTTCTGGCACTGATGGTACCGCTGAGGCGATCGCAGCAAAAGATTTTAATAACCTCTACAGAACAAGTTGCTATTTTGTTGATCCGGAACGTTATCGAGCGTTCTGTGCGCTTTACGCAATCATGCGTGTAGTCGACGACCGCGTTGATGAAGTCCTCGCCCAAGGGTGTCCCGAAGAAGAGGCCATCCTTGAACGCACGGTTTTGGATGCATGGCAGCGCCTTGTTGAAGCGACACTTAGTCACAAAAGCCCTAACCCGCACGATCTAGAGATGTGTCGCGATCCCCGTGCTCCAGAATTATTTGATGCATTCTCACGCGCTTATAAACAATTTCCTGTAAAGCGCCAGCTTTGGGATGATTTCTTCAATGCTATGGGAGAAGATCTTCGAAGAACAAGATTTGAAACATACAACGACTTCGTTCGGTACGCGCAAGGCGCAACAGTTGCACCAACCACAGTCTATCTATACCTCATCGCTTCTGAACGGAGTGATCGCGATGATGTATTTCGGGTTGCATCTGACTTCATACTCGACTCTTGCAGTCAGAAACTAGGTTTATTCGCCTATATTGTGCACGTTTTGCGAGACCTACGGCAAGACCTCAAGACTGGTAAAACCGGCTTGCTATACCTAGCAGGTGACGACATGGCGCACCGTGGTGTCAATGAACAGTTGCTCGCAACCGATTTGGCAGCCGGTCGTGCAAGTCAACCTCTCAGAGATCTGACACGTGACCTCGTGGACCGCGCACAGAAAATGTTAGAGGAGGGCAAACTTGTTGCTGGTACACTTCAGAATCGACTGAGCCCTGATCGCTTGTTCGTCTTGGAGTTAATTATCCGTATTTATTCAGAAACAATCGCAAAAATTATTGCCTGCTCTTACGACCTTATGACCGAGGAACATCGATTGACAACTACTGAGAAGGAATCTCTAGCGCGTGATGTTGCCCTAAAGACACTCAGCAAGTTTTCTTAAACTTCCGAATTGAGACCGTTGTATCGTTACTGATTAATACTGATAGCATCACAAAATGCGAGATGTCATTGCGGGGATCGTAGCGCTTTTTCTACTATTGTTCGCCGGTAGCCTAATCACTACCCTGGCGTTCTATCGCAAGCGTTGGAAGTCAAAGCGTGACCAATTGGTCGCACGAGGACATTCCGTAATTGCAGAAATACCAATGGGCTCGAACATGACGTTGTTCAGTGAAAACGTCACCCATTTCTTGCGAGGAAATCAATCAATAGACAAGACGTCGATAAAGGCCGTGAAGTTACTAATCAATGGTTCAACCATCGCCGCACATACATCGAAGGAATTTCTAACAGACACCAACGCAATACCTACAAGTGTGAAAGACCATCCTGAAGGTATCGCGCACGACCGGTGGGACGTAGTTATAGAGACAACCTCGGACGTAATATTGATTGAATGTGGCTCGATTCGTGAACGAGTTTCTCAGGAGTTGGCAAAAAAAATATTCGACACCGTAAAGAACAATATCAGGCAGCGTGACAAGCAGAGGTAGGCTTGCCTAGATGTTTCATGAAAAATCACAACAACTTAAGGTTCACCATTCATGCTCTGAAACACCAGCCCGAAGATTCATAACTCGGGCGGCAGCAAACAACAAATCAGACAGCCGATTAATGTAACGCAGCAACGGACCTTTCACTTGACCTGCCCCAAGGGCAACCATCCGTCGTTCAGCCCTCCGGCAGACCGTTCTAGCTAGATGCAATGCGGCTGCAGATGACGAGCCGCCGGGTACAATAAATCGACGAAGGGGTGGCGTCTCAGTTGTCAAGACATCGATCCAAGATTCAAGACGCTCCACATCAGTATCATCCAATAGTGCCTTCTGAATTCCGCTGGCAGTGTGGGTGTTTGGATCGGCGAGCTGGGTACCTAAGGCCATTAAATCTTTTTGCACTGCATCAAAAATTTTGAGGATGTCCGCTTCCTGTGTCTGCGCACACGCAACTCCGAGGATCGCGTTAAGTTCGTCAAGAGCGCCATAGGCTTCTACTCGGGGGTCGGATTTTGCTATCCGAGACCCGTCGAGAAATCCCGTTTCACCTGCATCGCCCGTGCGTGTATAAAGCTTCATGGCACATCTATAGTACCCTTCCTTGGAGATGAATGGCTAAACGTAAAACCAAAAAGTACCGCTACCGACACAAACTGCCAGATCCAGCACAGCGTCAACGCTTTCGACGACGGTTACTTAGTTGGTATTGCCGTTACGGACGGGATCTCCCTTGGCGCCATACTGTTGATCCGTACCGCGTTCTAGTCTCTGAAATTATGCTCCAACAGACTCAAGTCGATCGGGTAATTCCTAAGTATGAATTTTGGATCAGACGCTATCCAACGTTCAAAGCTCTCTCCAAGGCTCAACTTCGAGACGTCCTCCGGGCCTGGTATCCTCTGGGCTACAACATTAGACCAAAACGGCTGCTTGCTATTGCACGTAAAGTTGTCTCATCGCACGGCGGTCAACTGCCCTCGGATGAAGGCACGCTAAGATCATTTAAGGGTATCGGCGCTTACACTGTTGGCGCAATCCTAAGTTTCGCTTTCGGACAGCGTGCAGCGATTCTCGATACCAATGTTGCCCGAGTATTGTTTAGAGTCTTCGTGGGTCGTGGTGATTACCGAAGCAACGCACTGCGTCGGTATTTATGGCAACTGTCTGAAACCCTATTGCCACGTCGTCATGTCTACGACTTCAACCAGGGCCTCATGGATCTAGGGGCTACAGTCTGTACGGCTCGTAATCCGCGTTGCCTCCACTGCCCCATGAAACTTTTCTGCGTCTCGGCACCACGATTAACCTCAAGGGCTAAACAATCGTGAAATTAACCTCATAATACAAGTCTGATAAATCTCAATTTTCGAATGTCTAAACCAATACCTGTTGTAGCTGCTGTTGTTCAGCGTGATGGCAAATTTCTTGTGACGCAGCGTCAAGGCGAGGGGGCCTTGGCCTGGTGCTGGGAGTTTCCGGGCGGTAAATGTAAACCCGGGGAAACCCTTCGCAACGCGCTACGTCGTGAACTTCGTGAAGAACTTGACGTTGATATTTCTGTAGGTAAAAAAATTCACATGGTTCAGCATGACTATCCTGACAGTAGACTCGTCCTACATTTCTACCAATGTCAAATTCATGGAACTCCACGTCCATGTCTCGGTCAGGCGATCCAATGGGTCACTCAGGAAGAACTGAAAGGCCTAAAATTTCCACCCGCGGACGTCAAACTCATTGAGATCTTAGGGACTAAGGGGTTATGAACGGCAGTTTGGTAACTGTTCCCGTTTGCCCGTGCGATTGGTCCTGAACTTGCACCTGCATGCCAGGCGCTGCATAGTCACGATGAACATAACCAAGCGCGATTGGACAACCGAGCGCCGGTGATTGGACAGCGCTGGTAATATGCCCAACTTCTTCCTCATTATCAAATAATTTCGCGTTCCGCATCGGTACTGCTGACGCAACTTCCAGAAGCGTTAAACCGACGAGTTTTCTAGCGACCTTTCCTTGTCCCCGGTGAAGAATCCTGATGATGACCTCTTGCCCGACGTAACATCCTTTCGTCAAGCTGATGGCGCGGCCTTCAATGCCGGCTTCAAGAGGTATTGTTCCCTCATCCAAATCCACGGGAAACAGTGGCCGACCCGCTTCAACGCGGAGAATCTCAAGCACCCTTTCATCTACAGAAACCGCGCCAGTCGCAGCCAATCGCTCTCGCAGTTCAGTATCAAGCGTAGTAGGTGCCCTAACATCAAAACCCACAACACCTACATCATCATTTCTCGAAATCAGCACGTGCTCATCGAGATACGATAACTGCACTGTTTGAAAGTCGTCATATTCCAGAAATTTACTGGCGTGAAGTGACACTGCCTCTAAATCCGTCTCAGCTAGCACTGTCGCCAGTGCTGTCGCCGCATGCGGACCACGAACGCCAATTTGCGTCCAAGTATTTGACAGATCCGATATTTGTACGTCTTCGCTGAAGATAAGCTTATTAAAGCGCTCAACTAAGTGATGGGTAATCCCAATATCAACGTCTAGAAGAATGCTATTTCCAGTTTCGAGTACATTCATATCTGTAATTATTCGGCCCTGAGGCGTGAGATAGGTCGCGTAACATCCTCGACCTGATGACAAGGCCTCAATATCATTGGTGAGAAGTCCCTGCAAAAACGACGCTCGGTCGTTACCAGAAACGCCCACGGTGCCACGCGTCGAACGAACGAAATGGCCAGCGGAACAATGCAAGAGATCGTAATCGTCAGTCTTCGTCATTAGAAAAATTCACTCGGAACCGATATCCGAATTGGCGCTCCCGATTTCCGAAGGCGGAATGATATGCTGGTACTCGATGCGTCTTTGGATCTATTGTATCGTCGCACTGCTTGCACCTCCAGTACCTCTGTTTTCCATGACCACCCAGTCAATGCCAGCACCTGAAGCAGGTGAGGCTGTCTTTAACATCTTTGTACATGCGCAACCAGTAGGCACAGAGAATGTCTCGCTCTCACGCACTGACGGCGAGTGGATAGTGAGTTCAACGGGGCGGGTTTCCGGAGCGTTAGACCTCATTATTCGACAATTTGAAATGCGCTACGACAGTTTGTGGAAACCGGTCGATATGATGATTGATTCAGTATTGGCTGGGGAACCATATATGGTCCGAACCTCTTTCACCGAGACCGTGGCCACGAGTGAAGTCATGGAGAATGGCAACTCTGAAACAAAAAAGGATCCTGTTTCAGAACAAACGGTCGTTTTACCTGCAAATATCTTCGGCGCGTATGAAGTACTTGCAGCTCGCTTGGCAATGGCAAGTCCAAACACAATCATCCCAACCTACATCGCGCCACAAGCTGAAATTACCATCTCACTTAATCGAGTATCAGACCAACGGATTACTACGGCTAGCAAAACCTTAGATGCCCGTCGCCATTATGTGACCATTCTGAATCCCAACAATCCTTTCGATGCTGAAATTTGGACTGACAGGCACCAACGTCTTTTGCGCATCAGTATGCCAACGGTGGGTCTCGAAATCATTCGATCCGATATTGCGGCAGTAACGGCTCGCCCCCAGACTGTCGACAATGAAAACGACGAGGATCTACACATTCCAGCGACAGGGTTTAACCTTGGCGCAACGCTGACCTATCCAACGGACACCCAGTCAACTAACAACTCAAAATGGCCGGCCGTGATCCTGGTTCCTGGGTCCGTGCCTATGGATAGGGATGGAGCGGTGTCTGGCGTGCCTATTCTCGGTCAACTCGCTGCCGGATTGGCCGATGCAGGGTTTCTCGTTGTCCGGTACGATAAACGTGGATTTGGGCAGAGTGGCGGCCGAAGCGAAACTGCCACATTGAATGATTACGCGGAAGACGTTCGTGACGTGGTCCAATACCTTCGTCGAAGAGATGATGTCAATGACCGATATATCGCAGTGGTTGGGCATGCTGACGGAGCATGGATCGCCATGCTGGCAGCCTCAAAAGAAAGGCGTATAACAGCACTTGGATTAATTGCTGCTCCATCAAAATCTGGTGCAGAGATCGTACTCGAGCAGCAACAGCAAATGCTGCAACGCATGTCCCTTACAGATGCCGAACGGCAAGAGAAAATTGCATTACAACAAGACATTCATGCCGCAGCTATTTCAGGTAGTGGCTGGGATGCTATTCCACTTGCGATGCGGCAATCAGCTGATACTGCCTGGTTCAGGAGTTATTTAACGTTTGACCCATGGAGTGTTCTCAAAGAAACTCGCCAGCCTGTCGTCATCGCGCACGGTACATTGGACCACCAAGTCATCCCAGAACATGCCGATCGACTAAGACAACTCGCGCTTGCTCGAAGCCAACGTGCGCAAGTCAAACAGATTCGGCTCGACAATGTTAACCATCTACTGCTACCAGCTATAACTGGCCATATTGAAGAATATGATGACTTGGTAGAACGAACGATAAGTCGAGAACTGATTCTAGCTCTTGCTGCTGAACTTCATGGATTTTTCCGATGATGAACGTGACATCACAACCTAGCAGGTTCGCATATAATGGACTTACGGAGAGTATCGTCTTTATGATTGGTTACGTCACCTCATGATCGTCGGAATTCCTTCAGAAACATTTCCAAGCGAGCGTCGTGTCGCGGTCGTCCCTTCGGTAATCCAATCATTAAAAAAGGCTCGACTTGAAGTTTTGATACAAGCAGGCGCTGGAGAAGCGGCTGGTTTTCCTGATACTACCTATATTGAAAGTGGAGCGCGTATCACTGAGTCTCGAGCGGAGATCTTCGGTAGCGCGGATGTGATCTTACAAGTTCGCACATTCGGCGCCAACGTGGAGGTTGGACGTGTAGACCTCGAACTTATGCGACCCAAACAGATTGTCATTGGACTCTCTGAACCTCTCAGTGAACCAAAGGCGGCGCTTGAGCTTGCCGAATGCGGTGTCACAGCCTGCTCACTGGAATTAATGCCTCGAATCACTCGAGCCCAAAGCATGGACGTACTGTCGTCAATGGCTACTGTGGCTGGCTACAAGGCCGTCCTTCTGGCTGCAGGGACTCTTCCCCGCATGTTTCCAATGTTAATGACTGCGGCTGGAACCGTAACTCCGGCGCGGGTACTCATTATTGGCGCTGGTGTAGCAGGACTGCAAGCGATTGCCACAGCGCGCCGGCTTGGTGCAAAGGTTGATGCCTATGATGTCCGACCCGCTGTTAAGCAACAGGTTGAAAGTCTGGGCGCTACATTTGTTGATCTTCAGCTGGAAACAGAAGGAGCTGAAGACAAGGGTGGGTATGCCAAGACGCAGGATGACTCATTTTACGAGCGGCAACAGGAAGCCATGGCAAAGGTTGTAGCCAATGCAAATGTCGTCATTACCACTGCACTAGTGCCGGGTAAAAAAGCTCCAATCCTTATTACCGAAGCCATGGTCGATGGAATGGAACCAGGATCATTAATCGTCGATATGGCAGCCGAAAAAGGTGGTAACTGTGAGCTGACTAAGCCCGGCCAAACTACAAACTACAAGGGAGTGACGCTGCTAGGCCCGACCAATTTACCAGCAACCGTTCCATACCACGCAAGCCAAATGTACGCCAAGAACATCACGACCTTCCTGCTACACCTCGTTAAAGAAGGGCAACCAGAATTCGACCTGAACGATCAAATCACCAACGAAACACTGGTTTCAATAGATGGTGCAGTCGTTCACGCCCGAATCAGCGAGCTTCTGAATCAGCCTCCTAGCGGTACAGAGAGGATCTCGAATTAATGGATACATTCATTCCACTACTAACAATTTTTATGCTCGCAGTTTTTGTAGGCTTTGAGATCATTACAAAAGTACCACCGCTCTTACATACGCCATTAATGTCCGGGTCGAACGCGATTTCCGGCATCACAATTATCGGAGCGATGTTGGCAGCAACCACGCCAAATACACTAACCACTGTGCTTGGTTTTCTTGCGTTGGTGCTAGCCTCAACAAACGTAATCGGTGGTTTTCTTGTGACTCATCGAATGCTCAGTATGTTTAAAAGGAAGGATTGAGCTTTATCGATGAATTCAGCTCTTATTAATTTTTCGTACCTTGTCGCATCAATATTGTTCATCCTCGGGATCAAAGGCTTAACAAACCCGCGAACTGCAGCTCGAGGCAATTTGATTGGTGCGTCGGGCATGTTGCTTGCGGTAATTACAACGTTGGCCGATCGGCAAGTATTTGGTGCAGGACTTGAAGGCCTGACAGTCATCTTGATTGGAGTGCTGATAGGCGCCGGCCTTGGCACAACGCTAGCACTGAAAATTCAGATGACCGCAATGCCTCAAATGGTCGCGCTCCTTAACGGCTTCGGTGGCGGCGCCTCGACATTAGTTGCCGGTGCGGCACTATTTGATGCCAGTCAACCAACCGCACAAATGACCATTGCCGCTGTCATGTCTGGCATTATTGGTGGTGTTACTTTTTTTGGCAGCCTCATCGCATTTGACAAATTGCAGGAATTGATTCTTCCAGGCAAGCCGATTCATTTTCCAGGTCAACAATTTATCAACCTTTTACTGGCCGTAACAGCTGCCGGAATCGGCGCGATGATCGTTATGGATCCGACAGCAACGCATCTTTACTGGGTGTTGGTCCTCATCGCTTCAGTTAGCGGTGTACTGCTTACGATTCCAATCGGTGGGGCCGATATGCCTGTCGCTATTGCGCTACTGAACTCCTATTCTGGTCTTGCCGCTGCCTCTACAGGATTTGTTCTTGAAAACAACGTTTTGATCATTACCGGATCTTTGGTCGGGGCCTCTGGTCTGATTCTCACGCGGATCATGTGTAAGGCTATGAACCGATCATTAGGAAACGTACTCACAGGTGCGATCGGTCCAAACGTAGCTGGAGAGTTCTCGGCTGATGAAGTATACGCCGGTCGAGTCAAATCAGCGGGAGCTGAAGAAGTGGCAATGCTCTTTGATGCGGCACGCCGTGTTGTCATTGTGCCTGGCTATGGACTTGCCGTCTCTCAGGCGCAACACGCTGTTCGCGACCTAGCTACCTTACTGGAATCAAGAAACACTGAAGTCGATTTTGCGATTCATCCGGTTGCAGGACGAATGCCTGGGCACATGAATGTATTACTGGCTGAAGCTGATGTTAACTACGACAAACTACGTGAGATGGACGACATCAACCCAACATTTCCGCAAACTGATGTGGCGATCGTTATTGGTGCGAATGACGTGGTCAATCCAGTCGCTCAAACGGATCCATCCAGTCCGATCGCTGGCATGCCGATTCTCGAAGTCAACAATGCACGAACGGTGGTTGTCATTAAGCGTAGCCTCAGTCCAGGCTTTGCAGGGATTCCGAACCCTCTATTTGCTGCCGACAACACGTTAATGCTTTTTTCAGATGGCAAAAAAGCCATTCTCGATCTTATTGCTGCAATCAAGGACATGTAAGGCATGTGGGTGTTACGTGAAGAGAGCGCTGATAAAGCGGGCCAGTCTCTGACTTTTCGCATCATGCCAGACAGCATGAAAACTATCGGCCGGATGCGCAATGCAGATTTTGTAATTGAACAGACGCTTGTGTCCCGCATCCACTGTCGACTTACCAATCAAGACGGGCACTTAGAAGTCGAGGATCTCGACAGTGCTAACGGTACTTATGTCAACAACCAGAAGATTCAACGTGCACGACTAGCTGCCGGTGACAAACTCCGTATCGGTCATGTTGAACTCGTCGTGTCGAACGAGCCGGTCCCAGACTAACAACCTCTACTGCACGTTCACCCACCAATAGAAATCGTCACGTATAGGATTTAGGTTAAAAAAGGATTTGTTTGACGTTCGTGGCCTATCGTAGTCTTCGGACCGTGTCCTGGATAAACCTCAACTTCGTCTTCGAAAGCAAACAGCACTTCTTTAATCGAGTTAATGAGTGTCGTGTGGTCACCACCTGGGAGATCAGTGCGCCCAATCGAACCTGCAAAAAGCGTATCCCCCACAAACAGCATGCAGTCGGGCGTGTCCGTCTTTCCGACTTGAAGACACACGCCTCCCGGACAATGTCCAGGTGTATGGTGAACGACTACTTCGTACTCACCGAAACATAGTGACTCAGGAGAGCCGTAGAAACGATCGACGGGTGGTAGCTCATCCACATGCAAACCAAAGAGAGCACCATGCTGTACAGCATCTTTATAAAGAAAATGATCATCGGAATGCAACAAGATCGGTGCCCCTAAAGCGTTCTTCGCTTTGGCTACACCAGTTATATGGTCGACATGGGCATGCGTCAGCAAGATGTATCTAATCGTTAGGTGCTCTCGTTCAACCACAGTTAACAAATCGCTAACTTCGTCACCCGGATCGATGACAACACCTTCCAGACTCTTTTCGCAGCCAAGAACAAACCCGTTCTTAAAGAAGGGTTCGACAGCATAAGATTTAAGAAACATGCAGATCTCCTCACAAGAGGTGGTACAAGTATAAAATGCTTACATAGTCATGTCGATCACGCACAAGGATGTCATCACCGCTCATGCACGCATAGCGGATTACGTTAGGCGAACACCGCTAGCGCCTTCATCCTGGCTGTCCGAGATTAGTGGCAGCAACATTCAACTAAAACTCGAATCCCTGCAAATTACAAATTCCTTTAAGTTGCGGGGAGCAGTAAATGCAATCAGCGCACTCGTTGAGCGTTCGGCGAATGCCGTCCCACATGTCGTTACAGCTTCTGCCGGAAATCATGGTCGCGCCATGGCGTGGGCTGCCGAACAGCTTGAAACGCGCTTGACTGTTTTTACTTCAAAGAATGCTCCACGAACCAAACGAGATGCGATTCGGTATCACGGCGCCGACCTACGCGACTCTGCCATCGACTACGATGAAGCCGAGCGACAAGCAAAAGCGTTCGCCTTAGAAACACCGGCAACGTTTATTTCAGCCTATAACGATCACGATGTTATCGCAGGAGCTGGCACAATAGGACTTGAGATTCTCCAAGAATCTCCCAACACAGATCTTCTAGTGGTACCAGTCGGCGGAGGCGGACTTTTGAGTGGTATCGCCATCGCGGTCAAAACCGCCGCACCGCAAACCACCATCATTGGTGTGGAGGTTAACGCCTCGCAAGCATTCCAAAAAAGTCTCGCTGCAGGTCGTATTACTCGGGTCGACGTCGGTGACACGATCGCTGATGGATTAACGGGCAATCTTGACCCTCAGTCCATTACGTTTGATATCGTTAAGGAACTTGTTGACGACATGATAGTCGTCGATGAAACTGCGGTGCGCAACGCAATCCGCGGCTTAGCTGCTAACGAAAAACTCATAGTTGAGGGAGCCGGTGCAGCAGCAGTTGCCGCTGTACTCAATGGTGCCGTAAAGGCTTCTGGACGTAACATCGTTCCTGTCGTGTCGGGTGCAAACATTGATTTTGAGCGTCTAATAGAAGTCTTACCTTCGACGTAAGACGCACGTTAAACGCGTAACCAATGTGTGAGATAACAGTTCAGTGCAACTATTTTTTTTTCGGCTTGGAAGGTCTCACCTCTACGCGGCTAACTAGAGAACGTTGGTTCAGAGACAGCACATCCAGTACTACCTGGGCGACATCGTCTGCTGCTATTTTCCAGTCAGCACCCTCCTGAGACTTACCATCATTAAACGATGTCGCGACCGAGCCCGGCATGATGTAATTGACCCGAATATCTTCATGTCGAACTTCCTGCATAAGCACCTCACTGAAAGCATTTAGGGCAGCTTTTGATGCGCAGTACGCGCCGCCGCCAGGAAACGAGTTTTTTCCCGCGAGACTACTTATATTGATCAACCAACCTCCATTACGTTGTCGCAGATATGGGATCGCTTCTCGACAACAATAGAAAACTGCGTTCAAGTTCGTTTCAATGATTGCATGCCACTGGTCAAGGGTAAGGTCAGCCACTTTGGCAAAGGCTCCTATCCCCGCGTTGTTAATAAGAATATCTACTGCGCCGAACTGTTTTACAGTGCGGTCGAAGAGCGTCTTAACTTGCATCGGGTCGCGAACATCTGCCCTGACAGGGCAAAGACGTCCATTATCGTTTGATAGTTGCTGAGCAGCATGTTCTAAACGCATTGCGTCGCGTCCGCTGATAGTCACATTGGCGCCACAAGCAAGCAGCCGTTTCGCAATAGCCAAGCCAATTCCACTTGAACCACCAGTGACAATGGCAACTTTGCCTTCGAGTTGAGGTATGTTAGTCATGTTATTAGAATAACGTGTCCTGTAAGGTTTTTGGCAGAACAGATCCAGTATCATCCGGCCTAGATATCTGTAACCAATCGCATGTCAACAATAGCAATTATCGGAGCTGGTGAGTTGGGCAGCACGTTAGCTTTCACGCTTGCACGGCGAAACCAAATCGATACAATCAAGTTGATTGATTCGAGCGAAGGAATCGCTGCTGGGCAGGCGCTCGATATCAGTCAAGCTGGTCCAATTGAAGGGTTCCGCACGACCGTCAAAGCTGCTGGTAATTTGGCGGAAGTAGTCGGTGCAGACGTTATGGTTTTGACCCACCCAGTCAAATCATCAGAAGAACAGGTGACCTGTGACGAGGAGTTGGCAACTGTATGCCAGCTTGTGAAATACAACCCGCATGCGACGATCGTTTGTGCCGAAGCTGATCATAGAATTTTGATTGCACGAGGCCTCAACGAAGCAGGCCTCGCACGCAATAAACTGCTTGGGTCTGCTCCCGGGGCTCTCGTTTCGGCGCTCCGTGTCATCACAGCGGCGGAAGCTGGATGCTCTCCAAGCAACGTAAGCCTCTCAATTCATGGCGTGCCACCGGAACACGTAGTGGTGGCCTGGAGTGCTGCAACCATTGACGGTCGCCCGATAGAAAACGTATTCAACCCGCCAGCCTTAGTCCGTGTACGTGCACGTATAGCCGATCTTTGGCCACCAGGACCGTATGCATTAGCTTCTGCAGGAAGTTTAGTCTGCGAAGCAATCGCCACTGATTGTTGCAAGCTCGCACTCACATGCTTTGCTGCCGCAGACAAGACAGGTCAAGCTGGTGTTGTCATCGCTGCGGTCCGTTTGGGGCAAAGCGGTATCCGCGAGATAGTGGAACCAGCGCTTTCACCTATCGAGCAAGTCCAACTGGAAACTGCCTTGAACGAAACGTAGCGGATACCATTACTCCTTAAATTACACCTTAAGGGAAGCTAGGCTTGACCAGAATACAACTCTCATGCAGTAGCAGCTAGATAACTGAGCGGTCGAAAACAGCAGAAAAATGTTCCGTTAGAGCCTGCTCAACCTCGGTTACGGAAACCATGCGTCCAAGTAATGCCGACAAGGAAGTCGCTGGACGATCTTTGATGCCACATGGCACGATTAAATTGAAATACTCAAGATCTGTCATAACGTTGAAGGCAAACCCATGACTGGTAATCCATCTTGAGATCCGAACTCCTATAGCTCCTAGTTTCGCATTGTCGACCCACACACCAGTAAGACCACTAACTCGTTCGGCTGTAACCCCAAAGGTTCCAGCTGTCCGAATCATAACTTCCTCAAGATCTCGCATGTATCGACGCACGTCGCATCGGTCTGGCCGAAGGTCAACGATTGGGTACCCGACTAACTGCCCTGGCCCATGATAAGTAACATCGCCTCCTCGGCCGACTTCGACCACTTCTATACCCTTTGCCCGCAAGGCAGCCGAGTCCGCCACAATATTTTCGTGATTGTGACGAGCACCAGCACCAACCGTAAGCACATGAGGATGCTGCAAAAGAAGAAGCAAGTCTGGAACTTCTCCAGCACGGCGAGCTTTCACGAACTGTTGCTGCAAAAGAAGCGCGTCGTTGTACGAAACACAACCAAGTCGACGCACCTCGAGTGTCCCAGTTTTCTCTGCCAATACTGCATTCGGGCTCTTAGACACTTAACTCACCCTTCTGCGGCATCACTATATTGACCCGAATACTCAAATCTCAATCGTTAATACAGGTAACTAAGTTGATGCTACTAAGCATGAATTGCGTCGCCGTGGGTCGCGTGTGCTGCTTCAGCAATTGCTTCTGATAACGTTGGATGCGCGTGAATTGTACGGCCAAGGTCTAAGCTCGTACACTCCATACGTAGCGCCAGTGCTGCCTCTGCAATTAGTTCAGTGGCACGGGGGCCGATCAGGTGGAGGCCTAAAATCTTATCGTCTTGCTCGTTCGACACAATCTTCACAAACCCATCTGTATCACCCGAGATCTTGGCTCGCCCTAACACTCCGAATGGGAAGGTGCCAATCCGAACACGGTAACCACGTTGGATGGCCGCTTCTTCTGTTAACCCTACGCTACCGATTTCTGGATCGCAATATACACAAGACGGTACGTGACCGTAGTTCAAGGGAGTGACCTTGCGACCAGCAATCCGTTCCGCCACTAAGATACCCTCCGCTGATGACAGATGCGCCAGTTGCGGATGGCCAGGCCAGCCGAGAGTGATCACATCTCCCACAGCAGACACGCCCTTCACGGATGTTCGGTACAATTCGTCTACACGAATGAAACCGTGATCAAGCTTTAGATCGACATCATCGGCTACCAGGTTATTCGTTACAGGGCCACGACCGGTTGCCACAAGTAAGTAAGCAGCCTCAAAGTGGTCAACCTGCCCCTTTGGTCCAGCAGCTTCCACTCTAACGTGGTCAGCCTCAGATATAGCTGCTGTCACCTTGGTATCAGTAAGTATGCGAATACCCTGCTTACGAAACGATCGCTCTAATTCCTTTGAGACCGCTAGGTCTTCGAGTGGCACGAGTCGATCCATAACCTCAATTAATGTCACGTCGACTCCAAACCGTCGAAAGATTGAAGCGAATTCCACACCGACAGCCCCACTACCAAGAATAATCATTGATGATGGCGCATGATCGAGCATCATCGCTTGATCACTGGTGATAATTCGCTGGTGATCAATCTCAATGCCAGGAACCGTACGTGGAGTTGAACCCGTGGCAAGCACAATTTCACGAGCAGAGACGGTCTTAGATTGCCCGTTGTCATTTACCTCCAATCGACCTGGCGCGAGAAGTCGACCATAACCTCGAATCCACTCGATCTTGTTCTTCTTGAACAAGAATTCAAGCCCTTTACTTAAATTCTTGATAATTTGGTTTTTCCTCGCCTGAACCTGTTTCATGTCGATGCTGACGGCCGCCTCTCCCAATGTAATACCCCATGTCTTAGCGTCCTGCACAATCTTAAAGGCATGAGCATGCTCGAGAAGCGCTTTGGTAGGAATGCATCCTCGATGCAAACATGTGCCACCTAAAGCGACATGTTGCTCAACGACAGCAGTCCGCTGGCCCAGTTGTGCGGCCCGAATGGCCGCAACATAACCGCCAGTTCCGGCCCCGACGATCACAACATCATATTCAGACGTCACACAGAATCCTCACCAGAAAATCGGAAATACAGTTTTAATTGTAATGGCACGATTAGACTGGAACGTGTTGGTGGTTAGATAATCCGACGTTTAGTCCCTTGAAAATAACCAAGGCTAACCGACTGGATGCGAGAGCAAATGCGCTGGCTGCAGAGCAGGTAACTCGCAGCCAGACACACTCAACAACTCTTCGAAGGCCTGAACAAATGACTCGAACTACAAGGCGAACAAATCAGGCTAGCGAATCCAGATGTCTTCCAATAAGAACCTCAAGGCGCCAGGCACTAGCCCCCCAGCCCACCGCCACCGGAAGTCATTTTTTCCAGCCACGGCACAGACGCCTCAAGGCGTCTGTGCAGTGAAACTATCTGAAATAACGGTTTATCCCTAATTTACTTAGGTAGAACCGCGTCCTTCAACGCCTTGGCAATCCTCGCCTTAACAACGGTCTTCGCTGGAATCTGAATCGTTTCACCGGTAGCCGGATTACGACCCTGGCGAGCTTTACGATTCTGCTTAACAAATTTTCCCATTCCTGGCAGCACAAACTCACCCGAGCGCTTCAGTTCCTTCTCTGCCAAGTCGTTTAACTCGTCAAAAAACTCACGCGCTTGAGAACGTTTCATATCAAACTTCTCAGCAAAATGTGAGAACAGTTCAGACTTACTCATTCTCTTGCCCTCGGCCATCAGCATCCTCCCTGACTTCAAGCGCGCCTGTTACATCCGGTGACCACCGCGCGCGCCGGCGGCAGTTGCGGAATCCATCAAAAACGCCCGTATGCTAGATCGCAGAAGTGCGTCTGTCAACAATACGCATCCGAGCTCTACATACGTTATCCCAAGACAATGATAAAATCTCTATCATGCCGGATTCACCGATTGAGACCTTCCCCAACCCCAGGCCGGAGCGTGATTATGAAATCGTGATCCGGTGCCCTGAGTTTACATCCGTCTGTCCAAAGACCGGACTTCCGGATTTCGGCGAAATTACTGTTACCTACAATCCTGACCAACACTGCATAGAACTGAAGGCGTTGAAATACTACCTCATCGAGTACCGGAACCGTGGAATTTTTTATGAAGCCGCCACTAACCAAATCTTGGACGATCTTGTGGCAGCCTGCCAGCCTCGCCGTATGGCTGTTATCGGTGAGTTCTCAGTCCGTGGGGGTCTGACCACGTCGGTAAGCGCGCAATATGTAGCCGAAGGCGAACTGGACAGCTAGCAACCGATATCCTGCGAACTGATAACCACCTTAAGCACACACATGGCAGATGCAGAAACCAGTCAGGAGCTGCCTCACCAAGTGCCAATTGAAGGGACCTTGGATTTGCACATGTTTGCGCCAGGTGATATTCGCTCCGTCGTCAGAGAGTATCTAAAAGAGGCTCAAGCAGCGGGTTTTGTCGAGATTCGTCTCATCCATGGTCGCGGCATTGGCGTACAACGAGGAATTGTCCAAGCCGAATTGGATCGTCACCCCTCCGTTAGATCCTTCCACGACGCCCCTGAATCACATCTGGGTGCGACTGTCGTCATTTTGCACCCATCTGGTACAGAGTAGCCTTCCAATCTCAAAACGCAAGCACTAGCGACGTTACGAGCATCGCAAAAACACCAGCCGTAATGGCAACAAACGGCCATTCGCCGGCTCGTAGGAATCGACTGAACGCCAATAAGGCTCGAAGGGCCGGCATTCCCACCACAATGAGCAACCCAGCGTGCAACAGGCCTGCACTCACCACGTTGAACAGTCCGAACATCCAAAACAAAAGACCGATCACTAGGGACGCCGTGGCCACACTCATGCCGTTCCGAAGAACCGCGCTAACAATGGTGTCAAAGCGATTTGTATCGTTAATCTTAGGCATCACAGTCTTGCAAACAAGAACGCTGAAACCGCCAGTAATGTGAGTCCTAACAGAAACTTGAGCCACTTGGCTCGGCTCCAGGAACCCACCCAAAAACCTATTCGCGCACCAAAGAGAACTCCCAAGACGGCAGCTGCCGATAAATACACTACGATGTCGCCGGTTACGTAGTAGGCTGGAATCGCAGCAAACGCCGTGATACCAATGAGGAAAGCACTCGTTGCCGCCGCAACGCGCATCGGCACTCCGCACCAGACATTGAGAACTGGCACTGTAATAATTCCACCCCCAATACCAAGTACACTTGCTAGATTCCCTGCGATAAAAGACACCCCTAATCCAAGCCAGACACGTCGCACCCGATAGGTAACCACTCCACCGCTTTCTTGTTCAAAGAACCGACCCCCAAGGCGCCCAGGGTCCGCATTCGGATCGAGTGTAACGTTACGCCGATCAAGCCTACTAAAAACAATGCTGGCACTGACAACGGAAACGATGGCGAACAACCTGAGCACTGTCTGCTCTGATATCACCATCGCAGTCAGACCACCTGTTAATACACCAACCGTGGAAGTAAGTTGAAGCAACATACCAAGTCGAAGATTCAGTAGACGCTGACTGGTTTCGTTCGCTGACGCCACGCTAGACGTAGCAATGACGGTCATCAAACTTATAGCAACAGCTGTCCTTACTGGAAGTTCAAGAGCAAGAATTAAGAAGGGCACGAGGAAGATCCCGCCGCTGATCCCCAACAACGAGCCGAGGCAGCCAGCCACAGCTCCGGTAACTGCAATGATGAGGATATTGAAATCGAACAAGACGTTACCCTAGTCCCGACCTCCAGCGTGCGGCTTCAGCACAGCGTACAGGGCCGACGTGACCGGAGTCGCTACGCCAACCGTTCGGCCACGACGCATCACTGAACCGAGCAACGCATCAACTTCGAGACGCTTGCCTTGCGAAAGGTCAATAAGGAGTGAAGAACGGGTCGTACCAGGAATGCTATCCATGTAATCAATAATCTTCTGCCGAATTTTGTCGCTGACTGGTATGTCATAAGCGCGGGCGACTTGCTCTACCTCCGCGACAGCGTCCATGAAAAGTCCTCGGATTTCTGGATCGGTCCACACTGGTCCTGTTGGCAACCTGCTGGCTCCGGTAAAGCCTGCAAACGGCGAGAGGTAAATCAGCTTTTCCCACAATTGTACTCGGGCATCTTTGACCGCTTCCACTTCTATTTCCGCTTCTATAAGAAGTCTGGAAAGATTTTCAACCCGCTTAGATAGATTGTTGCGCTCTCCGAAGACTTCACCGAAGACAATCTGCCGATGAGTTCCCGTTTGTTCAATTAGACCAGGGCTTACTACCGCTGTTGCAATGTACGTTGCACCCCCAAGGACTGGCGCCTCACCAATAACACTAGCAATCTCGTCTACGCTATCGACTCCGTTCTGCAGAGTTAAAACGGTCGTGTTCGGCCCGACCATTGCCTTTAACATTGGTAACGCGTTCTTGTTGTCATAGGTTTTAACAGCGACTAAAACAACGTCAACGTGTCCAACCTCAGAGGCGTCATCAGTCGCATTAGCTCTTACAGTCAAGTCGCCGAGCACACTCCGGATCATTAATCCGTTATCATGAATAGCTTGCAAGTGCTGACCTCTAGCCAGAAACGTTACTTTGTGACCTGCGTTTGCTAGTTTTGCTCCGTAATAGCCACCAACTGCACCGGAACCTAAAATCGCAATACTTAAAGAGGTCATTACCATATTTCGTCCACGCTTGATTCCAGTCTAGAGCAAGCAACAACCTATCTCGTTCATATTTTTTTGGCACTCCCCAACATTCGCGCCAAGAGTTCGATAGCTCTGCAGTTAGACATACTCTTATAGTTAAATCCAAAAAATTAATGACAATTCTACTTGCTCAGACATGTTCACTCACCATAATCAAGAAGTCGCAAGGAACCCGTAAATCCTTGATTAATAAGGAATTATTATAACATCCAAATAACGTAAACATGGATCAGGAACCTCCAATGAAATGGCGAGAACGCTCCCACCTACCTCACCGTGGAGTATCCTCGTATTTCCAATTTCTTGCCGATTACTCTAGTCTTTTAATTTCAAGCGCTGACAATAAAAGTTGCGGCGTGCGACTGTGAATGAAAGTGATGGTAGAGACTAATTCTTAGATTAGTGAGCCATTGATCATCAACTGGTCTCTCAGGAAAATTAGTCGGCTTGCTTTCAAAACAACAATGTAACTTTGGAGAATCTTTACATGCCGACGCATCAATTTCTTCCCCTTGCCAATTACAAGCAGTACCCGGAACACATAATGCGCCGTCGCGCTAAAACTTTCTATGAAGAAATAAGCGGCCGCCGCACTGTGCGTGACTTCTCAACCCAATCAATACCACTCAATGTGATTGAGCATTGTCTTCGGGCCGCAGGTACCGCACCGAGCGGTGCAAATCTCCAACCTTGGCATTTTGTTGTTGTCACAGACCCCACTACGAAGGCACGGATCCGTGAAGGTGCAGAGGAAGAGGAGCGAACATTCTACAGCGGTCGAGCACCTCGTGAATGGCTCGATGCGCTCGCACCACTTGGAACCAACGAGCATAAGCCTTTCCTGGAAACAGCTCCCTGCTTAATCGCAATTTTCGCAGAAACACACGGTCTACTGCCAGACGGGCGGAAGGTGAAGCATTACTACGTCCAGGAATCCGTAGGTATTGCAACGGGCCTTCTGATCACTGCTATTCATCATGCGGGTCTGGTCTCGCTAACACACACACCAAGTCCAATGAAATTTCTGAACGGGATTTTGAAACGGCCAGTACATGAACGTCCGTTCCTCTTGCTGGTAGTAGGTTATCCTGCCGAAGGTGTGACGGTTCCAAAAATTACCAAGAAACCGCTCGATGATTTCGTTACTTTCACGTGATCGAAGAAGTCGGACCTGTGATACCCAATGAGTTTCTCGCAATTAGAAAATACATCAAACATTAGAACCGAAACCTTAAGACACTTGGTGGCTCTCCCAGTCTTGGAATCACGACAAACAGGTTGTCATACTCTTCGCTAGCAATAGTAATCAATTCGGAGTGGCCAAGCGTTTGAAGTAAACCCGGCAATGAGTTCGAATGCCCCACAATTAAAACAACGTCATCCTTGTGCATACGCTGCAGTTGTGTCACAAGCGCTTCGTGATAGCGGCTGATTGCGTTGTCTGAAAAAGCATTGATGTCGTGCATCGGTTCCAACGATACGCTGAGCCCTAAAGTCTTCGCAAGTGGTGAGACTGTATCAATCGTCCTAATATACCCAGTCGAGTACACAGCATTAATTCCGACATCTTGGAGATGACGCGCTAGTGCCTGGGCCCGCATCTTACCTTTTGGAGATAGCTGGGGATTATGTGAGTCGTCAACTTTCTCGGCGTGCCTCACAATAATAATGGTTTTTTGTGCCTCAATCGGCACAGTCATGAGTCCGAGCAAAAACATCACTCCAAAACAATGACGTATTCTGCAAGTAAAACTATGTCTCGTCATTAAAACCTCTTCACTTAATTTCCAGCAGTTGTCACAATCGGAAGCCAATTTCTGCTAACGAGATGCACTGATGGCCAGTCGATTATTTAACACAAATACCACGGCACCAATCAACAACGCACCCAAGCCCGCAATGAGCTGCTCACGGGATGCACCAAAAAGAATAATCATTGAAACACCAATTGCTAAGATCGGCACAATGGCACCAAACGGTGTGCGAAAATTCGCCGTCGGTACGACACCGGCGAATCTAGATTTTCGGAGCTGCAACGTCGCAGCACCCACTCCTGCGTAGACCACTAAACGGGCGACGGCGCTAATCGTTGCAAGGACAACAAAAGAGCCGGATAGCGCCAGCCATAAAGAAAGTCCTGTCGTCACGAAAATTGCCGTCGACGGAGTTTGAAAGCGCGGGTGTATGCGTGCCAACCCATGCGGTAAGTCGCCGTTCTCAGAAAGTGCAAATAGCATGCGAGATCCTGTCAGCACTTGTCCGGCATTGTTGCCAATCATCGAAATCACTGCCCCCACGCCGATAATGATCGCGCCCGACGCGCCCATGAATAAAAACGCCGAATCAGCTAGTGGAGTCGCCGATTGTGCGAGCCCTGGGAGAGTACCCAAGGCAACAACGTGAGCTAATAACATTACTAAAGTCACACCAAACACAGCTGAAATCATCGCAAAAGGCACTTGGTCGCGTGGGTTGGAAGACTCACCGCTTGGAACTGGAATTACATCAAATCCACCAAACGCGAAGATCAGTAATAGAGCGGCAGTAGAGCCCTGCGACCAGGATATCGGCGTGAGTCGTGTAAATGGTTCGGCTTGAACAAAAAAGAGGCCGACTGCAATAAAGACGATCAGCGGTACTAATTTGCTGATAGTGAAAAGGTTAACTGTCCAAGCGGCTTGTTGGATTCCTCGATAGTTGATGGCTGCCAGTATTAAGAACAGTGCAATAATGAATACTGTTCGATATAGGCCAGTAGTCACTGCTGGGACATAGAAACCAAGCGCTAGTGGAATTCCATTGGCAACACTTGCCCAGCTCGTCACCCGTGTAATCCATTGCATCCAGCCAACTTCAAATCCGACAAATCGACCAAAGGCTGCGCGGGTGTACAAATACGGACCACCAGTTTCCTTGAATCGGCTACCGACTTCAGCAAAGCAAAGTGCCACAAGCATGGAAGCCAGTCCAGCCAAAACAAATGCCATGACGCTCCAAGCCCCAACCTCCGCTGTAACCGCTGACGGCAGTAAAAAAATTCCACTGCCAATGACTTGATTAATACCTACTGCGGTCAAATCCCAACGACCCAGAATTCTTCTGAGGGCAACCTTTGATGACAACTTTGAAAAACCCGTTTCCATGTGGTTTCCTTATAACCGAAAGTCACCAGTCGTGTAGTTAATTGACGATTGAACGATAGGTCTCCGGATCAGTTGCACCTTCAGTGTTAATAACAAGCACTCGTGAATCAGGACCGATCTGGGCAGTCTCACGCACAGATCTTAGTGATGAGTCATTCATGACCGCCAGAAGCGCGGCAAGGCCACACGCCCCACATGCACCTGCAACAACCGTTGGATCGCCGGTATTCGGATATGCAAGCTGACGGATAGCGTCAGCGACACACTTATCGTCAACTGCTACAAACGCATCAAATCCATTCTCAATCACTGGCCAAATCACTGGCGAAATCTCAGCACATCGGAGACAGGCCATCATCGTATCCCGATCGGCGATGGCCACAGGTTGACCGGCACGAGCTGATTCCAACAAGCAGGGTGCTGCACTTGGCTCACATACGACCACAGGCGGACGCCCAGAACCATATTTCCAATCCAACCAAGTCAGAACTGCACAGGCCAGGCCACCGACGCCAGCCTGAACGAACACCGCATCAGGTGGTTTGTCCGAATCCCACTGCAGAGAGGCCTCCTCCATCAACCAACTGTAGCCAGCCATGATCCAACGTGGAATTGTTTCGTACCCGTCCCATGCAGTATCCGACACCACCTGCCAACCCCTGCGTTTGGCCTCGGCGTTAACTAGACGAATAGAACCTTCGTAATTTTGATCAGTCACCACCACCTCAGCTCCTTCACCAACAATGGCATCAATCCGAGCTGGTGCGACGCCAACCGGCAGGTAAATCTTGGCCGATAATCCGCGCATTCGAGCTGCGCGTGCAACAGCTCGGCCATGGTTGCCAGCTGACGCACAGGCAACTACGAGGTTAGAGTTTTTCGGCTGTGCCTCAAGAATGCGTTCGAAAGCGTAGAGCACTCCCAGAATCTTGAAAGCGGGCAAGTCGAAACGCTGCGACTCATCCTTTAACAAAATTTCTCCTAGGCCAGTCACTGAGGCCAATCCTGGCAATCGATAAAGCGGCGTGGGCTCGTTTTGGGGTTGTCGACGATAGAAAGTCGCTACGCGATCAAACTCGTCTGGATTAATTACAACCGGCCGAGTTGTCGTTCTTCGACTTCCAGGGCTATTAAAATAGCGAGCCGACAGCATCTTAGTGATCAGAAGTGACCAAGCCGTTTACGTTTGGTTTCAAGGTATCCAGCGTTTTCACTAGTCGAATTAATCACGAGTGGGATTCTTTCGATGACTTTTACGTTCGACTGGTTGAAAGCCGTTACTTTATCGGGGTTGTTAGTCAGTAAGCGCACCTCACGCACTTGAAGGTCTTCCAAGACATTCACAGCAACTGAATATTCTCGCTGATCAGGCTCAAAACCCAGATGAAGATTGGCGTCAACGGTATCGAAACCCTTGTCTTGAAGGTTGTAAGCCTCTAATTTGTTTAGTAGGCCTATCCCGCGCCCCTCTTGACGAAGGTAGATTAAAATTCCTGACGATGATCTACCAATGGCTGAGAGTGCCCTGTCAAGCTGCTTCCCACAGTCACATCGACTTGAGAACAGCACCTCACCCGTAAGACACTCGGAATGAACGCGGACAAGTGGCGGAGGACCTGTTTCAACAACACCTTTCACAAGGGCCAGATGCACACGGTCCTGATTACTATCCCGCTCCTCAAGATAAGCATGCAGTTGAAATTCCCCGTAATCAGTCGGTAGACGTGATGTAACGGCTCTTCTAATCATGACCATTTTCACAGATTTGTAGTCGAACTTAATTATACGAGAGATCAACATAAACTGGGATTGAACGTAATTGACCGTCCTTGGATTGCCATGGTACGCTCGCGCCACTTTAATATGAATGTAGATCGTGGGCTTAACTGGCCCTTCTGGAGGTTTAGAATTCAGTGTCACAAGAGCAGAAACTAGATTTGCTGCAAGCCGGAAAACTTTCGGCGAAACAACTACGCGAACTTCTTACGCCGCTGCAACGAGTCGACCCACGTGTCATCATAGGTCCACAGTTAGGCGAAGATGCTACTGTCCTCGATTTTGGAAGCAAATACCTTGTTGTCACCACTGATCCTGTCACGTTTGCTACCGATCGAATCGGTTGGTACGTCGTACACGTTAACGCAAACGACATCGCTGTGATGGGGGCTACCCCGCGTTGGTTTTTTACAACCCTGCTCTTGCCTGAACAGGGAACCACGTTTGCAATGGTTGATTCCATAATGACGGAGATTCGGCAAACCTGTGATGAGTTTGGAATTTCTGTCTCTGGCGGCCACACCGAAATAACCACTGGGCTCCAACGACCTATTATCGTTGGACAAATGATAGGTGAGGTCGACAAAAAAGATTTGATTAGAAAAACAAGTTTACAAGTCGGCGACAAGATTCTTCTTACACAAGGCCTTGCTATCGAAGGAACGGCTCTGTTAGCTCGTGAAAAACGTGAGCTGCTACAGAACCACCTGTCAGCAGCCCAAATCGATCAAGCTGAACAATTTCTTTTCAATCCTGGAATCAGTGTTGTCAAAGCGGCACGAATAGCTACTAGTAGCGGTGACATTCACAGCATGCACGACCCAACAGAGGGTGGCTTGGTCGCTGGTTTGCACGAATTGGCCGTAGCTTCCGGTAAAGGGTTACGAGTCTTCGCTGATCGCGTGCCAATCTTTCCCGAGACACATGCGATATGTCGCTGCTTGCAAATTGATCCACTGCGTTTAATTGCGTCGGGTGCTTTATTAATAGGTGCATCAGCCCAAACGGTAGAAAAAGTCGTAGCAGCTCTGAAAAGAGAGGAAATTCCAGTCGGAGAAATTGCAGAAGTTGTGCCCGGCAATGATGGAATGCAAATCGAGAGTGGTGGTGCTACTTTACCTCTGATTCCTCCAGACCGAGACGAAATTGCCAAGGTTTTCGAGAGTTGACGTGTTTATGCTCTTCGCTACAGTAGATTCGTTGGCACAGTACACTGACACCGTTTATAGGCAACGGGCAGCGGCTTGGGAATTATGGGTTGGATTTGTCTCAAGCCCATCTACTCTTTGGTCGGTTGTAACATTACTTGCGCTTATCGCCATCTGGCGACATCGTCAGAAGAGGAAAGCCCAGCGTCGACACTGGGATGAAGAGGAAGCCGCAACATGGGAAAAAGATCGCAACCCCTGGATACACTAATTAACTCCAGAAGATGACAACAAGATACATCTAACGAAAACTCAACTTACTGGAAAATCCTAAACAACTTAGTCAGTGGGTCGTAGAACTTATCGACGACACGTTCCTTTAGCGGAATAATTGCATTGTCAGTGATAGTAATCTCTTCGGGACATACTTTCGTGCAACATTTCGTAATGTTGCAGTAGCCAATACCATCAGTTGTAGAAAGTTCATCGACCCGATCGGCAATGTCGAGTGGGTGCATCTCAAGAGCGGCCGCGTAGACCAGAAAACGTGGTCCTATAAACTCGTCGTGCTTCCGATGGTCTCGGAGAACATGGCAGACATCCTGACAGAGATAGCACTCAATGCACTTACGGAATTCTTGAACCCGGTTGACATCACGCTGCTGCATCCGCCAGGTACCATCGTCACAATCTGCTGGTTTGGGCGTAAATGGCGTTATCTCCTGTTTCACCTTAAAATTCCATGACACATCCGTTACTAGGTCCCTAATCAACGGAAACGCCTGCATCGGCTCAATCGTTATGGGGCGATCAATTGGAATTGTGTCCATCCGTGTCATACACATCAATCTGGGATTACCATTGATCTCTGCTGAACATGATCCGCATTTCCCCGCTTTACAGTTCCAGCGAACAGCCAAGTCGTTGGCCTGCTCTGCTTGAATTCCCAACACGGCATCGAGCACAACCATGCCTTCATCAATCTCAGTGGAATATTCTTGAAAGGCGCCACATTCCCTATTACCACGCCATATCTTGAGTGTCGCTGTGCTCATATCTTCTCCGGTCACTCCTTAACCTACCTATTGTCTTCAATAATCTGACCTAGATCAGTTCGCAACTGAGGGATTGGTTCACAAGCCACTTTCATCGCCCCGTCAGACGCTTTTCGAATGACGATGTTTTGTTTTCCCCATGCATCATCCTTGGCAAGGTAATCTTCACGGAAGTGGGCTCCTCGGCTTTCTTGCCGCATAATCGCTGCTCGAGCAACTGCCTCAGATACGGTTAACAGATTCCGCAGATCAAGGGCTGTATGCCAACCACTATTGTATTCACGATGTCCAACAACACTTACCTGATTGGTTCGATCGTTTAGCTGCACAAGTCCATCCAAGGCCCTTTGTATTTCCGTATCCTGCCGCACGATACCAACTAATTCTTGCATCATGACTTGAAGTTCTTGCTGAATAGCGTAAGGCCCTTCGCCGTCACGAGAAAAAGGCTGAAGTGCCCGTTGTGCAATTTCGCCGACCTGGTCAGTGTTAACCACCCCGGCATCGTGCTCCTTCGCGAATGCTGCTGCATGTTCGCCTGCACGTTTACCAAACACCAGGAGGTCAGACAGTGAGTTACCGCCGAGTCTGTTGGCTCCATGCAGACCGCCTGCGCACTCTCCAGCTGCAAACAATCCAGGCACACAGGACATCTGGGTGTCAGGATCAACCCGAACACCACCCATTACATAGTGTGTCGTCGGACCAACCTCCATAGACTCCTTAGTGATATCGATTCCAGCAAGTTGCTTAAATTGGTGGTACATACTTGGTAGTTTCTTCTTGATATGTTCAGATCCATTCGACAGTCGTTCTTTAATCCAAGCGATATCGAGATAGACACCACCGTGTTCGGAACCTCGACCTTCCTTGATCTCACGGACGATACATCGTGCAACGTGATCGCGGGTTAATAATTCTGGCGGTCGGCGCGCATCTTTATCACCTTGGGTGTATCGCCAACCCTCCTCGACGTTGTCGGCAGTCTGATGCTTATAAAGATCAGGGATATCATCAAACATAAACCGGTGGCCGTCCTTGTTCTTTAGGAGTCCACCCTCACCACGTACACCCTCGGTAACAAGAATACCCCGCACACTTGGTGGCCAGACCATACCAGTTGGATGAAACTGAACGAATTCCATGTCAACGAGGTCCGCACCAGCTTCGTACGCGAGTGCATGTCCATCGCCGGTATATTCCCAAGAATTACTCGTAATCCTATAGGCCTTGCCAATGCCACCGGTCGCCAGCACTACAGACCGCGCACGGAATACACGGAAGCGTCCGCGCTCGCGGTCGTAACCAAAGGCACCAACCACGCGATTTCCATCCTTAAGTAACTCTAGAATCGTGCACTCCATATGCACGTCAAGTCCTTGATGTATCCCGTGATCCTGCAGCGTGCGAATCATTTCGAGCCCAGTTCGGTCACCCACATGCGCAAGTCGAGCATATTTGTGCCCACCGAAATTACGTTGCAAGATCCGTCCATCAGTCGTGCGGTCAAACAGTGCACCCCAACCTTCAAGTTCACGTACTCGTTCTGGGGCCTCCTTGGCATGAAGCTCAGCCATCCGAGCATTGTTCATGTACTGACCACCGCGCATCGTATCGGCAAAATGCACACTCCACGCATCGCGGTCATCCACGTTGCCCAGAGCTGCAGCCACACCACCCTCTGCCATAACGGTGTGAGCTTTACCTAAGAGTGACTTGCAGACCAGGCCAACAGAGACTCCGGAAGCCGACGCTTCGATCGCGGCTCGAAGTCCGGCCCCGCCCGCACCGATAACTAGCACATCGTGTTCGTAGATTTGATAGTCCATGACTCGCAAGTCGTCGTCAATGCTTCAAATGCCCGTCACAATAACCGAAAATCTGTCCAAGCACCCATTGCACACATCCGAATATAAAAATCAGTGAAGCCAACCCACACCAAGCTCATCCACGCCCACAACATGTGTCGTTGGTTGAGACAACTCACACAGTCATATGTCGACTGGCGTAATCGATTCATGTGTGAGAGTTTATCGACGCGACCACCTACCAGATGCCGCAACGAGTGACAGCCGAAGGTATAACCACCGAGGAGAGTAACGTTAAGGATTAATACAAGGCTGCCCACTCCGACACCAAAACCCGTAATACCCGTGACTGGATCAGTGAACCACAATCCCTTCCAGGCATCGTAGGCAAGGATCACGATGAACACCAAGGCGAGATAGAGAAAATACCGATGTATATTCTGCACAATGAGTGGGAACGAGCGCTCACCGAGGTAAGACTCCCGAAGCTCGCCAACGGCACAATTAGGCGGGTCTGCCCAGAAAGCCTTGTAGTAAGCGCCACGGTAATAGTAGCAGGTCAATCGAAAACCAACTGGGATACCAAGAATGAGAAACGCCGGTGACCATGGTAACCAAATAGGCCATACCGCTGGTTTTGTGCCGAGCCAAGCGTGTGAAGATTCACCGAATAGCTCGGGCGAATAGAACGGCGACAGGTAAGGCCCAGCGTGGTAGTACTCGCCCTGAAACGCCGCCCAAGTCGAATAAACAATAAACAGGCCGAGCCCAAGCGCGACTACGAAAGGTTGTAACCACCACGCGTCACTCCTAAAAGTTTCCCCGAACCGGCGTGCTGGCACCGGGATACTCACCTGAACCATTTACATCACTCCTTCGTGTACGCCATCGGATTCAGACGCGCTGGTAGTCTGCCTTCCAATTCACAATCGCCTGTTTAATCGCCTTCTGCTCGGTCAAACTGCCATCGAGTACCCTGCGAACTAGTCCAGGAAGCTCAGCATCGCTAGCAAAACGCAAGGCTACAAGTTGTCCCGTTGAAAGATCGTAAATACGGGATTTAAGGTCGTCTGGAAGAACCTCAATCAGTTTTAAGCGCATTTCGAGTCTAATCACACGATCCTGCGCCCAAAGAGCATGTATTCTTGAAAATAAACCAATAATGATCAGAGCAAGAGCAGTTAAGGCCCAAATTATGGTCTCCGCAGACATCGCTGTCGCGGCCCGATAAATTGACCAACCAAAATTTATTAGAAGAATTGGCATTGCAACATAATGGAATGGTGCAACGAAACGAGCGTGGTTGCCGTAATTTTGTGGTTGTGCTTCTGACATTGGAGTACTCCTTGAAGACAAGGTTGTAACTAGATGAACATCACATTATATACATATACGAGACCCTTGGACCTAGTTACGCACTGTAGAAAATTCGAAACAATCGGGATTGCTAATTTGGATCTTCAATTGGCGAGGTCGAAATCTTACGCGGAGGATTAAAGAATGGTGTCTTAGCCACCGTGGCATTTACTTTGTATCGTACTGCGTCGATGGTGTACTCGACTTGGACGCGATTTCCCTGTTCGCAACTATTTTTCGCTAAAGTACCAAGGGCGATTAACTTCTTCAGTGCGGGTGACCAAGTCATTGATGTCACCTTACCAATCTGAACATTATTGTTGTAAATCGGTACCGCTTCTCGAGAGGCGACCATCGGAGGTTCAGCGGGTAGTTGTGCTTGATCATACAAACGTTCGATCTGAGCCCAGTCAACCTCAAGCCCAACAATTTGACGAGTCAATCCTCTACGATACTCATTCCGAAGAGCCGTTTGGCCGACAAAACATTCTTTGTCAAGACTAACCAGTCGCCCTAATCCCATTTCGAACGGCGAATAGGATTGTGACGAAGTCAACGCCTTACGGCTACTAACAAAATCCACGTCGGTCAATAGTAAACCAGCTTCGATACGAGCAACATCTAGCGCCAACATACCCACCGGTCGCACGCCAAATGACGAACTAAGACCGATAAGCGCATCCCACACTTTGACCGCATCCTGCCATTTCATCCAGATTTCATAACCGAGATCACCTGTGTACCCAGTGCGTGACACGTCGACTGAGATGTTGGCTAAAGTAGTACTCAGAACACGAAAGTACTTCAGGTTCTGTAGATCGCAATTAGAAAGTCGGCTAAGCACTTTAGCCGACATGGGACCCTGGATAGCCAACGCCGCCATTTCTTGTGATATATCTTCGATGGACACGTTTAAACCACGGGCATTACGCTGAAACCAAAGCAGGTTTGGGTCGGCTGCAGTCCACCGATAGCGATCTTCTGCCAACTTCGACACCGTGCCATCATCAATGACTTTTCCAAATTCATCACACCAAGTCGTGTAAGTAACCTGGCCAACTTTTAATTTCGTAGCATCTCGCGTAATCACCCGATTAACCAAGCGCTCCGCGTCAGGTCCCTTAATGAGATATTTGTACAGTGGAGAGATGTCAATTAAAGCAGCGGCTGTTCGAATAGCGCTGTACTCGTAGTCGTGATGGCTTTCATACGCACTAACGGCATAATATCCCGACCAGTCACGATAATTGAGACTTTCGCATAACTGCAAGGTTCGCGCATGCACGGCTGATTCAATGGGCACTATTACTCCTATCACCGAAATCTTGCTCTGATGTCCATGTCAAATTATAGAGAGTGGAAGGCGATTCCGACAAGGCCAGTCGATCGCATACAATGTCAGGTTGGAACAGAGAACGAAACACGTCGAACTTCACATTGAAACATTAACTCTTCCAATCATTGGACAAATAGCGACATGACGACCGGTAAGTATGATGCTGTCATCATTGGTGGTGGACACAATGGTTTAGTAACAGCGGCGTACCTTGCGCGCGCCGGCAAGAAAACATTGGTGCTCGAACGTCGTCATGTATTGGGTGGCGCCGCCGTTAGTGAAGAAGTCTTCCCTGGCTTCACCTTCTCCGTCTGTTCTTACGTCGTGTCTCTCCTTCGACCTGAGATTATTCGCGATCTTAATCTCCCCAAGCATGGCCTCGAAATTTTGCCGCTAGACGGCACCTTTACACCGATGCCTGACGGTGACTATCTCTGGCGGGTGAACGACCATGCAACGACTCGACGGGAAATCGCTAGACATTCCCGACTTGATGCCGAGGCCTATGAAGACTACGGCAGAACCATGATCGAAATGGGTCGGTTCGTCAAGCCGCTACTGAGCATGACACCACCTGACCCAATGTCTTTCAACCCGCGTGACCTTATGCAACTTATGTCAATTGGCAAGCGTTTTAGGAATTTGTCATCTGACAGTCAACACAAGCAGATTCAACTCATGACGATGAGTGCAGTCGATCTCCTGAATCAGTGGTTTGAAACTGATGTGCTGAAAGCAACAATGGCAGCGTCTGGAATTATAGGTACATTTCTGGGTGTGCGATCCCCAGGCACCGCGTTTGTGTTGCTACATCACTATATGGGTGAAATTGATGGAGCTTTCCGATCTTGGGGATTACCACGTGGTGGCACAGGGGCAATCTCCAATGCCATCGCTAAAGCCGCACGGGAGGCCGGTGCGGAAATTCAAACGGAGGCTAGCGTTTCAAAAATTTTGGTCAAACGCGGACGTGCCACTGGCGTCGTACTTGAAAACGGTGACTGTGTGTATGCCGATGTCATAGCGTCAAGTGTTGACCCACGTTTGACTTTTCTAAAAATGGTGGGAAGCGAACATTTACCAGACGAGTTTTCTGATGACATACGTCGATATAAGTTTCGTGGATCATCAGGTAAAGTCAATCTTGCATTAGACGCGCTACCGGATTTTACATGTCTACCTGGTGCTGGCTCTCACCTGCGAGGTGCAATCTCGATTTCTCCGAGCATCGATTACATCGAACGTGCATACGACGATGCGAAATATGGGCAATACTCTGAACGTCCTTATATAGATATCGTTATTCCAAGCCTGACAGATCCGACCGTCGCTCCACCTGGCAAACACGTAATGTCATGTTTCGTGCAGTACGCGCCATACCACCTAAAGCACGGAGATTGGGATAGTGAGCGGGAAAATTTTGGCGACTGTGTTATTGACACACTCGCAGAGTATGCGCCAAACCTGAAAAATATTGTGTTGCATCGTCAAGTACTGACACCTCTCGATCTGGAGCGAGAGTTTGGATTGACCGAAGGGAATATTTTCCAGGGTGAGCTTTCACTTGAACAGTTGTTCTTCCTACGCCCAGCGCCAGGCTGGGCACACTACCAAACCCCCATTAAGAATCTTTATATGTGTGGGTCTGGAGCTCATCCTGGAGGCGGCATTATGGGAGCTCCTGGACGAAACGCTGCTCAACGTATTTTGGGTAACTAAAGAGTCGGTGGAACCTGCTGATGTGCCTCATTCGATTGGAACCATATGAACGTGACACGTAACCACGCTGTCGACACCGTTATCATCGGTGGAGGACACAATGGACTGGTCGCAGCGTTTTATCTTGCTAAAGCGGGATTGAAGCCGTTGGTGTTAGAACGTCGAAGCATGATCGGTGGTGCAGCAATTACGTCAGAGTTGTGTCCTGGCTTCCGCTGCTCCACACTCGCACACTCCGCTGGACCGGTTCATCCAAACATTCTCCGCGATATGAAATTGCATCAATTTGGTGTGGAACGACTGGAGCCAGACACTTGCGCCTTCGCACCCCTTCTGGATGGGCAACGAATTGTCACATATGTTGACGTAAACCGCACAGTGGAAGAAATTTCGAAATTATCCAGGAAAGATAGCGAGCGTTACGAAGAATTCAATCAAAGCATTCACCAAATAAGTGACTTGCTCAGGGATATCCTTTGGCGTACACCACCGTCAATCGACACGCCAACGTTAACCGACGCCTGGCAATTCATTAAAACAAGCCGTAAATTTCGCGCCCTCGGGCGAACTAACGGATTCCGCCTCCTACGCTGGCTACCCATGTCTGTGGCCGACCTCCTCACCGAATGGTTTGAAACGGACATACTAAAGGCCCTCCTCGCCGCACGTGGTATCTATGGCGATTTCCGTGGTCCCCGTTCAGTTGGATCTGGTGCAGCCTTGCTACTACAAGCAGCACTTAGCGATCATCCAGTCGGGTCAGTTCATGGGTTCAAAGGTGGTCTTGGAGCTCTCACTCAAGGGATGGCAGCAGCGGCCGAGGCCGCCGGTGCGACAATTCGTAACAACGTTGAGGTCACACGAATCACGGTGAAGTCCGGTCAAGCAGTTGGTGTTGTTCTTGATGGCGGTGAAGAAATTACAGCTTCGACTGTAATTTCAAATGTCGATCCAAAACGCACATTGCTGCACCTTGTCGATCCAGCCAACCTTGATCCGAACTTCGTCACTAAATTACAGAATATTCGGACTCACGGCGTCATGGCGAAAATCAATTTAGCGTTAGATGCACTGCCTGTATTCACAGCGTTAAACACAGCAACGAAAACCGAGACCGCCTCAGCATTATCAGGCCGGATACACATTGGGCCAGACCTGGATTATCTTGAGCGAGCGTTTGACGCATCGAAGTACGGTCGATACTCAGATCGTCCATACATGGACATTACTATTCCGACACTCACCGATCCCACACTTGCGCCAACTGGACACCATGTCTTGTCTATTTGCGCCCAATTTGCGCCGTATCAGCTTCGTAAGGGTAATTGGGATCAATCACGTGACCCGTTTAAAAACGCTGTTCTCACTGAACTTCGGCATTACATACCAACACTCGATCAGCACATCGTTGGCCAGCAGGTTTTGACACCGCTCGATTTTGAGTCAACTTATGGAATGACTGGCGGTCATATTTTTCATGGAGAACATGCACTCGACCAATTGTTCAACCTGCGACCACTCCCTAGCTTGTCACAGTACCGTACACCCATGCGCCAACTATACCTCTGTGGAGCAGGTACACATCCTGGTGGAGGTGTCACGGGAGCCTGCGGCATGAATGCAAGTCGGGAAATCTTAAAAGACCGTCGAAAAAAATCCTAAAGTCTGATGCTACTCAAGAAGCTAAGGCTACAATGAAGAACATTTATCGAGAGGAAAGGTAGTGGCAATGGTAGAACCGACCCAAGACCAGAAGATCACCTACGCGACAATGAGCGCAGACCAGATGAATGATCTGCATAACGGTATTGACCGAGCTATCGAGCAAATCACCCCGCAGTTCGGCCAGACACACCCCATGTATATTGATGGACAAGCCATCGAATCAGCTGAACAGTTCGATGATGTCAGTCCGATAGACACCCGACAAGTGTTGGCACGCTTTCAGACTGGTACTGCCGATCATGTTCGTGACGCCGTACGTGCTGCGAATGCGGCGGCAAAATCATGGAGCGCCAAACCTTGGAAAGAACGCGTGGCCGTGGTGCGCAACATTTCTGAAGGCATTCGTAAAAACCGATGGGACTTATCAGCATGGATGGGTTACGAAACTGGTAAGAACCGGCTTGAATGCGTTGGTGATATCGAAGAGTCAGCCGACTTCATGGCGTATTACTGCAGCCAGATGGAAACCAACGCTGGCTTCGCCCTGAAAATGGATGCACTGGGACCAAACGAGGAAAATACAAGTGTCCTTCGACCGTACGGAGTCTGGGGAGTAATTGCACCATTCAACTTCCCCATGGCCTTAGCAGCCGGCCCGATCGGTGCTGCGTTGGTAACAGGTAACACTGTAGTGCTAAAGCCAGCAACCGACACACCATTACTCGGTATCAAGCTGTACGAAATTGCGACGGCAGCCGGATTACCGCAGGGGGTTCTCAATGTTGTCACTGGTCCTGGTTCCACGGTTGGACAGGAAATCAGTGATAACCCAGGCATCAACGGTATTGTCTTTACCGGTTCAAAAGAAGTCGGCATGTTGCTGGCAAGTGAAAACGGTAGACGACAGACACCACGCCCAGTAATCACAGAAATGGGAGGTAAGAATCCAGCAATCGTGATGAACTCCGCTAATCTCGAAAAGGCTAGCGAAGGCGTTTGGCGTTCGGCCTTTGGCGCCCAAGGACAGAAGTGTTCTGCATGCTCTCGCGTTTATGTCGCAGCGGACGTAAAAGATCGTTTCGTTGAGCTCTTGGTCGAAAAAACAAATCAAATTACTGTTGGCGATCCAATGGATCGGAATAAATGGCTTGGTCCAGTGATTAACGAACAAGCGGTCAAGACGTACGAACGCGCCGTTGAGGAAGCTAGGCAGGATGGTGGCCGGATTCTTACGGGAGGTAGACGCATCACGGAAGATCCATTACGGCATGGATATTTCCTTGAACCCACGGTGATAGACGGACTCCCGTTGGATCATCGACTATTCGTCGATGAGTTATTTGTGCCACTCACTGTTGTCGGTAGCATCGCATCACTCGATGAAGCACTCGAACTATCTAACCAGACGGAGTACGGCTTGACAGCAGGAATCTTTACAGAGGATGAAGCAGAAATTGCCCAGTTCTTTGATCGGATCCAAGCGGGTGTTGTGTATGCCAATCGACAAGCTGGCGCAACCACTGGAGCTTGGCCCGGCATCAATCCCTTTGGCGGTTGGAAAGGCAGTGGATCTTCGGGACGAGGCGCTGGGGGCGCCTACTACGTCCAACAATTTCTACGTGAGCAGAGTCGAGTGCGGATCCGTTGATACGCCATTGAAAAAAGAAAACGTATGCAATTGAGTGAGGTGCCGACTCCACAAGTCCTGATCGATCGGAAAAGACTTGTAGCTAACATCGGTCGGATGCAACGTGCGGCGACGGACGGAAGCATAGCGCTACGACCTCACACTAAAACCCACAAGAGTCCGCTTATCGCCCGCTGGCAACTCGACCACGGCGCCCAAGGCATCTGCTGCGCTAAAATTGGTGAGGCTGAAGTTTTTGCAGACGCCGGTTGTAGTGACATTCGTCTTCCCTACCCAATAAATCCATCAAACGCGACCCGTGTGGCTGCGCTAATGGATCGCGTACATCTATCAATCGCCATCGATCACCTACGGGTCGCTGAGAACTGGTCACAATTTATGGTGGAGCATGGGAAACAGCTCGATGTGCTAGTCAAGGTCGACGTTGGCTATCATCGGTGCGGTATCGACCCTGATCTGCAAACTGCGGTCAAGTTTCTCCAACACACAGCATCGCTTCAAGGGCTTCGTCTCCGCGGATTACTTAGTCACGCAGGACACAGCTACAACGCGAAGTCCGACGACGAACGCGTAGCAATTGCTAAAGACGAAGCAACCATCCTTAGAAATTTAGCGAACGAGTCTCGCCGTGTTGGTGTTGCGATCGACGAAATTAGCGTCGGTTCAACCGCAACTGCACTTATTAGTGCTTCAGAAACTGGATTAACTGAATTACGCCCAGGAAACTACGTCTACTACGATCGGAGTCAGGTCGCGATTGGTTCAGCCACACTTAAGGATTGTGCCTTATCGGTGTTGGCGACCGTTGTTTCAAAACCGGCTGAAGATCGATTAATCCTGGACTGCGGAAGCAAGATACTCACCTCAGATACAGGACGAGGCAAGGTACAACCGAAAGGTTACGGTGCGGTTTTCACAAAACTGGAAACGACCACTCCTGATGACACCTTGTTTATCGATCGCTTGTCAGAGGAACATGCTGTGGTAATGGCCCAGAATGGCTCCAGTCGGCTTGAACCTGGAGACCGTGTGAGAATCCTTCCCAACCACTCTTGTGTCGTATCAAATCTAGTTGACACCGTCTATCTCGTGGACGACTTGACTGTCGTTCAGAGCATTCCGATCACTGCCAGAGGGAAAGTCACCTAGTCCTAACGACTCGCAACTGTTTTCTTCCGTTTCTTGACCCGCTTGGACTTGCTCTTTCTACGGCGCCGGCTAATACGAGAGGAGAGCGCTTTCAACGTATTCTCTTTGCCGAGCACCAGAAGTGGTTGGTTAGGTTCACCAAGCAGATTAAAAAAATCCCCCGAAGCAGTTTTCGCATAGATGTCACGCCCATCGGTAAGCAGCGTTACCTTATCACCGTCACCAATTGCATCGTAAAGTCGAACACCGAATCGGCTTTTGAGAATATCAAGCAGCGCACGGATCTTTGCAATAGAAAATCCGCGTCGTCTGAGGTCCGCAAGAACCAGTAGCTCGTACAGCTCAACCGGCGAATACCTGCGTTCGGTAAAACCTCCGGCTTCTGTAGGGTGTGAGGCGACCGTTGGCGAAAGTAGTTTCCGCGCATCCCACCACTGCAGTTGTCTGGCAGATAACCCGGTGAGAGAAGCTACTTCGCGAGAGCTATAATTTTTCTTTAGTTTTACGCTGCTCACTCCAACTCCCAAACAAAATGAACTAGGTCAGCATACTAGAGCCAAGACGCTGATTCGACACTACGACACCACCTGATTTGCAATTCGCGCTCCATCAATATCTTTTTGAGTCAGACCGTCGGCTGAATGTGTTGAGTACGTCAGTTTAACTCGCTTGTACTGGATCGTAATGTCAGGATGATGGTCGACGGTTTCAGACTCGAAAGCAAGTCGTACCGCGAATGTAATCGCACTAGGAAACGAGTCGAAGGTGAATTCCTTTTGCAGTGAATTTTTGACACGTTCCCAGCCTGGTAATTCCTTGAGTTGTTCATCAACTATTGCATCGGAAAGTAAGTCACTCATGATAGGGATAGCTCCTACTAGTCACACAAACAGCACGTGTTAATATGTAACTTGGTCAGAATGGTTCCATCATAAATCATGGAAACCAGTATCGCGCACAAATCCTGTTGAGTTGCTGAAACTCATTCCTTTCTTGAAAGGGTTAATTCTTTAACATGCAAACATTTAAGATCCTGTTCGCTGTTACAACTTCCATCATTCTGTTTGCAGCCATTCTTGTCGGACAACAGCCAAACAAGGAAGAGGTGCCGGGTATTCGAAACTTTACTCAAGTTGATGCCACAACCGCCTGTGCCGGCGCAACCTCGCCTGAAGCTATCACCGAGCTCAAGCGGCGTGGATTCACATCCATCATCAACTTCAGAACAGAAAGTGAAAACGGCGCTACCGTGGAAGCTGGAACACAAGCAGCTCTCGCTGCTGGTCTTAAATACTTTCACATACCGTTCCGAACAGCGACTAAAGAGACTGCCGACGAGTTCCTCAAAGTCGTGTCTAATCCGGCAAACCAACCGGTCTTTATTCACTGCGGCTCCGGTAACCGCGTCGGAGGGATGTGGTTAATTAAGCGTGTCACACTTGACGGTTGGGACGTCGAAACCGCCACGGCCGAAGCGGAAACAATCGGCTTGCGAAGTCCGACACTTAAGGAGTTTGTGCTTAATTACGTGCGCTAGCTAATTGAAATCTATTAGGTATAGTCTGAACTCATTATGTCCACCGACACACACAAATCCAAACATACTGTTTCGGATAATGTGCACCAACACCTCGGCGATATGGATTCGGAAGCGTTTCAACGCTACGGCCAGCGCGTCCTTGAGTGGGTCACCAAGTATCTTCAAAACCCCGAGCAGTACCCTGTGCTGCCGAGCGTTGCGCCTGGCGATATCCGGGATGCGTTTCCAACATCCGCACCAGATTCAGGTGAATCCTTCGACACCATTCTTGATGATTTCGAACGCATCATCGTCCCAGGACTGACACACTGGAACCATCCAGGCTTCATGGCGTATTTCCCGATTAGCGGCAGTGCACCCGGAGTGCTTGCAGAGTTTCTTGCAGCTGCACTCAACGTCAATGCAATGTTATGGCAAGCTTCTCCTGCAGGAACTGAACTGGAAGAAGTTACACTCGCCTGGCTCAGGCGACTGATCGGGTTACCGGATGGTTTTGATGGTGTCATCTATGACACAGCATCTGTGTCAACGCTCCATGCGTTGGCAGCGGCACGCGAGGCAGCCGTGCCGAAAGTTCGGGAACAAGGCTTGGCAGGCCGAACCGACCTTCCCGCGTTACGAATCTACTGTTCAGAACAGGCCCATTCATCAATCGACAAAGCAGTCCTCTTGCTTGGCTTTGGCCAACAGAACCTCCAAAAGATTCCTGTCGATTCTTCGTTCAGAATGCGACCAGACGCCCTCCATCGCGCTATTCAAAATGATCGTGCGAAGGGACTACTTCCCCTGGCAGTGATCGCTACCGTAGGCACCACGGCCACTACAAGCATTGATCCCGTACCAGCGATTGCGGAAATTTGCGAGACCGAACGCGTTTGGTTACATGTCGATGCGGCCATAGCCGGCGTAACCGCGATGGTACCAGGATACGAACACGTACTGGACGGTTGCGCACAAGCCGACTCGGTAGTCGTCAATCCACATAAATGGCTATTCACGCCATTTGACTTGAGTGCCTTGTACTGTCGACGAATGGATATGATTCGCGCAGCCTTCACACTCACCCCAGAGTACCTTAAAACGAGTGAAGCGGCAGGTGTCACCAATCTGATGGACACCGGCATTCAACTTGGACGACGGTTTCGTGCATTAAAGCTCTGGATGATTCTTCGACACTTCGGTGCCGATGGCGTTCGGCAGCGTTTAGTTGAACATATGCGCCTCGCCCGCTTATTCGCGGACTGGGTCGATGCCAGTGAAACGTTCGAGCGCCTTGCCCCTGTGCCTTTCAGCGTGGTTTGCTTTCGGGCTAATCCAAAATCGCATGACCAGAGTGAAGTCGCCTTGGAACGGTTGAATGCCAACTTACTCGACGCGCTGAATCAGTCTGGAGAATGCTACCTTTCCCATGCCAAGCCAGACGGCCGGTATGCCATTCGGCTTGCTATCGGCAACATCAAAACTGAGGAACGACACGTGACACGTGTATGGGAATTATTACAACAGCACCTTCACCAGTTAATTTCGGAGTAGCGCGCTTAAAACTAGGGCGGCGACAAGCGCCATATTTCAACCCACGTAGTAGCTCCATGCCCTAAACCAACAATTCCGTGTGGCGGAAAGGTGCTTGGTTTATTCAAAATTAGGCTAAGCAACCAATCAAGATTAGGTTTATGTCCAACGAGCATAATCGAACGAGTGTCAGTGTTCACTCGATCCAGAATCCACTCGGCTGGATCAGTTGGTTGCAACCCCCGCACCATCGACAATTCTGATAATGGGTTGCATGCACGCCAAAACGCTTGAGCTGTCTGGCGAGTTCTGAGCTTCCCACTATGCCAAATCGCGTCAGGCTTAACCTGTTTGGCGGCAGTGAGATCCGCAAGATGCTCAACCCGCTTCTGACCATTATGAGACAGTGGCCGCTGAGCATTCACACCTGAGTCGAGTGCCTCACCGTGATGAACCAAATAAACAGTTTGATTCACTTGCTCCCCTCAAGAACGAAGACAACCTCTAATCTGCGAGACCGGAGTGCCGAAGAAGTGGCGCTGGATCTGGTTCGCGGCCACGAAAGGCCATGAACACATCCATCGCCGGCTGACTACCGCCCATAGCAAGTACGGTGTCGCGAAAACGACGGCCGACTGTGGCAACAGCCTCTGGATCTTCAAGTCCCGTTTCTTCGAACATTGCGAAGGCATCAGCACTGAGCACCTCAGCCCATTTATAAGCATAATAACCAGCTGCGTACCCGCCAGCAAATATGTGCGAAAAACTGCACAAAAAACGATCGTCTGCAAGAAGCGGTAATGTGCTCGTCGTTTCTGCAACAGCACGTTGAATGTCAAACGGTGTTACATCCCCGTCAGGATCGTACCCATCGTGTAACATCATATCCGTTAGACCAAACAACAATTGACGAACCATCTGTTCACCGGCACGGAAAGTACGCGCCGCACAGATCTTGTCGTAGAAAATAGTCGGCAGAGACTCGTTGGTTTCGTAGTGGCAACCCATAGTAAGAAGGGTGTCGCGATGGTAGCACCAGTTCTCCATAAATTGACTTGGCAATTCAATAGCATCGTGCTCCACACCATTAATTCCTGCTGCAAAACCATAGTCAACACCGGTTAACATGTGCTGAAGCCCGTGACCAAACTCATGAAACAATGTTTCGACTTCTCGAAATCGCATCAACGATGGTTGTCCATCCACTGGAGGACTCTGATTGCACACTAGGTACGCAACGGGTAATCGTTGACCAGCGATCGCATCAGAAAACAACCGACTCCGCCCAGTACACTCATCCATCCAAGCGCCCCCACGTTTCTCCTGGGGACGACTGTACGGATCTAAGTAAAACGCTGCGAGAGGAATTTCGTCCTCTCCTGTAACACGAAAGAACCTGACATCTTCATGCCAAACTGGCACCTCACCATCTGCCGAACAGATTCTTACTCCAAAGAGGCGCTCCGCTAAGGCAAATAATCCCTCAAGGACACGTGGTAACGGAAAGTAAGGGCGTAATTCCTCTTCGGAAAAACTGTACCGATCTTCTCGGAGCCGCTCGGCCCAGAATGAAACGTCCCAGTGCTGCAATTCCATTGTCTCTGTATTGGTCTCAATCTGTAATTCAGCATGTGTCTTAGAAAACTCTTTTAATTCTTGGAGTTCTCTCTGTGCTCGATCAAAAGATGCCACGCGTAGTTTTTCATGTAATGTTGCGACTGCTTGTACCCCGGATGCCATTTTCGTGGACAAGCTGAGATCAGCGTAATTTGAGTATTCCAACAGCCGAGCCATTTCTTGACGAAGCTTCAGGATCTGGGTAATCAGAGGTGTATTGTCAAAGTCACCGCCTGATGCCCTCGCAATGTACGCGCGGTACAGTCGTTCGCGTAGTTCACGCCGACGACTGTGTTGCATAAATGGTCCAAGGCTCGGGTGGTCCAGCGTGATACGCCAAGGCCCAGTCTCAGCTGTTGCGGTTGGCTCTCCCGAAAGCCGAGCAGCCTGCGCTGCAAGCTGTAGAGCACTCATCGGTAAACCGTCGACTTCACTGCGATCCCGCAGTGTCATGCCGAATGCCTTGGTCGCGTCGAGAACGTTATTCGAAAAACGCGTCGAAAGTTCCGCTAGTTCGGTCTGAATCTTTCGAAAGCGTTCACGGTCATGGCCATCGAGACCAACACCGGAAAGTTTTGCGTCACGAATCAAGAATGTCATGATCCTTTGTTGACTCGCATCAAGCCGGCTCCACTCAAACCCGTCACGCAGTGCACACATTAGATCGTACACAGGACGACTTTGAGCCATCCGAAGATTGAATTGCACGAGAGCCGGTTCCACTCGTTCGTATGCTTCCCGTAACGCATCATTGCTAGATACGGACGTCAAGTGACTCACAATTCCCCACCGGTAACCTAGTTCGTCGTCGATTCTCTCAAGCGGCTCAATCAACTCACGCCATGTCGGTTTTCCATCACGCTCTAGCTGCTCAAACTTAGCACCCAACTGAGACAACAATTCTTTAATGCCAGGTTCTACGTGTTCTGGCCGAATGGCATCAAAGCGTGGCACTCTGCTTTCGTGCAGCAAGGGATTGGTAATGTTATTCATTGTTAGTCACGTCATAAATACTGACCAAAATGGGACGGTTTATTACACATGTTCGTTAAGTACTGAGCATGGTTCTCCAGCACGTTCTACCTGTCCCTGTTCTATCACAATCACCCAATCGGCTATTTCCAGAATTTCATCTTTATCATGGGAAACATAAAACATTGGAATGTCGAGTTCGTTTCGTAGACGAACTAAATATTTTAAGGCCTCTTGCCTAAAAGCATTATCAAAACCAGTCAGTGGTTCGTCGAGTAGCAGTATATTCGGTGAGGACAGGAGCGCTCTAGCAATGGCGACCCGCTGGCGCTCACCACCAGACAGAACAGCAATCGGCCTCGGGAAAAGCGGTTCAATGTCTAACAAATCAACAACCCTGTCGAAAGACAGCACCGAACTAGCCGAGTGGCCATAGGTAATATTCTGCCTTACATCCATGTGTGGGAACAGTGCTACGTCTTGTGGTACGTAGCCTACATGACGTTGCCACACTGGCACATCAACTCCGGCACGTGACGAAAACAACAAATGTGAACCTACTCTAATCTCTCCTTGTAGTGCATGCTGGAGGCCGGCGATCGTCTCCAGCATCGTTGTTTTCCCAGACCCTGTCGGACCAAAGAGCGCCACCACTTCAGAATCTAAATGTTCATGCACTTCGAGATTAAAAGCATCAAGTCGAACCAACATATCGAGAACGATAGAAGTGTGCATGTTGTTATTTGAATAATCGGTAACCGGCCAAGAGGTAATCGTACAACCTCAATGATTTGCACTACGCGCAATGTGGTTCGAAAGCCAGACTGCACCAAACGCTAGGATAATCGAAATTATTAATAGGCTGTTTGCGTTAGTGTCCTGTCCTATTTCGACATAATTGTAAATGCCCGATGCTAACGTTCGCGTGCCACCAGGAATGCTACCTGCAATCATTACCGTCGCACCGAACTCCCCTAACGAACGTGAAAAAGCGAGTAGAATTCCTGCGACTACTGCACGTGAAGCCAGCGGAAGACTCACCGTAAAAAAAACACGAAGGCGACTAGCGCCGAGAGTTTGTGCGACTAGCTCATAACGCTGATTTACCTGCTCAAATCCCGCACGCGCTGTGCGAACTAATAATGGGAATCCGAGCACTGCCATTGCAAGCACGACTGCTTTCCATGTAAAGAGAAATTCAATCCCGGCATTGTCCAAGAGACGACCGGCCGGCCCACGACGTGCCAAAAGTCGTAATAGGATCAAGCCAGTCGCTACAGGTGGTAGCACCAATGGCAGAGAGACAAAAGTCTCCAACGCTGTTTTTCCGGTAAAGGTCCAACGCGCCAACAACCAAGCGACCGCAATCCCAAATGGCATCATGATTAAGGTCGCCAAAGAAGCGACCAAAATTGTGAACCACGAGATTTGCCAAATCTCAACAGGCATGTCTCTTTACTAATTACAAAGCCAATGAACAATGAAGGTAAGAATGCTTGCTATAACAAATAAAACAGTTTAGTATGATTTTATACGATTAATCAAACGGTTTAATTCGATTTATGTCACTTTTAACGGTTCGTGCAGCCTCTAGGCGCCTTGGTGTTAGCTACTCCACCCTCAAACAGTGGATTTATAAAGGAAGCGTGCGAACCACCAAGACTGATGGTGGGCACCACCGGCTGACCGAACTCGAAATCGAAAGGTTACTTGAGCGGCATGGCGATAAACCCACCGAGGCCCAGCAAGTAAAGCGGGCTCGCGGTGAGGCGAGCATTGCAATTAGCGGTCGAAATCAGCTGCAGGGAATTGTAGAGGAAATCCGGTCGGACGGATTGCTCTCGCAGATCTGTTTGCGGGTCGGCGACCAAAGGCTCACTGCCGTCATCACGCGAGACGCAGTCGCAGAACTTAAACTGAAGCGTGGCGATACCGCCGTAGCAATTATGAAATCGACGGAAGTGATGATCGCAAGGGAAACAAATGCATAGATCGTTGCGACTCCAACCGTTGTCAGAACCTATTTAATCCCAGGTTACAAAACCCATCGCATTCCCAGTACCCGCGTCCGATCGATAGCATGGCACATAGTCAACGACTGTCATGCTTAATTCAGTATCTGTAAGAGCGCCGGCAGTCGTAATCCAATTCTTCGTTTCTGATGTACCAGAGCGAAATCGGTCAGGAGGAATATTCACTAGCTGTGAACGATCTCCCGACTTCATTCCTTCAAGGAGCATGTTGTCAAATTCTTCATCGACAACGAAATGACTCAAGCCGCCGGAAGCAATCACTCCTACCCGGGCTTTACTATCCCAAGACGTCACAGCTCGATTGATCACTCGGCCAAAATCGAAGCACCGACCAACCGTCGGTTGATTCGGAGGAAAGAAAGTATTAAGTACAACTGGAACAGACGGAATGGCTATGTCATTCATAATCCGTCGATAAATGAATCCATAGGCGTGTGGTAAACCCTTACGGCCATTCGGTCCTTCCGGTAATACCTTCATTGCCGCAGCATCGAAACCTTCGTCCATGGCCGACCGAAGAATATGTTCCCCAAGCTCCGGCACGCAAGGATAGGTCGCTCCACCTTCCGGTGAGTTGGCCCAGTGAGACAGACCTAAACCAGCTGGCATCTTGGCCAGCCGTTCCTTGGATGGAGGAATGTTGTCCACAGATTCGCCATAAAAAACGCTAAAAGGTGGTGTGAGAGCTTCAGTAAAAATCTCACGTTGGTCGTTGCCAACTATTACAAGGGCATCAAGTGATGCCTTTGCAAATCTCTCTTGAAGTTGCTCAATAGCACGCTGGCAGGCTGCGTGTCTCTCGGTTCTCATTTCAATGGTGCATTGTTCGGCCAAATTTTCTTTCGCTCGAACTTCCACCAATTCGTCAAATTTGTAAGTTCCACCACGAAACGGATGGCCTGGAGCTTTTTTATCCGCTTCAACCCGTCCCAGCCATTTTTCTGGAGGCGTTGACAAAAGCGGCCCGTGAGACGAGCCAAGTCCAAAAACAATATTAGCCATATACTCCCTTCGTTACAGATCTGACACTAAAACCGATTTCTCGTACGCGGCCGTTCCGCCCTTACCTTCCGGAAAAATTTCCCAATCCTCGACCCACTCGTGAGTCGCGTCGAACATTTCTTTCGAGTACGGTTGGAACACGATTCTCTCGCCGGGGCCAAAGGTGCGAGTGTCCATGATCTCGTGGAACCGCTCAGGAAATATTTTCTTGTAGTAATGCGTGTATAACTCAGGACGTAAATCTATATCCGCTTGTGCACGCTTCAGTGCACGATAACACTTCCGAACGTCGGAAGGATCCACATCCTCCTCGACCATTGCGGCCACCATGAACGTCGTATCGATAATCTTCCGGAATCCTAATTGCTCGAGCAGGTATAACGGACCGCCGAACGCGTTCCCCGCTGGCACTTCTCCGTCCACCAATAACTCAAGCCGTTGAAAGAGCATTCCGCCAAAATGCAGCTTAATCTGGTCACGTGTCAGAAACGCCTCAAGTGCCTGGATCGTCGAGTAGTGACTACCTGATTGATAGCCGACAGTGATCGGAACATTAGCTAGATCTTCTGGTCGCTTGATAGAAGAATCCGGCGGAACATAAATACCAGACGGACTTACCGAGTAGGCCTCCCCCCAAACCCGACCGTGGCCAGCTGATGCCGCCATATTAACCGTCCAATGGCAGGCAGAACTAATTGAACAACCTCGACCTTGCCCTTCAAAACTTTGATAGGCACCGCTTCGGAGATCAGGAGAAATCTCTTCGGCTGTCTTGATACTGCTGACGCTGCGCTTTCCACTGCGAAATTCGTAGTCTAAACCCGCGTCCGAAAAGTAGCCTTTTTCATGAGCGACAAATTCTTGAAGTCGCATGTGTGGAGCAATAAGAAATTTACCCATGGAGTGCAGCGCTGCCGCCCTTTCTATCCTTTTTTTGAACCAGTAACGGGCCGCTCTAAATCTAAAAATTTCGAGACCAATTCAATACCATTAGACAAATCAGAACGCCGATAAGCATTTGCGACGACCATCGTTGGATCTCCTGAGTGTAACCGTTCATAGAGTTGCTGTCGACTGCCGTAAGAGTCACCAGTCAAATCCCAAGCCAGCTTGCACAATTTATGACGATCGATTGGCGTTGTTCCCTTACCACGCATGTAAATGTCCAAGTGTTTCTTTAATTCTGGAACATCCCAGTCTTCAGCAGTTGGCAAGAAAATGAGCGAGCTTGTACCAATGTGTTCGACAAGTTCAATAAATCGTTCTGAAACCATCGTCACTAGAGCCCGACGTTCAGGCGCAGGCTTGGGACGATACAGACCTCCTTGTGATCGCACACAATCAATTTCTCCAGCTCGAAGATTTGTCCGACACAATTCGAGATATGTACACATCTCACCGAGAGTACCTGCCACATTCGGCCGCTGGTCGACTCCGGACGTCGTAGCCAGTAAATAAGCAACCGCAACGAGAATCTCCATTCGCATTTGCGTCAAGACCGAACCAGCATAACTCGCCCATGACATCACGTTCCCTCGAAACAATCGATTCGCTGCCAGTGGCTCTCGATACAAAAAGATGCGTTCCCAAGGCACAAACACATCGTCAAAAATTGCGAGCGAGTCAATTTCGTCAAAGCTAGCAGAAACTGGATGGTCTAGTGGATTGCGGCCAGAAAAAGCTTCTCGAGCAACTTGCTTTAATCCAGGCGCGTTGCATGGAATAGTGAACCAGATAGCAAAGTCCTTTTCATCTTCCTGAAACTGGTACGTCGGCGAAACTAGGATCTCATTCGAGAATATTCCAAACGTGTTAAACCTGGCACCGCGGACGACGATCCCATCATCACGCTCCTTGACTACCCTGACGCACCTGTCAGGATCTTCAGAAGGGCGGAGTGACTTATCCATACATGGATCATGTAATCCATGCGATAGACACAAATCGTGATCACGCGCATAGTCAAGATAGGTTCTGGTATTGCGCGCGAAATCTGGGTTAAGTTCCGCCAATTGGTCATGAATATCGTAGTAACCAACTACCATCGACGCGCAAAAATCTGGTAATCGGCCGCACATCCCGAATACTTCACGGACCCAGATCTCAGTATTAGCACGTCGGAGCAGTAAATCTTCTGGTGCGGTTGGTAGATGGTAAGAGTAAGACGCCCGACGCCCGTTTTCCTGCTCATAGGTCATTATTTCTGAGGTCTCCGGAGCGTGCTGCATGTCGTAAATCCGGGCAATGTTTTTAGCCATCGTTGAAAAAACTGGATGTGTCGTTACATCCTCGATGCGTTGCCCGCGGTACCACACCTCACGTCCGTCCCGCAAACTCTCTAAGTATCGCCTGCCATCCAGAGCACCTTTGCCTTCAGACTCTTGGTACGGTGTGACCGTACGGTCTATTCCTGCAGTCGTCTCACTCATTAAATAAGCCTCATAATCATCAGCACGGTATTAGTCCTAGACATCTGTCAGGTATCAATACCCGCTAGGATTGCCTTGTATTTTTCTGCTACTTTTCCTCTCAGAGTATCACTTGCTTTAGCGACCGGTGGAAATTTGTCTTTCCATTCAAATGGTCGACAAGCATCAATAATTGCCCGTGAATTCAGGCGCTCACCAGGTCGCAACATGGGGTCAAGTGGACCACTCCAAGTTCTGCGAATGATGTCAATGTCTTCTGCTGGATTACTTCTGGTAGACAAGGCCCAAATGACCTCAAAAGTGTTTGTTGGATCGATGTCTTCATCCACTACCACAACATAGCGACCGAGGTAATTACCAGATTGGCAACCAGCTGTGAGCAATCCCGCCTGTTTCGCATGGCCAGCGTACGCCTGTTTAATTGATATCACGTTAAAAAGTCGAGGCCCGCCAGCTTCATGGCACCATACACCCTGGACACCATTTAATCCTGCCCTCTCTACCTCGTCCCAAATCATGCCAGATTTCATAACACACTTGCTAAAAGAGAAGTCCGATGGCGGTTGCATCGGGCTCGCCATGGTTAGAATGGGATCGTCACGATAGTAAATCCGCTCAATCCGGACAACTGGCTCATCGCTTACAGCACTCGCATAGTAGCCAGTAAATTCCCCAAATGGACCCTCAGCCCGAACGTCGCCGGCATGCATAGCACCTTCCAAAATAATCTCACTGTGGGCCGGCATCGGCAGGCCATAGCATTCAGACCGAATTGTTTCAAACGGCCGGCCACGATGTCCACCAGCCCACGCGAATTCCGAAAGTCCAAACCTTAGTTCGTTCCCAGCTCCAAGAAATAAAAGTGGATCATGCCCGCAGCTGATCAGCACAGGGCACGGTTGTCCTCGACGAAAATATTTTTCTCGAATCTGCCGACCTTGTTTTCCAGGTGACATCCATAGCCCAACGGTTCGTTGATCATGGAGCATCGCCCGATAGGTGCCAACATTAACCCAGTCGTCGTCTGGGTCGTACATAATCACAAGATCATCAGTGCCAATGTATCGTCCACCATCTCGTTCGTGAAGAAGTGGTGCAGGAAATTTATTTAAGTCAACATCGTCATCACGATCAATATTCTGAAGAATCGGTCCGGTCTCCACAGTTTCAGGTGCAAGTGACTTATGTAATTGCATTCGGTCACGGTACGAACGGACGACATCCATGGGAGTTTCTGGTACTGGAAATCCAAGAGCGATTGCTAAACGCTTGCGCGAATTCATGGTCCCAGATACAACACGAAATCCATCTGGGAATCCTGGAATCTTTTGAAACAAAATGGCTGGTGGGTTGGCATGCGTATGGTGGACAATTTCCGTAAACGCACCCATTTCCAAATTACAATCTACGCCATCCACTGTCAGCAGTTCACCAACATCAGCCGCCCGTTTTAGTAATTCCCGGAGATCTTCATGAGGGTGTTCGTAGGCATTGTACATAGCGCATGATCTCCAATGAGATGTTTATGATTGCCCCACAACTCACGCAGTACTAATTTTGAAAACTCTCACGCAGACGTTTCTGAGGCTTGTACCCGAGACTGCTCCAGGGCGATTATTCGATCTCTATAAGTAGTCTTCACACTCAATAAAGATAAGCCGGCCGCAATCGACGCCACGGCGAGCATGATAAAAGCATTCCTGTAACTACCCTGTGTGTCGGACATATAGCCAACAAGCGGCGGCCCGATAGCGAATCCAACTGTCACGCACGCAGTCAAAATCCCTATTGTCTTCCCTAGCACCTTAGGCCCAAAACAGTGCTTCGATAAGACTGGGATGTCTACAATCGAACCGCCGTGGGATAAACCACGCGTAATGGTAAATGCAACCAGCGCAGACAACATGGAAATGGGAAACATCAGTAACACGGACACAGCCATCATGAAATAACAGAGCTGGATGCCTTTCACCGAACGCTTATCGTATAGCCATCCAAAGCCAAGCTTGCCCGCAATACTAACGGCGAACACGGCACTCTTTATCCAAGCTGCGTTCATGGGACTGTAATTAACCTCCTGAATGAGATACAGCATAAGATGTTGCCCCAGCGACTGATCCGTAAACCCAATCAAGCCCACAGCCAGGCCAATCATCCAGAACGACCGGCTTTTCAGCACATCTGAAAAATCTATCTCGGCGGCAGCACTCTCCTCGCGTTTGGTTTGCAATGAACTATCTGCAAGTCCTGCGCCGTCGGTTTCAGCATCTTGAGAATCTTTAACGATCCGCAAGAAAACTGGGAGCGCAACTGTCCAAATGCCAATGCTCAGCAGTGCTACCGTCATCCGCCAGCCATAGATGCTAATCAGCCATGTCGCTAATGGTGGGGTAAAAGTCCCCGCGACACTCGTACCAAGTAACGCCGAACCAATAGCAAGACCTTGCTGGTGCATAAACCGCTGCGAAACCAGCACCTTGATGGCGATCATGCAGGAAATTGAACCCATTCCCAGCACAAGACCGACGAGATAAAACTGCCAGAGCGATTGCACCCAGAGAAATCCTAGCATCGCAATGATCGACACGCAGGAAGCAACGACCACGATTTTTCGAATGCTAAATTTGTCGACAAGGACGCCAAAAAAAATACCAAAGACAGCGCCAGCGCCGAATTTGAGTGTTGCAACAAACGTCACCTGCGCACGACCCCATCCGAATTCGTCGATGATTGGTGCGTAGATGACTGGCATCACCATCGTAGGTATCCCGAAGGTAAAGACAATCGTAAGAAAGGACGCGGCAACAATTGGCCAATTTTTAGTCATAATGTTTCTTACCGAGCGATAACATCGATTAACTGCCCGCCCATATCGACGAACTCAACGTGTGATTCTAACCGACCAGTTGCTCCAGCAATCATAAAAAGCTGAGTCGAGTTCCCCTGCCCGTCATTATACGGAAATACCAGTTTACCTGACGCTGAACTATCCGTCAGAACAGGAATCTCGGTCAAGATCTCATCACCTCTGAGATTCGTCGTCACTTGACGCGCCGACCAAGCAATTGGGACGTCCGATGCAATACTTAAAGAGCCCGCGAACTGCACACGATTAAACAAACTACCGAGAGTGAATGTATTCTGAACTCCTTGCAAGATCAGCCGTTCATCACGATCTACCTCTTGACCATCTAGATCCCTTAGCACGAACCGTACCGAGGCAGCGTGTTCAGCAGGATTTGCAATCACCAAATCGAGCCGTGTCATCTGACCGTGGCGAATTAGATCTGGCATGGACTGGATTGGAATCCTCGCATACGTTACATCCGCGACTGGCTCAAGACCGACCCTGGTAACCAGTCCCGCATCCGACCGTGACACCAATGCAGAGATCAATGGTGTAAATGAGGAGGTTGGATGCACAACCGCATACGTACGGCGTGGAATCAAACTACCGGTCGATGGCTGCCAGATGAACGCTTCCTTCGGTGGCACTTCGTATTGTTGATACTCAATTTCATGACCTTCGTCATCGATAAGAGCTATCTCTCCTTGCACCGGCTCATTCTCTACATTCAACAAGACTATGTCGGTTTCGTATCCTCCACCAATCATTACATGCGGTAGAACGGTCACAGAGGTCGGCGACAAACCACGCACCACTGGAGCCATGGAGATTATTTCTTCACCATACTTGTTTTCTAGAACATGCCAAGCCGCTACTGATACAGGAGTATTCGAAGTCACTTCAAGTGCTCCAGTATCGAAGGACCCATCCAGTAGTTCTGCCACATCAAGGGTCATTGAGGCACCAAAAGTCAGCGTCTCCGACGTCGAACTTATGGCATTTCCTGAACGCAGCGTGAAACGCACCGCTTGGGACGACTCTGTTTCATTAGTGACATTGATGACGGTCTTCGCACCATCACGTCCATCGGCCAGAACCAACGCATGCATCGTAGGAACTTCAAGTCGAGCTGCTACTTGATTAAGGAGAAGACGACTTTGTTGTTCAGTTTGTGTATCCATCATGATCTTGGTGCGAGTTTTCATCCACACACCTGCAACTCCAGCATCCACTTGGAGCTTTCCCTGACCCATAATGAGTTCTGGTTCCTTTAATGCAAGGATAGGGTCCAACGAACTGAAACGGTCCACGCCATTTGGCGGCACCTCGATACGGTGGCGACTAGAAGGATCTCTAAATATAAGCATCCGAGCCCAGTGCGAATCCATCACGTACAGCTGTTGATTGATACTGTCGAATGCCAATCCGCGTGGGTCATACAATTGGTCCTGTGCGGACACATCCCTTAACACTTGTCCAGATTGACTCGTCTTGTCGCGCTGACCGAGCACAGCCAAAGCAGTCGAATGGTTTTTCATTCGATCCGCTGTGACATCGAATACAAGTACACGGTCCGTACCCTGGTCAGCAACATACAGCCGTTGCTTTACATGGTCATACGCTACACCATTCGGTGAAGCTAGACTTTTTCCCGTGATAACTTTACCTGAACCTCGCAATTGAGTTGCCGGCGTCGTACTAGAAAAATCCGGTTGCCCGAGAACTGAGATCGCAGCCATTCCGTCTTGTATTACGTCTGGTGCCACAGCAAAAACAAGCAAGCGGTGGTTCCTGTTGTCTACAACGAAGAGGCGGTCGTTATCAGCGTCGTACGCTAGATGTCCAGGTGAACTCAAGCTGTGGGCCGCCAACCCAGGGTCACTTGACGTGAAATCTGGCTGGCCAAGTACATTGATCGCATCAGAACCACTGGTCAGTCGATCACGATCAATGTCGAATACGAGCACTCGATGATTTCCGCCGTCAGCAACAAAAGCTCGCCGATGCTTGAAGTCAATCGCAATGCCCACAGGCAACATATTCGATGCAATTCCTCGACCGATATCGACGGCGAAATCGAAACGGTTACGAGCTGTTTGCGGTTCCTGGGTTTCGAAGTCAGGTTGTCCTAGAACCGCCACAGCCGCATGACCTCCGCCCAAAGATAACGTCTCGGGATTGGCTTCATAAATCAGGACACGGTCGTTCCATCCGTCACCCACATACAGACGCTTATCCAAAACGTCATAGGCCAGTGCAAGAGGCACGTTGATACCCGTTGCTGACCTGGCTGCTTTTGCCGTCTGGAAGTCTGGCTGGCCAAAAACCCAACGCGCCTCATACTCCAACAAACGATTGTGGCGATCGAGACGAAAACCAAGGACCCGATTGTTGTATTCGTCAGCAACCCAGAGCCGATGGTCTACCGCGTCGAGCGCCACGGCGCGCGCCATCGTCGTTGTCCGAGCATCCAACCTGTCATTGGCCATCCGACGATTAAAGTCATCACGCCCTGCATCATCTACGTGGCCAATCACATCGAGTGCAGCGAGCCCACTGCGGAGCACGTCCGGTCTGATGTCAAAAGCCATAACACGGTTTCCACCAGGAAAACCCTCAGAGACATAAAGCATTTGCTTCTCAGAATCGACCGATGGATCCTTGGGAAAAGCGAATCGTGTTTGTGAAATGACTGGATCGAATGTCGTGAAATCCGGCTGACCCACAACAACGAAGGCCTCTAGATTATCCTGCAGCTTGTCCGGCGCCGCTTCGAACACCAGAATTCTATTATCAGGCAATTGGCTCACGAACAAGCGCTTATGCAACCGGTCATAATCTAGGCCACCAGGCGTGATCGATCTCACACCAAATCGATTTTCCGGCCTCGCGCGAGCGCCGGAGAAACGTGGCGTGTTCGTGTAGAAATCCGGTTGACCAAGCACTGCAACAGCGTTTGGATCGTTGGACAGTCGATCAGGATGTATATCAAAAACCAAAATTCTATTGTTGTTCTGATCCGAAACAAACAGTCGTTGCTCATCTGGATCTAATGCAATCCCGTGTGCGCGTGTAAGGCGATTTGGCCCAAGTCCTTGTTCGCGGCTCCTAAAGTCAGGCTGTCCAATTACAATTTTCGCATTTGGGAAATCCTCAAGTCTTGTGGGATCGATATCAAACACAAGAATACGTGAGCCGTCTTCCACAAAAAGTCGCTGTGTATCTTCATCAACGATGATCTCGGAACCACTGAATTGCCTCTGCCCGGCACCAGACGTCATGGTCTCGAAGTCCGGTTGACCAATTACGTGGGTCGCTTCCGGATAATCCTGCATGTCATCAGGATGTACGTTGAAGACGAGAATACGGTTACGGTCTCGCACAAACAATCGTTGGTAGATATTGTCCACCGCGAGACCAGTTTCGGCACCACCCGCGCCGTCAGTGCGATTGGTTACAGACTGTCGGCGGCGACCGACCAAACTTCTATGACCGATCACATGATCTGCTGTATGACGAACATGCCGGCCCTCCTCGTCTAACTGATATACGAGCACTCGAATGTTGCCTGGTTCTGGTACGAACATACGGTGATTGACGCGATCCAGCGCCACAGAACCTGGTCACCACACGCTATGGGAATTTGGTCCATTGTTTGTGACGCCTCCTCGAGGAGTGGGATTGCCCCACGGATCAAACTGGAGGAGTACGTCGCTTGCGGGTTGACCCGTCTGCTGGGCACGAACAGCTACTGAGCCTAGTGCAACAACGACAAGTGTAAAGACAAGCCACCGCAATCGCATGATTACTCCGATCTGAAAAATAGTAAAAAGGCTTATGCCTTGCTCACAAATGCCTTACCCTGTCCACCCACCGCAATTGTAGCCGAGAGAAATGATATTAATGCAGCAATCACGACTTCCTTGCTGGAACGCTATCAGTCATTAGAAAAGTGATTATATGTAAAGAAACAACAAAAGTTACCAAATAAACTAGCAAGAGCAAGTAAGATGTTAAATTCTTCATGTAACTACAATTCGACAACACTTTCTCTGGTTTTACCCGCATTGATCGTGTGACCACATGGGTAAAGATGATAAAGGAATGAACCGTCGGACCAAGCTATTTCTACGAACTGCGATCATGGGTATCGTCGCACTGATGTTAGCGGCGGTCGTCCAAGTGAACGCAAATCGGCAATCGACCTTAACAGGACTTGAGGCATATTTTCCTGTAATGTTTCCTGAGGCTACTCGATTTATAGAAAAAACAGGGAGTCCGCCGCACATTCAAGCGTTTAGAATCACAAATAACAGCGAGGAATTATTAGGCTTCGCGTTCTTAACCCTAGACATAGAACCACTTGAGCGTGGCTATGAAGGGCCGATCGAAATGCTGGTTGGCCTAGATGTAAACGGGAAGCTCACTGGAGTAGAGATCATCAAACATCGAGAACCCTACGGGTATTTTTCAATTGATCTTCCAGAATTCACAGAGCAGTTTCTCAACAAGAGCATCTTGGATCGTTTTCGTGTGGGCGAAGATGTTGACGGTATCACGACCGCAACTATCACCGTCTCCAGTGCAACTCGCGCTATTCGTAAAAGTGCACGTCGCATTGCCTCGGCGTTTCTTGCAGGCACTAGCGGTGACGCACATTAAAAACTATTGCTAGATCATGATTAACACTTTAAAACAAATTTTCCTAAGTCTCTTAATTGTTATCGTGCTGTTCACCGGTCGGGGTGCATCTGCAGAGTGTCCATCCTGGGACGAACTTTATATGGATGACAGTCTTATCGAATTAACCATTAGCGATCCCAGCATGGCCGGGCTGCGCATGTGGTTCGTTTATGTCAATCCACCGACGTTAGGACAATGCACACTTGGACAGGAGCCCTACAACGAAGTTCGTGAAAGCCTGCTAAAGGATCCAAGCACGCAACATCTGTTCTGGATCGGCCTAGAAGGTCAACTGCTAGATCTGTTTCGCACAGAGCGCTTTTATATGATCCAAGGCGATCAACGGCTCGATGTAATACGTCGCCTTGACCTCAATCTCCCAACCGGCTTGATTCAGAATGGGCCAGCACTAAGCGGAGAAGCGCTTCTGCTATTCAAAGGTGTGATTGATTTTACAGAACCAGTGACGATTTTCTATGAAGGCGTCATGGGTTCAGTGCCAGGCGAGTACTGGTTCTCGGAAAAATACGTTGACTCGAAACACTAAGACTGGACACCTGAAATCTTTGATCACAGGTTTATAGAAATTAACGATTAGTGAACAGGGATTCTACCAAGACTGATCAGGTTAGCGAGAAGTTGGTATGCGCCGGTAGTACCAGCAGGCAATTGGCGCCAAAGCCCTAGGCCAACGTACATCCAGCGACCAGCGCCCACCCGAGCTTCAACCAAGGCGCCGCGCTTAGGCCCAGCATTAAACTTAAACGAGTCTTCGATCTGAACAAGGTCAACATACTCTGGATCACGATCGCCAAGAAAATATAAGCCACGCTCCTGTATCCAACCGTTCCAAGTATTTTCAGTAATTTGATTAGGTGTCATAAACACTGAATGTTCTGGCACGAGAATTTCAACCGGTGCGTGTTCATCGGTCACACGATTACGACTGACTTCCGCTGGATATGGCCCATACTGCACTGCATTGAAGCCTAACTTGTTGTATTGAACGATCACCGTGCCACCAGTCTTGACGTACTCGATCAAGCGATCATTATACGCAGTGAGATGACGATTTAATTCGTACGCTCGTACGCCAGTTATAATCACGTCGTAACTATGCAGGTCACCCCAAGCTAAGGTGTCCGCGTCAAGACGATCCAGTTTAGCGCCCAGTTGTTCAATCGCTACCGGCATCTGATCACCAGCACCCATCACGTAACCAACATTGAGGTCGGGAGAAACACGCACGTCGATTACCTTCAGTCTCGCCTCCGCAATTCCGACGAGATGCCTTCGCTGGATGTGAGGATACTCAACAACCTGAACATCTTCACCAAAAGTAGCTTCGGCAGTCTGAACAGACGCTAGCATTTCGAACTCACCAGGCTTAACATCCGCCGCTGGCGTAATGACAAAACGCGCTATCCATTCTTCGTCCTGCCGCGTAAAAGTCACCTGGGCACTTGGTGGTGTTACTGTCCATCCAAGCGGCGCCTGGAGTATGATTTTTCCTTCAATACTGCCAGTTCCGAGATTGGTAACACTGACACGCATTTCTCGGTCACGTGGTTCACCACTAAGTGGGACAATGACAATATCTGGCGAAATCTTAACCGCTAACTGAGGAACGACATGAAGTTCCATTCTTCGTTCACCGCTGAAGATGTTCTCCTCGTAGCGATGTTGAATGGGTAAGGTGACGCCAATTTGCTCACTGTCAAACTCAATGGAAAATGTCACGGAGAACGGTGATGGTTCGAACGCTGCACCGAACGGCACGTCTGACTTAAAAACATATCGAGCAGCGTCAGGGAGTCTTTCGAAATATGGTGTAGTGCTTGCAGCATCGGCCGGTATTCTTAACTGCGAGTCGCAGGAATACACAGATTCACCATCTACGACGTCAGCTTGACAACCAATACCGCTATTATCAAAACCATTAAAAGTCACACCACGCACGTTAATGTCCGCATTCCCTCGATTTGCCACAAACGTCGAGACCTGAACAAGCTGACCGGCAGTCACCACGCCATCGTCGGCTAATGCTTCTAGTTTGATTTCGTGCGCTAAAAGCAATGCCCGCTCAAATTGAGCTTCTTTTTGCGCAAGCCTGAAATCAATTTCATACTGTGCTTCATCTGACAAACTCATTAGGCCGAGCTGATCACGCAATTTCCTCACGGCCGAAAGACCCGAACGAATTGGTTGACGTGTGGCTTCAACACCTTCGCTCTCAAACACCTGCAACGCATTCGCTGCATGCGTTTCAATACTCGTTAACTGAATCGTTAATTCGGATGGCGGGCTAAATCCAGCATACTGTCCAAGTTGAAGAATCGTTGTGTCGATTCCCCTGAAAAAATCGCCCGAGGCTGTTTGAGGGTCGACTGTTGATTCGGCTAGGCGATAGTAGGCCTTGTTGCTTTGTCCTAGAACCTCTAAGAGTTGCGGCATTCCTTGGCACTTATGCATGCTACGCGCTTCGCTGCCAATTTGGGCATAGGTGCGACCTAACAGTGAATCGTACCCGCCGATATCTACAGCGATAATATCGTCACCTTGCGGTGGACCTAGTCTCGCTTGAAATGGGGAACTGGCATTGAAATAGAACTTGCGTGCTTGCCAAGGACGAAGTCCTTCTTGTAACTGATCAGAAAAACGGGTTGCGTCTGCGGCCGCTCGAAACGCTTCTTGTGCAAGCAGCGCAGAGGCTTGGTGGTGCTGCCCACCGCCAGCACCTGTGGGTCGCATGCCCACGATGACATCGGGCCGAAGCACACGAATCATACGAACAAAATCACCAAGAATTTCTTCTCGGCCCCACTTCTCGAAAGTTTCCTCGATACTAAACGAATACCCAAAATCGACTGCGCGGGTAAAATACTGCTCAGCTCCGTCGAATCGATGAGCTGCTAAAAGTTCTTCGGTGCGCAGCACCGCCAATGCGTCAAAGAGTTCTGCGCCAATTTCGTTCTGACCGCCGTCACCTCTGGTAGCCGAAACCAAAGCGGTGCGAATGCCCTGACCGTGGCTGAGCATCGCAAGAATCGCATTGTTCTCATCGTCAGGATGCGCGGTCATCATCATAAACGAGCCGACCATATTGAGTTTTCGTAACATTAAACCTAGCCCGACTTGGCCATCAAGCTCAGCAACCGGTTGCGTACGCATTTGCCCATGCACTTCTGGAGTAATCCAGACAGGTGCGCATACGATTAACATGAAGATAATGGCTCTTTTGTGCATAACAACAGCTAGCTTAGTCTCAAAAAAATTTTATAACAGCTATTTCTATATCTCTACCTAGAGAACGCAAATAAATCGTCACCCTTGGCAGGCTCATCCAAGTAGTGCCGAAGAAGAATGCTTGAAGACAAAAATCCCAACGCTAATCCATTTCCGCCAAAACCAAGCGCAAATAAGTGGCGAGGGAAATTTCGGTGCGGCCCGATGTAGGGTAGCCCGTCAGGAGTGTTCACAATCGAACCATCCCAAGCATACTCAGGTTGAATTCCTGAAATAACCGGGTAATGAGTTGAAAGTTCGTACATAAGCTGTCCCGCACGCTGAATTAGCACCTTCTTGCGTCGCCTTGGATTTGTAGGAGCTTGGTCAGCCCCTCCAAAAACGATGCGATCATCCCGTGTCCACCTGAGGTAATGATAAGGCTCTTGGGTATCCCAGATCATGGTGTTACGCCGCCCTAGCTCCCGACGTACCCTCGCTCCAAGAGGTGGAGTAACGACGACATAAGTATGATTACGTCGGAAATGCCTCCTTAAAGGCTTAAACAATCCTGTTGGATCACCAAGCGCCACAACCACATGACCTGCAGTGATCCGACCGCGTTCCGTGAATAACTGGACATGGTTACGAAAGTGGCGAACCCTTTTTACAGGAGACTGTTCAAAAATTGTAGCGCCGCGCGCCGCAGCCGATCTGGCTAGCCCAAGACAGAGCCGATAGGGATCGACTTCTGCATTCCCAGACACACGAATTGCACCCTCTGCACGCAGGTTCGTCTCACGCGCAACACGATCTGCAGTCAACCAACGAGCTTGCAATCCAGCTTTCCGGCGGGCATCGAATTCCTGACGTAACCGCTTTACCGAGACCTTGTCGGATGCTAAGTAAACTGAATCTTGCGACTCAAGGTCACACTTAATCTTAAGATGGCGAATAGCTCGAGGTAGATCCAATGCGGCACGGCGGGTCATTTCCCAAATCGTACGTGCAGCGCGTAATCCGAAAGAGGTAACGAGATCCTGAAAATCAATATCTGGCTCCTGCATGACGAAGGCTGTGCTGTTTGCGCTCGCTCCTTGACCAATTCGATTGGATTCAACGAGGCCAACACGTACACCGGACGCCGCAAATGCCTGCGCGGTCGCACATCCGGTTAAGCCGCCTCCAATAATTGCAACGTCTAAATCCAAATTCCCTTTATGGCGTGGAAATCTAGCGTTTCTGACCTTGCGGGCCTCGGAATAGCGATCAAGCCAGTGAGAAATGCCATAACGAGTTTTGTGCATGCTAGAAACATTCTACACGTTACATCATCGGTCTCCTGTCATCTCGATCGCCACGTCGGACATTCGCACGCTGACGAGAAATAGGCCGGAAGACAACGTGTCTCAATGGTGTAGGCTTGTTCTAAAATAACCAGATTAGCTATAGTGCGGTACCGCAATTCTTGATCACTGTTCAGAAATTGTAATCCGTTGCATCACATCACCTTCGATGATTTGATCAATAACATCCATTCCACTGGTCACAGTCGCAAACACCGTGTAGTTGTGATCTAGGCGTGGATTATCCACTAGGTTAATAAAGATTTGCGCATCACCAGTGTCTCGCCCCCGCGTCGAAATACCAACTGCTCCACGTACATGTGGACGTAGGCCTACTTCGTCACGCAGGTACCTGTCGTCACCTGCAAATTCATTAGCGCCTGGACTACCACCTTGAATCACAAAATTGGGAACGACGCGATGAAACATGAGACCGTCGTAGTATCCCTCCCGGCTCAGTCGTGCAAATCTTGCCACAGTAGCCGGGGCTTCCCTCGGGTGCATGGTTAAGTGGAACACCCCACCATTACTCATCTCAATCCGTGCGTGCTGGATACGATAAGTTGGCTCAAGCAACGGTGTGTCACCCGTTGTCATCGGCACGGATGCTGGTTCGTGAAGCTGACCTGTCCATGTGGTTAACACTTCAGCCGCTAAATTTGAAACCCGTGTGTCAAAATCCTCAAGATAGGGTCGTAACACACCAGCATTTCTTCGTGAGCCGAGCTCGTGCAAGCGCTCCAGAATCGCTACACGAGGATCACGCGATGTGTCTGAATTTTCCGCGGTCAACCTAGCAAGCGTAGTAATCAGTGTCTGAGTGACACGTCTGTCCGGACTACCTTCCAAAGCTCGCGCTGCAGTAAGAATCAGTTGATAGTCCGAACTTTCAAGAGCTTCGAGATACACCTCGTCTGCCGTATGTTCTTCAACCTGTGCTAAACCCCTAACCGCTAAGGTACGTACATTAGGATGACTATCGTTGGCTAGCACTAGCAGCCAGTCGCTTGCAGCCAATATTGCAGCAGCACGAGCTGCATAACTCCGCACCTGCCAAATCTGATGTTTGGAAAATTGAGACAATAAATTCTTAGCTCGATCCGGTGCAACCGACGCCAGTGAAACCAGCGCATGCGCCGGACGGTGCCAACTGAAAAAAGTCGGGTTGCTGGTTAACTCATCAGCAACACTTGCGAGGACAAGATCGACTGATTGAGTAGATGGACATTCATTCCCTAGAAGATCGAGAGCCAGCAATGAAAGATGCATGTTGCCATCGTCCGTATTCAGGATATCGATTATTGGCTGACAATCGTTAATTTGTAACCTGTCCCCGTAAGCTCGGAGAGCTTCGTAGCGAACCATTGCCACTGAGTCATTTAACGCGGCCATAACAAGTGCAGCACGACCATCAAGCGCATCAGCGGCACCTAACGTAGTTGCTGCCAAACGCCGTACTTGTGGATCAATGTCTGATAGGGCGATTTCCACCGTCGTCCTATCCACTGTTCCGTTGATCGCTAACGTTGACATGGCTAGCCGACGTACACGAGCCAAAGTATCTTGGTCTTGAGTATTTTCCAACACCGGCATCGGACCAATTACGATGCTACGCAGTCCCTCGACAGTTTCACTCATCAAAGAATGGCGTCCGACGTTTTGACGCGTCAGCGATTCAAGTCCATCGACAACCCCTAACAAGGCATGCAAACTTTCTACGTCTCGCATGTCGAGAAGCGCAGAAAGGGGTTGTTCAGCTGCTGCGATGGATTGAGTATTTCGAAAGGAGAGACGGCCTAGAGTTTTGGCAAGAACTGCACGTACTGTTGAATCGGTCTCTTTATATAGTCGGGAGGTTAATGCGGCATGCACCGTTGCAATAACTGATAACTCTGCACCCTCACTTCCAGCCGGTTCACTGATTGATTCAACGCTCTGGCCCAGTGCGTTGGCTACTTCTGCACGAATTTCGGCAGATTGATCGGCAATCGAATTAATAAGCAAATTTACGGAGGCTGACCGTTCAAGTCTGCCAAATGCCCGAATCGCTATTAGTCGTAACTCGTGGTCACTGCTTTCCAGGCCAGCCCGTAATGTTGCGAATGCCTTTGGATCTACGGCCCGAGAATCTTCAGCTTCAAAAAGAAATTGCTTAAAAATTCTGTTGGCATCCACCGCGTTCTTAATCGACTGTGCTAGAACACCTGAAGGTGTTCCAAAACCTAAAAACACAATCGATAAGATAAGTAAAGCCTGAGCGACTTGACGATTCATAGAATTGATATCCGCCTCACAAGTCGAGTGGTTCGACCGTCTTACCTAGAAAGCTAAATCAGCTTTCGTCACAATTCGCATGTCCAGAATATTCGAGCATTTGCTTGGTCAAATCTTGGGGATACGAAATGAGAACGTCGGTAATCTTCCCTTCGCTATTAGCTATGGGCTCAAGACGAGGCTGCACAAAACCCGTATAAGACGGCAAATTAAGAGCATCGACGCGAGTGACGACCTCGTCACGTAACACGGGATCGAAGTGAATACCGTACTGAGCAAAAAGTTGAACAGCCGCCTCGTAATCCCCCTCTGATTTTATCCTCTGCACTTCCGCGAGCAACTGCCCAACACCGTTACGAAATGCCTGCCAATCACTCATAAAGTAAAAAGTTTTACCATCGCGCTGGCGTGACTCAACAGCAGTGGTATTCTCCATTAGCCAATGAACGATCATTTGACGGTTTCGCATGTGGTCTTCTTCCAGTTGTGTCCCTTCGCGAACCCGTCGCAACTGTACCAGTGCATTCCTAACGTATCCTTCATACTCTGTCAGCACAATGTCATCATGTTCATCAACAGCGACCAAGCCTAAATCAACGAGCTTGCGATCTGCCACAAAATAAAGCGCAACTAAATCTGCTCTACTTTCTTCAAGTGCCGAGTAATGCTCCTTCAGGAATGCTTGAGGTTGACCATTAAGATGGTCTGCAATTTTGCCTGACCCATGACCAATCACTTCGTGCATATTCGTAGTCAGTTCACCTACGAAACTACCCCATCGTTCAGCACGTGAAGTTTCCTCCGTAGTCCATGCGAACTCTGTCCGCAACTCTTTAGGCATTGATCGGTCGTGGGCTTCGATTACATTTGATAACAAAACAGATTTACTACCATGCTTTTCTCGGATGATCTGGTCGTTAGGAAGGTTGATACCAATAGGTGTGATTGGCCCTGAATCACCAGATTCGATAACCACGTCGATGGCATTAGCGGTAATACCTTTTACGCCTAACTTGCAATACTTCGCATCCCAAGGCATGTGGTCCTCAAACCACTGCGCAGCTTCAGCGAGAGTGCGAATTTCAGAAGTTTTACCCTCGTTGATATAAAAGACGAGCGCCTCCCACGCACCTTTAGTACCTCGAGCATCCATATACACTTCGACAAATCCATTAATCGTATCGACGGACGAAGCATCATCTCGGACCCATGCGATGTCGTAGGCCTCGCGGTCGAGCGATGTTCCAGTCCGATAAAAAGTTATGAGAGCATTTAATGCTTTGGCCATTTCGTCGGTCGCGAATGGAATCGCAGCCTCAAGGTGACCCACTATATTAGTAATCTCCTTCCCGTACTTTCCATCAATCCGATACACCTCCTCTACTAGTCGACCACCACACTTGGTTAATCTCGAATTAAGTGGATAGTGTTCAGTAAAATCACGCACGTCAGAAGCTGTGACGTCGGCATATAGGTTATTCGCACTGGAAGACAGAATGTCTTCACCATTACCAGGCGTTTTATTAGTCACAACTGGGTCAACTGAAGCGTCAAAGAACAGCGGCTCTAGACGAGCAAGCATATCCTTAAGTGTTTCCCCTTCACGCCTCGGAAAATTGGCGCCAGCTTTGCCTGCAGCTACAACAGCTGTTGAGAATTCTTCCGTCGTGCAATTTAAAACAAACTTTCTTGCCGTTAAATTGTTATAGGGGCCGCTATTAATCCAGAAGAGTTTTGTATAACGCCGGATTTCCTCCAAGATAAACACCTTTACATTGTCGGCATGCATCAGAATTTGCTCAAGCACCTCACGCATTTCCAAATTGTGAACATATCGTTGGTCATAATAAATGTCTCGCCCGGCTAATGCCGCGCAGTACAGATGGTAGATAAGCGTCTTCTCTCGAAGAGACAAAGTGGTAAAACCATCAGCGTACAGTTGAACCACGGCCGCTTCGCCAACCTGCTCTAGGAAGTACGGTCGTTTCACCTTAGTATTTTTGGAGGTTGCATTAGCAACCAATGTGTTTTTAGTCACCAACTGAGACCTATCCAACCCTTAACCTGAACATACTCAACTACTGCCATGGTTCACGTTTTTCGCTGCTGGCAACAGCTTTATTCCTGAATGACACTCAATTCCGTACTTACATCGAATTTCCTAAAGTTCGAATAGACCGCTGTGGCTTCAATGCGGTTTGCACTCGCATCTTTTGGATTCTCGTACAGTTCATCCATAACTTCTGGCACCAAAGTACCAATGTCTTCATTGTGCCGATAGTTCACTTTGATCGTAGTTCGCACATCACTCATAGCATCACCTAGCACAAGATGAGTGCGAAGCGCTTTACCGTCTTGAATATCGAGCCAAAGAGTGCCGTGTGCAAACAAGTCACCAGATTGTGTTTGAACAACGGTGGGTTGCACTCGTTCATGGTACCGTATCGCCCAAGTTTGACGTTTATCAATCGATAATTCGCCAATCTTTTCGAACGCGAAGCGATGTTGATTTAGTGGGTGCAAGAAACTTAAAGCTATCGTCGGTAGATTAACCGTCCGCTTAACTTGCCCAATATTGTAGCGTGCACTCTCTTGTGAAATCTCAAGAGCCTGATCAACTGCAAGCCTCACTTCGTCCAAAAAGAGTGCCTGCAGCCGGAGATCTCTGTCACGAACCGGCCTGCCGTTGACCTCAAATACGTCTCGAAAGCCCAACCAAGAATCAGCCCCAGGCAGTAAAATGAGAAGTATGTCCGAACGTAGTTGACGTTCTCCTACAATCGATCCGTCAGTGCGAATAATCCGCTGTGTATAATTTTCCTCAGCAACCGCATTTGAGAACTTCTGCTCGTAGTCAATAACCGACTCATTCGCACGAAACAGCAACTCACTAAGGGTCAACTCTTGTGTGCCAACCCCTGCAACTGCACAAATTACAAATATGAGCGCTGACGTCCAGATCATGATGTTCCGCAGTTTTAGAATGCTGACCAACCAAAATCATACCAACCCACAAGGTCAGTTTTAATTTAACATTTCTAGTCGTGGTCGTAGGAAATCAAGCGAACAATGCAACCTGTCCACCAGTGTGCCAAAACAACACTGTCTGAGATTCAGAAAATTTTTTCTTTCGTACATACTCGATCAAACCTGCCATGGCCTTCGCAGTGTACGTCGGGCCGAGCAATAGCGCTTCGCAACGTGCTAGCAAGGCAATAGCTTCCTTTGAAGCTACGGTGGGTATACCGTAACCATTTCCAACAAACCGATCATCTACAGTTACTTCACAGTGGTTCGAGACTGAACCATTCGTCATGTTTAGCTTAACCTCAATTTTTGATACTAGATTTGTAACCGTGGAGATCACATCACTGGACGATTCTCCTGCGCTAACACCAAGCACTTGAGTGTGTGGCGCGAACAAGTGGCAACCGGCAACAAGTCCTGCCTGTGTACCACCAGATGATGTGGCGTGAACAATAACATCAGGAACTGGGATTTGAGCTGCCATTTCTCGTACGGCTCTCACGAAACCAATTGCTCCAAGCGCTGTCGAGGCGCCAACTGGGATAACATAAGGACGTCTTCCTTCTTCACGCAATCGTTCCGCAGCAGCCACCATGGCAGACATGCGAGCCTCACGAGTCGGTACATATTCCACAGTAGCGCCGTACAACTTGTCGAGGAGCGCATTACCTGTCACTTTTGATGGCCGCTCACCATTAACGACTAACAAACAGGATAGTCCGTAACGTGCAGCCGTCGCTGCGGTCACTCGCGCATGATTCGACTGCACAGCACCTGCTGTGATTAAGGTGTCAGCACCTTTCGTTATAGCTTGTTTGGCTTCCAGCTCCATCTTTCTGACTTTATTCCCACCGAAGCCAAAAGTGATAGCGTCGTCTCGTTTCACGAATAGACGTGGTCCTCCACCGAGATGATCACGTAGACCACGTAACTCTTCAATCGGTGTCGGATAGTAGCCAAGGTTCAATGCAGGAATACTATCTAGAGTGATTATTGGATCCGTGTTGACAGCCTGCTTCATAGTCAGTCACAACCTCACTTCGAACACCACGTCAAGATTACAAACATGTTAACTAATGGGTCGAGTATACTTCGCGCATGAGTCAAGTTGAGGCAAGGTTGACTCATGCGGAGATGTGAAAATTTAAGACCATCATGACACAAAGTGGTTCACTAGGGAGTCTGCATGGGTAGTTATCTCGATTCGATTCCATTTTCAGGGATCATGCGCATACGCGACATGATGTTCGGTATTGATAAACCGTTTCGTCTCGATCAAGGTGACGTCGGTTTCGATGCTCCAGATGCCGTCAAGGCCGGCATGACGAAGGCAATCACCACGAACCAAACGCATTACGTACAAACGGTAGGTATTCCTCGTCTACGCGAGTTGATTCTTGAAAAGCTTCGGGGCAAGAACGACACTCCGGTCGAGTCAGTTGGCGACATCATCGTAACCAATGGTGGTATGCATGCCTTGTACATTGCATTTATGGGTCTGCTGGAACCTGATGATGAAGTGATCTGCACAGATCCGATGTGGCCGTCCACGCGCGGTAGCATTTTGTCTGCTCGTGGTGTTCCGATCAGTTGCCCATTGTACGAGTCGAATCGCTGGCGACCTGATTTGGTTGAACTCGAATCAAAGATCACATCACGGACCCGGGTCATTCTTATAAATTCTCCGCACAACCCAACAGGAGGCGTATTAACTCGGTCCGACCTAGAACACATAGCGAACCTTGCAAAAGAACGGGATCTTTGGATCGTTTCAGACGAAGCTTATGAGGACATTCTGTTCGATGGGGAGCAACACATCAGTATCGCATCGCTACCAGAGATGTATGAACGAACAATTCCGATTTACACATTCAGTAAATCGTACGCAATGACTGGACTGCGTCTTGGATATCTCTCGATTAAGGATCCCGCTGTCCGTGATCGAGTCAAGAAAGTGCTCTACTACAGTTGCAGCAATGTTTGCAGTGTGGTGCAGTTTGCCGGCGTGGGCGGCCTGGAAAACGCGCAAGCACGAATTGAAGAATTTCGAATAGAACTACAGGCACGCCGTGATCTTTTCTATAACGGTATTCATAACCTCGGAGGTACAGTACTTAGCGGCGAACCCCCAACTGGTGCTTTTTATGCCTTTCTTCGCATTAACCCAGCCTGGGAACCCGAGTCTCACCTATCAAAAGCAGACTCGCAATCTTGGGCATTCGTTGAGTATCTTATCCAACAGGCTAGAATCGGTTGCGTCCCGGGGGTCGACTTCGGCCCTCATGGTGAAGGCTATGTGCGGTTCTGTTTTGCGCGCAACAGAGCCGAATTGACAGGAGCACTTGATTCGATGCAACGCTTGTTTCGTGCAACTCACTAAATCAATACTAGAGGAGATGCCGGCCGCCATCCACACGCACAGTCTCACCCGTTATAAAGTCAGTCTCGATAAGCGCTAGCACTGCCTTAACGATTTCTTCGTCCCCGCCCCAATGACCTATAGGGGTTGCTTTTTCCACTGCCCGTCGCTCCGCATCAGGAAGACCCTCCGGAGGCCGAATTGGGCCTGGGGCAATCGCATTAACAAGAATTCCTGAGTCCGCCAACTCAAGTGCTAATGCTTCAGTGAGGCCGATGACGCCAACTTTCGCAACATAGTAAGGAATGTAGCCAAGATAAGTTGGGCGGCCACTCTTCGCAGTCCAGTCTGATACATTAATGATGCGACCACCACCAACTGCGCTCATGTGTGGCGTAGCCGCACGGGCACAAAGAAATGCAGCTTTTAGATCCACCGCTAGGCCCAAGTCCCAATCCTGCCCGGTTAAGTCGTCATAAGAAGTACGCTTGTAGACCGAAGCCATATTCACAAGTACATCCAAACGACCAAGATTTTGCACAGTCGCAGTCACAAGTGAATTGCAATCCTCCTCAACCGTTAAATCAGCACGTGACACAAAGGTTCGACGGCCAAATTTGCGAATTGCGTTAGCCGTGTCTTCGACAGCTTCTTGAGACTGATGGTAGGACAGTGCCACATCGGCCCCAGCGGCCGCGACTGCGGTGGCTACAACGCCACCAATTCGACGACTTCCAGTAACGAGCACAGTCCTATCTTTCAATTGCATAACTAATATAAAAACAAGGATTGATGGTTTTAGTGGTCAAGGAATAGCGTAATCATTTATTGGTTACGGTTGGGAGATTCTACGAGACCTACTCGCACCAGTTCTAGCGCGATACCCGTCAATCGACACTGCTCCTGGGCCATTTAGTAATAGGCAGATTAGTCCCCCAAGCAAAACCATGGCAAATTCGTAACCATGCCCCACACCAGGCTCAAGACTTAAGTTGAGAAAAAATCCATGGGGCAGATGAATCTTCCAAATGGCAATGCCCATGTCGACTGCAAGTAAACTAGCAAAAAGACGTGTCCACACCCCGAGTATGATAGCCGCGCCTCCTACCAATTCGGCAATACCGACGAGCGGCACCAATAGCATCGCCGGTTGCAACCCGGCTACTTCAAACATCACCACGGTCTTCGCCAAACTGCCACCAAAAACCGGGAGAAGTTTTGCTAATCCATGAGCCAGAAACACAAGCCCAAGAACAAACCGAAGGATCGTAACACCCCATCGATGCATCAAGAATACTTCTCCAGTTTTCCTATGTTATCTATATCTCACGTCCAACCTGCACTACGTTGTACTTCATCTCGTCGCTGTTCACGAATTACTTCATCCATGCGCTTAAACAGGCCCCGCAACTCCGCAGGAAATTCAATGGCTTTAAAAGTTCCCCGATTGACGCAAGCCACCTGGTAACCACCTACGGCAACGAGTCGACGGGTGACAGATTCTCGTATCTCAAATCCGTAGTTGATACGTCGTGCGGTGATGGATTCCACAGCGATACCGATTTCCAGTACGTCCTCGGCACGAGCAGGTGATCGAAATCGACACGAGGTCTCGACTCTCGGCATGAGCAGATCGAAGTCCTCAATCAGTTCCATACGAGTCCGGCCAAGACTCCGGAACAACTCGTCTTCGGCTTGCTCAAAAAATTTAAAGAAATTACCGAACCAGACAACTCCCGCAGCGTCGGTATCAGCCCAATGCACGCGAACGTTCAGTCGATAGAAGGATTTAGCCACAATTCATTACTCTATTCCGAAAATTCCAGACAGCCATCACACTATTAACTGGATGGTTACACACTACTTCACCCTTAACTGCTACGCAGCCCTGAACTTACCAAGAGTTACACCTTTTCTCGAAGGCCTAGCATTGAGACCTTAACTAGTTGGCACCAGCGCAATGACCCGAACCGGACTACCGGAACCTCGTTCAATCTTGAGCGGTGTGGCAATTACAACTGCGCCGGTCGTAGGCAGCAAATTAACGTTCGTTAGTTGGGTCAAACCATACTTGCCAGCGCCATGCATCGTAAAGTGGTTCGGAAATGGTGGATCTGAGGTCGCACCAACCGCTGCATCCGTACCGACTGCTTCAGTTCCAACACCAAGAATGTCACGCTCAGTCGCAAGGAAAGTCGCAGACTCTAATCCAAAACCTGGATAGTGTGGCACTCCACTGGAATCAGCGTTGAAGTATGCTGCGGCATCCTGTCCGCGGGAGGCCCAGCCTGTGTGCAGAATGACCCATGCGTCAGACGGGATTTGTCCATGTTCGGCTTCCCAATTCTCAACAGTTTCCCTCGTGACAACGAAGTCTGGGTTTGTTTCGACCTCAGCAGTGACGTCGATTACAACCGCAGGTCCGATGAATTCTTTAGCTTCTAGAGCATCGACACACGGTAAATCACGACCAGAAATCCAATGACACGGTGCATCAAAATGTGTCCCGACATGCTCCCCAACCTCAATCCAGTTCCAGTACCATGCCGGTCCATCATCGTCAAAGTTGGAAATCAAATGCGACATGAACCCAGGCGTATTAGCCAATGGTGGCGGTAGTTGAATAATAGGAGTCTCTGCATTGAGTGGTTGAGTTAGATCAACCACTGTTACCTTTCCCGAGTTTAGGCCATCGATAAGAGTCGCAATGGGCTCTGGCTCTGGAAGAGGTTCCGGTATTTGAGCAGGAGTACAAGCAACGAATAGCCCAGTAAATACAACCGCCATAAAGAAACCAAGCATCTTGCGCATGACAGCGCTCCTTTCAAGTAGAAACAGGCTAATCATACTCGAAGCAAGAAATTCACGCGCGCGCCTTTTTCAACCTCTTTAACAACTTTCATTCTGGTCCCGAGGAACTTCTCCTCTCTAAACTAGCCTCTTTAAGGCACCTTCTTCCGTGTTTTGTGTCTACTCCTGTATCCTTATATGTAATGCGTCTCTTAGGTCTACCGTGGTCAAGCTTTTTCGTGTTGATCGTGATCCCTCTCGTCGTAATTGCCTACCAGTACTACATCTGTTGGCAAATAAAAAGGAACCGTCGCCAATAATTCTTGGTCGATCTTATGACCGCCTCAACTTTAGGACTTTTAATCTTTGGTGTTTACCTCGTTGTCGTAATCGCGATTGGTGTCGCCTCTGGCCGGCAACAACGGAGCGAGGCTGACCTATGGGTCGCCGGCCGACGTTTTGGAACTCTTGTAATGACGCTGGGCATAATGGCTGCAGTTATGCATGGGGGTGCAATACTGAGTGGTGTTGCTTTCGCAGGAAGTTTCGGAGGCGTAGCAATTCTTCCACTGATGAGTTTTGCGTTTGGCTTTCTCTTTATTCTAATTTTCTTCGCGCGAAAGCTGAGACAAATTAACGTTTTTACCTTGCCTGATTTTATGGGCGACCGTTTCGATAGTCATACTCTTCGCGCATTTAGCGCATTCGTTGTTGCAACTTCAAGCATCGTGTACCTGATTGCACAAATCCGAGGAATCGGACTGATCTTAGAGCAATTACTCAACATCCCATTCGTGCCAGCAATGGTTCTTGGAACCGGACTTTTCATCTTTTATGTAGCCCTTGGAGGTATGCTCGCTATCATTTGGACCAACGTTTTTCAATTCGTTTTAATGTGGATCGGCCTCATCATTTTGATGCCAGCCGTTTACAAGGCCGTTGGGGGGTTAACGAGCGTAATGCATCAGGTTGAGGCTCTGGAGCCTGGCTGGACCTCACTTACCGGCACTACCTGGAATTGGGGCTATTTATTGTCGTGGTGGCTTGTTTGGTTTGTAGCGTACTCAACACGCCTTGAATTACTAACTAAGGTATTCGTAGCGCGTGACGATAAAGTTGCCCGTTATGCGCTTCCTACCTCTTGCCTGCTAATTTGTATTTTTCTACTGTACGGCAACCTTTATCTCGGTGGTGCGGCACGCATCCTAGTTTGGGATGCAATCCAAATGCCCGACCAAGCATTTCCGGCGTTATCAGCTGCCGTACTCGGATCATTCGCGTCATCCATCACGTTGACCGGCATCGCGAGCGCAGCGATGTCAACAACCGATTCACTCCTGTTGTTGTCAGGAGCCGCAGTCTCACACGATTTCTTACGGAAGTCGTATCATGAACCGAGAGGCATTGCTAAAAGCGAAAGCTACTACTTACGAGTGTCACGGTTGACGATCATCGGTATAGGAATCATTGCACTACTGTTAGCCCTAAAAACACCCGCGTTGATTCTTGCGATTGTTTCGTACGCAGTCGCCCTGGTTGGAGCCACGTTCTTTTTTCCCTTATTGTTCGGTTTAACCTCGTCTCGAACAACTCCTATAGCAGCGACGGCGTCAGCCATTGGTGGTTTTTTAATTACAGCGATTTGGGTTGGGCTCACACTAGGCGGAGTGCCTTGGGCAGTTGCCGTTCATCCAATTGTGCCGGGAATGGCGCTCAGTCTTCTTTTGATCGTCGGGTTGACGCCATTCACGGCCTCAACACCTAAACTCGTGCTTCATCGTTTTTTTACGGAAATATAAATTTTACTCCTGCGTCGCCATATGCAGAATGACTCAGGCCATTCCATAATCCAGATTAATTTGTACGGACCCGAGACAGCGCCTGCTTCCAAACTGCAAGCATTTGCTCTCGTTCAGCGCTACCCAACATCGGTTCAAATAAGCGATCACGACGTCTCACTGCCTGAATTTCCTCAGGACTGCTCCAAAAACCTGTGGAAAGCCCAGCGAGAAAGGCGACCCCTGAAGCCGTGGTTTCCAAAATCGTCGGACGATCAACTGGCACGCCAAGTAAGTCAGCTTGAAACTGCATCAGAAACCCATTTGCTGCTGCGCCGCCATCAACCCGCAGTTCCCGAATGCCGGCACCGCAGGCGATCATGGCATCGATCACATCACAAGTCTGGTACGCCAAGCTTTCAAGAGTTGCTCGGACGATGTGGGCTCGACCAGCACCACGTGTCAGACCAAGAATTGCACCACGGGCATCCATGTCCCAATGAGGAGCTCCAAGTCCGGTAAATGCTGGCACAACGTGGACGCCAAGTGTATCCGGCACGCTTCGAGCAATTGATTCGGTGTCAGAAGCCTTCACGATCAAACCCAACTCGTCCCGCAACCATTGAATGGCGGCGCCCGCGACAAAAATCGATCCTTCAAGCGCGTAGGCCGGCTGGCCAGACCCATCGCAACAGATGGTCGTCAACAGACCAGGCTGGACCGGTGGTCGCTGTGCTCCCATGTTCATCACCACGAAACTGCCGGTGCCATAAGTGTTCTTTGCCATCCCTGGTGACCAACAACCTTGCCCATAGAGTGCAGCCTGTTGATCACCAGCAATGCCAGCAATTGGCACTCCGCCTGGCAACCGATCATGCTGACACGTCTCAGCAAATACACTACAACTTGCCTTGACCTCCGGTAACATGTCACGCGGGACATCAAGCAAACCAAGTAACTCTTGATCCCACTGCCGCTCGTGAATGTTGTACAGCAAGGTTCTCGATGCATTGGTTGGTTCGGTCGCTAGTACACCACCAGACAATTTCCAGAGAAGCCACGTGTCAATCGTTCCGAAAACGACTTTGCCATCCCGCGCCTTCTCCCGTGCGTCAGGATAACGGTCAAGAATCCACTTAATCTTCGTTCCTGAAAAATAGGCATCAATGACCAAGCCTGTTCGCTCACGAATCGTTTCCTCGTGACCATCCTTCTTAAGTTGCTGACAAATATCAGCTGTCTGACGACTCTGCCAGACGATAGCGGGGTGTATGGGACGACCAGTGTCCCGGTCCCAGACTACTGTAGTTTCGCGTTGGTTCGCGATTCCGATCGCCTTTAGTTCACTCGGCTGAATGTGCGCTACTTCCAGCGCGTCAGTCATCACTTGCAAGCTGACCGAAAAAATCTCCTCAGGATCGTGTTCTACCCAACCAGGTTGGGGATAAGACTGAGTGAATTCTGAGTAGGCGCGCCCAATAATTTTGCCTTCGCGTGAAAATACGAGGGCTGTACTACCAGTTGTACCTTGGTCGAGGGAAAGGACGGCTTCTGGCATACGTCAGTGTAGGAAGTTTAAGAATCCGTAGAGTGCAGCCTATTGGTCACCAGCGATTCCTCATCTTCGTCAGATTCTGCCAATTTCTCAATCGTGAATCCTGTATAACCGTAAAAGGCTGATACAAATGGGCTAATTAGATTAAAAAAACAGAATGGTAGATAAGTTAACGTTGCGACACCAAGCGCTTGCGACATAAAGGCCCCGCAGGTATTCCAGGGTACGAGTGGTGACGTAAGGGTCCCGGAATCTTCAAGCGTGCGTGACAGGTTCTTAGGATGGAGTCTGCGTTTCTGATACTCGGCGCGTAACATTCGTCCTGGTAGGACAATGGAAATGTATTGATCGGAGGCAATAATGTTCGTGCCGATGCACGTGGCGATGGTGGCTGCAATAAGACTACCCGTGCCGCGTACAAAGCTCAAAATCCCCAGCGCGATTCTCTGCAACATTCTGCTAGCTTCCATAGCACCACCAAACATCATGGCGCTCATGATAAGCCAGATTGTCCAAAGCATACTGGACATCCCTCCCCGGCTGAGCAATTCGTCGAGCGTGGCATTGCCAGAATTCAGAACAAAGCCATCAAACATCGCAATCCATACGCCCTTTAGCACAGCAACATTCCTCGGTAGATCTGTTTCGCCGACGTACGTTAGAACGGTTGCCTGTTGAAACACTGCAGCGAATAGACCGCCAACTAATGCACCTAACAGAATCGCTGGAAACGCCGGCATTTTTCGGATCACCAGCACAATGACAAGAAAAGCTGGGAGCAATAAATGCAGTCCAATCGAAAATTGTGCCTCTAAATCACGGAGGACTATGTCGAGGTTGTCCGCTGGCTGAGGCTGCGCGCCCACGAATCCAGCAATAATGAAGAATCCAAGGGCAAGAATAAAACTCGGCGTCGTCGTCCAGAGCATATGTCGGATATGTATAAATAAGTCGGCACCAGCCATCGCGGGAGCTAAATTCGTCGTATCCGATAAGGGCGACAGCTTGTCGCCAAAGTATGCTCCTGAAATGATCGCACCAGCTGCCAACCCGAGATTCAGGTCCTGGGTAACAGCAATGCCCATCAAGCCAATGCCAATCGTGCTAGCGGTCGTCCAAGAACTACCGGTGGCAAGTGCCACCAATCCACAGATCACAGCTGCAGCAGCATAGAAGATGGTTGGTGACAGAATCTGAAGACCATAATAAATCATGGTAGGTACGATGCCCGCCAAGATCCACGTCCCGATAAGTGCACCCACTGCAAGAAGAATCATCAGTGCGCCCATAGCTAGCGAGATTCCACCGACCATACCTCGCTCCATTTCAGACCAGGTGTAGCCATTGCGAAGTCCAATGAGGATCGTCATGCCAGCGGCAAGTATCAGGGCCACTTGATTTGGTCCATACGAAGAATCATCTCCAAACAAATAAACTGATGAAGCGAGTAACACGACCAGTAGCGCGACTGGGATAAGTGTCTGGCCTAGCGTAGGCTCTTGCTTGGTTTGGACCACGTCTTCACTCATATAGCTTCCGACTTCGTCTCAAAAAACAACAAGGAAACATCGCAGGAATGAACGAATACTAACACGACTAACCTAGGACTAATCGAGTGGAGCATCTATTATGAAGTTTATTTTACTTGTGTTCCTTGGATTGGCCCTTCACTGGATGGCCGTAGTTACATTGATCTCAATCTTGCGGATACCAGCGAAATCAGTAACACGAGGACCTTGTAATCGTTCGCCATTTTCCCCGTACTCCTCAACGACGGCCTCTGGTTGCTCCCTACCCTCTGGGTTCATTTGAAATGTGAGCCGAGTCAATGCGTACCCTTCAGGCCAGTCACTCACCGGGACATGGTGACGAAACACTCCGGCCATGACACCAATATGCCCGACCTCATATCCATCGTAGTCTCCACTGTCAAACCCGTCGTGTTTCACAAGATACATTAGGATGGCACCATCAGGAACGTTCGCGGTTCCCAGCAAGACTAGTTGACCATCTTCAATGGCTGGAGCCTCAAGGATTACGTGCACTCCATCCACTATTGATTCAGCAGTCTTGGTCTCAGGTAAAGAAGTTTCCTGGTTCGTCGAGGTCGATGTAGGTTCTGGTGCTCCAGTGCAACTCATTGTGATGACACACAAGGCAATAACGGTATGTCGGTTCATGATCGACTCCAAGAACAAATAAAATAATACGAGTAGAACTTAATGGTAGTGCATCTTGGAACTGTTAAAAAATGAAGACATCATAAATTCGAGAGTCAGATCGCCTCCGCGCGAAACACCCTGACTAGTGATCTATACTGGTGTCGCACTTTACTTAATCTAACGTTGTTTCAAACCATTAATAGGATAGAGCGGATGAATAAGCTAGGGCGACGTCATTTTCTCACAACTACTGCTGCTGGGTTAGCTTCAATCGGCGCAACTAAAGGTAGAGGCTTATCGCTTCAACCAGAAGATGACCCACTCGGCGTGCGGACAGACTTTCCTATTACTAACAATTTACGATTCCTAGCTACATCATGGATTGGCCCCATGCCACAGGTAGTGAGAGATGTTGGAGTCGAATATGTAGACGAAAAATTACACTGGGCTGATACCCGTCTCCGCTTGGAAAAGAAGGGAATGACGCGTATCGCGTTCGCCAACCTGTTCGGCGCAAAATCCGAAGAAGTAGCACTTCTCTTTGCCACAGGTGATGCAGAAAATATCGTAACCCGAGGTTTAAATCTTAAAGCCGGCGAGAACGTTGTTGTGGACGACCTCCACTTTACAGCAAGTTTTGTGCTATACCGACAACTTGAAAAAGATCTAGGAATTGAACTTCGCATTGTTCCCCAAACGGACGGTAGGACACGACTTGAGGATTTTGACGCAGTCATCGATGACAAAACTCGGCTCGTGTCCGTAGCATGGGTCTCGAATCGTAACGGCTATCGACACGACCTCGCTGCATTAGCCGATCTCGCTCATGCGAAGAACGCTCTTCTATTTACAGACGCCGTCCAAGCAATTGGGACATTTCCGACAAATTTACAAGAACTTGGTGTCGATTTCTTAGTAGCTGGATCTTATAAGTGGTTGTTCGCAAATTTTGGTGTAGCACCCTTCTTTATTCGTGAAGAGCACCTTGAGCGCATTCCACCCGATCGCTACGGGCACGGACAGGTAGTAGAAACGTTGACGAGTGACGGATGGTCTAGTTCACACCGAGTGGGTCGCACCCGTGAACTGGGTTATCGCTATATGCCAACTGCAGAAAAATACGAACACGCGTCGCTCGCATTTAGTCCTGTTGCGCAGCTTAATGCCTCACTGGACTACCTGAGTGGAGTTGGTCTTACTAGGATTGCAGAGCACACCCAAGGCCTCGCTCATGAGTTTTGGGAAGGCGCCAACAAGTTAGGCTACGAAATGTTCACGCCTAGAGAAAACGCATCACCAATCGTAAGTATTATTCATGGTCGAGATCCCGACCAGTTAAAACAACTGCTTGAGGAAGAATCGATCGTCGTAACCTTCCGAGAAGCAAACCATACACTTCTACGTGTGGCAGTGTCTCTATTTAACAACCGTTCTGACATCCAACAATTATTAAAGGTGCTTGAACGAGTCGCTTAAGAGGTTCAGTGGAGAGAAGGTGCCCACGAGAGGAAATAGTGTCTAAGTTTTCTAAAAAGCTCTTTCAGTGCTGGCATCCGGTTGCGTACAGTCACGAAGTTCCTTCAGATGCGCCCTACGGATCGATACTGCTAGACGAAGCCCTCGTGATCTGGCGGACAGGCGATGGGGTCCCGCATGCCATGCAGGATCTCTGTATTCACCGAGGCAGTGCACTTTCCAAGGGTCGTCTCAAGGACGATTGTGTGGTCTGCCCGTACCACGCATGGCACTATAACGCTGAAGGCGCTTGCGTTAAGATCCCTCAGAAAGTTAATGCAACTGAGATTCCACTGAAAGCACGGGTCCGTTCCTATCGCACCTTGGATCGCTACGGACTTATCTGGGTAGCCCTCGAAGAACCAATTTTCTCGCTGCCAGAATTACCGGAGCTGGAAAATGCTGAATGGAAGGTCGTTCTGACTGGCCCCTTCGAATGGAATAGCGATTCCTCGCGTCAGGTTGAAAATTTTACTGATTTTGGCCATTTTCCGTGGGTTCACCCAGGGCTTCTAGGCGATCCTGAGCGTCCGATCGTAGGCAAATACGATGTCGAGGTGCGCGGACATGTGCTGCATTACTCGGTGACTCGTCCAGAAGTACCCAATACGCAAGAGTTTCCTGTGTTCGCCAATGAAAACGTTGTCGAGCCTGAGCGGCAGAGCCGCTATGAACTGCACCTACCTTATACAATCGTCTTGCGGCTGGGATGGGGCGAGGGGAAAAACATGGTCTATTTCTTCGTCTCTCAGCCAATCCAAGAAAAGCGATGCAGAGGGTACTGCATCGTTGGACGGAACTACAATTTTGATCAGCCTGACAGTACGTTACAAGATTTCGAGAAGGTCGTCTTTGGCCAAGACCAACAGGTCGTCGAGTCACAACGACCTGAGCAAGTTCCATTTGATTTGGCTGACGAACTACATCTGCCTTTTGATGCAGTCGCTATTAACTATCGTCGTACGATGCAAAAGCAAGGACTAGCCTACTACCACTATCTCCACGAAACGGAAGAAGAGGCCTAAAGGATGTGCTCCGCGCTCTTTGACTTTACACAGAAGTAATATCTCAATCGCGCCTGAAGACGACACCGTCCTTCATCACGAACGAGACCTGTTTGAGCACTGCAATATCGTCCAGCGGGTTTCCAGTCGTACCGATGAAATCCGCAGCCATGCCTGGTCGAATACCACCACGTTGGTCCGCGATACCTAACAACCGTGCACTATTGGTAGTCATTGCTCGTAAAATATCCGCCGCCGGAATTCCAGCCGCCTTCCAAGTATCGATAGCTCCAATGGCAAGCTGCCCTTTCGTAAAGCCAGGAGTTTGCCGGAGAATATCCGACGCAAACACCAATTCAACACCAATACGATATGCACGCTCCAAACGATCCTGTATTCTTTCAATCTCGCCTGGGTGATGGAGAGCATTATGCGAGTCCGGACCAGGCCCCAACTCACAGCCCACCAAGACGACTCCTCTTTCCTTCGCTAATTCCAGCAACTCATCACTCATCTCATAGCCGTGCTCAAGTGAAGCAACTCCAGCCTCAATCGCGACACGGGCACCCTCTTCCACTAAGGAATGGGCGGCCACTTTAACTCCAGCCCGACCTGCTTCTTCAATAATAAATTTAATATCCTCGACCGAGTACATATACGGTCTAAATCCCTGGTCATCGACAATGATTTTGATCCAACTTGCACCATAGTGAATATTTTGACGGATAGCCTTCCTAATTTCATCGCGAGTATCCGCTTCGAAAAAGTCGATCAAGGCGACCTTAGGACTATTAGCGCTTACACGCATCTGTCCTCCAAATGGCGCAAGGATTTTCCCTGAAATGAAAAAGGTGGGCCCTGGTACACTCCCGATTTGCCCTGGTCGAGGATCGGCATAGGCTTTTACTTGACCTGTGTTGGCAATCGGCTCAGCACTTAGAACATTTAAGATGGCAGAGTCTGCAAAATCGCCCGCGTTACCTAGGTCACGTATGGTCGTGAAACCGGCATCCAAGTATGATTGGGCGGCGAGGAAACCTTGAATAGACCGTGCAGCAGTCGAAACCTCGACATTGTATTCCAAGAGGCTTCCCCAATCAGAGTCCGGTGAATTATCAGCGTCGTACGCACTAGCAACATGTGTATGCGCGTCCATAAGACCTGGAAGTACCGTCAGAGACGACAGATCGAGATGTCTCGCGCCGTCAGGAATTGTCAAATCCCCGCCTACCTCTTGAATGATCCCGTTCTCAATGACGACGGTCTGATTCGCGAGGGCTGTTCCCGCTTCAGGATCGACGAGTTGGCCAGCAGTGATCACCGTTACCTGCGCTTCGGCATACGAAAGGCAAAGTGTGAGTAGGAAAATACTCGCAAGTCTCAAAACAAGTCGCACATTCATTATTCGTGTCCTTACCTTTTGCAACGCTATAGCAATTTCGAGGCGTTAAATTATTTTCAATATTTAAGATCGTTTCGACCTTCACCTGTCCAGAATGACAGGTGTTAATCGTGTCGAAAAACGACACCGTCTTTCATGACGAATGACACCTGCTTGAGAGTCATAATGTCGTCTAATGGATTCTCACGTGTAGCAATAATATCCGCGGCCATGCCAGGTCGGATATTGCCACGCTCATTCTCAATGCCAAGTAACCGTGCTCCATTCGTAATCAGTGCTCGCAAGGTATCGGCGTGTGGTATTCCTGCTTTGACCCAAGTCTCAATAGGATCGATGGAGATTTGCCCACGAGTGAGTCCAGCCCGATTCATTAAAATATCTGAGCCATAGGCCATTTCAACCCCGATGCGATGGGCGCGTTCTAGCCGATCGAGAGCTTTTTCGTAGATCGCACCCCGATAAGCTTGAGCCATAACGTCAGCGAGATCGCAACCTACCAACACGATGCCCTGAGCCTTAGCTTGTTCCAATTGTTCATCGGTCATCTCATAACCATGCTCGATGGAAGCAACACCGCCCTCGATAGCAAGACGGGCACCCTCTTCCGTAACAGCATGGGCGGCCACCTTAACTCCAGCTTGACTCGATTCTTCTACGATAAATTGAATGTCTTCGACGGACCACATATACCGATAGTCATCGATGACAAGCTTGATCCATGTTGCGCCGTGATAGAGGTTTTCTCGAATAGCTTTTCGTAATTCGTCACGGCTGTCAGCGTAATAATAATCAAGTAGACCTATGTCGGGAGCATCAGGACTGACCCGAAACTGGCCTCCAAAAACCGAAATGATTTTCCCGGAATAGAGAAATGTTGGGCCAAGTACTCCGGTAATACGTCCAGGGTTGACCTCAGAAAAATCTTGGAGCTGCCCTATATTCGGAGCAGGATCCTGAATTTCGCCATTTAAAAATTCTCCCAGTGCCGCATCAGCAAAATGTCCAGCATTTCCAAGATCCCGAACCGTCGTAAATCCTGTCGCCAACATCGACTGAGCATTCAGCAAACCTTGAATTGCCCGCTCTGCAGTCGCAACATCAACGTTATATTCTTTCAGGTTCGAGTCCGGAAAATTATATGACCCCGCCAGATGGGTGTGAGAGTCGATGAGACCTGGTAAAACGGTTAAGTCGGATAAATCGAGGAGTGTGGCGCCAGTTGGGATCGTGACGTCTTCGCCTACCTCGAGAATTATTCCATCTTCAATAACAATTGTTTGATCGGATTGAGTAACTCCTGTCTCTGGATCAACAAGTTGACCGGCAGTAATCACCAGTAGACCGCCAGAAGCTGTTCGCTCAGGGATTAATTCACCTCCCAAGTCACGAACCTGAGCTTCTGCAGTTGCTAGACAGAAGGCAATTAACACGGTACTCAAAAATCCAAGCACACAACGTCTGTTCATCTAATCGTCCTTTCAAGCCCCCGCTTCCAACCAGTACGGCGCTAAACGTCGAAAAAGTAAACCATTACTTTATCCTCAACAACAGTTAAGAATCTACAACTTCTCGGAACACTCACAGGAACTTTCCTCCTAGTATTTTTTCAATTTATGACGCTGTAAAGCCTCGCTTCTCAAGGCCATCCGCCAACACCAGCATCCGAAATGGTGTGTTTAATTCCTGAATCAAAACATGTTTGGGAAACACTTCAGAAAAACCATTTTCGATTTCCTGCGAAGCGGTCACCTGCGACAGCTAGTTACTTGAGGCCTGCAAGAATTCTTTATAGCGATCGATTCTCTTGGTTAAAGAATTGTAATATTTATTGCGCATTCTGTAGGTCTCGCACGAGACGCAGATCGAAAAGACTGCCCGCTATAGCTTCCTCACGAGCTTCGAACCTAACAGTGATCTGGGTTTTTCCCTGAGTTACAGAGAGCGGAAGCGAGTACGCGCGGTCTAGAAATTCACTTGGATGATACTCCAGTGTTTCGGTCGCCACATGTTCACCATCGATCAGTATATTGAAGCTGCGCAACAAACCACCACTACCCCGATAGGTGCACATCAGTGTCAACGGCACGTCGGGATCCGCCAGTAAATCGTAGCTGAACCAACCACCAGCCGCCGCTTGCCTGGACGGTAAGCTCTCAAACTCGCCTTCGATCGTGGTTGCTTCACCCTTAAGCCCGTGGGCGGCTTCGCTGTTCATTTTACCGACATCGACCGAATCGACCGTCTGTTCTCCAATCTCCTGACGACGAGCATCCATTGCAGCGAGGTTAGCTTCGTGCTCCGCCCACTCAACCTGGCTGTACCGCTTAAAATAGACTGTGTACCGTGTGTCAAACATTGTGTAGAAAGGAGACAGGCGCAAGTCTCGCGGTCGACTGCCATTCACGACCTGGAAATGGAGAGGTTCCCCATCAATAGGTTCAATGCCATCCAGTATTGATGGAAGGTCGCCTACAAGCCCGACATCTTCAACCGGCGCGATGCGGCTCAGCCGTGGCGCGCTGCGTCCATAACGCGTCGCTTCGTCTAATCCAGTACGCCCAAGATCACCGCCGAGCACGAGAGGCCCGTACAGCAGGGCGACCATATTGGGATCATCTGGCATCGTCTCAACCCGTAAGCTCATCGGTAAACCAACTTCCACAATGTCGCCTGAGTTCCAGACCCGCCGCACTGACACATAGGAACCTGCAGTTGCCTCTATCAACTCCGGCTTACCGTTAATCATCAAGTCCATTCCATCCAACGCCCAACCGGGATATCGAATCTTGAGCGTTAACTCCAGCGGTTCCTCTATTTCTAGTGTTAAACGTGTGGACTCTGTATAAGGAAATGTTGTTTCCTGTGTGACAACCAATCCTTTGTCCATCCAAGTTAACTCCGAGGCAATGAACAAATTCACGTAGAGCGACTGGTCATCAAAAAAATAGATGGTATCTGCATACTTCGCGTGGTTTTCTAGGCCAGTTCCAACACAGCACCAGAAGGACTCGTCTGGGGTCGCATAGGTTTTGAACGAGCCAGGCCGGAGAGGACAATAGTACATGACCATGCCAGTTTTTGGGTCCTGGGAACCTAGGATTTGGTTGAATAAACCCCGCTCGTAGAAATCCATAGTCTCTGCCGAGGGTGACCATCCAAATAGATGACGTGTTAACTTCAGCATGTTGTAGGTATTACACGTCTCTGCGCTGACAGTGCCAAGTTGCTGCGAAAACGTGTCGACAGGAAAGAAACGTTCGTCATAGGTGTTACCACCAATAACGTATGACCTGTAGTTCGCCACACGATCCCAGAAAAATGTGGCAATGTCGCGATACCGTTGTTCCCCAGTCAGTTCGTACTGACGAGCAGTGCCGATGATCTTTGGTATCTGAGTGTTGCCATGCAATCCATTCAGGGTATCCTCTCCAACCGCAAGTGGATCAAGCACGGCGCGATGTTCAAACGCTTGTGCTAAATCAAGGTAGTCGTTATTGCCTGTAACCGCATACAGATTCGCCAGCAGGTCATTCATACCGCCAAACTCGGTGTCGAGTGCGTGTTGCTGCTGCTCAAGACTTAGACGGTCGACACGCCCTTTGACCCAGTCAGCCATTCGAGTAACCACCTTTAATGCTTGTGGGTTCTCAACAAGTTGATAGACATCAAGTAGTCCAACCATGATCTTGTGGATCGTGTAGTAGGGTGCCCATACACGCTCACGCCGCTCCACTCGGTCAAATAGCTCCTCGGGAAACGCAGAGAGATACCCTGCATTAAATCCTTGCGTCTCTAATGCCTCTTGAATCTCAACCAAATGCGCGATCATTTCATTCGCGCGTTGCTTGAATCGTTCATCACCTGTACTGGCGAACATTAGGGCATTCGCTGTCAGATAATGGCCCATGGTGTGACCGCGCAACTCGACATCCGGCGCTTCCCATCCACCCAAGGGATCAACCGACGAGGGTAAACCGGCATTGATTCGGAATGTGTGCAGTAGTCGCGATTGATCGAGAGCAAGTAAATACTCTTGGCTTAACTCCATCGCACTCTGAAACTCACTAGTGAGCAAGCGCACGTCCTGGAGCCGAAAAGGGCGAGCCGCTGGCGGCCTCGCATCGGACACAACAACTCCACCGGCCACCGGAAACTGATTCGAAGGATTGCATGCGGCCACGCTCAGCCACACCACTGTCCCAAGGAAATAAATCCATACACAACGAATATCCATCGCGACTCTGAACTCCTTTCCGGTATTCGACGCGTTGACTTCTCGTCTGATGGCATTATTCTATGCGAGGATTTTTCGCTAGTGTTACCTTTCTCTTCAATTCCGATACACTGGCATCTCAATTCGGTGATACAGAAGGAATTTAGGGAGAGAAGCTTGCAAGTTATGGGGTACCGTGGCAATTGATTCTGGTCGGCGGTTTGCAATCGGTATCGACTACGGGACCAATAGTGTCCGGGCGTTGATTGTAGACGTCGCTAATGGTGCAGAGGTGGCAACCGCTGTTTCCCAATACCCTAGTGGTATAGCTGGTGTCTTGCAGGATCCAAAAGATCCCAACGTCGCACGGCAGAATCCAAATGACTACATCAAGGGGTTCGCTCGGTCAGTGAGCCAAGCCGTGAAAGCCGCAAGACGAAAGAAGGGCTTTCGTTCCGACCGTGTTGTCGGCATTGGTATTGACTCGACTGGCTCGACCCCAATCCCAGTAGATCGTGATGGAATGCCGCTCGCCTTACAGGAAAGATTTGGTAGACACCTCGCAGCGCAGGCTTGGCTTTGGAAAGACCACACGGGGCACGCTGAAGCGGCTGAAATTACCGAAAAAGCTGCAGGTCATCCAGACCAGTACTTGACCAAATGTGGAGGAACTTATTCAAGTGAATGGTACTGGTCGAAAATTCTTCATTGCAAACGGACCTCACCAAAAATTTTTAACGCAGCTTATGCCTGGGTCGAACTGGCAGATTTTGTTCCAGCTTTCATTACGGGACATACAAATCCCTTAACACTAAGTCGGGGCATCTGCGCGGCAGGTCATAAGGCAATGTACAGCGAAAGCTGGGGAGGACTACCTAGTGAGTCCTTTTTAAAATCCTTGGATCCTGCACTGGTACCACTTCGACGACGATACGCGCAACGAGCGGTACCGTCGGATCATAAGGCGGGTGACTTAAGTGCGAGCTTGGCCAACCAAGTCGGTTTACCAAAAGGGATTCCGGTGGCTGTCGGAGCCTTCGATGCCCATATGGGTGCGGTCGGCGCAGGCATCACTCCGGGTGTGCTCGTAAAGATTATTGGCACCAGCACCTGCGACATGATGGTCGCCCCGATGAATAAGGCGCTGCCCGACATCCCAGGCCTGTGCGGCATCGTGCCAAACTCGATTGTTCCTGGAACATACGGCCTCGAAGCGGGACAATCGGCGGTTGGGGATATTTTTAACTGGTTTACCAACTCACTCGCGCCCAACAAATACACAGTAAGGGGTGATGCACATATAAACCTAACCCGGGCCGCTACACGACTGAAGCCTGGTGAAAGTGGGCTTCTCGCGCTTGATTGGAACAACGGTAATCGCACTATCCTCGTTGACCCACTACTCAGTGGGTTACTACTCGGACAGACGTTGCAGACAACCGCACCGGAAGTCTATCGGGCACTCGTCGAAGCGACCGCATTCGGAGCACTCACGATTATTAATCGCGTCGAAGAATATGGTGTCCGTGTGCGTGAGGTGATCAATTGTGGTGGCATTGCTGAAAAAAATCCGTTCATCATGCAGGTATATGCTGATGTCTGCAATCGTCCAATGAAAATTAGTCGCTCTGCACAAACTTGTGCGTTAGGTGCCGCTATTTTCGGCTCGGTCGTGGGGGGAGCTCATCGAACTGTTAAAAGTGCCCAGCGTCACATGACGGGAGTTAAGCAGACAACCTATCGGCCACGCCGAAGTGCAGTGAAAATCTACGCGGAACTATACCAACTCTACAGATCCCTGCACGAAACCTTTGGTGTAACGGGACAAGCCATGCCCCTTGACGGCATCATGAAAGAGCTGATCAAAATTAGAAGTCGTGTACGACATTAATGGGTATGCCGATAATATTAAGGTGACGATATCTTATGCTCGACGAACTGAAGATTGAGGTCTGTCAGGCCAACCGCGATCTCGTATCGCTCGGTCTCGTAACGTTAACCTGGGGTAATGTCAGCGGCATCTGCCCAGAACGAAAAAATGTCGTAATTAAACCGAGTGGGGTTCCATACGACACACTCCAACCAGAACACATGGTCGTCGTTAGCCTAGATGGCGAAGTCGTGGAAGGAACGCTCCGGCCATCATCTGATACACCGACTCACATTACTCTCTATCAAACCTTTGACAGTATCGGAGGAATAACCCATACACATAGTCGACACGCCACCATGTTCGCGCAAGCTCGACAAGAGATTCCCTGTCTGGGAACAACCCATGCCGATCACTTTCAGGGACCAATACCAGTAACCCGTCAACTCAGCGAGGCAGAGGTGCGCCATGACTATGAGTCCAACACTGGTCACGTTATCCGAGAACGGTTCAAAGAATTAGATCCTTTGGAGATGCCCGGTGTTCTCGTGGCCGGCCACGCGCCGTTCACATGGGGCCGTACCGTTCGTCAATCGGTTGAAAACGCACAGGCACTCGACGCATTAGCCGAGATGGCTTTAGGCACTTATGCCATCAGCGGTGGTTCAGTAATTGACCTAGAAAAATACATTCTCGAGAAACATTACCAACGAAAACATGGCAAGACGGCGTACTATGGACAACGCTAGCCCCACTTAATCTGCCAGCACCCAATCATGAGAGACCTAGACTCCTACGAAGCATGGTTTATCACCGGTAGCCAGCACTTGTACGGCAAGGAGGTGCTCCGGAAGGTTGACGAACATGCTCAGCAAATTGCTCAAGAACTCAACTCATCCAGTGAGATTCCTGTGCGCATTGTCCATAAACCTGTGGTCGCAACATCGGACGCGATTCATGGTGTTTGCCAAGAAGCCAGTCGTGACGACAACTGTGTTGGCATCATTACTTGGATGCATACGTTCTCACCCGCGAAGATGTGGATCAGTGGTCTTCGCGTACTCCAGAAACCGCTTGCGCATTTACATACCCAGTTCAACCGAGATATTCCATGGTCAACAATCGACATGGATTTTATGAATATGAACCAGTCCGCGCATGGAGGGCGTGAATTCGGACATATCTGCACTCGCATAGGCCTTCGTCGCAAAGTGATTGTCGGACATTGGCAGGATGCAGCGACTGTAACCGCCCTCGCTGCATGGACACGTGCTGCTGTCGGTTGGCACGACGCCCAAGGAGCTCACGTTGCGAGGTTCGGAGACAACATGCGGGATGTTGCCGTTACCGAAGGTGACAAAGTTGAAGCGCAAATCCAATTCGGGTATACGGTCAACGGATTTGGGCTGGGTGATTTAGTGGCAGCAGTTGATGGCATCACGGACGCAGCAACCGATCGACTAGTACAGGAATATGATGATTGTTATTCAGTAACGGTTGCACTCAGTCCCAGTGGTGAACGGAGAGAATCGCTTCGAGATGCTGCCCGCATCGAATTGGGGCTCCGTTCATTTCTCGAAGAGGGAAATTTCAAAGCTTTTACTGATACGTTTGAGAACTTACACGGGTTAAGGCAGCTCCCTGGTATCGCGGTCCAGCGGTTAATGAACGATGGTTATGGATTCGCCGCTGAAGGTGACTGGAAAACTGCAGCTCTCGTACGCGCCATGAAAGTGATGGCAGCGGGTTTAAAGGGTGGCACTTCTTTTATGGAGGATTATACCTATCATCTGGACCCCAGCAATCCGATGGTCCTTGGGGCACATATGCTTGAAATTTGTCCCTCGATCGCTGCCAACACCCCCTCGGTAGAGATTCACCCGCTTTCGATCGGAGACCGTGAGGACCCGGTACGACTTATCTTCGAAGCAGCTCCCGGAGAGGCTGTCAACGTCGGTATCCAAGATTTGGGCGATAAATTTGGGATGCTCGTCAATGAGGTGGATATCGTTTCACCACCAGAAATGCTTCCAAAACTGCCAGTGGCTCGCGCCTTGTGGAAACCACGACCAGATCTAAAAACTGCGACCACCGCTTGGATTCTTGCCGGTGGTCCTCACCATACAAGTTTCAGCCAGGCTTTGCATTCCGAACACCTAGAAAATTTTGCTGAAATGGCAGACCTTCAACTCTTGGTGATCGACAATGACACGTCGGTGCGAGCTTTTAAGAATGACCTAAATAGGCGCTAAGGATTTCAATGCACTGGTTGGATTGGCTCATCGTCACTTGCTACTTCGCTGGCCTGTTTATCTTGGTCTGGTGGTTAATTCGCAAGAACCAAGATACCGCAGACGACTACTTCCTCGCCGGACGTAACTTGAGCTGGTGGATCGTTGGGGCGTCAATTTTCGCTTCGAACATCGGTTCCGAACATCTGGTTGGACTGGCTGGTTCTGGCGCCACCGACGGAGTCGCCATGGCGCATTATGAACTACATGCTTGGTGTCTGCTCGTGCTGGGCTGGGTTCTTGCACCGTTCTACATGCGCTCACGCATCTTCACGATGCCAGAGTTTCTCGAAAAACGTTTTAGTCCAATCAATCGCTGGGTCCTATCGCTAATTTCCCTTGTGGCGTATGTGCTCACGAAAATCGCCGTGGGCATTTTTGCCGGCGGTATCGTCTTCTCAGTTCTTTTACCAGAAATGCGGCTCGGTCCCCTCGATAGCTTTTGGATCGGTTCGATTCTGGTGATAGCACTCACTGGTCTTTATACAGTACTCGGCGGCCTGCGCGCGGTAGCCTACACGGAAGCTGTCCAATCAGTCGTGCTTATCGTTGGGTCTATCCTAGTCACTGTATTCGGACTCAATGCCCTCGGCGGCTGGACTGTTCTTCGAGAGATCGCTGGCTCGGAAATGTTCAACCTCTGGAAACCCCTAGTTCCTGAAGGGGTCATCGGCACCTGGATGCCGGTCAAGGACGTCGACGTCACGGGTCGTGTCGTTCGTCAAGCTTGGTATTTCAATGACAACTACCCTTGGTTGAGCATGCTGTTTTGTGCCCCGGTAGCAGGATTATGGTACTGGTGTACCGATCAATACATCGTCCAACGAACGCTTGGGGCACCAAATGAACAAGAAGCCCGAAGAGGAACAATCTTTGCCGCATGCCTCAAGCTCCTTCCAGTTTTCATCTTCATTATTCCTGGAATGATCGCCTTCGCTCTCGCTACTAGCGGACGCTTACCAGAAATGCAGCAGGTTTTACTGGACGGGAACGGCGAGATTATTCGCGAAGAAGCCCAGAAGGCCTTTCCGTTATTGGTGGCAACAGTCCTGCCAGCTGGAGTCCGCGGCATCGTGGTAGCGGGACTCCTTGCAGCATTGATGAGTTCACTGGCTGGAGTCTTCAACGCATCTGCGACCCTCTTCACGATGGATTTCTATCGCAAATTTCACCCAAGTGTGTCCGACCATCAATTGGTTTGGATTGGGCGACTCGCCACGACCGTAATGGTTATTGTTGGATTGCTGTGGATTCCAGTTATACAGGGGGGGCGGGGGTTGTATGACTACCTGCAGGGTGTGCAAGCCTATCTAGCACCACCGATTTTCGTTGTCTTCTTTCTGGGAGTCTTCTTCAAACGCCTAAACGGCTCTGGTTGTCTGGCCTCGCTCGTCATCGGGTTCTTACTCGGACTATTCCGTCTAGCAGTAGACACACCCGTCAAACTTGGATTGCCAGGTTTTGAAAACGGTTACGTTCAAGGTTCCTTTCTTTGGATTATTAACAACATGTTCTTCCAGTACTACAGCATCCTGATCCTGATCGTTTGTGTGGCGGCAATGGTCATCACAAGCTATCTGACAGATGAACCGGATTACGCAGCCATCAGCGGTTTAACCTATGGGACGCTTACCGACGAACATCGTCGTAAATCACGTAGCAGTTGGAGCACCGGCGATGTTGTGGCGTCAGGAGCTGTGTTATTAGCGATAGTCATAGCGTATTTATACTTCACAGGATAGGAAGGCTGCGCAGTCGTTATGAGTCCTCGACACCTGACCTCGATTACTTTTCCACTACTGCTGGTCATCACCCTCTTAACCAGTGCATGTACTGATATCACTAAGGTTCAGGAAGTAGAATCGTCGGAACGTCCGAACATTGTGATCATCATGGCAGACGACATGGGGTTCTCTGACATTGGACCCTATGGCAGCGAGATCAACAC